>WGSN01000022.1:0-37476 GCA_014871645.1 Collinsella sp.
CACCTGCAGCGCCCGCCATCCCCAAGGACTTCCCCGTCGATTTCGCAACCGAGGTCTTCTGCCCCGGCCCATTGCTACACCAGCTGTCAACCTATCTCCCCTACGGCGCCGACACCCTCGGCATTGTCGGCGAGTACTACTGGATCGCCCGCGAGCGCGGTACCATCGAGGCCGCGCGAAACCGCGCAAACTTCCCCCTGTGCTACACGCAGGCCGGCGAGCGCCGCGAGGTTACCGTGCGCATCCGCCGCAACACCACCGGCGGTCTCGGAGCCGCCTGGGCCATCGACAAGGTCGAAGCCCCGGTCGAGTAAAAAACGGCCTCGGATAGCCAATTGACCATCCGAGGCCGTTTGAATTCAGGCCTTTTAGTTGTCATCGGTGCATATAGACACCAGAGAAGCAAGCTCATCCTCAAGTTGCGGAGCAAAGTATCTAAAAGAAACCTGCGCTCCAGTCGGTATCGACTCAATCATATTCGCAGCATTATCTGAAACTCGGTACGATGCAGTTTCACCTGTCTTCAAATCCTCTATTGAGCAGACAGCGTCTTCAGCATCAATCGACCTAAGCACGCCTTTTCCTTGTAACATCACATCGGCATGCCCGCCAGCTATTTCTAATGAACCTGAGTCTGTCGCAGTCACTTCTCCGGAACCTCCGCGCGATATCTCTTCCTTTGTTGAACAGCCCACCAATGAAGCCATCAGCACCAAAGACAGAGCTAGACGAATCGCCCTACTTCGAAAAAGTCGTTCCATAAGTCCACGCATAATAGCTCTGATCATACTTCAGGAAGGATAAAGATGAATTCCAGCCGTCCGCTATGCCAATCATCTGCCTTGTCTCTCCAGTTTTCTTACCAGTAAGTGTGGCGTAAGCCTCCGCTGTTACAGAATGGGCTGATCCGTTGTACAAACTCGCATGTAAAACATTCGGTCTATTAGAGTTAATCTCATTTTGAATGCTCGCGATAGCCGGAGAGGAGACAGTGCGGGCGATAAGAGTACTTCCTCTGCTTGCGCAGTAATTTGTAAACCCCGTTGCACAGGTTGATATCGGCGTTCCACCCAAAACAACGCCGGGAACAGTCTGTTCTTCATCGGAAAGAGCATGGGTATTGGTGTAATTCCATATCTGCATATATTGCGAAGGGTCGCTATATAAATTGGCAATGCCATACAGTTCCGCAACGTTCGAAAAAGCTGTCACCATACAAGCATAGTGGGCGGTAAGCCTCTTAATCTCGCTTTCATCATATGACATAAACTGAGAAATGGAACGAAATCCAGATACTGTGTAATCCTGCATTTGAGTTGCGTAAATTACAACATCGTTCCAGCTTGAAGGTTTATTCGATAAAACGACAGGCCGTCCTTCTATGGAAACAGCCGGGATTGTTCTTCCGCAATTTGTTGTTATTGAACCGTCCAAAGATTGCACGCCGAATTCGAATGGATTGATCATTACGACTGGGTTATTGAAAGAATAAGACTCGACACCAAGATCTCCTCCCCGATCCATAGGGCTGACTAAGCCGTCTCCAAAACGATATCCCGTAAGTATTTCATCATCTGAAGCATCTAAAACCAAATAGCCCGCGGCTCTATTGGATGTCACAACCGGAACAATGTAACCAAGCGGGGACCCATCAACATCTACAAAAGGAATAGGGTCAGAAGGCGTATACGAATAGCCGAGGAGTCCCTTTATATATTTATCGGCAAGCTCTTGCGCAATTTCAGAAGTAAATTGTATCTGCTCACCATCAATATTGCCCGTCGAAGCAAAAACCTCTTTCGGACGTGCGGCTAAGGCGACAATTGAAGACGCGACAAGTTGCAGAAAACGACGACGCGAAAGCATATGTTCTTCTTTCTAGAGAAGCGACTTATAAGGTACTCCTATTCTATAATCTTTTTTGTAACGTTACAGCACTGGTTATATTTCAATTCGATTTGCTTATGTCCTTGCAACCCAATGCGTCTTTACGTTTTAAACGGAATTAGAAAATCACTCATAGCAAAAACGGGCTTTAATCCCAAAGAGATGACTTTGATTATGAATCAAACCAGCAGCCAGGGCATAGCTGCAGTGCAATTGCTACAAGAAAGGCCGCCCTTGGTGGCGGCCTTTCTACTTGCTACTAGTCGCGCGTCAGCTTGCGGTGAATACGATGCGGCTGGGCTGCGTCCTCGCCCAGGCGCTCGATGCGGTTGGCCTGATAGGCCTCGAAGTTGCCCTCAAACCAATACCAGTTGCCCGGATTCTCGTCGGTGCCTTCCCACGCCAGAATGTGCGTAGCGACGCGGTCCAGGAACATGCGGTCGTGGCTAATGACCACCGAGCAGCCCGGGAACTCGAGCAGCGCCGCCTCGAGCGAGGACAGCGTCTCGACGTCGAGGTCGTTCGTGGGCTCGTCGAGGAGCAGCAGGTTGCCGCCCTGCTTGAGCGTGAGCGCCAGGTTCAGACGGTTGCGCTCGCCGCCGGAAAGTACGCCAGCGCGCTTCTGCTGGTCCTGGCCCTTAAAGCCAAAGCTCGCCACATAAGCGCGGCTCGGAACCTCAGTCTCGCCGACCATCATGTGGTCCAGGCCATCCGAGACGACCTCCCACAGGTTCTTATCGGGGTCGATGCCGGAACGGTTCTGGTCGACGTAAGAAATCTTGACGGTCTCGCCCACCTCGAGCTCGCCCGAAGTCAGCGGCTCCAGACCCACAATGGTCTTGAACAGCGTGGTCTTACCCACGCCGTTGGGGCCGATGACGCCCACGATGCCGTTGCGCGGCAGGGTGAACGATAGGTCGTCGATGAGCACACGGCCATCGAACTCCTTGTGCAGGTGATGAGCCTCGAGCACCTTGTTGCCCAGACGCGGGCCCACAGGGATGCGGATGTCGGTCCAGTCGAGTTTCTGGCTTGCGCGGGCCTCGGCCTCCATCTCCTCGTAGCGAGCCAGACGGGCCTTGTTCTTGGCCTGGCGAGCCTTGGGCGAGCTGCGCACCCACTCGAGCTCGGCCTCCATGCGCTTGGCGAGCTTGGCGTCGCGGTTGCCCTGTGCCTCGATACGGGCGGCCTTGGTCTCCAGATACGTGGAGTAGTTGCCCTTGTAGGGATAAAGGTGACCGCGGTCGACCTCGCAAATCCACTCGGCAACGTTATCCAGGAAGTAGCGATCGTGCGTGACGGCAAGCACCGCGCCCTGGTAGTTGTGCAGGAAGTGCTCGAGCCACAGGATCGACTCGGCGTCCAGGTGGTTCGTGGGCTCGTCGAGCAGCAGCAGGTCGGGAGCCTCGAGCAGCAGCTTGCACAGGGCCACGCGACGGCGCTCGCCGCCGGAAAGCACGTTGACCGGCATGTCGGAATCGGGCAGCTGCAGGGCGTCCATGGCCTGACCGAGCTTGGAATCGATATCCCAGCCGTCGGCGGCGTCGATCTCGTCCTGGAGCTTGCCCATCTCGGCCATGAGGGCATCCATGTCGCAGTCCGGGTCGCACATCTCCTCGCCGATTTTGTTGAAGCGATCGACCTTGGCGATCATGTCGCCAAATGCCATGCGCACGTTCTCGATGACGGTCTTGTCGTCGTCGAGCGGCGGCTCCTGCTGCAGGATGCCCACGGTGTAGCCGGGGGTGAGCTTGGCATCACCGTTGGAGACCTCCTCGATGCCGGCCATAATCTTGAGCAGGGTCGACTTGCCCATGCCGTTGGGACCCACAACACCGATCTTGGCACCGGGGTAGAAGCTCAGGGTCACGTCGTCAAGGATTACCTTGTCGCCATGGGCCTTACGAGCCTGATACATCTGGTAGATAAACTCTGCCATTTGCCTGTTTTATCCTTTCTACCTGTTGTTTCCCTATTCTTGATTCGCTTTAGTGGAAACGAAATAAGGAAATCAGCTCTGAAACGTAACGAAAAAGGGGCATGGTTGCCCACACCCCTAATACTACCTGGGAAAAGTCCCCCGGAACATACTATGAACTGCGTACGCTAGTTTTCCGCAACCTTAGCGAACGGCCCGCTGCGATTTGCGCCACAGCAGATACGAGTAGACGTAGACGGCTCCGACCGAACCAAACGCCAGAACCGCAATCACCGCGGCGACGACTTCACTCGAAAGCACGCTGCCTGCCACGCCCATCACAATCAGGCCAATACCCAGCACCATAAAGCAGGCGCCGCCAAAACGCTGCGTACGGCGCCAGTTCTCGGGATCGGCAAGCGCCCAAGGTGTCTTGATACCGAGCGTATGGTTCTGCTTCACACGCGGCAAGTAGTTGCCTACGCCGATGAACAGCAAACCGACAACACCGGAAATCAGCACGTTAACCGAACCGACCGCCGGCACCACGCCCCAGACCGTAAGCTCTCCCAGCCAGCTTATGGCGCACATGAACAAGGTGAAGGCGATTACGAAGCCCTGGTAGAACTTGCCCGAGGTTCGATATGCCTCACCTTTGGGATCGATGCGCGGCACCACGCAGAACATTGCGAGAAGCGCCAGAGGCAGCACGCCGAGCGCGGAGGCCATCCAGCTAGGACCCCAACCGTCGACGGCGCCGTTCGCGCCCCAATGCGTGGGAATCTGCGCAGGCAAGCTCGGCATCACCATGAGGTGCGCTACGACATTGGCGACGCACAGAGCGACCAGCGCAATCCACACGCGCGACGATACCCCCGTGGGGTGAATGCCCTTGTTTTCGTTATTCATCCTTATCACCTTCCGTGTTTGTAAAGCCCATAAACCAACCAATCAAGTCCTGCATGACGGTGGTGTTTAAGCTGTATACGATGTTTTGGCCATGGCGCTCGTCGGTCACCAACCCGGCGTTTTTGAGCGTCGCCAAGTGATGGCTCAGCGACGGCTTACTGATATCGAAATGCTCGGCAAGCTCCCCCGCCGTGCAATTGCCCTCGCGCAGCAACTCCAAAATGCGCCGTCGCGTTGGATCGGCAAGCGCCTTAAAACCCTCTCCCGGCATAAGACCTCCTCTCATCATCTCTCATGACGTGCACACTATACTCGATATTTAGATGTTTGTCTAACTGTCAAATACAGTAACATCTATAGAACATTCGTTCGTGTTTAGTTACAATGGAAGTTGAAGCAGATGGGCCAGCTCCCTCTACCCAAGAAGGAGATGGACTATGAGTATTGACGATGTCCTGACGTTGTTATTGCTTGTAATCGCGGCTGTGGAGCTCGGCATCCACATTGGAGGTCGAATGAAATAGCCGCCCCCGCGTAATGCGAAGACGGCCACTTCTCACGCCATAAACGTGTTTCGGAGTTGGCCAACCCGCTGCAACGGGTGCCATCTGCTTCAATCTTATGCGAATCCCGATCCCATTTCAACAAACCCCAAGGGCTCAAATGAAATCGCGATAATACCTATAATGACGATAGCTTAAACACGATTCGCTTCCCCATCGGAGGATGTCTATGACCGAAAACGCTACTGCTCTCGTCGAGACGCGCGATACCAAGCTCGAGATCATCATGGGCCGCGAGGCACTCGACAAGCTCGCCGATGCTACGGTACTGGTGCTCGGCTGCGGAGGCGTGGGCTCCAACTGCTGCGAGGCACTCGCCCGCGGCGGCATCGGTCATTTCGTCATTCTGGATAAGGACGTCATCGCGCCCAGCAATATCAACCGTCAGGCCATCGCCTTTCACAGCACCGTCGGCAAGCGCAAGGTTGACGTGATGGAGGCCATGATTCGCGATGTCAATCCCGCCGCCACCGTTATCAAGCGAACTGAATACCTGTTGAGCGATAACATCGACGAGTTCTTTGCGAGCGTTTTGGAGCAGACGGACGGCAAACTCGACTACGTCGTCGACGCCATCGACACCATCTCGGCCAAGCTCACCATTGCCAAATATGCTCAGGACCACGACATCCGTTTGGTTAGCTCCATGGGCGGGGCCAACAAGCTCCATCCCGAGTGCCTCCGCTTTGCCGACATTTTCGATACGGTACGTGACCCCATGAGCCGCATCATGCGCAAAGAATGCAAGAAGCGCGGAATCAAGAGCCTGCACGTGCTGTTTAGCTGCGAGGAATCGGTTAAGACCCAACCCCGCGACCCGTCCAATATCCACGAGCGTACCGAGTTGGGCACCGCCAGCTTTATGCCGCCCATCATGGGCCAGATGATCGCCGGCGAGGTTATCCGCCAGATCAGTGGGCGCGGCACCGAGCGCGTACGCGCCGATGGCCAGCGCCTGGACTAGCAGGATGTCCTGCGATGGAACCGCAATTCTTTGACACGCATTGTCATCTTGATTTGATGCTCGGCCCCGATGCTGCAGCCAGTGAGTCGGCGGCGTCGGGTCTGGGGCTCTTTGACTGCGGGGTCGACCCACGCGACTTTTCGGCCGCAAACGAGCGCGCCCGTCGCCTACCAGGCATCATCGCTGGCGTTGGGCTCCACCCCTGGTGGCTCGCCGACGGCCGCTGCGGTCCTGCCGAAGTCGATCTGCTTTGCGAAGTTGCCGCCCAAGAGCGCTACATCGGCGAGGTGGGACTCGACTTTTCCGCACGCTTTGCCGGAAGTGAGCCGCTACAAATACAGGCATTTGACCGGCTCTGCGATACACTCGTGCAGCATCCTCTTACCGGGCGCGTGATATCAATTCACGCCGTTCGTTCGGCAGGAGCCGTACTGGACGTCCTCGAATCGCATGGACTACTCATCCCAAACCCCGACTCCCCCGTTATCATCTTCCACTGGTTTAGCGGCACTTCGGACGAACTCGTCCGCGCGCGTGATGCGGACTGTTATTTTTCCGTCAACGAACGCATGCTCGCGTCTAAACGAGGACGCGAATACGCACGACAGATTCCACTCGATCGTTTACTGCTCGAGACCGATGCACCAGCGGAGGCAAACACCGAAACAAGCGCACAGTCGCTTATCAGATCGCTCACATGGACCTCAGAACGCATCGCCTCACTCAAAAACCGCGACGCAGAGTGCATCGAGTCGGCAGTTTTAGCAAATGCGCACTCTGTTTTTGACCTTCGCTAGCCCCGGTGGGCAAAAAATGCCAAATATGAGTACTGTTGCAAATCCAGTCACATTATTTTACGGCAAAATAGTGCCTTGATAATGTACAGCTATCCATTATCAAGGCACTTTAAGGTGGTTAAAGTCATTTTTAGCAGGTTTTAATCACTCGCAGACACCCAACTAGGCCCTCAATAGCTTAATTTCGCTGTTACTAAATTAGTGACAGTACTCATATTTAGCATTTTTTGTCCATGGAGTCCCGGGGGGCGACAATTCGACTCCCCGGGACTGCTCACCTATTCGGAAATCGGCACTCCATGGCCCCAGGAGCCTTCCATGCCGCATACGGTCGAAGCAAACCCCGCCGCAAAGTCGAGTGCACGCTCGATGGCCTCGGCACCATCCTCGCCACGCTTGACGGAATCGAGATAACACATCAGGAACGAAGTCAGGAATGAGTCGCCCGCACCCATGGTGTCCTTCATATCCGTTACCGGCTTAGCCAGTTGGCGGTAATAACGATCGCCATCATAGGCAATGCAGCCCTCAGCGCCAGCCGTTGCCGATACGAAACGCGGACCTAGGCTCCTCACCCATGCCAGACGCTCGCGAATCTCATCCTCACTCGCGGCGTCTGCCGCGCTAAAGAACGCGAAGTCAACGTAGGGAGCAATCTGCTCGTAGTACTCGTCGGTCGAATCGTCCGAGAAGTCAAACGAAACCGTGATGCCCGCGGCCTTCAACTTGGGAAGTTCACGCTCGGTAAAGCAATAGTTGCCCGAGTGGACTACGTCGAACTGCTTCACGTACGCAAGGTCAAAGCGATCGAGCACATAGCGCGCATCACCACGGATGCCGCCCTCATTGGAGCCAAGGAAAACACGGTCGCCGTTAACGACGGTCACGCGTGCCGCACCGTTCTCGCCGATGAGCTGCTTGCACTTGGCAAGCTCAACGTCCTCATCCTCAAGACTCGCAATCACATGCTCAGCAGCAGCGTCATTACCAAAGATGCCCATATACGCGGAGCGCGCGGCGCCGCACTTCTTGGCATACACGGCAAAGTTCACCGCATTGCCACCCGGATACATTGTGTGGATATGCTCGTAGCAGTCGACGACGTTGTCGCCAAACCCCAGTGCGCTCACGTTAAATGCCATGACGCCGCCCCTCTCTCTTATGCCAACGGAACCACTGTTGTGACAGCAGTACCGCCCAGAATCTACGCGAGTTCCAGCAGCTCCGGCAGCTGGTCGATAATCTTGTCCGCGGCATCCTGGCTAAAGCCAAAGCGTTCCTCGCGCTTGGCAATGACCGTCAGGCCGGCTCGCTTACCCGCGGTAATGCCCGGAACGGAATCCTCAACGCAGCAGCAACGATTCGCGGGCAGCCCCAGCAGGTCCAGCGCATGCAGGTAGATGTCGGGCTCGGGTTTGCTCTCCTTAAACTGCTCGCCGCTCACCACATACTCAAAGGCATCAGACAGCCCGCATGCGTTGAGCACTTCCTCGATGCTAACCATGGGAGACGAGCTGGCAAGCGCCACGCGAACGCCACGGCGCGGCAGCTCTCGAATCGTATCCACGGCGCCTGGGTTAATCAAAGCCTGATAGTCACGCGGACGCTTATGCGCCCACTCGTCCCAACGGGCCAACGCCTCCTCGCCAGTGAAGTGTCCCTTACCGGCGCGCTCAAACCAATCGACCAGCATATGCAGGAAGAACTGATGCGAGGTACCGACCTGCCCATTCAACTCCTCTTGAGTCAGATTAAGTCCAAGCTCCTTGGCAAACGCGGCAGTCTCGCCCAAGTAGTAATACTCGGTATCGACAATGACGCCGTCCATGTCAAAGATAACGGCGTCGAACGGAAATGCGGACACGGCACCCTCCCTAACAAAAGGACGCCCGCAAGCAGGCGCCCGAGCCATGCATTAATCGGCGATTCTAACCCAGCAGCTTATCCAGCGCCACCGCAATGCCATCTTCGTTGTTATCGGCGGTCACCATCTGGGCTACAGCCTTAACCTCTTCGACGGCGTTACCCATGGCAACACCGGTGCCGGCCCACTCAATCATGGACTTGTCGTTCTGGCCGTCGCCAAACGATACGACCTCACTGGCATCGATGCCGAGCTTGGGCAGGGCACCCTCGAGTGCGCGGGCCTTGTCGATACCGGGCGCCGTGTACTCAAAGTACCAGTCGGCCGTAAACATGCCCGAAAGCGTCTGCTTAAAGGGCGCATACATCTCCTCGTAATGCGCCTGCAGGTAGGCCGGATCGCCCGCCGTCAGCAGCTTGTCCACGGGATAAGCATCAGCGACCTCATGCAGGCTCTCCACCTCGCGAATCTTAAGATCGCACGCATCGCGCTCGTATTTGACGATGTTTTTCTGCGAGCCGTCAGGCAGCGTGATCATGCAGTGATACGAATCCACGACATGCAAATCGCGACCGAGCGAAATCATAGGGATCACGTCAAAATTACGCAGGTGATCAATCAGACGGTGCAGCTCGTCAGCCGGCATAGCCTGGTCAAAAAGGACCTCATCGGTCTGAGCGTCGACCACATGCGCGCCATTAAAGGCAACCAGCAGACCGTCATGGTTTTGAAGGTCGAGCTCCTGCGCCAAGGCGTGCAGTCCCCATGCGGGACGGCCCGAAGCCAAGATGAGCTTAATGCCCGACTCCTGCGCCGCGAGCAGCTTCTCGCGCGTACGCGGGCTAATCACTTTCTGATCGTTGGTGAGCGTACCGTCGATATCCATCGCGATGGCTTTGATTGCCATATATGCCTCCCTGTCATTGAACAACCTTGTCTGAGCCATCATACAGAACACCCATCGCGACTCCGTTTACAACGGGCAAAAAGTCATATTGTCTCGAACATGAACGGCGTGTGGTCGTGAAGCTTTATCGCTCAGGTCAAATACGTCTGCTAGCGACGCTCATCCGTCGGTGCGCCCTCGACGATCGCGATGCCCGCCGATGCGCCTAACGCGCTGGCGCCGGCCTCGATGAATGCGCAAGCCTCTTCGTAATTATGGATACCGCCCGCCGCCTTGATTGCCACGGCATCGCCGAGCACCTCGTGCATCAGCCGCACGTCCTCGAGCTTAGCACCGCCAAAGCTTCTGCCGGTCGATGTCTTAAGGAATCCCGGCTTGGCCTCCAGCGCGATCTCGCATACACGGCGCTTGGCGGCGTCGTCGCCGTCCAGTTTGCACATCTCGACGATTACCTTGTCAGTGATGCCATGCGCGCGACAAAAATCAGCAATGGTAGTCATCTCGCGCTCGATGGCATCAAAATCGCGGTTCTCGATCGACCCCTGATTCAAAACGTAGTCAATCTCGGTAAAGCCACACGCAGCGTATTCCTCAAACCTCGCAAGCTTCTCCTCAAGCGTCATAGTGCCCTGGGGAAAGTCGATGGCGCCGGCAAGGATGATGTCAGAGCCCTCGAGCATGGCGCGGCCCGTCTCGTACTCCTGAAGGTTCGCAAATACGCAGCGAAAGTTGTACTTTAACGCCTTCTCGACATACTGCTCAAACGTGTCCTCGGGGGCATCGATATAGTCGATGTATTTATTGATGGGTTTGGCAAGTGTCATGCTGGGCCTCCTTGTTCAGGACTGACAACCGATTCGTGGTTTCACGCGAAAAACCACGTTCAATGTACGCCCGACATACAAGGACAGCGTCCGCATTCCGACAAGTGGTATGAAATTAGCTGTAAACGTATATTTACAGACGGCGAATGGCACCGCACGCGGATGCCGACAGCAAGACATCCCCCCTCAATACACCCTCATGCCCCTTTACTGTTTGCGACCAGAAATGATGAGCTGCACAACGCCGTTAGCGGTCGAATTCGACCTCTGACGACGTCACGCGACTCATCGTATCCGACCGACAACAGAAAAGGGGCACGTTCGCATAGCGTGGCGCGTGACGGTTGCAAAACCACCCCATTTGAAACAAAGGCAAAAAAGTACTTGCAAAGACGCGTTCCGACATATAAGTTGATAAAAGACCGCCGTTGCGGTTTTAAGTAGATCGAGCATATGAAGTTTCAGTTTTTAGCGTGTAAGAGAAAGAAGATCGGCAAAGTACAGCCCCAAACGCAATGACAACTTAATGAGGTAACTGCCACATGTGAGGCACCCAGGGCATTGCTGTCTCGATTTTGAGCACGATGCCTTCCGCCTTGCATGGGCCGTTCCATCCCGCCCCTGCAGCAACTGCCTCACGGGCTCATTGAAAACCGCATAGCACCCCAACGTCAGCACATCACCCACGGCAAGCACATCACTCACGACAACCAACACATCAACAAACAGCACGAACATCAACCGATTGGAGAAGCTATGACAAACCACCACGCTGAAGACGGCGAAAAGAAAAGCATTCTGGATGCCCGCATTGAGCGAGCATATGCAAACGAATATGACGCCGCCTTTGCCGCCGCGACCATCAAGAACTACGCGTCGCTACCGCTCGCGACGATCTTGGCCGACCGCCCTCAACTGCTGAAGCGCTGCACAAAGATCATGGGGGACCCCGACATTCGCAAGTTGACAGACCCCTATGCCCCAAAACGCGACAACGATTCGTACGTTCTTACCGTAGGCTGCCTAGCCCATATGCTTACGGCGCTCGACACGAAACTCAAGCTCAAATGGGAACCCGACGAGCGTCATGAACTCGAAAGCAAGCGGAACACCCTGCGCACCGCACTGTTCCTTCCGTTGGACGGCCTCAAGCGCTGCAACGTCGAGCTCAATACACGGGCGCGGCAAAAGCCCGGGACCACGGGGCAGAAAACTCCAAGACCCCATGCGGCCATCGTCGACCGCAACCGATATAACCGCATGACCGCGCACTTTTCTGCCGAGGGAGCAGCCATAAGGACGCTGATCGACCTGCTGTGCCTCCTGAGCATCAACGAGCTATTTGAGGGCTATCTCGCCCTTGTTCCCGCGACGGCACCCAAGTCGGTAGCAAAGATCATCGAGACCTGCAGACGCCAGTTTGAGCGCCATCGCAATGGCAGCGAGATGAACGCCAGCATCGCGCAGTACTACGCGGCTCATTACAAAAATGACGGATGTGCCCCTGTCGAGCATCAGCTGCGGCTCGCCTACACCACGCCCGCCGCAACGCTCTATCGCTTTGGAGCCCTTGGCGCTTGCGAGCCGCACGAACAGGCAGCCTGCCCCACAACCGAACTCGATCTCAGGCTCGGACGAACCCTGTAGCCCGCCAGCCCCTCCGCGGGCAACAATCCTATTCCTCCACAACACAACCAACAGAAAGGAGTCCTCATGGACACCAATCATTCCCCCATCATCAGCCCCCTCACCATGCGTGAATCCGCCCGAGGCATCACGCTCACCAGCATTTACGATGAGATGCTCGCCCGTCGCGAGCTCTCCGTCATGGGAAACATCGAAACCCCGATGGCTCACGACCTATGCCAGCAGATCCGCCTGCTCGATGCCACCGACCCCAGCCGTCCCATCACCATATTTGTCGCCAGCGCCGGCGGAAGCGTGCGATCGGGTCTTGCGATCTATGACGCCATGCGCCTCGCATCGTGCCCCATCCGCACCGTCTGCCTGGAATTCGCCGCGTCCATGGGCGCCGTGATCTTTATGGGCGGCGACGATCGCCGTATGGCGCCCCATGCAGAGCTCATGATTCACGACCCGCTGATCCCCCAGGGGGCAGGCGGCTCGGCACTTGCGCTGCAGGAAACCAGCCGGCGTCTCATGCAGACCCGCAAGACCCTCACGCAAATCCTCTCGGACCGTAGCGGCCTCACGCCCAAGCGCATCCAGTCCCTCACTGCAAAAGACACCTACCTTTCGGCCGAGCGCGCCGTCGAGCTCGGCTTTGCCCACGAAATCCTCTCGACCACCAAGGAGGTCGCCCATGTCTAACCTCGCCAGCCGCCTCGCCGCATCTGAGTCCGCATCGTCCACCATCCTCGCCAAGGATCGAACGCTTTCCTGCGACACCCGCCAAACGGGACTCAACAACAACGCACTTGTAATCGGCCCCTCGGGAGCCGGCAAGACCCGAAACGTCCTCAAGCCCAACCTGCTGCAAATGAACGCAAGCTACATCGTGCTCGACACCAAAGGTACGCTCTGTCGCGAAGTGGGACCCGTGCTGGCAGCCCACGGCTACCGCGTGCAATGTCTCAACTTCGCCGACCTCAACACCGTCCCGGCCCTTGCGCCCGGCATCGAGCGCTGCGGCTACAACCCCCTGAGGCACATTCGCCGCAAGGCGGACGGCAGGCCCAACCAGCAGGACATCCTCTCGGTGGCAAAGGCCATCTGCCCCATCGAGGACAACAACCAGCCTTTTTGGGATCATGCGGCGGCAAACCTGCTGTCGTGTCTTATCGCCTACGTCACCGAACAGCTGCCCGCCGACGAGCAGACGATCAGCTCGGTCATCAAGCTGATCGAGCACCTGCAGGACGGTGCCACGGGTCGATTGTTTGACGACCTGATCACGACCGACCCCCAAAGCTATGCCCTCTCGCTATGGCGGCGCTACGCCATTACGCAAAATGCCGAGCGCATGCACGCGAGCATCGTCGGCATCCTTGCCGAAAAGGTCATGTGTCTGGGATTCGACGGTGCGGCACAGCTCTATCGTGAGTGCCATCAGGTGGACTTCGCTTCCATGGGACACACCCCCTGCGCCCTGTTTGTAACCGTAAGCGATATTGACCGCAATCTCGATCCGCTGACCGGCCTCTTTATTACGCAGGCGTTTATGGGCCTCATTCGCGAAGCCGATAGGCAGCCCGACGGCAGCCTGCCCGTGCCCGTGCGCTTTATGCTCGATGACTTCGCAAATCTGCAGATCCCCCAGATCGACAACGTGCTCTCGATTATCCGAAGCCGCAACATCTGGGCAACGCTGCTGCTGCAGTCGACCAACCAGCTCGATGCGCTCTATGGCGAGGCACGCGCACGCTCCATCATGGGCAACTGCGACACACATCTGGTGCTGGCGTTCCAGGATCCCGAGAGTGCCCGGGTGTTTTCCGACCGCGCCGACGCGCTGCCCAGCACGCTCATGGCGACGCCGATCGATCGCTCGTGGCTCTTTGTACGCGGTCGCACTCCCGAACAGGTCGAGCGCTTTAGGCTCGAAGACCATCCGCTCTACGGGGAGCTGTCCGAGCCGCAGCGAGGCCATGCGGAGGCCGAGATCTAGGCGCAGGGTTCTCGCGGCGCGCGGCGCCCCGGCGATGTTCCACAAAGGCCGTGCGCCCCGGGACTACGGCAAAGCAAAGGGGCCCGCATCCGATAGGATACGGGCCCCTGACTATAAGGCGCGATGCGTTAACAGCAGCGACTACTTGCGATGCGCGCGATAGAACTCGATGAGTGCCTGGGTCGAAGCGTCCTGCTCGGCCTTGGCGGTGTCGTCGTGGAAGGCCGGGGTGATCTGCTTGGCAAGCTGCTTGCCCAGCTCAACGCCCCACTGGTCGTAGGAGTCGATGCCCCAGACCGTGCCCTCGACAAACGTGATGTGCTCGTACAGGGCGATGAGCTCGCCGAGCGCGAACGGGGTCAGCGTGTCGCCGAAGATCGAGGTCGTCGGGCGGTTGCCCTCAAAGCAACGGGCCGGGACGATCTGCTCGGGCGTGCCCTCGGCACGAACCTCGTCGGCAGTCTTGCCAAAGGCGAGCGCCTTGGTCTGGGCCAGGAAGTTGCCCAGGAACAGCTCATGCACGTCCTGGCCGCTATCGGTCGCAGGGTTGGCAGTATTGGCGAAGGCGATGAAGTCGGCCGGAACCACCACAGTGCCCTGGTGCAGCAGCTGGTAGAAGGCATGCTGGCCGTTGGTGCCGGGCTCGCCCCAGAAGATCTCGCCGGTATCGGAGGTCACAGCGCTGCCGTCCCAGCGGACGTGCTTGCCGTTGGACTCCATGGTGAGCTGCTGCAGGTAGGCCGGGAAGCGGTGCAGATACTGGCAGTACGGAAGCACGGCGTGGCTCTTGGAGCCGAAGAAGTTGACGTACCAGACGTTGAGCAGGCCCATCAGTGCGACGGCGTTGCTCTCGAGCGGCGTGTTGCAGAAGTACTCGTCGATGGCGTGGAAGCCCTCGAGGAACTGCTGGAAGCGCTCGGGGCCGAGCACGACGATCAGCGACAGGCCCACGGCGGAGTCAACAGAATAGCGGCCGCCGACCCAGTTCCAGAAACCGAAGGCGTTGGCAGGGTCGATGCCGAAGGCCTCGACCTTCTCGAGCGCGGTGGAGACGGCGACGAAGTGCTTTGCCACGGCCTCGGCGTTCTGCTCATCGGAGCCGTCGATGGCGCCCTGAGCCTTGAGCTGCTCGAGCATCCAGGTCTTGACCTCGCGAGCGTTGGTGAGGGTCTCGAGCGTGGTGAAGGTCTTGGAGACGATGATCACGAGCGTGGTCTCGGGGTCCAAACCCTTAAGCTTCTCGGCCTGGTCGTTGGGGTCGATGTTGGAGATGTAGCGGCAGTCGATACCGGCGTCAGCATAGGGACGCAGAGCCTCGTAAGCCATGACCGGGCCCAGATCGGAGCCGCCGATGCCGATGGACACCAGGTGCTCGATCTTCTTGCCGGTAACGCCCTTCCACTCACCGGAGCGCACGCGCTCGGCGAAGGCATACATGCGGTCGAGGACCTCGTGCACGTCGGCGACGACGTCCTGGCCGTCGACAATGAGCTGGCCCTTCTCGCTTGCCGGGCGACGAAGCGCGGTGTGCAGGACGGCGCGGTCCTCGGTGGTGTTGATGTGCTCGCCGGAGAACATGGCGTCGCGGCGCTCCTCGAGCTTCACCTCGCGGGCAAGATCGCACAGCAGCTTGACGGTCTCATCGGTCACCAGGTTCTTGGACAGGTCGAAGTGCAGGTCGCCGGCGTCAAAGCTCAACTTATTCACGCGGTCGGCGTCAGCAGCGAACCAGGCCTTGAGGTCGATGCCCTCGGCCTCGAGCTTCTCCTGATGGGCCTCGAGCGCCTTCCAAGCGGCGGTCGACGTAGCGTCGATAGGTGCGGCAACAGTTGCCATAAAGTCCTCCTCAGCATACGGGCGCACGCCTCCATGCGCCCGGACATTCAGATGCCACTATTCTAGCGCAGGTCAAGACTACAATCAGCGAGCGTTGCCAATCCGCCCTCAAACGGCGACCGACCAAAAAGGGACAGGTTTTGACGATGTCCGGATGAGAGGGTATTATCGAACAGATATTCGATAAGAACATGTGTTTGATGGGAGGACGCGTGGGGCACGAGCGTCACACCTACATCTGCATCGACCTCAAGACGTTTTACGCTAGCGTCGAGTGCGTCGACCGTGGGCTCGATCCGCTCACCACCAACCTGGTCGTTGCCGACGAATCGCGCGGACGCACGACCATCTGCCTCGCTATCACGCAGGCCATGAAGGACTTAGGTATTCACAACCGCTGCCGTCTGTTCGAGATTCCCGACGGCATCGACTGCATCAAAGCAGTGCCGCGCATGCAGCACTACATGGAGGTGTCGGCGCAAATCTACGGCATCTATCTGGAATACGTCAGCCCCCAGGACGTGCACGTCTACTCAATTGACGAGTGCTTTATCGACGTGACACCCTATCTGGACCTCTATCACACCGATGCGGAAGGCTTCGCCTGCATGTTGCGCGACGAGGTCCTGGCGCGCACCGGCATCACGGCGACGGTCGGCATCGGCCCCAACCTATTCCAGGCCAAGGTTGCACTCGATATCACCGCCAAGCACGTACCCAGCCGCATCGGCATACTCGACGATGAGACCTTTCGCAAGGAAATCTGGCCCCATCGTCCCATCACCGATATCTGGGGCATCGGCCCCGGCGTGGCAGCACGACTCGAAAAATACGGCGTCTACGATCTGATGGGCGTCGCGGCGCTCGACGAAAACCTGCTTTACGACGAGCTCGGCGTCAATGCCGAGTATCTCATCGACCACGCCTTCGGACGCGAGCCGACAACCATCGCCGATATCCAAGCCTATCGCCCGCAAGCAACTTCGACCACCACAGGACAGGTGCTCTCGAAGGGCTATGCCTACGAGCAGGCCTACACCGTCTTGCGCGAGATGGTCGACAACGCCGTGTTGGACTTGATCGATAAGCACGTGGTCTGCGACAGCATCTCGCTCTTTGTGGGCTACGCGAGCGAGCGCGCCGACATACGCAGGCTTGATGCCAGCGGTACTGCACAATATGTGGACGGATGCGGACATTTGCGTTCGAGTACGTCGAGCATCGAACCCACCGCAACCGCCGGCCCCGAGCTCGCGCCCCGTGCTCCCAAGCCCGTCCAGCGCGATGACGAACGGCGCCGCCTGGTACGCGAAGCGCAGGCAATCGATGGCATCTTTGTGGGAGAGCATGGTGGCAAACCGCGTGGTGGCTATGCCGCGCTCTTTGCGCACTCCAACGCCTCGCGCAAGCTGCCCGAGCGTACCAATTCGTTTAAGAAGATCATGGGCTATTTCGATGAGCTCTGGGCGCAGACTGTCGATCCCAAACGACCGGTCAAGCGCATCAACCTGGGCTTTAGCAATCTTGTGCCCGAGGAATTTGCCACCATCGATCTGTTCAGCGATATCGAGGCCGATGAGCGCGAGCGCGACCTGGCGCGCGCCGTCCTGGCCGTGAAAGGCAAGTACGGCAAGAACGCGCTCGTCAAGGGATTAAGCTTTACCGCCGGCGCCACCGCGCGCGAGCGCAACGATCAAGTTGGAGGACACCGTGCCTAAACCCAAACAACAGCCCATGCGCCCGCCGACCGCCTTCGAGCGCCTGGCGGACCCCGAGGGCAGACGCCGCGCAGCCGACCCCAACCTCACTGCCAACGGTGCCGTGCGCGCCGGCCGTGCCGCGCAGTTTATGCCCTTTGCCGCCCTCACGGGATACTACGAACTCGTGCGCAAGCAGGAAATCACCGTCGAGCAAAAACGTGAGCTCACGGAAGAAAAAGCCCTCGAGCTTTCGCAAAAGCTCGAGGGCCTCAAACGCGGCGACTTGGTGCGCGTCACCTATTACGATACGTACGGCTATCGTAGCCGCACGGGCATTCTCGACGAAGCGTTACCCGCATTCAAGCTGCTCAAACTCAGGGATATCGCCATCAACTTCGACGATATCCAGGACATTGAGCTACGCGGACGAGCCTAGCGACGAGAACGCTTGCGCAAGACGAGAGCAATGCCAAGCACTGCGGCAGCTGCAACCAGCAATCCCAAGACCAGCGTGAGGGTCGAGTCGCCAGCGCGAGGCAGCGAGCCGTCCTTCGGAGTCTTCTTAGCGGTCGTCGTGACGGTGGTCGTGGTGCTGCTCGACTGGTCGTTGCCACCCGTCTGGCTGCCGCCAGGCTGATCGCCGCCACCCGGCTGCGAAGGATCGGTGGGTTCCGTCGGATCCGGAGTACCGGGATCAACCGGATTCTCCGAATTCTCCTTGCGCTGGATCCAGACCTGGCAACCATAGAACGGGTTGGCGGTACCAAGGCACAGACCCTGGTTGGTCACCGCAAAGGTGCGCAGACCATGGTTATACGGATCGTTAAAGCCATTGGTCGTCAGCGTCGTAAAGTTCACGCCGTCCTCGGTCACATACATATCAAAGCCGCGCTCGGCATCGCGCAGGTAACACATGCACGTAAGGACACTCTGCAACTTCTTGAGGTTCTCCTCGCTCAGCAGCTTATCGAGCGCATCCTGAATATCGCTCGGCAGCTCGGTGCCATAGGCATCCTCGTACTGCTGCTTAAGGCTCTCATAGCTATCGAGCATGTCCTGATACTGGTCGGCAAAGGACTTGAAGTACGCGATCTCGCCATCGATCTTCTGGACATAAGCGGCGTCGTCCTCAAAGTCCTGGGACATCGTCGCGGCCTGATCGCAAAGACCGCCCGCGGCATCCTCCAGCGCATCGCTCAGATCGCCAAAGCCCTTAGCAACCTCGGTCTTCTCGTCATCGACATCGACGGCCTTGTTTGAATCATCAACCTCAGCAGCTTCGTTCGAATCATCGACCTCGACGGCCTCGTTTGAATCATCGTCCGCAAGCGTGTTCACGGGAACGATGGGGTCGTCAGGCGATTTCTTGTCGAGCAGGTGATTGAGCAGGTCCCTAAGGCGCTGAACCTGAGAGTCCCACTCCTCGGGCGTCATATCGATAATGTCGCCATTGGAGAACTGGCCGATCGGCTCAAGCAGGCTCGCGGTATCAAAGGTACCGATATACAGCTTGCCGTCGAACTTCTGCATGCGCCAAATGTACTGGTTCTCGTTTCGGCCAAAGCCCGAAGTCAGGCCGGAAATACCGCCCTCGGGGAACATGTCGGTGCGATCGCCAACGACGAGCTCCATGTTCTCGTCCTTGTCCATGCGATAGATGTTAACCGACTGCTCAAGATTGGCATTCACAAACGAGCAGTCAACGCCACCCATGCTGCTCTTGCCGCCCTCTTCGGTGTTGGATTTGTTGAACAGGATGCGCTCGAGGGCAATCTCCTCGTCGTTGTATTCACCGATATAGAGGTAGTCGTTGTAGACGATGAGGTTGGCAGCGCCAGAACGGGTACGGGCAGGATCGATGCCAAAGCAGTACTTTGCACCGTCCGTCTTCTGATCGCCGACAATGGGAGTCCACGAATAGCTGCCGTCGGCATTCTTGTCGCCACGGACCATGGCAAACGACTGCATGGAATTATCATCGGGAGCGTTCTCGGGCGTACCGGTGCAGATGGTCGCATAGAGATGGCCATTGTACGAGACCATATCCCAAATGGCGCCGCCGTAGATGCTGTCCTGATAGCGAATCGCCGGATAGCCAAACAGCGTCTCCGAGTTGGCAATCTCGGTGAAGCTGTCCTGGCCCTTCGAGGGGTCAGACGACGTCAGGATTGTCGACACAAAATTACCGTTCGCGTCTTTACCCACATTACTGATGACGAGCTGGCCATCATGGACGCACATGCCGCGGATACCGGTAGAAATGCCCTGCTTGTAGGCAGCACCGTAATCCTGCATGCTCGAAAGGCCCTGATAGACAACTTTGTACTCATCCGTCTTAGGATCGATCTCGTATACAGCAGGCAGGCCGCCTTTGCCGTCATTGGTCCTGACGCTGCCGCAGAAATAGAGCTTACCCTTATAGCTCACGGCATTGCGGAACAAAGGAGCGACGCCGTTGAGCGATTCAGAGAGTAGCAGCTTGGTCTCACCGGTCTTGGTATTGATCTTGACCAAGATGCCGCCGCTGTCCTTGTCGGCCGTGCCGTCCTCCTTCTGCTGTCCATAGAAGAAGGTACCGTTAAACATGGCCTCCAGCGTCAGGCGCATGGTTTCGACATCAAAGGAATCGCCCAGCGTGCTGTTCATGAGCGTCAGCGTGTTGCCCATCGCCGCATAGCAGGTGCCCACATAAAGCCAGTCACCATAGCTCGCAGCCGCCCAAGTGTAGCTCTGGCCGCGATCGCCTTCGTTGTTGGCCGTATTACCATCGGCGCCCGGAACGGCAACGGCACCGTTACCCTTGTAGTCGACGATGCCATCCGGCTGCGACGTTCCTACCGTAGGATGCGAGAGCTTCTCAAAGGAATACCCATTTCCCGCATTGTAGGTAACGGCACCCGATGCGTCTTCGGCGTGCGCCGGCAGCGGCGATACCAAGATAGCGGCAAGCGCTGCCACCAAGCCAAGTGTTCCCACTCGTCTCATAAGGTTATAGCCTCCCCTGTCCTAAAGCCCAGTTTTAGCATTCTTCATTTCTGTCCACGGTTAATTGCAATCTGAGCACAGCAATAATCAGTGTCTAAATATACACCTGTAATTTTTTGGACGGGTTCATAGATGCTCGATTGGTAGCGAATTCCGCGCAAACCGTCACCAAACTCCACTTTTGCCGCATCTAAAGGTTATTTTTGCGCAAATTTTTGGATGCCGATAGTCACAATGGGCAGGAGGCTGGTACCCACCGGAGAGGGCAACGCCTACATTTTCATAACGTAATAGCCCGCACCCCTCACTGCCGTCTCGAGTGTGTCGCGATCAACCGGGCGCTTCGAGCGCACGCGTGCCGTGTGGTCCGCGTACGTTACCGTAGCCCACACGCCATCAAGCGCATTGAGGGCATTCGTCACATTCCGGGCGCAGCCGTCGCAACTCATGCCGCCGATAAGGAGTTCCTCACGATAGGGGTAGTGGGACTCGTCGGTGTCTGCCACCACAACCTTTTTGGCCTTCTTGCCGCTCGCACCATCGCTGCAGCAACTCTTCCCGTGTGTCGAAGCGGCAATGCGACGCAGTCCAAAAAACATGCCGACGGCAATGACGGTCAGCACGATGAGATTCGCAGGGTTGAGCAAGTCACTCATGCGTTCCCCTTTCAGTAGCACTATCTAGATACCCCCATGGGGTGTCCCCATCTTAACCCAAAATCATGTCCGTTCGGTCAATTAGTTTTCCTCTTCAAACTTTTTTGTTGACCATGGCTTACTTTCGTGTATAAGTTTTCCTAGGCTAACAGTTTAGATCCGTAAGGAGCGACGTGACTCGAACCATAGACATCCCAACGTTTCAGGCAGCAGTCGTGCGCAACTGCTCCCCCACGCTCGCGGGCATCAAGCCGGCATCGCTCTTTACCTATCCAGGCACCTACGCCCACGGGGACGGCTCGACCGCAACAGAAACCATCGCAGAACGCCGAGCACGCCTGCTCAACGTTATCGCCCAGTGCAACCGCGAGCTTGACCCGCTTGGCATCCACCTGAGTGTTTTGGTCTGGCGGCCCTGCGGAGCGCTCGTGTACGTGTACCGAGCCAAAAGCCTCACCACCTATTTCGCGGACCCTCGCGCCAAAACGGCGCTCGCCTCGGAAGGCTACGACACGAGAGACCTTTCGACATGCCTTGTGCATTTGGCATCACGCATCACGCTCGCGAGTAATAACGTCGCGGAATGCGCCTGTAGCCAGACTCGATGCGCACTACCCCAGCAAGCTAGCTGCAGCAACGACTGCACCTGCGAGTTTCCGCACGAAATAGGCTACTTCCTAGGATATCCCTACGACGACGTGCACGAGTTTATCGTCCAGCGCGGCGAGAACTATAAGGTCTTTGGGGCCTGGAAGGTCTACGCAAATGTCGAGCAGGCACTTGCGACGTTTGATGCCTACCGCGCCTGCACCCAATACTTCACCTTTGTCTATCAGCAGGGCTACAGCTTGGCGCAACTTGCCCAGGCAACCCGATAGAACATAGAAGCCGTGGCAACCTGCCGCACAACTGAAAGGACTCAACATGAGCAAGATCGCCGTCGTCTACTGGAGCGGCACGGGCAACACCGAGGCCATGGCAAACCTCGTTGCCGAAGGTGCAACCGATGCCGGCGCCGAGGCAGAGGTCATCTCCTGCGCCGACTTCTCCGCAGACAAGGCCGCTGGCTATGACGCTATCGCCTTCGGCTGCCCCGCCATGGGTTCCGAGGAGCTTGAATATGATGAGTTCCAGCCCATGTGGGATGAGGTCAAGGAGACCCTCGGCGACAAGAAGGTCGTCCTCTTTGGCTCTTATTCGTGGGCCGAGGGCGAATGGATGGACAACTGGAAGGCGGACGCCGACGAGGAGGGCGTCAACGTCGTCGATTCCGTCATCTGCTACGACGCCCCCGATGATGAGAGCGAAGCGGCCTGCCGCGCCCTTGGAGCCGAGCTCGCCTAGCGGCAATGAGCTCCGCCCGCAACGCGCATTGCAACAAAACACATTCGCGTCCCAACAAAAACGGGAGCCGGATCACATCCGGCTCCCGTTTTCTGCTATGTCAGTCATATAAAGCGGCTACGAGATATTGCCCAAGAACGCCTTGGTGCGCTCGCTCTTGGGGTGGTCGAAGACCTCGCTCGGCGTACCCTCTTCCACAATGACGCCGCCGTCCATAAAGACGACGCGGTCGGCGACATCGCGGGCAAAGCCCATCTCGTGCGTCACGACGATCATGGTCATACCGTCGTGCGCCAGGTCGCGCATGACGCCCAGAACGTCGCGCACGAGCTCAGGGTCGAGCGCCGAGGTGGCCTCGTCAAAGAGCATCACGTGCGGGTTCATCGACAGGGCGCGGGCGATGGCCACGCGCTGCTGCTGGCCGCCCGAGAGCTGGCTCGGCATAAAGTCGATGCGCTCGGCCAGGCCGACCTTGGTCAGCTCCTCGACGGCGATCTTCTCGGCCTCTTCCTTGCTGCGCTTGAGCACCTTTTGCTGCGCAAGCATGACGTTCTTTTTGACCGACAGGTGCGGGAACAGGTTGAACTGCTGAAACACCATGCCCAGGTGCGTGCGCACTTTGTTGAGGTCGACGCCCTTGGCACACACATCCACGCCCTCGACGACAATCGAGCCGCTCGTGGGATGCTCCAGGCGATTGATGCAGCGAAGCATCGTCGACTTGCCCGAGCCTGAGGGGCCCAAGACCACAACGACCTCACCCTTGTGCACATCCAGATCGATATCGCGCAGGACCACGTTGTCCCCAAAGGCCTTCTGGAGGTTCTTGATGCTGACGACGACCTCGTTCGAGTTATTGGTTTCGCTCATGATAGGACCTCCTTACAGACCGGCGATGTGATCGGCGGGCGTCGCGACAACCTGTCCGGCGCTCTTGGCGGGACGCTTCTTCTTGGTCTCGGCCGTGCCCAAAAGCCTCGCCTCAAGACCGCTCACCAAGCGAGCGAGCGGCAGGGTGATGACCAGATAGAACAGGGCGGCAACCACGTACGGTGTAATGGAGCCCGTCGTGGCCACGATGGTACGGGCGTTCATGACGATCTCGACCACACCCACGGCGGCAAGCAGCGACGTATCCTTGTAAAGCAAGATAAACTCGCTGGTCAGCGTAGGCAAAACATTACGGAACGTCTGCGGAATCATGACATAGAGCAGCGTCTGGAACGCGTTCATGCCCAGCGAACGCGCAGCCTCGTTTTGGCCCTTGGGGATCGATTGAATACCGGCACGGAAGATCTCACATAGGTACGCAGACGAGTTCATGGCCATGACGATAACGCCAAGCACGTAGTCATCAACCTTGACGCCGGCCAACGGCAGACCGAAGAACGCGATATAGATCTGCAGGAACGCCGGCGTACCGCGGATGATATTCACATAGATGCCGGCGAGGCAGCGCAGGATGCGCGACTTGGAGATGCGCATGAGCGACAAGGCAAAGCCAAAGGGAATTGCCAGCGGAAACGCCACAAGCACGATCGAGAGCGACATAAGGAAGCCCTTAAAGACGATCGGCAGGCTTTGGACCAAAATGACTGGGTTTAAGAACAGGCGCAGGAACATATTGGAGTTCCAGGCCTCGACCCACGGCTGCTCCTTAAGATCGGCCAGGAAGTTATCGAATGCCGTCACGCCCTTGATCTCCACCGACGGAATCTTGGAGATCTTCTTGGTCGAGCCATCGGCCAAAGTGCAGGTGCCGCTAAAGGCCTCATCGCCGCCCTCGACGGGGAAGGTCACGCCGTAAACCTCGACACGGAAAAAGCCGCCGGCAGGCGCCGTCTCGCCAAAGTCGATCTTGAGCGTCTGGCCGTCAGCCTTGCACGTGGGCTTCATGGGC
The DNA here is from genome assembly GCA_014871645.1 of Collinsella sp. GTDB lineage: Bacteria > Actinomycetota > Coriobacteriia > Coriobacteriales > Coriobacteriaceae > Collinsella. The sequence continues at coordinate 24,683 of WGSN01000022.1, forward strand.
GTACGATCCATGAGGTCCTCGCCCGAGAGCATCGTCAATCGCGTGTCATCGGTACCAAACGTCGTGCCGTCGACAAACGTCAGCGAAAGACCGCTCAGCTCCTCGTCGGCATCGGCCTGGACCTCCCAGGTAATGCGCGTCTCGGTACCGCCGACCACAGCGCTGCCCGAACCAGTGTTGGGTCGGGCGGTAATCTTTGCGGTCTCAAGCGCCTGGGCGGTCGTGGGCGCATATGCCCCTGCGCACACCAGCGCGAGCGCCACGGCCATGGCGCAGGCTAGCTTTTGGAGCAAGGCGGGCAGTGGAAAACGCTGCTCCGCGGCCCCTTTGTTCAGTCGAGACAAGGTGGCTCCTATCGTAGAAGTTGCCGGCAAAACGAGACGGAAATACTCTCCGTCAAGAGAAGCGCAAAGGCCCTCTCCGCCAAAACGGAAAGGGCCCGCGAGCAATCAAGTAGCTATTTTACTTGATGTTGTACTTAGCCATGAGGGCGTCAATGGTACCGTCGTCGGTCAGGTCCTTGATGGCCTGGTTGATGTCTTCCTTGAGCTTGGTGTTACCCTGGTTGATGGCGATGGCGTACTCCTCGCCGGTGCTGATCTGCTTAATGGTCTGGCAGGTGTTGAACTGCTCGGCGGTCAGCTGGCTGGCAACGGAGCGGTTGGTGACTACGGCGTCGCCCTTATCGGACTGCAGGGCGCTGAAGCACTCGGTAGCGTCCTTGTAGGGGACGATCTTGGCCTTGGGGAAGTTCTCCTGGGCAAAAGACTCGGCGGTCGAGCCAGACTGAACGATGATGGTAGCGTCGGCGTTGTTGAGCTTCTCGCTGTAGTTGTCGGCCGTGATGTCGGTGTTATCGACCTTGGTCACGATAGCCTGATCGTCCATGTAGTAGGAATCGGAGAAAGTGACTTCCTTCTCACGCTCGGGCGTGTCGGTGATAGCCGCGATGGAGACGTCGTACTTGGCGCCCGAAGCGACACCCGGAACCAGCGTGTCAAAGTCATTGTTGACGTACTCGACATCCAGGCCCAGCTTGTCACCGATAGCCTTGATGAGCTCAAGGTCAAAGCCCTGGTAGTCGCCGTTGTCATCCTTGTACTCAAACGGCGCGTACTCGGCAGAGGTGCCGACGGTCAGCGTGCCGTCCTTGACGAGCGCGTACTCCTTGGAGCCGTCGACCTTCTCGACCTTAGCGTCGTCAGAGCTGCTGGAACCGGCATCAGAACCAGAGGTGGCGTTGGACGAACCGCAGCCCGTCAGAGCAAGGGCGAGCGCCATAGCACCCGTGGCGGCAAATGCGCCAAGCTTCTTCAGCTTCATAATCAGTCTCCTTCCGGTGACCTCGTTTGATTCAGAGGTCTGCAAAAACTGTTGGCTATTATGCACCCGGAATTACGAATCTGCAATGAGAAAACTGATTGAAACAAACCCATAACGTGAATGGAATACTCTACTTTGTGACAGTCATTACTGCTGCAATGACCTTAATAGTCTAATTTCAGCTGCATAACCTGCAAGTTCGTTCGGAGTCTCCAAAATAAACGGCAGCGAACGCAAGTGGCCATTCGATACAATATTCTGTATAACCTGCATACCGCCGCCAAACTCTTCACCACCCAGGTAGCCCTTACCGATGCACTCGTGGCGGTCCTTATGGGCGCCGCAGGGATTCTTGGAGTCATTGATGTGTACGGCGCGCAGGCGCTCGATACCCACCACACGATCGAACTCGTCAAGCACACCGTCAAGATCGTGGACGATGTCATAGCCGGCGTCATTCACATGGCAGGTGTCTAGGCAAACGCCCAGCTTGGCCGACAGCTCGGGGCGTTTGCCGGCAACACCCTCAATGATGAGCGCCAGTTCCTCAAAGCTGCGGCCCACCTCGGTGCCCTTGCCCGACATGGTCTCGAGCAGCACCGTCGTCTGCTGGCCCTCAAACATCACCTGACACAGGGCATCGACAATCATCTGAATGCCGGCGTCGGAGCCCTGCCCCACATGCGCACCGGGATGGAAGTTGTAGTAGTTGCCGGGCAGCGCCTCCATGCGCCGCAGGTCCTCTGCCATAGCCTCCAAGGCGAACTCGCGCGCCCGCTCTTTGGCAGAACAGGGGTTGTAGGTATACGGGGCATGCGCCACCAGCGGTCCAAAGTCGTTTTGCGACATAAGCTCGCGCAGAGCCGCCACGTCATCCATGTCAAGTTCTTTTGCCTTGCCACCGCGCGGGTTGCGCGTAAAGAACGCAAAGGTATTGGCGCCAATGGACAACGCCGTCTCCCCCATTGCCCGATAGCCCTTCGTCGTCGAAAGATGACACCCGATCGTCAGCATCTCCAGCTCCCTCCTCATCAGTTGCGGTGAAATACGGTCTATTGGTGCCCTATTTTGGCGCAAACAGACCGTATTCCACCGCAAGTTATAAAAGGGGCATCAGGGGCAAAGGCCTCCAAGGCATTCCAGGCGCTGGCGCCATGCCCCCACGCACTAAAGTTTCAAGCGAATCGCATCGATAATGCGCGCGCAGTGCTGCGTGGCGGCAAGGGGCATGACGGGACTCTCGAGTTTCCCCGCCCGGATGAGCTGGGTCGCATGCTGGATTTCGCCGTAGAAATCATCGATCTCAAACGGGGCATTTATTTCGAGCGTTCGACCGTCGGAATACTTCACATGGGCGAGCTCGGGGCGATGGAGACGCTCGATTTCCAACGAGCCTCGCTCACAGACAATCGTTAAGCGGCTTTCATATGTTGCTTTGCCGTCGCACACCATATGAATGGGTATACCGCCGACGCTCATACGGATCTCGTCGGCCCAATCGACGCGGCCGCCTGATACGTCACGCCAGCGAACTTCACGGGATGAAACCTCGCACGCGCCCGCGAGCAAATCCTCAAACCAACCGACCGCATAGCAGCCCATGTCATATAGACAGCCGCCCTGCAACGAATCAAGCAGATAGCCCGAAGGAGGCTCGCCGTAATCGAGCTTTTGCACGCTTTCAATCGAGACAATACGGCCAAGCTCACCCGACGCAAGCAAGTCCTTCACGCGAGTGCGCATCGGGCAAAACCGATTCTTCATCGCCTCCATAAACAGCACGCCGCGCTCACGAGAGGTGGAGGCAATCGAGAGAGCCTCTTCCTCACTCAAAACGGCCGGCTTTTCGCACAGCACGGCCTTTCCCGCGCGCAGTGCCCGACAGACCCAATGCGCATGCATGCCATGTGGAAGAGCCAAGTAGATTGCGTCGACATCGGGGTCGGCAATCAGCGCATCATAAGCCACATCGCCGCTATCGTCAGCCGTGGCATAACTGTGCGCGGCATCAATCGAAAACGCCCTGCAAAACTCCTCAACATGCGAAGGAGTGCGGCCGGCGGCAGCCACAAGCCGTGCCCCGTCCACCTCCTTGAGCGACGATGCAAATCGATGCGAAATGTGTCCAGCGCCCAAAACGCCCCAACAAACCTCACGCAAATCATCACATGAATCCCGATGACCCACGACAGCCCCCTTCAGTTGCGGTGAAATAGTTCCTGTTTGGCCCCTATTCTGCCGCAAACAGGAACTATTCCACCGCAAGTTATAAAAGGGTCATGAGGAGCGCGTTTTGCCGAAGGCCTTAAGCACCGCCGTCACGGGACCAGGCTGGAAACGTCGGCGCACATCGTCGAGACGCTCAGGAATATCGATGTGCTGTGGGCAGTGGCGCGCGCATTTGCCGCACTTGACGCAATTGCTCACGAGCTTGGGCTCGCTCGTGCGCACCGCACTCGCCGTAAAGTATTGCGACAGCCCCGTAAACCAGCTGTGCGCATAGCTCGCGTTGTAGGCGGCAAAGCAGCCGGGAATGTTGATACCCTTGGGGCATGGCATGCAGTAGCCGCATCCCGTGCAGGGCACACGGTTCGATTTCTCAAACTCCATCAACACGCGCGCAATCGTGTCGAGCTGGTTGGCAGTCATCGAATTCGGCAACGCGAGGTCTGCCAGTGACGAATTCTCATCCACCTGCGCGATATCGGTCATACCCGAAAGCAGCATCGTCACCTGAGGATGATTCCACACCCACGAAAGACCCCAGGCGGCAGGAGTGCGCAAATGCGGGTCACGGGCACTATCGAGCACAGCGCGGGCCCGTGGCGGCAGCTTGCCCGCTAAACGCCCGCCCAGCAGCGGCTCCATCACAAACACCGCGAGCCCGCGCTCCGCAGCCGCCATGAGTCCTGCCGTTCCCGCTTGGTAACGCTCGCCGGCATAGTTGTACTGTATCTGGCAAAAATCCCAGTCATATGCGTCAAGCATCGTCAGGAAATCCACCGCGCTGCCGTGGTACGAAAAACCAATCTGGCGAATGCGCCCCGCCGCCTTTTGACACGCGATCCAGTCCTCAATGCCCAATGCCACCACACGTTCCCACTGGGCGGGCGAGGTAATGTTATGCATGAGGTAATAGTCGATATGGTCGGTCCGCAGGCGCCGCAGTTGCTCATCGAAGAACCGGTCGAAATCCTCCGCGCACTTGCACGAAGCATGCGGCAACTTGGTCGCCAGCAACACCCGGTCACGCAGCCCCAAGCGCTCAAGCGAGGCGCCCACGCACGCCTCGTTACCGGGATAGAGATACGCGGTGTCCAGATAATTAATCCCCTGCTCCACCGCACGGGAAATGATGGCATCGGCTGTCTTCGCATCCGGACGTCCCGGCGCACCGGGAAACCTCATGCAGCCCAGACCCAACGCCGAGATACGGTTGCCGCTTTTGGGGTCAACGCGATATTGCACGGCCCCTCCCTTCGCCATCAGCGCCCCGGCAAGGCGAAACACAATGGTCACGCAGCCGAAACATCGTGGAATCGCAATCGAGAACGTATCGTAACGCAGCAGAAATCGAGCTGTCACGGCACCGCTTTAACATCAGCAAAAAGCCCGATGAAAGGAGCCGGACATGACCACGCGCATGTCTTTGCGGTCTGCCCTGCAGCGTAGCGTCCAGGCAAACGTTTCTTTTTTATAACAGCCGCCCCGCGCACCCACCAATCACCCTGGCAGCATACAATCCATCAGGCGCCCCTTACGCGGGCGCCTTTTACATGGGGAGATGATTCACATGCAGATCAACAAGGTCGCCTTTATCGGCAAGGGCGGCGTCGGCCTGCTCTACGGCAGCATGATCGCCCGGGCGCTCGGCAACGACGCCGTCGAATACATCATGGATGACACCCGTTTTGAGCGTCACGCGGGCGATGCGCTCACTGTCAACGGCAAGCCCTGCGATCTCACGTCCGTCCGCGCCAGCGAGGCGACGCCCGCCGATCTGGTCATCCTGACAGTCAAGACCACCGGTCTCGACCAAGCACTCAAGACTATGGAGCGCGTCGTGGGACCCAACACGCTCATCGCCTCGCTATGCAACGGCATTACGAGCGAGCAAAAGATTGCCGAACGCTTTGGCTGGGAGCATACCGTTCTTGGTATCTGCCAGGGCATGGACGCCGTGTTCCTCAACGGCGCGCTCACCTTTACCAATGCGGGCGAGATCCGCTTTGGCGCGGCGGCCGGCACGGACCCCGCGACCGTCGCCGCTATCGACGGGCTCTACACGCGCTGCGGCATCGCCCATACCGTCGAGGACGACATCGCTCACCGCATGTGGGCCAAACTCATGCTCAACGACGGCATCAACCAGACCTGCATGGCCTACGGCGGGACCTACGGAAGCGCCACGGAGCCGGGCTCCGAGCAGCGTCGCTGCTTTGTTTCCGCCATGCGCGAAACGCTTGCGGTCGCCAACGCCGAGGGCGTTGAGCTGACCGAGGCAGACCTGACGCAAATGGTGCACCTCATCGAGGGAATCGACCCCGCCGGTATGCCCTCAATGGCTCAAGACCGCATCGCAAGGCGCAAAACCGAGGTTGATGAGTTCGCGGGCACCATCTGCCGGCTCGCAGCCAAACACGATATCCAGGCACCGCAAAACGAGTGGCTCTATCGGCGCATCCGCGATATCGAGAAAAACTGGTAGCGCCAACTCGCCGCATTCAACAGCCTTAACAGCAAAACCGCCGCAAGGGAACCTTTCCCCTGCGGCGGCCTTCATCTTCGTCTACGATCGGCGGCCGATCTCACAACAGTTAGCGTTGCGACCCCGGCACCTCGTCCTCATCGTCGCGACAAAGGACTACGCCCGCACTTCCCAGCAGCGCGGCCGCGATCAACACGCCAACCACGATAGAGGCAGCCTCACAAGACCCCTGCATGCCCGCGACGAGCGCGGCCGTGGGACCAAGGCAGCCAAGCATCAACGCGACGGCGGCAACGGCGATATCTCGAGCATTCACAAGACCACTTCCTCCAAGAGAAAGACCTTATTTCTCAAGAACCAGTGTGCCCCGCATCCATACGCCCAGCGTACCGCCACGGTAAGGGCTCTGTTAACTCGAACGCACATAAAGAACGGGCGGCTTTACGTTGCCTAAAAGCTCAGCAAAGACGCCCGCCCATCATGTGCCAATTTTCCTTATGGCAGATTACCAACCGGTATAGTAGTCGGTAGTTCCGGCGGCGCAGCCGGAGTCATAGACCTTGCACTCGCCCTTGGAGCCCGTAAAGGTCGAGCCCTGGGCCATATCGCCCGCGGCAACAACGTAATAGCCGTCGGAATCGCGCCAGAAGCCCTCAGAATCCTGAGTCCATTCGCCCGTGCGATAGTGATAAAGCACATTGCTGCTGTAATAGGTCTCGCGGCGCCCGTTGTAGTTATTGACACCCGCAGAGCGCGTCAGGCCCGATTCGTTCGCGTAGGACGCGGCAGACGCGTAGGACGGAGTGAAACCGGCGTTGTAGTACGAAGCCTGGGTGGCCTCGGCAGCCTCCGCCTCGGCGGCGGCCGCCTCGAGCGCTTCGCGCTTGGCATCCTCAAGCGCGGTGCGCAGCTCATCGAGCTCGGTCGACTTGGCGTCGACCTCCCCCATCGTCAACAGGCTGCCCGCACCGTCGATGCAACCCTGCAGCACAGCGCGCTCGTCATCGGTAGCATAGTCGCCATACATATTCATAATGATCTGAGCACGCATCTCAAGGGAATCGCGCTTGGCCTCCATCGAGGCGTTCCACTCCTGCATGGAACCATAACCATCGCCGCGATAGTCAACGGGCTGTACCAGCGTCGTCTCGGACGGCGTAGATCCAACCGTATCGGACAGTGTTGCGGCGTGGGCATCAGTTGCACCAGCGCCCGCCAAAAGTGCCACGGCCAGAGCGGCGGAAAGGGCGGCGGCTTTCGGTTTTCGTGAATCGATCCTCATGTAGCTGGAAACCTCCGTAGTGCGTTTTTGCTGCGTTTGAGCTGCGTGTGATTCGATTGCGCTGCATAGTACCCCGAGCAAATCGCGACCTGCGGTTTTACTCAAAAGGCGCACGTCAATTGCGTAAAACTCACATCCTCTCAACAGGAGTTTTCCACAACTCGAATGCATAAAGCGTGTCAAAAACCCTGTTTTTGCACCCTCTCTATGCAAAAAAGGCGCCTGTGCAACCATTGTTCGCACAGGCGCCTTGAGCAGGCATTTTATGCAGTTATACCTATCGAGTCGCAAGGGGTCCTTGCACAAGTCGCTTTACTCGTCCAGCGCGGCGAAGGCCTGCTTCAGGTCCCAAATGATATCCTCGGCGTTCTCGGTACCGATGGAAAGACGGATCGTGGAGGGCGTGATGTTCTGCTCGGCGAGCTCCTCGGCAGACAGCTGGGAGTGCGTGGTGGTAGCCGGGTGCACGACGAGCGACTTGACGTCGGCCACGTTGGCGAGCAGCGAGAACACCTGCAGATGATCGATGAACTTCCAAGCTGCCTCCTGGCCACCCTTAATCTCAAAGGTAAAGATCGAGGCACCGCCGTTGGGGAAGTACTTCTGATAGAGCTCGTGATCGGGGTGCTCGGGCAGGCTCGGGTGGTTCACCTTGGCGACGTGGCTGTCACCAGCCAGGAACTCAACGACCTTCTTGGTGTTCTCAACATGACGGTCAACGCGCAGCGACAGAGTCTCGGTGCCCTGGAGCAGGACCCAGGCGTTGAACGGGCTGATGCAGGCGCCCTCGTCACGCAGCAGGATAGCGCGGACATAGGTTGCGAAGGCGGCGGGACCGGCAGCCTCGGCAAACGAAACGCCGTGGTAGGAGGGGTTGGGCTCGGCGATCTGGGCGTACTTTCCGCTCGCCTTCCAATCGAAGTTACCGCCGTCGACGATCACACCGCCCAGCGAGGTGCCGTGGCCGCCGATGAACTTGGTTGCGGAGTGGACGACGATGTTGGCACCATGCTCCAGCGGACGGAACAGATACGGGGTGCCGAAGGTGTTGTCGACGACAACCGGCAGACCGTGCTTCTTGGCGATCTCGGAGATGGCGTCGATGTTGGGGATGTCGGAGTTGGGGTTGCCGAGCGTCTCGAGATAGACGACCGTGGTGTTGTCCTTGATGGCGCCCTCGACCTCGTCCAGGTTGTGGGCATCGACGAAGGTGGTCTCGACGCCAAACTGGGAGAGTGTATGCTCCAGCAGGTTGTAGGAGCCACCGTAGATGGTCTTCTGAGCCACCACGTGGTCACCGGCCTGGGCAAGAGCCTGCAGAGTATAGGTGATGGCAGCAGCACCGGAGGCGACGGCGAGACCTGCCACGCCACCCTCGAGCGCGGCGATACGGTCCTCGAAGACGCCCTGGGTGGAGTTGGTCAGACGGCCGTAGATGTTACCAGCATCGGCAAGACCAAAGCGGTCGGCGGCGTGCTGGGAGTTGCGGAACACATAGCTCGTGGTCTGGTAGATAGGCACGGCGCGGGAGTCGGATGCGGGATCGGCGCTCTCCTGGCCAACGTGAAGCTGCAGGGTATCGAAACCAAAGGTGTGCTCGGGGTTGTTGATGAACTGGCTCATGATGATCTCCTTGATCGAACAAAAGTAAATAAATTAGAGAGAAGTAAGTCGCTGTCTCCTGATCACGCCGACGAGCGCAAACAGGAGCCCGGCATTCGTCTTGGTAAGCAATTCATATGCGGGCCTCCTTTCGCATCCCGGTTCCGTGGTCGGTTTAATTACCTACCGCCTTTGTGTGTTTTGAATAGTACGAGCATTGTTTCGCTCGGTCAATCACTTAAAAGCGCTAATCTGTTATCGGTTTTATAGATAGCAATCGAAAGGATGGCATCGATGACCCTTCAGCAGCTTCGTTTTCTGATTGCCGTGGCAGAGTCCGGCTCAATCAACGCCGCAGCTCAGCGCCTCTATACCGCTCAGTCCAACATCTCAAACGCCGTCAAAAGCCTGGAACAGGAGCTCCACCTGGAGATCTTTACGCGCTCCAGCCGCGGCGTCACCCTCACCAACGACGGCACCGAGCTTTTGGGCTATGCGCACCAGGTCGTAGAGCAGGCCGACATGCTCGAGGCGCGCTACGAGGACGGCGGTACCCCGCAAGCCCGCCTCGCCATTTCCGCCCAGCACTACGCCTTTTCGGTCGAGGCCTTTGTCAACGTGGTCGAGCGCTGCCGCGACAGCAAGTTCGAGTTCATCATGCGCGAGACCACCACATCGCAGATCATCGATGACGTCCGCGCGTTTCGCAGCGACATCGGCATCCTCTATCTGGACGACTTTAACGCCCGCGTTCTGCAGAAGGCTTTTGCCGATGCGCGCGCGAGCTTCCATCCCCTATTCGACGCGACGGTCCACGTCTTCGTTAGCGAGCGCCACCCGCTTGCCCGCCGCCCGCAGCTGTCCCTTGCCGACCTCACACCCTATACGCGCTACAGCTTTGAGCAAGGCACCTCGAACTCCTTCTATTACGCCGAGGAACCTTTTAGCTATATCCCTTGCGACCGCAACATACGAATCTCGGACCGCGGAACACTTACTAACTTACTTATCACGTCAAACGGTTACACCCTGTCGACCGGTGTCCTCTCCAATGAAATGCAATGGGGTATGGCATCGATCCCGTTAGCAGACGCCCCAACGATGCACGTAGGCTATATCATGCACGACGAGCGCAAGCCCTCTCCCCTCTTGCAGCAATACCTCGACGAGCTCAACCGCATCATCCATGCCAACTAACTGTCGGAAGACGGGGTAGAAATCGTAGATTGCTAGCCCCCGGCGGGCATGGCGCTACAATGGTCACTCACACGAAACGTACCCAACGAAAGGAAGCCCGTGAAGGTCATCATCTATACCGACGGCTCGGCCCGATCAAATCCGGGACGCGGCGGCTACGGCGCCGTGCTCAAATACACCAACCCCGCCGGCAAGACCTTCACCTCCGAGCTTTCGCGCGGCTATGCCAAGACCACCAACAACCGCATGGAGCTCATGGCGGTCATCGTGGCGCTCGAGGCACTTAACCGCCCCTGCGACGTCGAAGTCCATTCCGATTCGCAGTACGTCGTCAACGCCTTTAACAAGCACTGGATCGACGGCTGGAAAAAGCGCGGATGGAAAACCGCCAACAAGCAGCCCGTCAAGAACCGCGACCTGTGGGAGCGCCTGCTCACCGCCAAAAGCAAGCACAAGGTTGAGTTCATCTGGGTTAAGGGTCACGCCGGCCACGAGCTCAACGAGCGCTGCGATGAGCTCGCCACCACGGCGGCCGACGGCAGCAACCTCGATATCGACACCGGCTTTAACGAGAGCGACCTGTAACGGCGTTTTCGCACGCTATTTCCTGCCCCCTCGCGCTACACTCATCCTGTAAACCGAACGGCACGAGGGGGATACATGCTGCGTATAGCGACCATCGGCACATCCATGATTACCGACGACTTTATCCAGGTCGTCAACGCCAACGACCAAGCCGCGTTTGTGGGCACGCTCTCGCGCGATGCCGAGCGCGGTACTGCCTTTACCGCCGAGCGCGGTGGCGAGCGAAACTTTACGTCACTCGATGAGCTTGCGGCAGCCGGCGACGTCGACGCCGTCTATATCGGCAGCCCTAACGCACTTCACTACGAGCAGGCCCTTGCCTGCATCGCCGGTGGCAAGCATGTCATCGTCGAAAAGCCCTTCTGCGCCACCGAAGCGCAGGCGCTCGAGGTCTTTCGCGCTGCCGAGACAGCAGGTGTCGTGGCCCTCGAGGCTATGCGTCCCCTCCACGATCCCGCCTTCCACGCCATCGAGGACGTCCTGGGCGAGATTGCCCCCATCCGCCGCGCCTCATTGCGCTTTGGCAAGTATTCCTCGCGCTACAACGAGATTCTCGCGGGACGTGCCACCAATATCTTCGACTGCAATATGGCATCGGGTTCCCTCATGGACATTGGCGTCTACACCGTCGAGCCCATGGTCGAGATCTTCGGCATGCCCTCCGGTCTCACCAGCATGACCACGCTGCTCGACCCCTCAACGCAAGAGCTCACCCATGGCCCCATCGACGGCTGCGGCTCCATTCTCGCCAGTTATGGCGGAGGGCGTATCTCCGTCGAGCTCGCGCACTCCAAAATTACGAATGACCTGCTGCCCTCGCAGATCGAAGGCGAGCGTGGCACTATCCAGATCGACCATCTGTCCACGCCCCGCAACGTCCGCATCGACTATCGCGGCGACGTCGTACGCGGCTCGGCGACCGAGGCACCGCGCGAACAGGGAGACAACGGCCGCGTGCTCGACCTGCCCAAATCGAGCAACACTATGGAATACGAACTCACAGACTTTATCACCGCCATCGGCGGCATCGATAACGTTAAGGAAGAGATTTGGGAGACCCCGGCGGGACGCCACGAGCTTGGCCACTACCGCGATGTCACACTCGTCTCACTGCGCATCATGGATGCCGTGCGCCAGCAGGCCGGCATAACCTTCCCGGCCGACGCAGGCAAGCAGGCATAGCTATGGGCCTCTTCGATACGTTCTTCTCCAGCGTCACCGGCAGCAGTCGAGAGCCTCAAAAACCATCAAACGTCGAGCTCGAGCTGCGCCGCAGGCTTACTGTGCTCGCAAGCGACGAGGCCACTCAAGACACTCCCCTGCGCTATTTCCTGCGCTGGGCGGGGCAAGTCCAGGGCGTTGGCTTTCGCTTTACCAACACCAACCTCGCGCAGGCACGCGCGCTCACCGGCTGGGTGCGTAACATGGAAGACGGCTCAGTCGAGATGGAGATACAGGGGGCTCCGGCAAATATCCTATCTCATCTCGAGGCGCTTCATGCCTCCTACGAGCGTATGGGAACGCGTTTTCGCCTCGTAGACGCCCAGGCCCGAGCCCCACTTGCCAATGAAGACGGTTTCACGCCTCGTTATTAGTATTGTGTGCTAAATACGGTATCATTTACCTACGACCGTTGATAGAAAAGAGGCGAGGCGCATGGCGGTGCAAAGAAGGAATACCAGGCAGCGAAAGCTGGTTCTTGACGCCGTGCGCCAAAGCTATAACCATCCCACCGCCGACGAAATCTACAACGTCGTGCGCGCGCAGGATGACAAAATCAGCCGCGGCACGGTCTACCGCAACCTCAATCTCTTGGCCGACGCCGGCGAGATTCTCTCCATCAAGACGCCGGGCGGCAGCCGCTTCGATCGCACGATCGAGCCGCATGCGCATATCATCTGCACCTCGTGCAGCCGCGTCATCGACGTACCGCTCCCCTTCGATGCCCAGCTCGACGCCAAGGCATCCGAGCAAATCGGCTGGCACGTCACGTCGCACTACACCATCTTCGAGGGTCTCTGCCCCGACTGCCGGTAGATGTTGATCGCGTCGAAAATGTTGGTGTAAGGGTGACGCCCTAGCGCCCGTTTAACGAAG
>WGSN01000023.1:0-35971 GCA_014871645.1 Collinsella sp.
GGCATGACCAGAAGGTCTATGCCGTCCTCTTTTCATGCCAATTTGTTCGCTCTGGCGCCCGCTCGCTGGCATTGCCAAAACATCGACGTTGCCGTGGTCCTAAGTAGTCATTGGGGACGTTTTTGTTTGACTAGTCGTTTAAGAACGTCCCCGATGCTATTTGAATTGCTAATTTGTGCGGGTTGTGGTTTTGTGACCTGCTGAAATTAAAGATACTGTACAACTGTACGTTAATTCGTCTTCGTAGTATATTGCTACCCGCAAAACTCAATACCATTGTGCTCTGAGACGCTAAAGCGCTTACGTACAATGGTTATCGATAGTACGATTCGATTCAACGACAGGATGGATGGTCCAAGCGTGAGTCTCGGCAGCAAACTATCCAACGCAAAGGTCTCCTTTGCGATCTTTAAGCGCGACATCAAGCGATTGCTCGTGAACCCCGTCGCCCTGGTGGTTACCCTAGGCGTGTGCGTTATTCCCTCGCTGTATGCCTGGTATAACATCGTGGCAAACTGGGATCCGTATGGAAACACCCAAGGCATCAAGATTGCTATCGCCAACAACGATCGAGGCACCCAAAACGACTTGGTGGGTGAGCTCAACGCTGGCGACAAAGTGGTCGACCAGCTCAAGGAGAATCATCAGTTGGGCTGGACGTTCGTCGACTCGACGGCCGATGCCAAGGAGGGCGTCGAGAGCGGCGAGTACTATGCCGCTATCGTGATTCCCAAGAACTTCTCGGATAACCTGGTTTCGATGCTCGACGGCAACTACCATCAGCCCAAGCTCACGTACTACGTCAATGAGAAGAAGAGCGCCATTGCGCCCAAGGTTACCGATACCGGTGCAAACACCATCGAGGAGCAGATCAACTCGGAATTTGTCTCTACGGTAGGCAAGACTGTTGCCGGTATCGCCAAGGATGCCGGTGTCGATTTAAAGGACAAGGCAACCCAGACTCAGGACTCGCTGGCAAGTTCGGTGTCCGAGGCGTCCGACACCTTGGGCGAGGTGCGCGATTCGATTGGCGATATGAATGCCGCCATCGATAAGACGAGTGGCGCTATCGCCTCGGCTGATGCGGCACTTGCCGGCTTGCAAGGCCAGGCACCGTCGCTGACGCAGGCGATCTCCCAGGGCAACGACCTGCTGAGCGAAGCTCGCACCACGGCGGGCAACTCCATCACCTCGCTCTCCAAGGCGCTCTCGGAAGGCAGCCTTGCGCTCACCAAGACGTCGGCCTCTGCGAACGCTGCCATCGGCAAGCTGACGGGCGCGGTCACATCTACGACCACCCGTATCGACAACTCGCTCGAGTCTCTTCAAGCGACGATCGACCACAATAAGGCCGTTATCGGGCACTTGGAGATTCTCGCCAATGACACGTCGACAGGTTCCGAGGAAATTGACGCGCGCATTGTATCGACCATCGATTTGCTTCGAGAGCAGAATGAAAAGCTTCAGAGCATCAAGGACGGTCTGTCCGCGCAGTCGAGCGCCATGGCGAATGACGCAGCGGCTGTTTCGGGTGCCAGTGACGCTATCAATAACGCAATTCATACCGGTGCGACCAACCTTGGCCAAGCCCAGACGGACTTGGGCCAAAACGCGCTGCCGAAGGCCTCGAGCGCGCTCGACTCTTTTGCTGCCGTTTCGGGCGACCTGACCGGTATCGTCTCGGGTATGACACCTACACTTGCAAATGCGCGCGGCACGTTGGCGCAGCTTAGCGCTACGCTCGGCCAGGCCAAGACCACGCTGTCCCAGACCGATTCCTCGCTTGCCAAGGTCCAGGACAAGCTTGCAACCGCCGCCAATGACATCGCGGCGCTGCAGACCTCCGAGTCCATGGGCGAGCTGGCCGATCTGATGGGCGTCGATGTCAATGACGTGGCAGATTTCATGGCGTCTCCGGTTGAGTTGACGTCCAAGTCAATCTATCCGGTCAAGAGCTTTGGCTCGGGCATCGCTCCCTTCTACACCAATCTGGCGCTTTGGGTGGGCGGCTATGTGCTCATCGCCATTTACAAGCTCGAGGTCGACCGTGAAGGTGTTGGCAGCTTTACGGCGCGCCAAGGCTACTTTGGCCGCTGGTTGCTCATGGTGATCCTGGGCGCGTTGCAGGCCATCATCGTTACGGTAGGCGATCTGGTGATTGGCGTGCAGTGCGTCAGCCCGCTGCTGTTCGTGCTGGGCGGCATCGCCATTTCGTTCACCTACGTCAATATCATCTATGCGCTGTCCACCACGTTTAAGCATATCGGCAAGGCTATCGGCGTCATTCTCGTCATCGTGCAGATCCCGGGTTCGTCGGGCATGTACCCCATCGAGATGATGCCCGGCTTCTTCCAGTGGCTGCACCCGCTGCTGCCCTTTACCTACGGCATCAATCTGCTGCGCGAGACGGTCGGCGGCATGTATTCGTTCAACTACCTGTTTAACCTGTGCATTCTGGGCGTGTTCTTGATCGTGGCGCTCTTTATCGGCCTGCAGCTGCGTCCGCTGCTGCTCAACCTTAACCTGCTCTTTGATAAACAGCTCTCCACGACCGGTATGATGATTTGCGAGTCCAACGACCTGCCGCGCCAGCGCTACTCGCTGCGCACGGCCATGCGCGTCATGCTCGATTCCGATTCGTACCGTCGCGAACTGCTCGATCATGCGGTCGCCTTTGAACATCGCTACCCGTACTACATCAAGGGCGGTTTTGCCGCCGTGGTGGGCGTTCAGGTCCTGCTCTTTGTCCTGTCGACGGTTCTCGATATCGACAATAACGGCAAGATCATCCTGCTTGTCATTTGGATCATCTCGGTTATTGCCATCTGCGGCTGGCTTATCAATATCGAATATATCCGAGCGAGCCTCAATACCCAGATGCGCATCTCGGCGCTTTCGGATGAGGACCTGCGTCGCGAGATGCGCGAACACACGGCCGCCATTCCTGCCGCCCGCCACATGTTTGGCCTCAACGCCAGCGAGCGTGGTGCCAAGGGCGGCGATCAGTCCACGGGCCGCTTGCCGCATATCGGCTCGCACCATAAATCTCAGGGCAGCGACAGCACAGCCACAAATGATGGAGATACCACCGCGCTTGGCAAGCACTCCAAAGGAGGTGAGGCATAAATGAAAAACATCCTGCACCTGTTTAAGCGCGATGTCCAAAACGTGTCCCGCTCCGTGATCGGCTTGGTTGTTGTGATGGGCCTGATCATCGTGCCGTGCCTGTACGCGTGGTTTAACATCGCCGGAAGCTGGGATCCCTACGGCAATACCGGCAACCTTAAAATTGCAGTGGTCAACACTGACGAGGGCTACGAGAGCGATCTGATTCCCGTCGAGGTCAACGTGGGCGAAAACGTAACCGCCACCCTGCGCGGCAACGAGAACTTCGACTGGGTCGTCCTCAACGACCGCGATAAGGCGATTGAGGGCGTTAAGTCGGGCGCATACTATGCGGCCGTTGTTATCCCTAAAAGTTTTAGCGCAGACATGATGACGCTCTTCTCGACCGACGTGAAGCACGCCGATATCGAGTTCTATGAGAACCAGAAGGCCAACGCCATCGCACAGATCGTGACCGAGAAGGGCTCGAGCGCCGTCCAGAGCCAGGTCAACGAGACCTTTACCAAGACCATTACGACTATCGGCCTTAAGACCGTGTCCAGCCTGCTCGACTATATGAGCACCGACCAGGTGAGCAACTTTATCGCCAATCTGTCCTCTACACTGGGCGATTCGGTCGAGGACCTGCAGGACGTTCAGGCGAGCGCGACGTCACTCGCGGGCATTTTGAGCTCTACGTCCGATTCGTTGACATCGGCGGGTGGCATGCTCAAGCAGACGGGCACCGTTGATGAGTCGACGAAGCAGCTGATGGAGCACGCCAAGAACGGAATCAATGATTCCAAGGAAGCGCTCAAGGCCGCCAGCGATGCCGTTGACGCGGCGATTGACGGAAGCGCGGGCTCGTTCGACAACGTGTCCGCCGAGCTTGCGAAGGCATTCGATGCCGCGAATCAGCATGTTGACCTTACGGTGTCTCAGCTCAACGAAGCCGCAGCGGCGCTCAATACGCGTGCTGACGATATCGATGCGATGGCCGATCGGCTCCGCAACCTTGCCGACCAGGTGAGTGATGACAAGCTCAAAGACGGCCTCAAGTCCGCTGCGACGTCGCTGGGCAGAATTGCCGCGGAGTACCGTAACAATGCGAAGGACCTGACGGCGACCGCAAAGTCCCTTTCGGGCAGCATGGCGGAGGTCAACAATTCGCGTGCCGAGGTCGACCAGGCCATCGCCGATGCCAAGGCGGGTATCTCGGGTGCCAAGTCCGACTACGATTCTACGTTCTCGGTTAAGGCCAAGGAGCTCAAGAAGACCATTTCGGGCGTTCTGGATTCCCTGAACGGTATCTCGGGTGACTTGGATAGCGCCGTGAGCGGTCTGACCGACGCCTCTGGTTCGCTCGCGAAGGGTCTCTCCAAGGCTGCAAAGCTGGTCAACAAGGCTTCCAATCAGCTGGGCGAGGCGTCGGACAAGATCAGTGCCTTTAAGGACGAGCTTGATAGCGCTCTGATCTCGGGTGACCTGGCCATGATTAAGACAATGATTGGCAGCGACCCCGAGGGCCTCGCCGCGTCGCTTTCCGGTCCCGTTGCGCTCGATCGCAAGCCGGTCTATCCGATCCGCAACTACGGCTCGGCTATGGCGCCGTTCTACACGATTCTGTCGCTATGGGTCGGCTCGATCGTACTGGCGGCCATGATGAAGGTTTCGGTTGACGATGAGCTTATCAACGAGCTCATCCCCGTGCGCCTGCACGAGATCTACTTGGGTCGCTACCTGTTCTTTGGCGGTCTGGCTCTGCTGCAGGCAACGCTCGTGTGTGCGGGCGACATTCTGTTCTTTGGCATTCAGTGCGACAACCCGCTGCAGTTTGTGCTTGCCGGCTGGGTCGCGAGCCTCGTGTTCTCCAATATCGTCTACACGCTTACGGTATCGTTTGGAGATATCGGTAAGGCCCTCGCCGTCGTGCTGCTGGTCATGCAGGTCGGCGGTTCGGGCGGTACGTTCCCCATCGAGATGACCGGTCCCGTGTTCCAGGCGATCTACCCGTTCCTGCCGTTTACCCACGGCATCAACGCCATGCACGCCGCCATGGCCGGTGCCTACCATATGGAGTACTGGATTGAGCTGGGCATCTTGGCGAGCTACCTGATTCCGTCGTTGGCCCTGGGCGTCGTCTTCCGCCGCCCGGTCATCAAAGCCAACGACTGGATCATCGAAAAGCTTGAAAGCACGAAACTTATTTAGTGCAACAGCGTGAAATTGACGAAACATCGAGGTTCACTCTCCCGACGCTTTAGCGGGGTGAATTGCGTGGGTTGCTTGGTTGTTGCTACAGTAGCGGGGCGTGCCGGGGGTCCGGCGCGTCCCGTTTTTATTTGACCATGAGGCGGCACGCAGCCTTACGCGTGCGGACACCACGCCCAGTTTGAGTGTGAGGATGTTCCATGGCCCAATACGCTGCCAACGAAATCGAAAACTTGCCCGATAGCCCTGTTGCTCGCGAGGACCTAGGCGCGGGCGGCACCTCCCGCGGCGCCGGCGCTCGCTCGCCGCTGTTCTGGAAAGTTCTGCTGCTTTCGGTGGCGATTATCTGGGGCTACTCCTTTACCACTATGAAGGATGCGCTCGACACCATTCCGGTGTTCGAGCTGCTCTATGTACGCTTTCTGCCCGCAGCGTTGGTCATGTTTGCCGTCTTCCACAAGCGCATCATTGCACATTTCAACGCTCGCAACCTGATCGTTGGCCTGAGTATGGGCGTGCTCATGTGGGCGGCCTATGCGTTGCAGACGGTCGGTCTGGCACATACTACGGCGGGCAAGAATGCTTTTTTGACGGGCACGTACTGCATCCTTGTGCCGTTCGCGAGCTATTTTCTGAGCGGCGAAAAACTCACCCGCTATAACCTGGGCGCGGCACTGCTGTGCTTGGCGGGCATTGGTTTGGTGGCGCTCGATAGCGTTGAATTCAACATCGGTGACGTCATTACGCTGGCGGGTGCGGTCTTTTTCGCCATCCAGATGGCGGTGACTGCCAAGTACGGTCGCAAAATGGACATCAACGTCATCACGTTTTGGATGTTTGTGGGCAACGGCGTGCTGAGCCTGGCAACGTCGCTGCTATTCGAGACCCAAGCGCCTCTGTCCGTGTGGACGCCGAGCTTTATCACTGCGATGGCGTTTCTCTCGGTGGGCTGCACATGCGTGGCTCTGCTCATCCAAAACGTCGGCCTGGCGCATGTCCCGGCCTCGACGGGCTCGCTGCTCCTTTCGATGGAGTCGCCTTCGGGTGTGCTGTTCTCGGTGCTGCTGATGGGGGAGGCGCTCACCTCGCGCCTGCTCGCCGGCTTCGCGCTCATCTTCCTGTCGATTATCTTGAGCGAGACTCACTTCGATTTTTTGCGTCGAAAGCCGCGCCCGCAATTGTAAACAACTTGTTGCGCCGCCCTCCCGGGGCGGCATTTTTTATGCCTCGCCCTTAAAGTAGTACCTTGCACTTTATGCTATCAAAGTGCTTGCTGCAAAAACGATACTGGAGGGCATCTATGGCACCAGCTTTGTCCGATCTTCAACCGCAATCAGCGCCCAAGGCCACCGCAGCGGCGCAGACCGCTATCGGTGACGGTCTTGTTGCAGAAGCTCAGGCTTTTGCAGACGAGCTCGCTGCGTGGCGACACGATCTACACCAGATGCCCGAGCTGGGTAATAGCCTCCCACAGACCTCTGCGTATATCCAAGCGCGCCTGACCGAGATGGACATCCCGTTTGCCACGCTCGTCGATGGTTCCTGCGTTGTGGGCCTTGTCGGCGCCGGTGCCGCCGCGGCCCAGGGTAATGGCGTCTGCACGAATGAGCAGGCCGGTACGGTCATCATGCTCCGTGGCGACATGGACGCCCTGCCCGTTGCCGAGGAATCCGGCGAGTCCTTTGCATCCACCAACGGCTGCATGCACGCTTGCGGTCACGATATGCACGCGACG
Organism: Collinsella sp.; assembly: GCA_014871645.1. Taxonomy (GTDB): domain Bacteria; phylum Actinomycetota; class Coriobacteriia; order Coriobacteriales; family Coriobacteriaceae; genus Collinsella. The sequence continues at coordinate 7,052 of WGSN01000023.1, forward strand.
GCGCTGCTTGGTGCGGCTCGTATGCTCAAAGCGCGCGAGACTGAGCTTGTTGATGCCAACGCCACGGTTAAGCTGCTGTTCCAGCCGGGTGAGGAAACCTTTGAGGGTGCCCGCGCCGCCATCGCCGACGGTCTGCTGCAGAACCCGCGCCCTCAGGTCGCCTTTGCCATGCATGTCAATAGCCAGTCGCCGCTCGGCCTGGTGCTTTACGGCAGTCCGGCGCTCTCGGGCGTGTACGGTTTTCGCATCACGCTGCAGGGCAAGGGCGGCCATGGCTCGAGCCCCGAGATTTGCATCGACCCCATCACGGCCGGCGTGCATGTGCATCTGGCGCTTCAGGAGCTTATCGCTCGCGAAGTGCCGGCGGCCAAGGAGGTCGCGCTTACTGTGGGTAAGTTCGCCGGCGGCTTGGCGGCCAACGTCATCCCCGACACCTGCGTGCTTGAGGGAACGCTGCGCGGCTTTGATGTTGAGCTCATGGAGCACCTAAAGACCCGCATCGCGGAGGTCGTTAACGGCGTTGCCGCAACATATCGTACGCCGGCGACCATCGAGACGCTTTCGGATGTTCCGCCGCTTGTACTCGACAGCGATATGACTCAGGCGTCGCTTGGCTACGTGGGCGCAGTGCTGCCCAAGGTGGCTTTCTTGCCGCTTTTCCATGCCATGGCGAGTGAGGACTTTGCGCTTATCTCGAGCGAGATTCCGAGTGCGTACTTTACCGTGGGCGCGGCCGTAACCGACACGGACGAACACTTTGCCCAGCACCATCCCAAGGCACGTTTTAACGATGCCGAGCTTCCTCTCGGCGCCGCGGCCTATACCGCCGTCGCTTTGGGCTATATCGCCGACCACCGGTAGCACCCAACCTTGCCTTTCAAGCCTGCGGGCATGGCCGTAAGGCCTATGCCCTTGTCTTTCAAGGCAATCTTGGGCACTACCGGCGCCCGGCGCCGGCTATTCGTTTGTTAAATAAGGAGCAGTATGTCCCAGCAGCGTAAGTTCTTCCCCGGCTGGCTCGTTGTGACCTCCGGCTTCGTGATCATGGCCACGTGCTACACGATTTTCGTCAACTGCATGAGCCTGTTCCAGCCGCTGATCGTCAGCGACCTGGGCATTTCCCTTGCGCAGTACAACATCTCCAATGCCATCTCCACCGTGGTGAGTGTCGTGGGTTCGCTCGTTATCGGCCATGTTGCCGATAAGGTGAGTGGCCGCGTATTGGGCTCGCTTACCGTTATCGCCACCTCGACGGTGCTCGCGGGCATGAGCTTTGTGGGTGAGCTTTGGCAGGTCTATGTGCTCTTTGCCGTCTCGGGCTCCTTTGCGAGCACCTGGATCGTGTGCCTGGCGTGCTCCGTGGTCATGCTCGTGTTCCTGCTGGCATCCGAGCCCATCGCCGCCAAGCTGCGCGCGAGCGTGGCGGGGGAGTAGGTAGGCCAAAGCGCATCGCCGCTTGTCCGCTTCGTCCGCGGCGGCGCGTCTGGCCGAACGAGTCCCCATACCCTCGTTCGGTCAGGCGCGCCGCCGCGTTGCTGCTTTGTGCCGTATAATGTCCACTACCTATGACGCGATACAAAAGAAAGGTGTTTGCCCATGCAGGCACAGAAGGCGGAGGGAACCCGCGACCTTATCGGCGCCGAGATGCGCGCCTGGCAAAAGATGCAGCAGATTGCGGCCGGCGTGTTCGAGCCGTTTGGTTTTAAACCCATCGAGACGCCCGCGATCGAGCAGGTTGACGTGTTTGTCCACGGTATCGGCCAGTCGACCGACGTCGTGCGCAAGGAAATGTTCCGCGTGTTCAGCGGTGCCAACCTGGAGCGCGTCTTTACCGAGGGCACCGACACCAAACTCAAGCCCAAGCAGCGCCTGGCACTTCGCCCCGAGGGCACGGCCGGCGTGGTGCGCGCCGTCGTCGAGAACAATCTGGTGCCCCAGGGCTCCACGCCGTTTAAGGCTTACTACGCCGAGGCCATGTTCCGCGGCGAGCGTCCCCAGAAGGGCCGCCTGCGCCAGTTCCACCAGGTGGGCATCGAGTGGCTCGGCGCTCCCGATCCGGCGGCAGACGCCGAGTGCATCATCATGCTCATGGAGTTCTACAAGCGCCTGGGCTTCGATCTTTCCAAGCTTCGTCTGCTCATCAACTCGATGGGTGACGCCCAGTGCCGTCCGGCTTACCGCGAGCAGGTCAAGCAGTTCATCCTCGATCACGCAGACGAGATGTGTGACGAGTGCCGCGAGCGCGCCGAGCTCAACCCGCTGCGTGCCTTCGACTGCAAGAACGACCACTGCCGCGAGATCATGGCCGAGGCTCCGCTGATGGGTGACAACCTGTGCGATGAGTGCCGCGAGCACTACGAGCAGGTCAAGCGCTATCTGGATGCCGCCGGTATCGAGTATGTCGAGGATCCCACCTTGGTGCGCGGCCTGGACTACTACACCCGTACTGTCTTTGAGGTCGAGGCCCCTGGCGCCGGCGTCGGCTCCATCGGCGGCGGCGGCCGCTACGATGGCCTGGTCGAGCTCGAGGGTGGCAAGCCCACGGCGGGCGTCGGCTTTGCTGTCGGTTTTGAGCGCGCCCTGCTGGCCCTGCAGGCCTTTGGCAGCGATTTGGGTGCCGATGAGGCCCCGTGCGTCTATGTCGCCAACGCCGGCAAGGAGCTGCGTCAGAACGTCTTTGCCATTACGCAGGAGCTTCGCGCCGCAGGTATCGTGACCGAGGCCGACTATCAGGGTCGTTCGCTCAAGGCCCAGTTTAAGCAAGCCGATAAGGTAGGCGCCAAGCTCATCTTGGTCCTGGGTGGCGACGAGCTTGCCGCCGGCAAGGTCAAAGTGCGCGACATGCAGAGCCATGACGAGGTGCTCGCCGATCTGGACAACGTCGTCGAGGCGGTTCGCGAGCGCCTGTAGCGCATCTTTTTGAGCTTCGGGCCTGCTAACGTGCCCTGCTCATGGAGAGCGATTGTTACGGGGGTGTTTCGCTTTTATGCGGAATGCCCCCGTTTACGTATGCCGCCCACCGAGAAATACGACCATTTAGGGCAAAAACCTTTGCAATGCAGAAAATACTTTTGTGTGGTAAAGCGCAATCAGTGTCGAAAGTATTTCTCAAGCGCCTATAATGAATACCGCATGTTACGTGCATAGAAGGAGGAATGGGAGGAAACGTGGCTGAGAACCTAAGCAACCAGTCTGTACCCGAAGCCGCGGCGCGCGTCGCTGCCGTGGTCAACCGCCTCGTTAACCGAATCGGCTCGAATGCCGAGTCCAGGGAGCGTCTCGCCGAGATCGAGATCCCCGAGGAGCTGCGCGACAATCTGGCGCTGTTCTTGCGCCTGGAGCGCCGTGTGCTTAGCGAGTATGATCCCGAGATCGCGGACCTGTTCGACAAGATTTTGACAGCCGAGATTGTGGTCAATGCCGGCAACCCCGGTACCTGCGCTGCCGACGAAGCCGTCGACGAGCAGGGCGTGCCCACCGCCGACGAGCCCACTGCCGTGGCATTTCGTGAGGTCGTCGATTTGATCGACAGCCTGCCGCTCGATAAGCAGCAGGTCATCGTTCGCGCCTTTACGAGCTTTTTCCATCTGGCAAACCTGTCGGAGGAGAACTACCGTGTGGCGCAGCTGCGCGAGCGCGAGGCCGGTGCGTCGACCGATACCGAGGTCGATCCTGCCAACGAGCTTACCGTTGCCTATCACCAGCTGGTGAATGAGCTGGGTGTCGAGGGTGCCAACGAGCTGCTCGACAAGCTCGAGTTCCACCCTGTCTTTACCGCACATCCCACCGAGGCCCGTCGTAAGGCCGTCGAGGGCAAGATCCGCCGTATCTCCAACCTGCTGGAGGAGCGTCCGCGTCTGGGCGGCTCCGACCTGGTGGAGAACGAGCGCCATATGCTGCAGGAGATCGACGCCCTGGTGCGTACGAGTCCCATCGCGCTCAAGAAGCCCACGCCGGTCGAGGAAGCCGATACCATCATCGACATCTTCGATAACACGCTGTTCGACGTTATCCCCGTTATCTATCGTCGTTTTGACGATTGGGTGCTGGGCGACAAGGCCGGTACTGTGCCGCCGCTGTGCCCGGCGTTCTTCCATCCCGGCAGCTGGATCGGTTCCGACCGCGACGGTAACCCCAACGTCACCGCCAAGGTGAGCCGTGAGGTCGCCGCCAAGTACTTTACGCACATGGTGCTCAAGCTCGAGGACAAGTGCCGCCACATCGGCCGCAACCTCACGCTCGAGGCTACCTACAGCAAGCCGTCGGCCGAGCTCATTAACCTGTGGAACCATCAGGTCGAGATGAGCCCTCGTTACACGGCCCGCGCCGAGCTGATCTCCGAGCACGAGCCGCATCGCGCCGTCATGCTCGTCATGGCCGACCGCCTGAACGCCACCGTCCGTCGTATCACCGACACCATGTACCACAGCGCCGATGAGTTCCTGGAGGACCTGCGCGTCGTCCAGCGCTCGCTGGCCGCCTGCGGTGCCGTCCGTGCTGCCTACGGCCCGGTCCAGACCATCATCTGGCAGGTCGAGTCCTTCGGCTTCCATATGGTCGAGATGGAGTTCCGTCAGCACTCCGTGGTGCATGCCCGCGCCCTTAAGGATATCCACGAGAACGGTATCCATGGCGACCTGCAGCCCATGACGCGCGAGGTCATCGATACCTTCCGCGCTATCGGCTCCATCCAAAAGCGCTACGGCAAGAAGATGGCGCACCGCTACATCATCTCGTTTACCAAGAGCGCTCAGCATGTGGCCGACGTCTTTGAGCTGGCGCACCTGTCCTTTGCACACGAGGAGGATGTCCCCGAGCTCGACGTGATCCCGTTGTTCGAGCAGCTCGAGGACCTCGAGGGCTGCGTCGACGTGCTCGATCAGATGCTTACGCTGCCCGTGGTGCAAAAGCGCCTTGCCCAGACCAACCGCCGCATGGAGGTCATGCTGGGCTATTCCGACTCTTCCAAGGATGCCGGTCCTACCACGGCCATGCTCGCGCTGCACTCCGCGCAGGAGCGCATCGCCAAGTGGGCAGAGAAGAACGATATCGACCTGGTGCTCATGCACGGTCGCGGCGGTGCCGTGGGCCGTGGCGGCGGCCCGGCCAACAAGGCCGTGCTGGCGCAGCCCAAGGGTTCGGTCAACTGCTTCTTTAAGCTTACCGAGCAGGGCGAGGTCATCTTTGCCCGTTACGGTAACCGCACGCTGGCTCAGCGCCATGTTGAGTCCGTTGCTGCCGCAACGCTTTTGCAGTCGGCCCCGAGTGTCGAGAAGACCAACACCGAGACCACGCAGAAGTTCTGGGATATGGCCGAGAAGCTCAACACCGCAAGCCACGAGCGCTATCTGGACCTGCTGAACACCGAGGACTTTACGCCATGGTTCTCGACCGTGACGCCGCTGACCGAGGTCGGTCTGCTGCCGATCGGCTCGCGTCCCGCCAAGCGCGGCTTGGGTGCCAAGTCGCTCGACGACCTGCGTACCATCCCGTGGATCTTCAGCTGGAGCCAGGCGCGCATTAACCTGGCCGCTTGGTACGGTCTGGGCACCGCCTGCGAGCAGCTTGGCGATCTTGACCAGCTCAAGGCTGCCTACCAGGAGTGGCCGTTCTTCCGCACCTTTATCGACAACATCGAGATGTCGATCGCCAAGACCGACCAGCGCATCGCCAAGATGTATCTGCACCTGGGCGATCGCCAGGATCTGTCCGAGAAGGTCTTCACCGAGATGCAGCTCACGCGTAAGTGGGTCCTTGCCATCGTCGGTGATGAGTGGCCGCTGCAGCGTCGCCGCGTGCTCGGTTGCGCCGTCCGCGTGCGCAACCCCTACGTCGACGCCCTGTCCATCGCCCAGGTCCGCGCCCTTCGCGAGGTGCGTATGAACCAGGACGAGATGGCCGAGGAGAAGAAGGCCGAGTACATGAGCCTGATTCTTTCGACTGTGACCGGCGTCTCGGCAGGATTGCAGAACACGGGGTAATCGATAGCCCTGTAGTCGTCCGGGCCCGCCATTAGTTTACTTTTAGGCACGTCCTCGGACATGCAGGAAGCCCTCGCTGCGCACTTCGTGCGGCGAGGGCTTCTTGCGTCCTGCGGAGTGTGCCTAAAAGTAGACTAATGGCGGGCCCTGCGATGTCCGGTCTTCGGGGATTAAAGCTGAAGGGAATAATGGCGCGCTACGCGCGTTTTGGATGGGGTCTGTCCCGGCGGCGCGTTTGGCGCTTCGCTCCTCGCGTCTTATCGATCGGGATTGAGATGCATTTGGCGCTTCTGGCCTTACGACTGTAGCGGCCGCGGTCCCGTTTGGGATCGTGGCCGTTTTGTTGTGGGTCAAATATGAACGTTGTGTTAATGAGTCGGTGGACGGTGGTGTTTTTCGGTGAGCGGCGTATCCTTCCAACGGTTTATCTAGTGTGTCAGTTGAAAGGAAGAGGGCGCTCGTCATTGTTTGAATGTGAACTGCCGTTTGACCACAAGACGTTGCATCTGGAGCTCGAGGATAAGAACTTTGCAGGTGTGATGGAAGGTCATCAAAACGAGTTTAAGACCACGAAATCGCAGGAAGAGCTGGTGGAGGAGTCACTTGCCAACCCTTACGGCTCGCCTTCGCTCGAGGAGCTCTGTGCTGGCAAGAAGGATATCGTCATCATTAGCTCCGACCATACGCGTCCCGTTCCTTCGCGTGTGACGATGCCTATTCTGCTGCATCACATCCATTCTGCTGCGCCTGAAGCGCGCGTTCGCATTCTGGTTGCTACGGGTATGCATCGTCCGTCGACGCACGAGGAGCTCGTCAACAAGTACGGCGAGGAGATCGTTGCCAACGAGGAAATCGTTATGCACGTCGCGACTGACGACAGCATGATGAAAAAGATCGGCACCCTGCCTTCTGGTGGCGAGTGCATCATCAATAAGATTGCCGTCGATTGCGATCTGCTGCTTGCCGAGGGCTTTATTGAGCCGCACTTCTTTGCTGGTTTCTCCGGCAGCCGCAAGTCCGTCCTGCCTGGCATCGCCAGCTACAAGACCATCATGTACAACCACAACGGCCAGTTTGTGAACGATTCCCATTCGCGTGCCGGCAACCTGTGCCATAACCACGTGAGCGAGGACATGTTTGCCGCTGCCGAGATGGCTCACCTTGCCTTTGTGCTGAACGTGGTGCTCAACGGCAAGCACGAGGTCATTGGCTCCTTCGCCGGCGACATCCACAAGGCACACGAGGCTGGCTGCGAGTTCGTGAAGAGCCTTGCCGGCGTTGAGCCCGTCGAGTGCGAGATTGCCATCACCACCAACGGCGGCTACCCGCTCGACCAGAACATCTACCAGGCCGTGAAGGGCATGTGCTCTGCCGAGGCCACGCTTCCCGAGGGCGGTGTGATCATCGACGTCGCCGGTTGTGCCGACGGTCACGGCGGCGAGGGCTTCTATCACAACATCGCCGACAACGATCCGGCAGAGTTTGAGCGCGCCTGCATCGACCGTCCCAAGGACGAGACCCTGCCCGACCAGTGGACGAGCCAGATCTTTGCCCGCATCCTGGCGCATCACCCCGTGATCATGGTCACCGACCTGTGCGATCACCAGATGATTAAGGATATGCACATGACGCCGGTCAACACCCTCGAGGAGGCGCTCAAGCTCGCCTTTGAGATGAAGGGTGCCGATGCCAAGGTGGCCGTCATTCCCGATGGCCTGGGCGTTGTTGTCGCTCAGCACTAGCGCGCGGCCTAAACGAATCGTTTATAACTGACAAGAAAGATAAGGTTTTATGCTTACCAAACTCCTCTGCGAATTCGGCGCAACGGCCCTCATGATCATCTTTGGCGTGGGCGTGCACTGCGATACTGTGCTCAAGGGCACCAAGTATCAGGGCTCCGGCCACATGTTTGCCATCACCACTTGGTCTTTTGGCATCTCGGTCTGCCTGTTTGTCTTTGGCGGCGCCGTGTGCATGAACCCGGCTATGGTGCTTGCCCAGTGCATCGTAGGCCTGGTGCCGTGGAGCAGCTGCATCCCCTTCATGATTGCCGATATGCTCGGCGGCTTTGTGGGCGCCGTAATCGCTTGGCTTATGTATGCCGATGAGTTCAAGGCTTCCGAGGGTGTCGTCGACCCCATTGCCCAGCGCAACATCTTTTCGACCAACCCCACCACCGAGGGCACGAACTATGTTCGCAACTTCTTCTGCGAGGCTATCTGCACCTTCGTGTTCATTAGCGCCATCCTTGCTGCCGCTAGCCGCGCCGGCGAGAACGTTCTGATGCTCGCCATCTGCGTCGGCCTGATCGTTTGGGCTGTTGGCATGGGCATGGGCGGCATCACCGGCTTCGCCATGAACCAGGCTCGTGACCTTGGTCCTCGCATGGCCTATCAGGTGCTGCCGATCAAGAACAAGGCTGACAACAACTGGAAGTACGGCCTGCTCGTTCCTGGCATCGCGCCGTTTGTCGGTGCCGCTCTGGCTGCACTGTTTGTGCATGGTTTCTTGGGCATGTTCTAGTCTGAGGCTACATAGTTGTCCGCTGGCCGCATGGGGTAACTTCCCAGCGCGTCCTCGGACATGCAAAAAGGCTCGCTGCGCACTTCGTGCGGCGAGCCTTTTTGCGTCCTGCGGAATGCGCTGGGAAGTTACCCCATGCGGGCAGCTGCGGGGTCTTTATTGCGTTCGTGCAAGCAACCCAACATATATATCTGAATTTGGATGGGAGGGGCTTGTTGCTGGTGGGGACGTTGGGCTGCTGCTGACACTTTGGGATGTATCGCGCTTTGGGTTGGGGGCGGGGCTTTGGAATGAGGGGTTTACTTAGTTGAAGAGAGGCTTAATGGCTGAGAGGTAGTCTTTGGCTACTTCGGCCTTATCTGCTTGAAAGTTGTGCCAGGCCCACCATTGGACCATTCCTACGAAGCTTGAGGCTATGTGGTGTAGTAGGAAGCTTCGGTCCATGGTGGCGGCGGGGCCGTTTGGGTCGGTGGGGACGGTTTCGGCTGCTCGTGACATGATGGTCTTGCGTAAGCAGTCGGCGAAGACGCGTGAGCCGGCGCCGGCTACGAGGGCTCGAACGCCCTGGCGGCGCTCCCAGAGGTTGTTGAGGATATGTTCGACCTGCACGAGTGGGTCGTCGAGCGGTGTGCCATCGTCGTCGAGGGCGTGGGTGCAGATGTCGCTTACGAGCTTGGACAGTAGGTCGTCTTTGCTCTTAAAGAGGCCGTAGAATGTCGCGCGGCCTACGTGAGCGCGCGCGATGATGTCGCCGACGGTGATCTTGCCGTAGTCCTCTTCGCGCAGCAGCTCGGAGAACGCCGCGACGATCGCGGCGCGGCTTTTGGCCTTGCGGGCATCCATGGCTATGCGTCCGCGTCAACGAGCAGACAGCGGAGCGTCCCGGAGCAGCCCTCGTAGGGGCGCTTGCCGGCGCCGTAGCCGACGGCTTCGATGCGGTAGCGGGCTGGCAGGTGCTCGGTCGTACGCAGTGCGGCGACGATGGCGGCGCCCGTGGGCGTCACGAGCTCGCCGGCGACCGGTGCAGGCGTGAGGGCGATATTGCCCGCCTGGCACAGGTTGACGACAGCGGGGACGGGAATGGGCATGAGGCCGTGGGCGCAGCGGATGGTTCCGTGGCCCTCGGAGAGCGACTCGACGACAATATCCTCGATACCAAGGTCATCGAGGCAGATGGCGACCGAGCAGACGTCGACGATGGAGTCGACGGCGCCTACCTCGTGAAACAGGACGGTCTCGGGCGTTTTGCCGTGAGCCTTGGCCTCGGCGGCAGCGAGTGCGGTAAAGATGGCGAGAGCGCGACGCTTGGCGCCATCGCTTAGCTGCGAGCCATCGATGATGGCGGTGACGTCCGCCAAAGAACGATGGTGATGGTGGTGGGCGTGATGATGGCCCTCGTGGCCATGGCCGTGGGCCTCATGGTCATGCTCGTGTGTGTGTTCGTGTTCGTGCTCGTCGTGGTCATGATGGTGGTGCTCATGTTCGTGCGTGTGCTCGGCAGTTGCTTCGTTGCCGTAGAGCCAGGCCATATCGTGATCGTGGTTCTCGAGCTCCTCTGCAAGCTGGATGTCGAAATCGCAGGCGTCGATGCCATGCTTGTTTGCACGCGTGACGGCGATCGTAAAGCCGTCGACCGGCAGTGTGGCGAGCTGTTCGCGCAGGTGCTCCTCGCTGGCGCCCAGGTCGAGCAGGGCCGCGACGGTCATGTCGCCGCTGATGCCCGAGGTGCCGTCGATGATAAGCGTGTGCTGATGGTTGGACATGGAATGCTCCTTAACGGGCGTGGGGCGTGCCGGCGCTCAGATGATTGATAAGACTTGCCTGGTAGGCGGCACCAAAGCCGTTGTCGATATTGACGACCGATACGCCGCTGGCACAGGAGTTGAGCATGGCGAGCAGTGCGGCTACGCCACCAAAACTTGCGCCGTAGCCCACGCTGGTGGGAACGGCGATGACCGGACAGCTCACCAGGCCGCCGACAACGCTCGCCAACGCGCCCTCCATGCCGGCGATGGCGATGACCACCTGCGCCTGTGCAAGTTCCTCGGCATGCGCGAGCAGGCGGTGCAGGCCGGCAACACCCACGTCGTAGAGGCGGTCGACCTCGTTGCCATAGAATTCGGCCGTCAACGCGGCTTCCTCGGCGACGGGCAGGTCGCTCGTGCCGGCGCAGGCGACGACGATGCGTCCGTTGCCAGTAGGGGAGGGCTTGCCGCCCACGAGGGCGAGCTGTGCGTTCGGGATATACCCCAGGTCGATGCCGTTGCCGAGGAGCTCCGAGGTGCGGGCTGCTTTTTCGCTGTCCAGGCGCGTGACCAGGATGCGCTCCTGACCGGCATCGCGCAGCGCTTCGATAATGGCGGCAATCTGCTCGGCGGTTTTACCGGCACCGTAGACAACCTCGCCGGCTCCCTGGCGCACCCCGCGCGAAAGATCGAGCTGCGCAAAACCCAGATCGGCGGTCGGCGCCGTCTGGATGCGTGTGAGGGCGACTGCCGGGGCGACTGCTCCGTCGGCAACATCGCTCAGCAACTGCTCAAGATCTCGCTTATCCATATATGTTCCCTTCGACGGCGCAAAGTCTAGCACTCAAAGGTATGTTTCCGAACACTAAAACAAAATTGTTCGGAAACTATAGGACAGACTGATTCAATTGTTAGACGGATCGACTAGTCGCGCAGGATGATGTCCATGGCGAGCATCAGGTTGCGCTCGTCGATGGCAAACGGGGCGGCTTCGCGCGTCTTGGGCTTGGCACAAAACGCGATGCCCGTGCCCGCGGCCTGAATCATAGGGATATCGTTTGCCCCGTCGCCGATCGCGACGGTGTGGGCCATATCGACACCGCACTCGACTGCCCAATCCAGCAGCCGGATGAGCTTGGATTCCTTGGTCACGATGTCTGCCGCCAGCTTACCGGTGAGCTTGCCGTCCACGACCTCTAGGCGGTTAGCCAGGCAAAAATCGATGCCCGCGGCGGCCACGATCTTGTCGGCGACCTCGTGGAAGCCGCCGCTTACCACGCCGACCTTCCAGCCCTTGCTGTGCGCCGAGCGCACAAGCTCCAGCGCGCCAGGAGTAAACGTCACGCGCTCAAAGGTACGCTCGAACACACTCTCGTCCAAGCCGGCAAGCAGCCCAACGCGCTCCTCGAGCGCCTGCTTAAAGTCCAGTTCGCCGCGCATGGCGCGCTCAGTGATCTTCGCCACTTGCTCGCCTACGCCGGCCTCCTCGCCCAACAGGTCGATGACCTCCTGGTCGATGAGCGTGGAGTCGATATCCATAACGATGAGGCGTGCAGTCATGGCGGGCCTTTCCGAGTGCAGTTGTATTGGGACACATTGTCGCACGTGGCGCGCCTTGGCGACGGCCGCGGTGCGTCAATTGTTTCGTCTCCGTCAAGTCTTTGGGCAGGAGCTACTTTTCCGCGGCACATCGACGCAGGTGCGATAAGATAGAACGCCATGTCCGGCTGCGCGGTTTACGCAGGCAGGGCAAATCTGTACGACGCCGCCCGGAACGACACGGGGCGGCACAGATCCATAAAGGAGGATCACTGGTATGAGCCAGACCCGTCCCATTGACGAGCATTCCATGCACACCCGTACCTGCGGCGAGCTTCGCTTCGAGAACGTGGGCGAAGAGGTCACCCTCACCGGTTGGGTGAGCCGTCGCCGCGACCACGGCGGCCTTATCTTCTGCGACCTTCGCGACCGCGAGGGCATCACGCAGCTCACCTTCGACCCCGAGCACTCCGATGGCGATGCCTTTAAGATCGCCGAGACCATGCGTCCCGAGTGGCCCATCAAGATCCACGGCGTCGTGCGCGCTCGTGGCGAGGAGACCACCAACACCAAGCTCGCGACCGGCGAGATCGAGGTCCTGACCGATCATGCTGAGGTGCTCAACACGTCCGTCACCCCGCCGTTCCAGATCGAGGACGGCATCGAGACCAGCGAGGACACCCGCCTGCGCTATCGCTATCTGGACCTCCGCCGTCCCGAGATGATGGCCAACCTCAAGCTGCGTTCCGACTTTACCTTTGCCATTCGTGAGGCGCTGCACAACCGTGAGTTCATGGAGGTCGAGACGCCCTCCCTGTTTAAGTCCACGCCCGAGGGCGCTCGCGACTTCATCGTTCCCAGCCGTATTCAGCCGGGCAACTTCTACGCCCTGCCGCAGTCCCCGCAGCTCCTGAAGCAGCTGCTCATGGTCGGTGGCGTCGAGCGCTACTACCAGGTTGCCAAGTGCTTCCGCGACGAGGATCTGCGCGCCGACCGTCAGCCCGAGTTCACCCAGGTCGATATCGAGATGTCCTTCGTGGACCAGAACGATGTCATGAGCGCGCTCGAGGAGGTTCTTGCCGATGCCTTCGGTCGCATGGGTGTCGAGATGCCCACGCCGCTGCGTCGCATGAACTACTGGGAGGCCATGGACACCTATGGCTCCGACAAGCCCGATACCCGCTACGGCATGCACCTGGTCGACCTGACCGACATCTTTGCCAACTCCAAGTTCAAGGTGTTCGCGACCGCTGCGAACGAGGAGGGCTCTGTCGTCAAGGCCATCAACGCCAAGGGCGCCGGTGCCTGGGCGCGTGCCAAGATCGATAAGCTCGCCGGCGTGGCCTCCACGTTTGGCGCCAAGGGCCTGGCCTGGATCGCCTTCCGCGAGGACGGTTCCATCAACAGCCCCATCGTCAAGTTCTTCTCGGACGAGGAGATGGCGGCTCTGCGCGAGCGCATGGACGTCGAGCCCGGCGACCTTGTGATGTTCGCCGCCGGCCCGCGCCTGCTTTCTGATGAGATCCTGGGCGGTATGCGTTCGCACATGGCCAATGCGCTCGAGATCAAGCGCGAGGGTCACGACTTCCTGTGGGTCGTCAACTTCCCGCTGTTCCATTGGGACGAGGATCGCAAGGCCTATGCAGCCGAGCACCAGCCGTTCACCCTGCCGACCGAGACCGACATCGCCAAGATCGAGGCCGATCCCCTGGCAGCCGGTTCGTGCACCTACGACTTTGTCATGGACGGCTTTGAGGCCGGCGGTGGCGGTATGCGTATCCACAACGCCGAGATGCAGATGTCCATGCTCAAACTCCTGGGCTTTACCGAGGAGCGTGCCGAGTCTCAGTTCGGCTTCCTCATGGAGGCCCTCAAGTTTGGTGCGCCCCCGATGGGCGGTTTCGCTCTGGGCCTGGACCGCGTGTGCATGCTGCTCACCGGTTCCGACTCCATCCGCGACGTCATGGCGTTCCCCAAGACGGCCAGCGGCTCCGACCTCATGTCGGGCGCCCCGAGTGCCGTTAGTGGCGCCCAGCTCAAGGACGTCAGCCTGCGCCTGATGTAGGCGAGCGGCTACATATTGCCTGTTGCGAGGGAAGGACACGTACCTTCCCTCGTTTTTTATGGGACGGGGGTGCGCCGGTAACGTACAATAACTACCACATGGCTGGGTTTTGCCGGCCGAATGTGCGATGCCGCGGGAGGGGACATGGTCGAGTTTACAAAGACGATTAAAGATCCGTTGGGATTGCATGCCCGCCCGGTTGCGCTGCTCTATGACATTATCGCCAAGCATCGTAGCGACGTGTCAGTCAGTATCGGCGATCGCCACACGGATGGCCGCGATGTCATGGGACTCATGGCTCTCTACGGCGAGTGCGGCGAGGACATCATCTTCCGCGTTTCGGGCGTAGACGAGGCTTCCTGCGTTACGTCGATCAGAAATCTCTCACTCTAAGCATGATAGGGCGTGGTAAAGGATGGTCCTTTGCCGCGCCCTTTTGTTTCGTATAGGAAACTTTTTCGAAAAACTGAGCAGGACCCTTTCCAAAAAGTTAACCACGTGTTAGTTTACTATAGTGAACATAGGCGTGGTTAACTTTTACCGCGTCGATGTTGAGGACGAACTGACGTTAGGAGCCACTCATGTCTTGCGGACCGCAGATGCCGGCAATGCCGCTTTCGATGGTAAAAGCGGGCGAAACCGTGCGCGTGTCTCGTGTAAAGGGCAATGAGGATATGAAGCACCACCTCAAGGACCTCGGCTTTGTCGAAGGCAGCGAAATCCACGTGGTGAGCTCGAGTGGCGCCAATATCATCGTCACGGTGCTGGGCGCACGCTTTGGCATCGATTCCAAGGTTGCCATGCACATCATGACCGTCGGTTAGTCCGCAGCATTTCATAAAAACCGAAAGGGGGACAAGAGGATGAAGACGTTGGGTGACGTTAAGGTGGGCGAGAGCTCTACCATCGTCAAGCTTCACGGTGAGGGTGCGCTTCGCCGCCACCTTATGGACCTGGGGCTCATCAAGGGCACTTCGTTCAAGGTCGTGAAGGTTGCACCGCTCGGTGATCCGGTCGAGATCAACGTGCGCGGCTACGAGCTTTCCATCCGCAAGGAGGAGGCGGCTGTCGTCGAGGTCCAGTAAGGGCTCGCGGCGTATATTTCTGCAGATAAAGTTAGGTATTTCTAACTTAATGCAGCAACTTTGAAGCACATTATCCAGCCTGTGCGGAGAAAGCAGCGCAGGCACACAAGGAAGAAGGATTGAATGGCGGATTCTCAGATCCATGTCGCGCTGGCGGGTAACCCCAACTGCGGTAAGACCACGCTTTTCAACCTGATCACCGGCGCCAACGGCTACGTTGGCAACTGGCCCGGCGTCACGGTTGAGAAAAAGGAGGCCAAGCTCCTAAGCGACAAGAACGTTACCATCACGGACCTCCCCGGCATCTACTCGCTTTCCCCCTACAGCCCCGAGGAGCAATGCTCGCGCGATTATCTCATGAGCGGCGAGCCCGATGTCGTCGTTCAGGTGGTCGATGCCACCAACCTGGAGCGCAATCTATACCTGGCGCTTCAGGTCATCGAGACCGGCCTGCCTGTGGTCGTTGCCCTCAACATGGCCGATCTGGTCGAGAAGAATGGCGACAAGATCGACACCGACAAGCTCTCCAAGAAGCTTGGTTGTCCGGTCATGATGATCTCGGCTCTTAAGAACAAGGGCATCAAGGAGCTCTTCGAGCAGGTCAAAAAGTCCGCTGCTTCTAAGGGTCAGGTGCCGGAGCACAAGTTCGATTCCTCCATCGAGGACGTTCTGACGCACATCGAGAACAACCTTCCGGCGAGCGTTCCCGCCAACAAGCGTCGCTACTACGCCGTCAAGCTGTTCGAGCGTGATGCAGACGCCTGTAAACTCATCAACCTCACTAAGGAGAAGGCTGCTCGCGTGGAGGAGCTGGTCGCCCGGTGCGAGCAGGACTGCGACGACGATGCCGAGTCCATCATCACCGGTGAGCGCTATGGCGTCATCGCGCACATTATCGACGAGTGCATGACCAAGGCTCCTGCCAAGATGAGCACCTCCGAGAAGATCGATCGCGTGGTTACCAACCGTATTCTGGGCCTGCCGATCTTTGTGGTCATCATGTTCTGCGTGTACTACATCGCCGTTTCCACCCTGGGCGGCACGGTGACCGACTTCACCAACGACCAGCTCTTCGGTACCGACGGTTGGTACGTGCTCGGCCAGGGTCGCGACGCCTACGATGCAGCCGTCGAGGCCGCAGGCGACAACGCCGACTCGGTTGACCCGGCGCAGTACGGCCCCTATGTCCCGGGTATCACCACCGTGGTGCACGACGCCCTTGTGGCGGGTGGCACCGAGGACGGCGGCCTGGTCGATTCGCTGGTCTGCGACGGTATCGTTGGTGGTCTGGGCGCCATCTTCGGCTTCGTCCCGCAGATGTTCCTGCTGTTCGTGATGCTGTCTTTCCTGGAGGACTGCGGCTATATGGCCCGCGTCGCCTTCATCATGGACCGCGTGTTCCGCCGGTTTGGCCTGTCCGGTAAGTCCTTCATCCCCATGCTCGTGTCCTCGGGCTGCGGCGTCCCCGGCGTCATGGCCACCAAGACCATCGAGAACGAGAAGGACCGCCGCATGACGGTCATGACCACCACGTTCATTCCCTGTGGCGCTAAGCTGCCGATCATCGCCCTGCTCATGGGTTCCATCATCGGCGATTCTTCTACCACCGCCGCGTGGATCAGCCCGCTTTTCTACTTCCTGGGCGTCTTTGCCGTCATCGCCTCGGGCCTCATGCTCAAGAAGACCAAGCTCTTCGCCGGCCGCCCGACGCCGTTTGTTATGGAGCTTCCTGCCTACCACTTCCCGGCGATCCGCTCTTGGGCGCTGCACGTGTGGGAGCGCTGCTGGGCCTTTATCAAGAAGGCCGGCACGGTCATCTTTGCGTCCACCGTCGTCGTTTGGTTCCTCTCCAACTTTGGTAGCTATAACGGTTCCTTTGGCTTCCTGCCTGCGATGGACGGCATCCCCGAGGAGTTTATGGACTACTCCGTGCTTGCCATGCTGGGCAACCTGGTCGCTTGGATCTTCGCCCCGCTCGGCTTTAGCACCTGGCAGGCCACCGCGCTGACTGTCTCTGGCCTCGTCGCCAAGGAGAACGTCGTCGCCACCGCCGGCTCGCTGCTGTCCGTCGCCGACGCGGGCGAGACCGACCCGAGCCTGTGGACCGCGTTTGCCGGCATGTTCCCCACCATGGGCGCTTGCGTTGCCTTCGGCGCCTTCAACCTACTGTGCGCTCCGTGCTTTGCCGCCATTGGCACCATCCGCAACCAGATGGATTCCGGCAAGTGGACTGCGATCGCCATCGGTTACGAGTGCGCCTTTGCTTGGGTGATCGGCCTGTTCATCAACCAGTTCTACAACTTGCTTGTTCTTGGACAGTTTGGTATCTGGACGATTGTGGCCATCGTGCTGCTGGTTGCGATGCTCTTCCAGATCTTCCGTCCCATGCCCAAGCATGCATGGACCGACGAGGACGAGACCAACACTGCTTCCGCCGCAGTTTCCGCTTAAGTCCGAATAAGGATTAACCCCTTTTCACGAGCCCGGGTGTCCCAGCGACCCCGGGCTTTTTGTGCATGGGAGACAGATTACTTTGCCCCAGAAGTTAAGATGTGGCGTTTCCGCAGATAAAACCGACCAAAATAAACCTGTCCCTTTTTGGTAGGTGGAGAATGGGGTAAAGTAAGTGATGGTTAACTAGAGGAGGCTTGCTATGGCACCTATCGATATTGTTGTACTGGCTGTTATCGGCGTTGCGTTTGTCGCGGTATGCGTGCGCGTCTACCGCAAGGGCACCTGCGCCGACTGCGCTCAGGGTGGCGTTTGCACGGGGCATTGCTCCAACAAAAAGACGTGCGCCGCACTTAAGGGCGTAGACAAAATCGCCGAAGACTTGGGCCGCGGAATCAAGTAAGGCCCAGACATCTAAGCGCCTCGCGAGCATCCGTTCGCGGGGCGCTTTGCGCATTTGAGGGAGAGCGCGGCGAGTCGAAGAGTATTTTGGGGTCTCGTTAAATCAGTTGCGGTGAAATACGGACTGTTTTGGCTGTCAAAGGCCTTATCTACTCCGTATTCCACCGCAACTTTTTGTGGAGTGGGCTAGAGACGCTGCATGCGGTACCCGACACCCATGTGCGTCTGAATCATCTTGGGGTGAGAGGGGTCTGCCTCGATCTTCTTGCGCAGGGTGCGCATGAACACGCGCAGGCTCGCCAGATCGCTGTCCCAGCTCGTGCCCCATATCTCGTGGGTGATGAAGGTGTGGGTGAGCACCTTGTCGACGTTTTTCGCCAGAAGGACGAGCAATTTGTACTCGGTTGGGGTGAGCGAGAGCTCGCGTCCGTCTTTCGTCGCGTATCCCGCGGCGTAGTCGATATGCAGCGGACCGTTGTCAAACGTGCTCGCTTCTGTCGACTCGCTCGACGCCATCGAGGAGCGCCTCAAATTCGCACGGACGCGCGCGAGCAACTCATCCACAGAAAAGGGCTTGGTGAGGTAGTCGTCTGCCCCTGCGTCAAGTGCTGCAATCTTGTCGGAATCTTCGGTGCGCGCTGAAATGACGATAATGGGGACTGCCGACCAGCTTCGGATCTTCGTGATGACCTCGATACCGTCAATGTCGGGAAGGCCGAGGTCGAGCATGATGAGGCTGGGGCCGTGCGACACCGCATCCATGATGGCGGCCTGGCCGTTGCAAACCTTGCTCACGACATAGCCGTGGAGGTCAAGCGCGGTCGAAACGAGGTTTTGAACGGTCAGGTCATCTTCGACCAGGAGGATGCGTGGCTTAGCGGCATTATTCATGAATCTCGATCTCCTCAGCGGGCAGGGTAAAACGGAAGACGGCCCCATGGGGGTGGTTGTCGCGAACTTCGATGACGCCGCCATGCGCCTCCACGATGGAGCGGCAGAGCGACAGCCCAAGGCCGATGCTTCGACGCGAATCCACGGGCCGCGTATTGCCTGAGGTAAAGAAGCGCTCAAAGATATGAGGCTTGTCGCAGTCTGCCACACCCGGCCCATCGTCTGCGACGTCCACCACGACGAACGAGCCCTCGCGACGTGCGCTGACGGTGACAGTCGAGTCCTCGGGCGTGTATTTGAAGGCGTTCATGATGAGATTCGTAAGCACCTGCATGATGAGATGGGCGTCGATGCGTACCAGCAGGATGTCGTCAGTGCGCTCGATGGTGACGGCGCGTCCATGCGATGCTTGGGCGACATGGCTGAGGGCGGCCT
The DNA here is from genome assembly GCA_014871645.1 of Collinsella sp. Classification (GTDB taxonomy): domain Bacteria; phylum Actinomycetota; class Coriobacteriia; order Coriobacteriales; family Coriobacteriaceae; genus Collinsella. Next base: position 26,169 of record WGSN01000023.1, read on the forward strand.
CGATGACCTCGTCGATAAGCTCGGATGTTAAGTTGAGGCGAATGGTGCCGTCCTCGACGCGTGTGATGGCGAGGAGGTTCTCCACGGTATCGATAAGCCAGAGGGAGTCGTCGTAGATGGCATCGGCAAGATCGCAGCGTTGTTCGAGGCTGAGCTTCTCGTCGCTCTTCCGAAGGATTGCCGCAGATCCGGATATAGCCGTGAGGGGTGTCCTCAAATCGTGGCCGATGGAGCGCAAAAGGTTGGCACGCAGCTGCTCGTTTTTCGCCAAGACCGCAGCCTCTTCGCGCTCTTGCGCCGCCCGGTCGCTTTCGAGCGCCAAGGCGCATTCACCCACGATAGATAGGACGATCGAATGCTCGAAGGCTTCGATCTCGCGCCCCTCCAGGTCGATGCCGATGACACCGAATACCTTGTCGCCGGTGCGAACCGCGAGGTAGAGACAGCGCGCCTCAGGCAGGGTCCGCGTGCTTGCGCCTGCGCGCTTGTTGTTGGTGTAGGTCCAGGTTGCAACGGCGCGCTCGTAGTCGGTGAGCAGCGACGTGGATCGGTTTTCGGTGCCAGCGGACTCATAGAGCGTCTTGCCGAGCGTGCCGTGTTCGGCGGTGTAGAAGACCACGTCGAGTTTTAGCAGTTTGATGAGTTGGTTCATGGCGACGCGGGCGCACTCCTCCGCGCTATGGGCTTGCTGCAAGAGCTGGTTCGTTTCGAGGAGTACACGTGTTTTGAATGCGTTCTCGGCGGAGGTGCGAGCGTTGTCGGCGATGCGCGCAGTTAACTCGCCGGCGACCATAGCGGTAGCGAACATGATGCCGAACGTGACCAGATAGCTTCGGTCGTAGCTGGCGAGCGAAAACAGAGGCGTGACGAAGCAGAAGTTGTAAAGCACTACAGAAAGCACGCTCGATACGATCGTGCAGATACGCCCCGTCGTGGTGACGGCGGTCAGCAGGGCCGTGAGGATATAGAGGGATATGATGCTGGAATCGGCAAATCCCAGATGGCGGAAAGCCGTGCCGATCGCCGTGGCGACAAGAGAGAGGGCCAGCGTGCGAAGCACGTCTCGGCTGCTGGGCGGCTGCGGGGCGAGCGCATGGCGGCGTCCTTTGGGTCGGGAGGGCGGAGTCGACTGTTCTGGAATGATGTAAATGTCGAGGTTCGGAGCGAATGTTATGAGCTGTTCTACGAGAGATTTGCGGCCGAAGAGGGCCTGACGGACGCTGCTGCGCTCGCCCGTGCGCCCCATGACGATCTTCGAAATACCCGACAGGCGCGCGAACTCGGAGATCTGAAACGCGATGTCGTCGCCATAGACGGTTTCCATATGTGCTCCGAGCTGCTCGGCTAGGGCGATATTGGCTGCAAGCTTGGCGCGCTCATCATCGCTCATGGCTTGCGTGCGCGGGCTCTCTACGAACAGAGCGACGAGCTCGCTGCGAAACGCTTTCGCCATGCGTGCGGCGGCACGGACGATGCGGGGATTGGTCGGCGCCGGGGAGACACAGACTAAGATACGCTCCCTGGTGTAGTAGTCACGGTTTCCCAGCACGCGTGCGGCGTCTGTGAGGTGACCGGTGCGATCGGCGCAGCGGCGCAGCGCGATTTCTCGGAGTGCGGTGAGGTTCTCGACGGTAAAAAAATGCTGTTGCGCTCGGTCGGCTTGTGCGGGACGGTAGACGAGGCCGGCGCGAAGGCGCTCAAGTAGGTCTTCGGGCTCTATGTCGACGAGCTCGACCTGGTCGGCATCATCGAAGATACGGTCGGGGATTCGTTCGCTCACGACAACGCCGGTGATGGATGCAACCATGTCGTTTAGGCTCTCGATATGCTGAACGTTCACGGTCGTATAGACGTCGATGCCCGCATGTAGAAGTTCCTCGACGTCTTGATAGCGTTTGTCGTGGCGAGACCCCGGCGCATTCGTATGGGCGAGCTCGTCGACAAGGATGAGCTGAGGGGCGCGTTCGATAGCCGCATCTAGATCGAACTCGCTGAGCGCAATGCCGTTGTGCTCGATGAGTTTACAGGGCACGTTCTCAAGCCCTTGTGCAAGATGGGCAGTTGCCGGACGTTCGTGCGGCTCGATGTATCCCGCGACGACGTCGACACCTCGCCGCTTGGCGGCGTGGGCGGCTTGAAGCATCGCATAGGTTTTGCCTGTGCCAGCAGCGTAGCCAAAGAAAATTTTGAGGTGTCCCCGGCTGGTTCGAGTGTCATCGGCGACCCCGTCTTTCTCAATTGCCTTGAGGATGAGGTCTGGATTGACGCGAGTGTCCGATGCGTCGCGCTGCATAGCGTAGCCTTTCTGAAGCGTTGTCCATGCGTGCATACGCGGTGAAGACACCACTGTATGCTCGCGAGGTCGAGTATAGGCGCACTGCAGCTGCAATAGTGCTTTCTACCTGCATCTTTACGGCATCTTAAGGACGTGAGCCCCGGCCCTCACGCCTCTTTAATCCCTAGAAGCGTTTACTGTCCCCAGACGCTTGCGAGGGCAGGCGTCCGAGACATCGGACCGCGTGTGAAAGGGGCGGTAAATGGACATCCTCATTCCCATCATCGGAGTCGTCTGCATTGGACTTCTTATCTATTACATCTACATTCTGATGAGGAGTGATTCGTAAACTATGGACGCTGCGATTCAGTACATCTTGTACTTTGCCGTACTCGTCGTCCTGGCCGTTCCGCTCGGTCGGTTCATGGCCCATATCATGGATGGTGAGCATACGTTCCTGTCGCCTGTGATTGCTCCTGTGGAGCGTGGCATCTATCGTCTGCTTCGCATCGACGCGGCAGAACAGATGGGGTGTAGGCGCTATCTGGCGAGCGTGCTGGTCTTTTCGGGGATCGGCCTCGTGACTCTTGTGGCACTCCAGGCGCTTCAGTCCTTCTTGCCAGGCAATCCCCAGCACCTGCCGGGTGTGTCATGGGACCTGTCGTTCAATACGGCTGCTTCCTTCATAACCAACACCAACTGGCAGTCCTACTCCGGTGAGACCACCCTGTCCTACCTTGTGCAGTTCATGGGTCTCACTGTGCAGAACTTCGTTTCCGCTGGCACCGGTATCGCGGTCATGTTCGCGCTGATCCGCGGCTTCCGTCAGGTCAAGGAGCAGGGTCTGGGTTCCTTCTGGGTCGACCTCACCCGCACCGTCCTGTATGTGCTCATCCCGCTGAACCTCGTGTTCGGCATCTGCCTGGCTGCCGGTGGCGTCATCTCCAACTTCCAGCCGGCTCAGAAGGCTGAGCTCGTAGAACCCGTCGCTGTTCAGCCTAATGCAGACGGCGGCTGGAGCGTCATCGACGGCGCCCAGATTGAGGGCGACACGGTCAAGGTCGACGGCAAGGTTGTCGAGGGCGCGCGCGTGGTCACCGAGCAGTTCCTGCCCCAGGGTCCCGCGGCTCCTCAGGTCGCCATCAAGCAGTCCGGCACCAACGGCGGCGGCTTCTTCGGCGTGAACTCCGCCCATCCGTATGAGAACCCCAGTGCCTTCACCAACATCATCGAGATGACCAGCCTGCTGCTGATCCCGGCCGCCTGTTGCTTCGCCTTCGGTATCGGCGTCAAGAACACCAAGCAGGGCAAGGCCATCTTTGCCGCCATGTTCATCCTGCTGGTGATCTTCACCGGCATCATCGCCGTCAACGAGCATGCGGGCACCCCGCAGCTGGCCGATGGCGGAGCGGTCAATATCGAGATGACCGACGGCCAGGCCGGCGGCAACATGGAGGGCAAGGAGAGCCGTTTCGGTATCGCCTCCTCTTCTACCTGGTCCGCTTTCACGACGGCTGCTTCCAACGGCTCGGTTAACTCCATGCACGACTCCTACACCCCGCTGGGCGGTTTTGTCCAGATGCTCCAGATTGCTCTGGGCGAGGTCGTCTTCGGCGGCGTGGGCTGCGGCCTGTACGGCATGATCGGCTTCGCCATCCTCACAGTGTTCATCGCCGGCCTCATGGTCGGACGCACGCCTGAGTTCCTGGGCAAGAAGATCGAGCCGGGCGAGATGCGCTGGGCAGTTGTCCTGTGCTTGGCAACTCCGTTTGCCATTCTGGTGTGCTCGGCCATCGCCTGCATGGTGCCGGGTCTTGCCGACCAGCTCAACAATGGTGGCGCGCACGGCTTCTCCGAGGCGCTGTATGCCTTCACCTCATGCGGCGGCAACAACGGCTCGGCGTTTGCAGGCATGAACTGCAACATTCCCTGGATCAACGTCATGCTCGGCCTCGAGATGCTGTTCGCCCGCTTCATGCCCATCATCGGTACGCTGGCTATCGCCGGCTCGCTGGCCAAGAAGGGAAAGGTCGCCGAGAGCGCCGGTACCCTGTCTACCACCAACGGCATGTTCGTATTCCTGCTCGTGTTCATCGTTCTGCTGATCGGTGCCCTGAGCTTCTTTCCGGCCCTGGCGCTTGGCCCCGTTGCCGAGTTCTTCCAGATGATTGCGTAAAGGAGGGCGCAGATTTATGACTATGCAAAAAGACATGATGGGCCGCGCGGTCCGCGACTCGTTTGCCAAGCTGGATCCTCGCGTCCAGATTCAAAACCCGGTCATGTTCCTGGTGTGGCTTTCCGCCGTCATGACCTCCGTCCTGGCCGTCGCTTCCATCTTCGGTGCGCAGGACGCGGGTGTGCCCACCTACTATGTGGTCGCCATCGCGGTCATCCTGTGGCTCACCGACCTGTTCTCGAACTTCGCCGAGGCGCTTGCCGAGGGCCGCGGTAAGGCTCAGGCCGATTCCCTGCGTGCGGCCAAGAAGGATGTCGAGGCCCATCGCATCGAGTCCGTTGAGGACAAGGAGCACTTCACCGTCGTTCCTGGCATCGAGCTCACGCGCGGCGACCTGGTGATCGTACGCGCCGGCGAGCAGATTCCCGGCGACGGCGACGTCATCGAGGGCGCTGCCTCCGTTGACGAGTCCGCCATCACCGGCGAGTCCGCCCCCGTGGTCCGCGAGGCCGGCGGCGACCGCTCTGCCGTTACCGGCGGTACCACGGTGCTGTCCGACTGGATCATCGTCAAGATCTCCAGTGAGCCCGGCCAGAGCTTCCTGGACAAGATGATCGCGATGGTCGAGGGCGCCGCGCGCAAGAAGACCCCTAACGAGATCGCTCTGGAGATCTTCCTGGTGGCCCTCTCCATCGTCTTTATCCTGGTCACGCTGGCCCTGTATTGTTATTCCTGCTTCTCGGTCGGTCTTAACGACATGGACAACCCCACGGCCGTGACCACGCTCGTGGCGCTGCTCGTGTGCCTGGCTCCCACTACCATCGGCGCTCTTCTGTCCGCCATCGGCATCGCCGGCATGAGCCGTCTGAACGAGGCCAACGTGATGGCCATGTCCGGCCGCGCCATTGAGGCCGCCGGCGACGTCGACATCCTCATGCTCGACAAGACCGGCACCATCACCCTGGGTAACCGCCAAGCCGCCGAGTTCATCCCGGTCGATGGCGTCGATCCCGCGGAGCTGGCCGATGCCGCCCAGCTTTCCTCGCTGGCCGACGAGACCCCCGAGGGCCGTTCCATCGTCGTGCTCGCCAAGGAGCAGTTCGGTCTGCGCGGCCGCACGCTCGAGGATAAGGGTATGGAGTTCATCCCGTTCACCGCGGCAACGCGTATGTCCGGCGTGAACTACGAGGGTAATGAGATCCGCAAGGGCGCTGCCGATTCCGTGCGCACCTATGTGGAGGCTGCCGGAGGAGTGTTCTCGAAGGAGTGCGACGAGGTTGTCGAGCGCATCGCCAAGGCCGGCGGCACCCCGCTGGTCGTGACTAAGAACTGCCGCGTGCTGGGTGCTGTCTACCTCAAGGACATCATCAAGTCCGGCGTTAAGGAGAAGTTCGCCGACCTGCGCAAGATGGGCATCAAGACCATCATGGTGACGGGCGACAACCCGCTCACCGCCGCGGCAATCGCCGCCGAGGCCGGCGTTGACGACTTCCTGGCCGAGGCCACCCCCGAGGGTAAGCTCGAGAAGATCCGTGAGTTCCAGCGTGAGGGCCACCTGGTCGCCATGACCGGCGACGGCACCAACGACGCGCCCGCTCTGGCCCAGGCCGACGTCGCCGTGGCCATGAACACGGGCACCCAGGCTGCCAAAGAGGCCGGCAACATGGTCGACCTCGACTCCAGCCCCACCAAGCTCATCGAGGTCGTGCGTATTGGCAAGCAGCTGCTCATGACCCGCGGTTCGCTCACGACCTTCTCGGTGGCCAACGACATGGCGAAGTACTTCGCTATCATCCCGGCCCTGTTCTCGCCGATCTACCCGGGTCTTGGCGCGCTCAACATCCTCGGTCTGGTAAGCCCGCTGTCCGCGGTTCTTTCGGCCATCATCTATAACGCGCTCGTTATCGTCGCGCTGATCCCGGCTGCGCTGAAGGGCGTTAAGTACCGCGAGGTACCGTCCGGACAGCTGCTGACCCACAACCTGCTCGTGTGGGGTCTGGGCGGCATCGTTGCCCCGTTCGTATTCATCAAGCTCATCGACATGCTGCTCGCGTTCTGCGGCATTATGTAAGTGGAGGTTTGTATGTTCAAAGGTGTTGCATCGCGCGCACTGGGCGTGTTCGCGCTGTTTACCGTTGTCTGCGGCCTGGGCTATACGCTCGTCGTGACCGGCATCGCCCAGGTTGCGTTCCCGTATCAGGCGAACGGTTCACTCATTACGGTCGACGGCAAGGTTGTGGGTTCCGAGCTCATCGGCCAGAACTTCGATGACGAAGCCCACATGTGGGGTCGTATCCAGAACGTGTCAATTGTCAAAGGCGAAGACGGCGAGCTCATGGCGTATGGTACCCCGTCCAACCTATCCCCGGCGAGTGAGGAGTATCGGCAGCTTGTGGACGCGCGCGTGAAGAAGATCCGCGCCTCCAACCCCGACGCCGGCATGGACGCCGTGCCCGTCGACCTGGTGACGTGTTCTGGCTCAGGGCTCGACCCCGAGATCTCCCCCGATGCCGCCGAGTACCAGGTACCGCGCCTGGCGAAGGCCACGGGCAAGAGCGAAGGCGAGGTTCGCGAGATCATCGCCCAGTGCACCAAGGGCCGATTCCTGGGCGTCTTCGGCGAGCCCACGGTCAACGTGCTTAAGGTGAACCTTATGCTGGACGGCGCGCTGTAGGTGAGGGAGTGGCGGATGAGGGCATGACTGACTATCTGAGCCCTCAATTCCACCCCGCCCATCAGTTGCGGTGGAATACGGACTGTTTTGCCTGTCAAAAGCCTCATCTACTCCGTATTCCACCGCAACTTTTTGTGAGGGTCGGCATTGAAGGTGGGGAGTGCGAGCGAGCGCGAATGGGGCGGATACTGATACGATAGGTGTGTTAGCAACTGCCGCCGAGCGGCTCAAACGAAAGGAAGCCTGTATGGAGTCCTCCGCCTATCCAATGCTCTTTAGCCCGATCAAGGTCGGTACGACCGAGGTCAAGAACCGCGTCTTTATGCCGCCGGTGTCCACGAACCTGGCCGATCATGGCTATGTGACCGACGACTTGGTCGATCATTACCGTGCCCGTGCCAAGGGCGGCGTGGGCCTCATCATTACCGAGGTCGTGACGGTCGAGCCTACCTATACCTATCTGCCGGGCGACATGTGCTGCTACGACGACACGTTTATCCCCGGCTGGGAAAAGCTCGCCGCGGCCGTCCACGAGTATGGCTGCAAGATCATGCCGCAGCTCTTCCATCCCGCCTATATGGCCTTTAACATTCCGGGCACGCCGCGCCTGATCGCTCCGTCCTTTGTGGGCCCGTCCTATGCCCGCGAAGCGCCGCGCCCCATTACGGTGGATGAGATTCACGAGCTTACGCATCAGTTTGGCGACGCTGCTGTGCGTATGCAGAAGGCCGGTGTCGATGGCGTCGAGGTCCACGCGGCACACGCCCACGGCATGCTTGGCGGCTTTTTGACTCCGCTCTACAACAAGCGCACCGACGAGTACGGCGGCTCGCTCGACGCCCGCATGCGCTTTCTGCTCGAGGTCATCGCCGAGATTCGCGAGCGCTGCGGCAAGGACTTTATCATCGACGTTCGTATCTCGGGCGATGAGTACACCGATGGCGGCCTGACCCTCAACGACATGATCTACGTCTCGCGTCGCCTGGAGAAGGCCGGCGTCGACATGATTCATGTGTCGGGTGGTACCACCATCAAGCGCGGCTCCGCAATTCCCGCCGCCGGTACTCAGCAGGCCTCGCACGCCGCCTGCTCGCGCGAGATCAAAAAGCACGTCAACATTCCTGTCGCCACGGTCGGCCGCATTAACGAGGCCTGGATCGCCGAGGAGCTGATCGAGGACGGCGCCGCCGACATCTGCATGATGGGCCGCGCCAATCTGTGCGATGCCGAGTTCTGCAACAAGGCCGCTGCCGGCAACGCCGACGACATCCGCCCCTGCATTGGCTGCCTGCGCTGCCTGAACGGCATTATGTTTGGCAAGCGCATCTCCTGCACCGTCAACCCGGACGTGGAGCGCGACGAGGCCGGCTACGAGCCTGCCGCCGAGGCCAAGAACGTACTGGTTGTGGGCGCCGGTCCCGCGGGCATGGAGGCGGCGTTCATTGCCGCCAAGCGCGGCCACAACGTGGTGCTCGTGGATAAGCAGGATGAGCCGGGCGGCGAGATGCGCATCGCAGCCGTTCCGCCGGCAAAGCAGGAGCTCACTCGCGTGATCAAGTATCAGTACCGTCGCCTGGCCGAGGCCGGCGTGAAGTGCGTATTTGGCACCGAGCTTACTGCCGAGGACATTCAGCGTGACTACGCGGGCTACGAGGTTGTCCTGGCTTATGGCGCCGAGCCCATCGCTCCGGCCTTCATGCAGGGCTTTAAGCAGGTTATGACGGCCGACGACCTGCTGGGCGGCAAGGCTTTTCCGGGCAAGAAGATCGTCATCGTGGGCGGCGGCACCGTCGGCTGCGAGACGGCCGATTACCTGGCCCCGCTGGTCAATGATCTGTCGCCGGCCAACCGCGATGTCACCGTCATCGAGATGACCAAGACGCTCGCCGCCAACGAGGGCGGTGCCGGCCGCGCGGTGCTCATCACGCGCATGCTTTCCAAGGGCGTTCACGTGCTGACCGAGGCCAAGGTGACCGAGATTACCGAGGATACCATCAGCTACGAAAAGGACGGCGAGGTCCACACCATCACCGGTGCCGATACGCTGGTGCTTGCCATGGGCTATCGTCCCAATACCAAGCTGGCCGACGACCTTGCCGCCGCCGGTGTTGCCACCCACGTGCTGGGCGATGCCAACAAGTGCGGCAACATCCGCGACGCCATCGGCGATGGCTACAAGGTCGCCTGCGAGCTCTAATCAACCCCTTTGCGCCAATCGATTGCAAAAAGCGGCGGCTGCCCTGTGTGTTGGGCGGCCGCCGCTTGCGTTTTGCCAAAGAAAGATTATTGTCGGGCCCTAAATGCCTTTTGCTTCTGCTCCCTCCGCAATCATGTTGCGGTTATACACCAGGTGCAGATACATCGCGTCATGCGCGGCGGTGGGATTGCGCGAGGCGATGGCGTCGGCCACATCGCGGTGCGTGCGGATAGTTTCCTCGACGAGCTTTTTGTCGGTCACGTCGATAAAGAGGGGGACGGATGCCTTGAGCACGCCCATCAGGCGGGGAACGACGAGGTTTCCGCCATCCCAGGGCGGCTACATGGAGTAGCGCCCGTGCGCATCGATTCCCTCTCATAGATGTGCGGCACAAAGAACCCGAGCTCACACGAGCTCGGGGCCTTTTTCAAGACTTTAGTCTGCTGGCCGCGCAGCGGCCAGCTTTAAACCACCCGCTACG
>WGSN01000024.1:0-31213 GCA_014871645.1 Collinsella sp.
GATATCGGACACAGGGGCCGCAAGGGCCCTTACACCAACTTTCTCGACACTACCGCACGGACTCACCCTTGCCATCGCTCATGGGGTTGTTGGAGTAGATGAGCTTGACTTCGTTGGCGTTACCCGTACCGCCAACGGTAACCTTCTCAGCCTTCGCGGGATTGAGTTTAGCGGTGTAAGTGACGACGACTTTGGAGTCCTTGGTAATGTCAATAGCAGAGGAGCCATCCTTGGCGGTGACAGCCTTCAGATTATCAAACTTAACCGTCAGAAGATTATTGTTTTCAGTTGTATTGTAATTAACCGCGCCATCGGGAAGGTTAACCTCAGTTCCGGTCGCATCGTCATCATTCGCATAAACCGTAACCTTTACTGAATCTTCGTCGGCAATCAGACCGGCAGAGAGCTCGTCGCGGAACTCGTAGTAATAGGTATCGAACGTGGCAATGTTGTCGGCAACAGTGCCTGTCAGCCGATACTGAACGTCCTGGCCCATCTGAGAGTCTGCCTTGTCGGCCCAATTTCTATTGGGTTTGTCGTCCTTGATCTCCTTCGTAACCTTGGGGATGCCGGTTTTCTCGGTCACGGTTACTCCAGTACCACCTACGACGGCGAAAATCGGCGAGGTGCCCGTCTGTTTTTTGTTGGAATAGTCGTTCTGCGTACCGATGGAGTTATCGTCTGTCAGGAAGAGATAGTAGCCAGCGCTCTCAGTTGTAAAAGAAGTACCAGCATCGAACGCCGTACCTGACGGCTGCTCATACTTCTTTACAATGGCGGCTATTTTATTAAGCAAGTCTCCGTTCTTGACGATGACCCCTTTGCCTTTTTCAGACACGTAGGTGCCCAGCCAATCAGCAACATCCTGAGCAGAAGGATTTTGGGAGAGCTTGCTGCCATTGCTAGTATCAGCATGGATAGCAACGACAATCTCGTCCTTGGCGGTTTGGCTCGCTATTGCCCAATCAACATCAGATGCGACTTTGCCATCTGCGCCATCTACGACTTTTGCCTTGAAGATCTGATACGGAACAAATTTCGTCTTAGTGGTGTCCTTGTTGCTCTGGCTCTGCTCGATGATGATGCCATTTGTCGGAGCCGTCACCGGATCATCTGCAAACGCCATGGTCACCGGGGCCATGACTCCGCCGAAGCTCAACGCTGCTGTGAGGCCTGCCGTTACTGCCAGGCGTGCGATGTTCTTGCTCATGCTCATCTTCTTTTCCTCCGTTTTCCGGTTGGTTCTCATTCGATCGGTCATCATCTGTCTGTGTCTTAGCATCTGCTTCGCTACGTCTCGCCCCGCTCTCGGTGGGGCTGCCAGCTACTCTTTATGGCTGCCACCTCCCCGCTTGATCAGGAGCGCGACCACGATCAGTGCAGCTCCGGCGACCGCTGCGGCGGCCACCGCGTACATTGCCATATCGCCAGTCAAGGGCATAAAGCCTCCGGTGGTAATGCTAGGGGGTGTGCCGGTGGGCGTATTAATGATCGACGCCTCCAGGCTGCCCGTCGACCCGTCCGCGCTGTCGGCGCGCAGGGGCGACTCGGCCGTAATGGTGAGCTTGGGCTTGGCGGCAGCCACCTGGTCGACGTCCAGGCCCTCGGCCTTGACCGTCACGGAACGCGTGCCCTCAAAGGCGGTGTAGCCCTTGGGCGCCTTGAGCTCGCGGACCTCCAGCTTGCCCGAGTCCACGCCCGAGACGGCCACGCGGCCGTCCTCGCCCGTGGTGACGGTGGCCTTGCCCTCCGCATCCCACGTGCCGTCGGCCGCCAGCGTGCGACCGCGGTCGTCGGCGATGCTCAGGACCGCCCCGGGCAGCGGCTTGTCACCGTCGCTGCCGCGCTTGGTGAGCGCGAGATCCCAGGTGTAGGCGCACGCATCGTCGCTCGGCGTGCGGGTGAAGCCGGCGTCTCCGGACTGGTCGGCAAAGGGAGAGCGCGGGTAGCGCAGGTAGACCTCGTTGGGGTTGCCATTCGCGATGCCGTGGTTGCACGCGCTGTTGAGCGGTGCATTGTACACGGCGACCACGCGGGCGCCCGCGGTAAAGGCGTCGGCCCCGCCGAGCGCGGCGATCAGGTCGCCGGTGCGCACGGTGAAGGTCTTACCGTCGACCGAGACCCTGCACTGGGCCGTGATGTCGGTCCAGCCCTTCGCGGACTCGGTGCCGGCGCGGCCGTCCTTGCCGGCCGAAACGGCGTCGAAGCCGCCGTCCGCGCCCGCCGCCACGTACACGCGCATGCTCGCGGCGACCTTGGAGAGGTCGAGCCCCGCGCTCATGGTGTCGACGAACTGCACCGTATAGGTGTCGTAGGCGGTAAGACCCACCGGGACCGTGGCCGAGAGGCGCCAGTACAGGTCGTCGCCGACTGTGGCGTCGGCGGCCTTCTGCCAGGCGGCGGTCCCGTCCTCCAGCACGTACTTGGACACCTTGGGCGTCGCGGCCTTGGGTTTGACGGTAACGGCGCTGCCGCCCACCAGGGCCATGATCGGCGCGGTGCCGGCCTCGTTCTGGGAAATGGCGTCGTCGTCGGCGACGATGAGCCAGTAGCCACAGGGCAGCTCGGCCGTCGTGCCCGCGTTAAGGGCCACGGGCTCGGCGCCAGAGCTCTGGAGGGAACGAGCGAGCTGTGCGCTCAGCGCGCTCGTAAGGTGGGAATCGGTGTTGAGCCACTCGGCAGCTTCCTGCGCGGTGGTCTGGGAATTGGGCATGCCGGCGCTGTGCAGCACAGGCAGGACGGCGTCGCGCACGGCGTCGCTTGCCCAGGCGAGGTCGGTGGCGATCTTGGCGTCGCTGTCGCCGTCGACGACGTTGGCGCTAAAGATCTGGTGGGCGTCGTAGCTGCTCGCCACGGTGCCGCTCACCGTGATAGAACCGGTCGCGGTCGGCGCGGCCTGCGCGGAAGCGGGGAACACAACCGCGCAGGTGCCGATCAGGAGGGCAAGCAGCGCAAACAAGATCGGGAAGGAGTAAACTTTCTTATTCACGACGCTCGCCTCCCTTCGCATTCGCCTTGCGACGAATGTGCATCCAGGCCGCAACAGCGCAAAGCACCGCCGCGCCGGCAAGGTACGTCAGAGTGACGCCCGACATACCAGAAAGGGGCAAAGAGGTGGAGTAGGTGTTGGTGAAGGTGGGGGTGGACTTGTCGGTGAGGTCGTGATCCGTGTCGTTGGTCACTTTATTACCGTTGCGGTCCCGAATCTGCTTGTAGGTCGCAGAGATGTTAATCTTGCCTTTAGAGCCATCAGTTGCCTTGACCGTAATCTGATAGACCGACTGATCGAACTTGTAATGCGGGTAGGTTGACCTTTCTTCCTTCTCGCGCACATAGTACGTGAAGGTCTTGGCGCCATTTTCGGAGTCCTTGAGCTCATAGTTCTTCGTCGTGAAATTGACCGTGCTCGTCGCATTACCGTTTTCGTCAGTTGTGACATGCGTGGGATCAATTGTTACCGTTTCCGGATTGGAGAAGCTCTCGTCGTTCGCAAGTTCGAACTTAAACTTCTTCATCTCGCCGCCGTCGACCTTCTTGGTCACCTGAGGTGTCCAAGAGCCCTTGGGTGTGTATGCATTAGTAAAGGTCTTACCATTAGCAAAGATCTTATCGTTGATGAGATTAACGGACACATTGCTGTCATCGGACGGGATGACCTCCATCAAGCCCCCTTTGGTGAGATTAGTGACCTTTACTTTATAAACCGAGTAGTAGGTGTAAGTAATGTCCAGCACCTCCTGCCTCTGGGCCTCCCTTGTTTCAAACTCAATCTTGTAGATAGTCTCGTCGCAAGTCACGCCAGAAACGGAATTGTCACCGGGGTCCTCAACGAGGTAGTAGACGATCGAGCCATCGGAGTAGACCTCGCCCAGATTAAAGGCAAAGTTGCCGTCGCCATCATTCCTGACCCCATCGCCAACTTTTGTGCAGCCATTGAGTTGCAGCTTGTGATCGGCAAACGAGGGATCCTGCTTATTTGCACCCTGTTTGAGCAGCTGGAACTTGAACTCTCCGTCTTTAAGCACACGACCCGTTAGCGCCTTAGTGCCGTTGAGCTTCATCTTGGGGTACACGTTCACCAGCGTGGTGGAGCCAGCGATTACGTCGCCGTTGGTCATGATGCCGCCACCGTGAATGTTGGATCTGTTGCCCGTGATGAAGAGGGACGCAGCCGCGGTAGCAGCATCCATATCTTCCTTAATCGGCTTAGATTTAAGGCCAATCATGTACTTAGCTTGGGCGCCCTCGTACTTGCCGATAGACGTTCGTGTATTGTTGTCGATCGTGCCCGACCAATTGGCAACTCCGCCACCAAGCATCTGTCCCGTTACGGCAGCGATATACGGCAGCGATTCAGCGTTAGCACTATCGCGAATAAGAAAAAGATCCTGGTGACCGGCTTTTTTAAAGTCTTCAGTTATTTCGCCGCCTTCGCGGTTAGGGCGCCAATCCGCGTCGTCGTTCTTGTCGTTGGTGCCGCCCGATCGGTTATAACCACTACCGTCAGGTTTACCGTCAGAATTACCGAAAATCGCGATGCCATTGGTATCGGTAATGGCAGTCTTACCAGTCGGGCAAGCGGCAAACCCGCCGCCAAAGCCATTGGCATGATTGTTGGTAATCAGCGCGTTATATATATTGAGGCTCGCCGATTTAATGCCTTGGTCACTACTACCCTGGACGAATACGCCACCGCCGCCCCAGTCGTTGGTGGTATTGGTCGTATTGTTAGTGATGTAGGCTTTCTCGCCGCTCACATTAAATTCGCCAACTGTAGGCGCAGCGATACGGATGCCGCCACCCTCTGAGTTTTGCGCCACATTGCTAGCGATGATTCCACCAGAAAACGTAAACCCGGAAAGAGCTCTATTCCAAGCGCCAGCATAAACGCCGCCGCCAGCCTCAGCAGAGTAGTTGCCCGTAATGTAACCGCCGCTAATAACCAGACTGCCTTTTTTCTGTCCCTGATCGTGGCTAAAGGCAGCAATGCCGCCACCACCGTGACAACCGAAACCGAGATGCTTCCACCCCGACTCCTCGTTCACGTAGAACTGATATTTGTTATTGGTGATGTAACCATTCGTAATGGTCACACTAGAGTTCTCAGCACAAATTCCCGCGCCATAACCGCTTTGATCCTTATTTGTACCGTTGCCGGAGATAATACCGCCAATCATGTTTACCGTAGAATTCATGGCATAAACGCCGCCGCCACTGGGGGCATAGTTACCAGCGATTACGCCGCCAGAGATCACCAGGGTTGAGCCCTCATCCAGAGTTGAGCCCTCAACATGAATTCCAGCACCAGCACCATCGCGGCCCATAGAAGCACCACAAACGTATCCGCCACTCATGTTGACGGTAGAGCCGTTATCGGCATAAATCAGGTGGCGAACATTTGCGTCCTGATTCGTGGTCAGCACGCCGCTTTGAAGGTTAAACGTACCGCCACGGACGTTGATGAGCCTCATCGTAGAGTGAGCAGTGGTGCCCACGATGGCGCCATTGATGGCAACCTCATGCTTGAAAAGGGTCTCGGTAGTAGCAGTGTCACTCGAAGTCGACTCAGTCACGTAGTAAGTGAGCTTACTGGGCGTTGTGCCGTCGTAATCGAGCTTAGCAAGGTTGCCGTTTTTGTCGCCACCCTGCTCGAACTTGTTATCAGCCGCCTGCCGCAGATCCTCAATCGTGAGCGTCGCACCCTCGGGCACATTGAACATGGACATGTTGGACTTGCCAGGCTCCACGCCCGAGTGTTTGATCTTATGGCCGTTGAGGTCGATGGTGGTTTCACCCTGGCCAAGCGTAATGTCGCTTGCATACTCAATATCGAGATTCAAGCGA
Source organism: Collinsella sp. (assembly GCA_014871645.1). Classification (GTDB taxonomy): domain Bacteria; phylum Actinomycetota; class Coriobacteriia; order Coriobacteriales; family Coriobacteriaceae; genus Collinsella. The sequence goes on from WGSN01000024.1 coordinate 5,845, forward strand.
TATTTGCCGGCCTTTTTATCATTTTGAAGGTAGTGAGATAGGTCGTCTGCAGAATTAATCAGCGTATATTCGGTCGCATCCTCCGCAACAGGTGGAATTGCGCCCTCATTGCTAGCGTCATCCGCGGTCTGCCCGGCATCCTCGTCCTGCGAGTCTTCCTCGGACAGCCCCTCAGACTGGGCATCATCTCCAGTCTCGCCACCCTCAGCGTCGTCACTATTCTGGTTGTCGGTATCCCCATTGTTGGTGTTTTCTACATCAGTAGACTCAGTTGAGGAATCCTCCGTCACAGTCTTCTCGGTAGGAACCGTCTGAGCATCGTTAGCAATGGCCTGCGAGATCGGAGGCATGACGAGCGACAGTACCAGGCTCAACACGGAGGCTCCGCACAAAACGCCTGCCAGTACACGGCGCGTCGCTTTATTACTCTGCTTAGATTTGTCTGAATTCGCTTTCATCGATGTCTCCTCCCCAAGAGACCGCGATCTTGGTCTTTCACTATCAAACGTATCTGCGCAACCTGTAATTGCGCACGCTTAGTAATCCATATCGTAACGATTGTTTGAACATCTGAGCAAGAAAACCAATAGTTTTGTAGCGAATTCTTAATTCTCTTGACATTTGCTCAGATTTACCTTCGTTTATTCGCTATCTAATTTTTGTTTCTACTGGTAATTTAGTTGCCCATCATTTTTTAATGGCATTAGATTCATTTGCACAACATTTTGCTCAAGAGCAAACATCCCGCTCACAGTCGAAAATCGACCGTGAGCGGTGGGTCATTAACCGGAAGGAATAACCTACCATTGATGAGAATATCTTTAACCCATCGGTGGTTAGAAGTATGATGTTCAGACAACGTTATTTGAATTTTCGCGCAGATTTTAGGCATCAATTCGCCCAAATCGCCTGAAGCCACCGCAAAGCGCCTGCTCCCTTTGTGGTGGCTCTCCCCCGGCGCTACAGTAGATGCTCCTCGATAAAGATCGCGATGCCGTCTTTGTCGTTGCTCGCGGTTACAAAATCGGCGGCGGAGCGGGTGGCTTCGCTGCCATTTGCCATGGCCACACCCACGCCGGCGTCGGCCACCATGCAGGTGTCGTTGTCCGCATCGCCAAACACGCAGATGTCCTGGAGCTCCATGTCGTTGAGCTCCGCCACACGCACAAGGCCGCGCGTCTTGGACACGCGCGGATCCATGAACTCGTAGAGCCGTTGCGTGGTTTGCAGGGCCGCCGCCTTGACGGTGTCGTCGACAAACGTCGATGCTCGCTCGATGACCTGCGGCATTACCTCGGGCGCCATGGTAAACATCACCTTGGGCTGCGGCTCGCGCAAGAACTCGGCAAAATCGACCACCTGATAGGGCACGCCGTCGACGCGCGACAGATGCTCAACGCACGCGTTGCTCTCGGGCACGTAGAACACGCCGTCTCGGGGGCAGACGGGCGTTGCCGGAAGGTCCGCCATGTGCTTGCAGATGCGCGCGATGGTCTCGCCCGGCAGCGGATAGCTCAGCTCGTTGATGTCGTGCGCGCGGTCGATGACCTCGGCGCCACCGCAGCCCACGAGTACGTCCACCAGGCCTTCGATGCCCCAGAGCTCGTACATGGCCTCGGTCGCGTGGGCGTCGCGCCCGGTGCACAGGCCAAAGAGCACGCCGCGCTCGCGCAGGGCGCGGATCGCCGCCACGGTGCGCGGGGACACCGTGTGCCGGCTCGTGAGCAGCGTGCCGTCGATATCGCAGAACACGGCTTTGATGTGGCTGAAGGTGGTGTCCATGGGAGCCTTTCTGGGTTGTGCGGCGGTGTGGGGTGTATTCGTGAACGGCGTACATGGTATACCAAGGCGCAGGCCGTTGGGACCCAATCGCCACAAAGGTGCCTGCCCCCTTGTGGTGGCCGAACCCGAAGGGCGGCCTGCCCGGAGCGCAAACCATCACAACATTCGACGTTTTTCGGCGAAATCGCGATTTTCATCGAATGTTGTGATGGTTTTTACTGCCTTGCGGCACGATCAAAATGCCGGCGTCCAAACAGCAGCAACGCCGCGGGAACTGCCGTCACGACCATGCCCGCCCCTACGAGCGCCTGTTGCACGCCAAACGTCGCCGCCAGCCAGGGGGCAATCGCCAGCGGGGCTACGCCGGCGAACATGTTGCCAAAGCCCATGACCGAGTTGACGTGGCCGAGCTGCTCGAGCGGAGCCGTCGTTTGCACGATTGTGTTGTGGAGCGGGTTGACAACGCCCCAGGCCACGCCCAGGACAATCTGGCCGATAAGTGCCACGCCCACGTACGGCGTTCCCACGTAGAGCAGGCTTCCCAGGCCCACGGACATGAGCGCCACGAGCAGCGTTTTAAGGTTGACCAGGTGCGGCGGCAAGCGGAGCGCGACCACGGCGCCCAGCACCGCGCCCACACCGCTGGCCGACGAGAGCCAGCCCATCCACTCGACACCGACGTGCAGGACATCGCGGTAGAAGAACGACTCCAGCGGGTCGAAGGCACCGTAGCCAAAGTTCGAGAGGAAGATGATGCAGAAAAGTAGCGCGAGGACGCTATTGGTAAAGACCGTCTTGATGCTGGTCGCGAAGGTTGCACGGGTGGTTTTACTGGAGTCGGAGCTTTGACTGGCGGTACTTGCCGTTGTGCTGCTATCCGCGGGAGTACTTTCGCGCGCGGCGACGCGACCTGCTTGCGGTCTAAAGCCCCAGCTGGCAATGAGCGCCAATACGGTAAAAATCATCATGAGCACGAACACCGCGCGTGACGATGTAGCCGCCGCGACAAAGCCGCCCAGCGTAGGGCCAACGATGATACTCACGTTTGAGAACATGGCGATGGCGGAGTTGATGTCTTTGAGCTCGACGGGATCATCGGTGAGATATGCCGGATAGGACGTGGCGATGGGTTGGGCGAATCCCATCACAAAACCTAGGAGCGCCGCGCCGAGCAGGACGATGCCGGTCGCGCTGCCAAAAACGAGGATCGCCGCGCCGGTTGCCAGCGTGTCCACGATGCTCAGCAAGAAATGACGGCACGGGCCCCAGGCGTCGAGCGCAGCGCCACCCGCAAAGGATCCCAAGATCACGAATACGTTCATAAACAGAACGGCCAGCGATGTCGCCACAACCGAGGCATCGTCTGCATAGGTGAGCGTTCCGATGACGCCGATAAAGTAGCTGGTCTGAAAACCGGTGTAGATGAGAAAGCGCATCGCCACCAGGCGCTTGGCCTGCACGGACAGCGATGATTGAGGCTTTGAGAAAAGAGGGGCGAGCATAGAGACTCCTTGTTTCATACGAATGCGGACGGTGGGCATTCGCCACCGTCTGTCAAATCAATCTATCCGCATGAAACATTAAGGACGCATCAAGCCCCTTCTCTCCGTTTTTCGCCCGTCATGAACTACTTGGTAGATTGTAAGACATGTCCCACACATCTACCAAAGCAAAAACCACCACAAAGGTGCCTGACCCCTTTGTGGTGGAAATGGCGTTTGCCCAGATAAAACCTGCCGAAATAAACCTGTTCCTATTTGGCAGGTTTTAGGCCAGATGGTCTTGGATGAGGTCGCAGATGGCTCGGGCGTCGTTGATGTTGATGGCTCGGGTCGCAAAGCCGGCGTCGAAGGCCTGACGCGCCAGGGCTTCGTTGCAGGCAAGGGCCAGCGTGTGACCGTCGACCAGGTCGAGCGAGCTCTTGCCGCGCAGACGGTCGACACCGGAGCGCGCGACGACAATGTTGTCGAAGCCCTCGGTCTTGTAGCCCTCGATGATCACCACGTCGACATCGTTGTAGCGCGACAGCAGCTCACGCGCGGGCATCTCGTCCTCCTCGCGCGTGTCGGCGTACTCCGCCCAGCGCGTGGCGCAGATGAGGCCCACGTGTTTGGATCCGGCCTGATGATGGCGCCACGTATCCTTAGCGGGCACATCGATATCAAAGCCGTGGTGCCCATGATGCTTGAGCGAGCCCACGCGCAGGCCGCGGCGGGTGAGCTCGGCGATAACCTTCTCGACGAGCGTTGTCTTGCCCGAGTTCTGGTAGCCGATAAACGCGATCGCGGGGACGGCCGGTGTCGGAGCTGCGAGTGCGACGGCGACGGGCGCGCTCGCGGGCGCGGCACCGTCAACGGCCACGGCCTCAACAGCAGCGGCCTGGCGCTCTGCGCGATCCCACACGCCCGAACGGCCGCCCTCCTTGTGCAGCAGGCGCACGTCGACGATCTCCATGCCGCGATCGACGGCCTTGCACATGTCGTAGATGGTCAGGCACGCGGCACTCGCGCCGGTCAGAGCCTCCATCTCGATACCCGTCTTGCCCGTCACGCCCGCCGTAACCAGCACGTGAAAGCCAACCTGTCCGTCCGCGCGCGCCGGTGCCCAGCCCTCGGGCACGTCCTCGGCCGGCGTCCCCGCCGGAGCGATGGGCGCAATATCGCACTTGCTCTTGGTAATGAGCAACGGATGGCACATGGGAATGATGTCGCTCGTGCGCTTGATGGCCATGATGCCCGCCACGCGTGCGCAGGCAAGCACGTCGCCCTTTTTGGCGCGGTCCTGCAGCACCATGGTCTGCGTCTCGGGATGCATGAGGATGGTACCCTCGGCGATGGCAATGCGATGAGTCTCGGCCTTGTCGGACACGTCGACCATGCGTACCTCGCCCTTGGCGTCCACGTGCGTCAGCTCGTCGCGACGGGCGTCACGGGCGGGCTCGGTGGCAGCGCTGGCAGTCGGCTGCGCGCCTGCAACGGCATCGCTGGCCGCAGCCGTGACTTTGTGGGCAGACATCGCGGCCCTGCGAGCGGCCTTGGTGGCATCGGCGTACCTGCTCTTGGCCATATGATCATCCTCCGATTTGAGACATAAATCGTTGCGTGCCCTCAATTATCGCGTGTTCCTGCGGTTTGTGGGCCACGGCATCGCGCCAAATCGAAAGTACCTGCATATCATCACCACGGCGCAGCGCCTCACGTACCGAATACTCGGCATCGCTGAACAGGCACGGACGCACGTTGCCATCGGCCGTCAGGCGCAGACGGTTGCAATTCGCACAAAAATGGTTGGACATGGCGCTGATGAAGCCAACCGTTCCCGCCGCACCCGGAAAGTGCCAATAGCGCGCAGGGCCCGCACCAGCAGGAGCGTCGTTGATGTCGAGCGGCTCGAGCTCGCCCAGTCCCGCCGCGGTGGCCCCGGCATTGATGCGCGCCCGCAGCTCGTCGCTCGGCACGGTATCGCTCGCGTCCCACAGCTCGGGATTGAGCGCGGGCGCATGCGGGTCCACAGCGCAATGCGAGCTGGTGCGCTCGTCGCCGATGGGCATGTATTCGATAAAGCGCAGGTGGATGGGGCGGTCGAGCGTGAGCCGCGCGAGGGCTGCCACATCCTGGTTGAGCCGGCGCACAACAACGCAATTGACCTTAACGGGCTCAAAGCCCCAAGCCAGCGCCGCATCGATGCCAGCCATGGTCTGCTCGAGTCGACCTAGACGCGTGATCTTTCCAAACAGCAAGGGGTCGAGCGTATCGAGGGAGATGTTGACGCGGTTAAGCCCGGCATCTTTGAGCTGCGGTGCCAGCTTGGGCAGCAGGGCACCATTGGTGGTAAGTGAGATGTCCTTGATCTGCGGAATCGCGCGAATGTCGCGAATGAGCGGGATGATGCGGCGGCTGACCAGCGGCTCGCCACCCGTCAGGCGCACGCGGCGAATGCCCTCCCCCGCCACCAAGCGCACAAAGCGGGCTATTTCCTCGGCACTGAGCAGCTCGTCGTGCGCGCGGGGTGCCACGCCAACGGCCGGCATGCAGTAAATACAGCGGAAATTGCACTTGTCGGTAACGGCAATGCGCAGGTAGTTGATATCGCGGCCAAAACCGTCATGTTGCACGTACCCGTCCACGCAGCCCTCCCCTCACGCGGCGTTTTATTCTTCGGAAAACATAATACCCCACGAGAGAATCATGCCGACACCCGTACGACAGGACAGGTCGCTTCGAGCAAAACGGACTTTCCAAGCCCATCCTCAACACAGACCATCACAACATTCGATGCTTTTTCCGTTTTTGGCAAAAAACGTCGAATGTTGTGATGGTCTGCCTGCCCACAGCACCCCGCAGAAGGACCAAAACGCCCCTAAAGGCCGCCGTCCCAGTGCCGAATCACGAATTCTCGTAGGTCGTTCTGACGTTTCTGGAACGCTTCGCTTCGGTCGCACTTAAGGCCCATAGCGAGTGCGATGGCATTCATCGCCCGGTGCAATTGCAGCTGATGGGCAAACTGAGTCCCGGTGAGGACAATCATCCTAAAGCCCAGCGCGCTCAGCACGGTCATACGCTCCGCATCCGACGCGCTGCGCTGTTTATCAAGATGGTCCGAGCCGTTGTATTCAATCCCCGTACCGCTCGCAGGCGCATATACGTCGATCTTGAAATACCCGGCCTTTGCGAGATATTTGAACTCGTTGGGAACATCGACCCGATGGTTGAACTCGACCCTGGTGTACCCTAGCCCGCCCTGAGAACGCTTCGCGACGACCATGATTGCGGTGGCCGTCTCCATAGGCGAACGAGCAGCGTCCTTTACACGCTTGAGCAACGAGGCCGCGCGTTTCACGCCTCGACGCGAAGGATTCTGCTCGCAAAAAGCACGCAGGTCGGCGACGGCATATCGTTGCGAGGCCTCAACATAATCATCGCTCGACAGATGGTTAAGGTAATACCGAGCACACACTTCAAATCCGTACTCAAGCTGCTCGAGCTCGCTCATCCACGAGCCCGCCTGGACAAGGCACATGGCCTCATCAACCACCAGAAGACCCTCCGCCACCTCGATAAGATGATCCGAAGGTATGGGCGCCCCAAACACATGGCGTCGGAGACCCGCCGGCCGAGAGCGTTCAAAATCGAAGCTAACCAGCGTATCAATACGACCGAGTTCCTCTTGAGGAATACCAAGTGAGACCAGATAGTCGGCGACAATCTCGACCGCTGCAGATATCCTCAATCCCTTGGCATCGAGCCCCAATTTGGGGAGGCTCGCAGTCGGCTCCACCTCGCCAGCAAATGAGCCTTCGTCGTATAGGCTGCTTGCCCGTGAGAGCGGCTCTAACGGGCGCGCCACGTTGTGGTACAGCCAGGCAGTCTTATGGGACAGGACGATCGGCAAGTCCATGAGCCCTCCAATGGAGTCGGATAACCAACCTTATTCCCCTGCTCACGGGTTCGCACACCTTCGTGCGCAAGAAAGCGATTCCACCCGGTCGAGTGGCAGAAAAACCATCACAACATTCGATGCTTTTCCCGTTTTTGGCAAAAAACGTCGAATGTTGTGATGGTTTGAGTCGAGGTGAGGGGCACGGAGGGATCAAAGCATCGTGCTCGAACGGGTTAATCCAGCTCTTTTAAGCCATGCGCCAGCTGCCAGTACTCGCCGTGCTGGGCGAGCAGCTCTTCGTGCGTGCCGCGCTCGATGATGCGGCCGTGTTCGAGGACCATGATGGCGTCGGCATCGCGGACGGTGGACAGGCGATGCGCGATCATAAAGGTGGTGCGTCCGCGCATGATGCGGTCCATACCGCGCTCGATGAGCTTTTCGGTACGCGTGTCGATGGAACTCGTGGCCTCGTCCAGGATGAGCACCGGCGGATCGGCGACGGCCACGCGCGCGATGGCGAGCAGCTGACGCTGACCCTGCGACAGGTTGGCGCCGTCGGCCGTGACCGGTGTGTCGTAGCCCCGCGGCAGGCGGCGGATAAACGAGTCGGCGCAGGCGGCCTCGGCAGCGGCGCGCACCTCCTCGTCGGTCGCGTCGAGCTTGCCAAAGCGGATGTTCTGCGCAATGGTGCCGCTAAACAGGTGCGTGTCCTGCAGCACAATGCCGAGCGACCCGCGCAGGCTGGCCTTGGCAATGTGCTTGACGTCGATGCCGTCGTACGTGATCTCGCCGTCATCGACCTCGTAGAAGCGGTTGATGAGGTTGGTAATGGTCGTCTTGCCGGCGCCCGTGGAGCCCACAAACGCAATCTTTTGCCCCGGCTTGGCAAACAGGTTGAGGTCCGTGAGCACGCGGGCGCCCGGCACGTAGGAAAAGTCCACGGCATGGAAGCGCACGTCGCCGGCAAGCGGGACCAAGCCGCACGTGAGCTCGGTGCCGTCGGCGGCCACCGCGCGGCCCGACTCATCAACGGCTGCCACGTCATGCAAGTGCCCGTACGCGCCCACGCCCTGGCCCTCGGGAATCTTCCACGCCCACGCGGCGTCGCCCGTCTGCACCAGCTCCACGCAGCCCTCGTCCACCTCGGGCTCAAGGTCCATAGCCGCAAACAGGCGCTCGGCACCGGCCAACGCGTTGAGCAAGAAGTTGCCGAGCTGCGTAAACTGGTTGATGGGCATGGCGGCCTGGCGCACAAAGACCAGGTAGCTTGCAAGTGCGCCCACATCGGCGAGCCCCTTGATGCAGAGCATGCCGCCCGCCACGGCGACGATGGCATAGTTGACGTAGCCAATCACGACGGTCATGGGCACCATGGAGTTGGCATAGCTCACGGCGGCGGTGCCGGTGCGGCGAAGCTCGTCGTTGCGGCAGGTGAAGCCGGCAACATTCGCCGCCTCGCGGTTAAAGACCTTGATGACCTTTTGGCCCGAGACCATCTCTTCGATATATCCGTCCAGGTCGCCAAGCGATGCCTGCTGGGCGGCAAAGAAGCGCTTAGAGCGCGCGCCCGAGTAGCGCGCATACAGCACAATGGCCGCATCGCACACGAGTGTGATAATCGTGAGCTGCCAGTTAAGGATGATGAGCATAGCCGTGGTGCCCACAACCTGAATGGCGGCCTGAATCACGTTGGCAAAGCTGTTGTTAAGCGCCTCGGAGACGGTGTCGACGTCGTTGGTGAAAAAGCTCATGATGTCGCCCGAGCGCGTGCTGTCAAAATAACTGAGCGGCAGCGTCTGGATGTGCGCGAACAGGTCGCGGCGAATATCGGACACCACGCGTTGGGCCGCGCGCACCATGATCTGCGAGTAGCCCAGGGCCGAGAGCACGCCCGCGGCGTAGACGATCGCCGTCAGGATGACCTGCTTGGCGAGCAGTTCCTCCCCGCCCGTAGCCAAACCGTTAACGATGGGGCGCACCATGTAGGTGCCGGCGAGGCTCGCGATGGCGGCAACGGAGGCGAGCACGCCCACCGCGAGCAACGAGAACTTGGCATGCCCCATGTAGGAGAGCAGGCGGCGCACGGTGCGCTTGAGGTCGGCCGGGCGTGCTTGGGCTGCGGTCTTAGGCATGGCGCTCACCCCCTTCCAAGGGCGATCCTCCGGGGACGGAGGAAAACGGATCATTCGCGCAACCATCGTCGCTGCCGTCGCCGGCGTCCGCGTTCCCCGCAAACTCCATCTGCGAGGCGCAAATCTCCTGGTAGATGTTGTCGCCCGCCAGCAGCTCCTCGTGCGTGCCCACGCCGTGGACACGACCGTCGTCCAACACCACAATGCGATCGGCATCCATGACGCTCGCGATACGCTGGGCGATGATGAGCACGGTCGTATCGGAAATCCGAGCGATGTGCTCGCGAATCTTAGCGTCGGTCGCCATATCGACCGCGCTGGTGGAGTCATCAAAAATGAGCACGCGCGGATGCTTGAGCAGCGTGCGCGCGATGCACAGGCGTTGCTTCTGGCCACCCGAAACACCAGCGCCGCCTTGGCCCAACTCGCCGTCCAGCCCGCCGATGCGATCAAGGAACTCGTCCACGCACGCCGCGCGGCAAGCCGCGAGGAGTTCATCGTCCGACGCCTGCGGATTGCCCCACTGCAGGTTCTCGCGCACGGTGCCCGTAAACAGCACATTCTTTTGCAGCACAATGCCCACAGCGTCGCGTAGAGTCGCGAGGTCGTAGTCGCGCACGTCGCGTCCGCCCACAAGCACGGCGCCTTCGGTGGCGTCGTACAGGCGCGCAATCAGCTGCACAAGCGAGCTCTTGCCCGAGCCCGTGCCGCCGAGGATGCCCACCGTCGAGCCGCTCTCGATGCGAAGGTCGATATGCTCGAGCACATCCTCGGCTGCATCCGCGCGGTATTTAAAGGAAACATCGCGAAACTCGATACTGCCGTCCGCTGGCGCCGCAATCGCGAGGTCTCCCGCGGGGTTGGCGATAAAGGGCTCCTCATCGAGCACCTCTGCGATACGGCCCACACTCGTGAGAGCGCGCGTGAGCAGCAAAAACACGTTGGAAATCATCATGAGCGAGTTCATGATCAGCAGCACGTAGCTCATAAAGCCCGTGAGCGAGCCCACGCCCAGCTTGCCGGCGAGAATCATGCGGCCGCCAATCCACAGGATGGAGAGCGCAGCCACGTACATCGACAGCTGAAACACCGGCAGGTTGAGCACGGCGGTGCCGAAGGTCTTGGTCGCCGTGCCGGCGAGCTCGGTATTGACGGTGTCGAACTTGGCCTCCTCGTGCTCGGTACGAACGTAGGCCTTGACGGCACGCACGGCGGTGAGGTCCTCCTGTACCACGCCGTTGAGGTGGTCCATCGAGGTCTGGAGTTGGCGGTAGAGCGGACTGACGCGATAGGTGATGGCGCCCAGTACGATTGCCAGCACGGGCAAGATGATCGCAAAGACGGTGGCGAGCGGGCGCGACAGCATCAGCGCGTAGATAAGGCCGACGATAAGCGTCACCGGGCCGCGCACCATAGGGCGAAAGCCGTTGCCCACAGCATTTTGGATAACGGTGATGTCCGTGGTCATGCGGGTGACGAGCGAGCTGGCGTCGTAGTTGTCCAGGTTACCAAAAGCGAGCGTCTGAATCTTTTTGTACTCAGCCTCGCGCAGGTTAGCGCCTAGGCCCGAGGCAACGCGGGCGGACGTGTGTGCATAACCCAAGCCCAGTACCAGCGAAAGCGCAGCGCACACCAACATGTACGACCCCTGCAGCAGCATGTAGTTGATATCACCCGCAGGCACGCCCACATCGATGATGTTGGCCATGATGACCGGGATAAACAGCTCGAGCACCGTCTCGACCGACACAAAGAACACGCCGAGGATGGCATCGCGACGGTATGCCCCTAGATAGGAAAACAGTATTTTGAGATTGCGCACGCAGGTTCAACCCCCATCAAACGTTGTTCGCAAACGCACGTATTATTGCGCGCCGAATAATGGTGTCAAGTATTCCGAAATCGTTTTCTGCAAGGTTAGCGCCGGCGGCGAGTTCTCGTGATGTGTGTCCATATTCACTCGGAATAATGGTGCGCGAGACTTTTTTCGCTCCGGCGTCAACACAAAGCTTGACTCTACAATCGTTGTAGGGTTTTCACTACACTGGTACGTAAACAAACCCAGCCAGAAAGCCCCGCCCATGGAACACGATCTCACACGCGGCAATGTCCTTAAGACCATCGCGGTCTTTGCCCTGCCTTATATGCTCTCGTACTTTTTGCAGATGCTCTACGGCATGGCCGATCTGTACATGATGGGGCAGTTCAGCGGCGCCGCCGGCATCACCGCCGTGGGCAATGGCGCGCAGACGCTCTATATCATTACCGTGACGCTTGTGGGCCTGGCCATGGGAACGACGGTTATCGTCGGCCACGCCGTGGGCTCGCGTCGCTTCGACCGTGCCGAGACCGCCATCGGCAACACCATCACGCTCTTTATGGGTGTCTCGGTGGTGCTGGCCGTTGTCCTGCTTGCGTTGTGCCCGCAGGTTGTGGCGCTCATTGGCACGCCGGCCGAGGCGGTCGAAGGAACCGCCGCCTACCTGCGTATCTGCTTTGTCGGCATTCCGTTTATCGCCGCGTACAACATTCTTTCGGCCATCTTTCGCGGCCTGGGCGATTCGCGCTCGCCCATGTACGTGATTGGCGTGGCGTGCATCATCAACATCGCGCTCGATTTTCTGTTTATCGGCCACATGGGGCTCGGCCCCGTGGGTGCGGCGCTCGGCACGGTAACCGCCCAGACAGCAAGCGTTGCCCTCGCGCTCGTGTGGCTTAAGAGCCGTCGCACGAACATCCACGTTAAGCGCAGCGACCTGCGCCCCCAGCCCGAGGTGCTCGGCAGCATTCTTAAGATCGGCGTGCCCGTGGCCGTGCAGGACGGCTGCATCCAGGTGGCGTTTATGTTTATCACCGTCATCGCCAACCATCGAGGGCTCGTCGACGCCGCCGCCGTGGGCCTGGTCGAGAAGATGATCAGCTTTTTGTTCATCGTGCCGAGCTCCATGGGCGCCACCGTCAGCGCGCTCACGGCGCAAAATGCCGGCGCGGGCAAGGGCGATCGCGCGCGTCAGGTGCTCAAGGACGCCATGACGATCTCGGTGGTGTACGGCTGCCTGATCACGGCGCTGATGTGGCTGGTGGCGCCGGCGTTTATCGGCTTTTTTGCCAAGGACGCCGCGGTGGTCGCCGCCGGTACCGGCTATATGCACAGTTATATTTTCGATGCAATCTTTGCCGGCATCCACATTTGCTTTAGCGGCTTTTTCGCTGCATACGGCAAGAGCTACATCGGCTTTGCGCACAACGTGCTGGCCGTGGCACTCATTCGCGTGCCCGGTGCGTGGCTGCTGTCGAACGCCTATTCCGATACGTTGTTTCCCATGGGCATCGCGTCGCCGTGCGGATCGATTTTGTCGGCAGTCATCTGTGTTGTCGCGTTTACCGTGCTCAACCGCCGCGGAGCTTTTGACAAGCTAGTGGCGTAGCGGGGCAACGCGAAATCACCCTCATCGACGACATCATCAGCGACGACCCCACAACCTACGTGACGCAGATCACGGTGCCGGTTGCCCCGTCCAGATAAGAACTGCCTAGAAAACGTTCGGCTGAAGGCAGAATCTTGACGTTATAGGCCATATTTTGCCTCAAGGTCATCGAGAGCCTCAAAGGCATCACGCGCCGTGCCAGCAGCACGCTCCCGCTCGGCCACAGCTATACGAGCCATCAGACGAGCCTTAGCCTGTTCCTGAACCATGAGGTCGTAGTCCTCGGATCGAAGTACAACAAATTTGCTATAGCCGTTTTTTGTAACAGTCACTGGACCAGGAGCCTCCCAACAAGCTCGCTAAACGCCGGGGACAGTCCCCGATATGGCGGTTTTACTCCTCCGGAATCGGAAACGCACGGATGAACTCTGCAGGCGAGAAGGTCTTGATGGTCGAGCGCACAAAAGCGGCGCGGTCACGCGTGATGATAAAGTCCACGCCGGCACGCTCGGCCATCGCACGGATACAGCCGTCCTCAAAGTCCGGCTCATCGGAATAGGCGGAGGTAAAACAAGCTTCTTGGTCGAGAGGCTCTACCGAGTAGCTCTTAAGACAGTCGCGCACTACCTCGCGGGCGCGCGCCTCGCCTGCCTGTTTAGTGAGAATGTAGTACGCGTCCTTGAGAGAGCAGGCCGAAACAACACCCTCGATAAGTCCCACGTCAACGAGCCCCTTGATCGTTCGCGCCGCCCCATGCTCCGGCCGGCCCGGCAGCACGCAATCGAGCAGAAAATTGGTATCGAGAAATGCCCTCATAGGTAGCGCTCCCTCGCGACGCGCTTTTCATCTTCAACCGTCATCGTATCGAGCGGCGTTCCCTTTGGCATGTTAGCCACGATATCGAGATACTCCTGGTAGTCCTCATTCTCCGCGAGCATCTCACGGATCTCCTTCCAGGTGATCTTGGGATGCCACATCGTACCCACGTCGCGCTTGGGCTTGCCCGTGCCGCACGTCGGTTTTGCGCCCCCACGCTCCTGGGCAGCGTCATATTCCACCGTAACTGGACCTTCATAGTCGAGCGGCACGATCTTGAACAACGGCTTGCTCCGCTTGAAGACCACAACCTCCTCGCCCTCATTGGCAACCTTTTCGGCCACCTGCGTAAGGTTTTGGCGCAGTTCCGAAAACGCGACGGTAACCATAACTGCTCCTCTCAACATATATCTTCACTGCTAAGTATACACGTTAATGTTAATGTTTATATATAAAGACCGCCGCAATGGAGAACCGTCATTGTGAGGTCCCTCTGCCCTGCATGAATCTCTTATCGCTCTGGGACGGCACCGGTTCGCAGGATCGCCCTCATCGACGATATCATCAGCGACGACCCGGCGACCTACGTGACGCAGATCACGGTGCCGGTTGTTCCGGCAAAGTAAGAACCTCCCGAAAGGCATCGTGCTTCCGGGAGGTTCTTCAATTTGACTATTGATGCACTAAGCCTGGGGTACCTCACCAGTAGCCAAGATCTGCTCGAGTGCGTCCTCGTCCAGCACGGGCACACCCAGCTGCTCAGCCTTGGTGAGCTTGGAGCCCGCTTTGGGGCCGGCGACCAGATAGCTCGTCTTCTTTGACACGCTGCCCGAAACCTTGGCGCCGAGCACCTTGAGCGCCGCACCTGCCTCGTCGCGCGTGCGGTTGACGAGCGTACCGGTCAGCACGAAGGTCAGACCCGCAAGCGGCTGTGCGTCGGCGAGCTCGCCCGCCACGCCAGCATCGGCTGCGGCCTGCGCGTGCGCGGCGCCCAGGTCGACCTCGAGTGACAGACCCGCCTGACGCAGGCGCTCCAGCACGGCAAGGTTCTCGGGCACGGCCAGGAACTGCTTGACGCTTGCCGCAATCTTGGGACCGATGCCCTCGCACTCGGCGATGTCCTCTTCGCTCGCCAAGATAAGCTTGTCAATCGACAGGAATCGCTCGGCGATAACCTCGCCCACGCTCTTGCCCACGTGGCGGATACCCAGGGCAAACAGCACGCGACCGAGCGGCTGGCTCTTGGACTTGTTGAGCTCGGCGATGATTTTCTCGGCCGTCTTGAGGCCCACCGGAATGGGGTCGCCCTTCTTGACGCCCTTTTTGCTGTTGGAGCTGGCATAGGTGCGCCCCGTGTCCAGGCCTGCGATGTCATCGACCGTGAGCTGGTAGAAGTCTGCGACATCGTGGATCAGGCCGGCAGCGATCATCTTGTCGACAATCTCGTCACCTAGGCCGTCGACGTCCATGCAGCCGCGGCTCACCCAGTGAAGCAGGCGCTCCTTGAGCTGCGCGGGGCAGTCGATGGAGACGCAACGGTAGGCAACCTCGCCATCCTCGTGGACCACGGGACTGCCGCACACGGGGCAGACCTCGGGCATCTGCCAGTCGACCGAATCGGCCGGGCGCTTGTCGAGCACCGGGCCCACGACCTCGGGGATTACGTCGCCTGCCTTGTGCACGATGATGGTGTCGCCCTCGCGCACGTTTTTGCGACGGATTTCGTCGATATTGTGCAGCGTAGCGCGCGCGATGGTGGAGCCGGCGACCGTCACCGGGTCGAACTCGGCGACCGGCGTGAGCACACCGGTGCGGCCCACCTGGATGCGAATTTCGCGCAGGACGGTCTGCTTTTCCTCGGGCGGGAACTTAAAGGCGATGGCCCAGCGCGGCGCACGGGCGGTGAAGCCCAGGTCGAGCTGTTGCTGGAAGCTGTCGACCTTTACGACCACGCCGTCGATGTCGTAGTCCAGGTCACCGCGATGCTCGAGGGCCTGGGCGCAGAACTCATGGACCTCGGCCGGCGTGGCGCAACGGGCAACGTTAGGGTTGACGCTAAAGCCGGCGCTACGCAGCCAGTCCAGAAACTCGCGCTGGCTGTGGACGTGCAGCGGGTCGGTATCGGCGATGGCATAGATAAAGGTGGCCAGGTCGCGGCGCGCTGTGACCTTGGGATCCTTTTGGCGCAGGCTGCCGGCGGCGGCGTTGCGCGGGTTGGCGAAGGGGTCGCGGCCCTCGGCATCGGCCTCGTCGTTCAGGCGCACAAAGCTGCCCTTAGGCATGTAGACCTCGCCGCGCACCTCAATGGTGCGCTCGCGGTCGGCGCCCATGTGGACAAGCGCCGGCTCGGACAGGTGCATGGGCACATCCTTGATGGTGCGCACGTTGAGCGACACGTCCTCGCCCGTGGTGCCATCGCCACGTGTGGCCGCGCGCACGAAGGTGCCGTTTTGGTAAGTAAGGGCCACGCCCAGACCATCGATCTTAAGCTCGCAGGTATAGGTGACGCTGCCGGCACCGAGCGCATCCTCGATACGCTGGAGCCATACGTCGAGCTCGTCCAGGTCCATGGCATCGTCCATGGAATACATGCGTGCCATGTGCGTGACCGGCGTAAACTGCTCGCTCACGTAGCCGCCCACGCGCTGGGTATAGCTATCGGGCGTCACCAGGTCGGGGTAGGTTGCCTCGATTTCCTGCAGCTCAACGAGCATTTTGTCAAAGGCGGCGTCCGTGATCTCGGGCGCATCGAGCATGTAGTAGCGATAGGCGTGGTAATCGAGCTCGTGGCGCAGCTCGGCCGCACGCGCTGCCGCCTGGGCACGGGCATCGTCCGGTGCAGCGGTATCCATGCTCGCGGGCGTTTCGGTATCGATGTCCACGCCGTCACCAAACAGGCTCGATTGCTCCATAGCGGCACTCCTTCGCTCGATTTCAAACGGATACTAGAGTACCACCGGTCACGATGGGGCCGAATAACCCTTTCGAACCGCACCGAATCGGCGGCGGCCGGACCGGGGTGGACAGTTAGTTCAGATACGTATAAATCCTAGAGCTGAATCAGGCACGAACACCCCTGTTTCGACTAATTTGGGTTCCTCGAGACCATGTAAACGTCCCGCTCGCCCTCCCAAGCATCCATTCAAACCCCATCCCAATCAAAAATTGCTCAAAACGCATCCCAAGCTGCCCCAGATTTATACGTATCTGAACTAACTGTCCAGACCATTCCGAACCAGGCCTCTTGTCAGCCCCAAGTGATCCGTTTTCCTCCGTCCCCAACGGATCAATAAGAAAAGAGGGGCTGTCCCGCGTTGATGGGACAGCCCCTCTGGCATCGGTATGTGCGATACGGCTCGTTAGAAACCCTGACCGTAGCCCTGACCCTGGCCCTGCTGGCCTAGCAGCTCCTCCAGGTACTGGCGCAGCTGCTCGTCGGTAATACCGCCGTTGCCGGTGTCGGTCGAACTGTCGTCCTGCTGCTGGTTCTGCAGCTCCTCATCGGAGCCCAGCTCGACGGTGACCTTCTTCTCTTCCTTGCCGCGCATGAGCGTGATCTCGACCTTCTCGCCCACCTCGTGGCTGCGCAGTGCGATGATCAGGCCATCGGCGCTCGTGATCTCGTCGTCGCCCAGCTTGGTGATGACGTCGCCCTCCTGAATGCCGGCCTTGGCAGCAGGACCGTCCTCGACGACGCTCGCCACATACGCGCCGCTATCGGTGCTCAGCTTGTTGGTGCGGGCGTTGAGCGCATTGACGCTCGAAAGCGTAGCGCCCATGTACGGATGCACCGGCGTCTTGCCGTCGATAATCTGGTCGGCAATGTTCTTGGCGTAGTTAACGGGAATAGCAAAGCCCACGCCCGAGCTGGAGCCCGAGTAGCTCTCGATGAGCGAGTTGATGCCCACGAGCTCGCCGTTGTCATTGACGAGCGCGCCGCCGGAGTTGCCCGGGTTGATGGCGGCATCGGTCTGGATCATGTTGGCGTAGATAGTGTTGCCGCTGGTAGAGCTCATGGCCGTGGAGCGATACAGCGCCGACACAATACCCGTGGAGACGGACTGCTCGTTGCCGAACGGCGAGCCGATCGCCATGACCCACTCGCCCACGTTGAGCTTGGAGGAATCACCGATCTCAATCGGCGTGAGCTTGGAGGCATCGGCATCCTTGAGCTTGATGACGGCCAGGTCGCTCGAAGCGTCGTTGCCCACGAACTCAGCCTCGTAGGTAGTGCCGTCATCCATGGTAACCACGTACTGGTCGTAACCATCGACCACGTGGTTGTTGGTGAGGATGTGGCCCTCGGTATCGAGCACCACGCCCGAACCGACGCTGCCCGAGCTGTCCGACTCATCGGCAGACTGCGAAAGCGAGCCATTCTGGCTGCCGCTCGAAGTGGCGGTAATGGAAACCACAGAGGGCAATGCCTTGGCAGAAACGGCCTCGGCCAGCGTGGTGTCCTCGGAGTCGATCGTGATCTTTTGCGTCGATGAACCCGAAGCGCCCGCCGTCACGGCATTCTTGCCGCCACCGATATCGAGCGTGCCACTCATAATGAGCGCAATGACCAGCAGGGCGCCGCAGGCACAGCCGGCGAGTGCCGTAATAAAAATCGGCAGCTTTTTGGTCTTGGTCTTGACCACCGTGTGCTTGTTCACGACCTGCGCACCGCCCAGCGGCTTTCCAGTCTGCGTGTCGTAGGCCTGCACGTAGGGAATGTTGCTACCGGCAGGCGTCGACTCCACCTGCACGCGCGGCTGCTGCTGGGTCTCGCCAGCGTTGCCTGCATCCTGGGGACGCTGGGAATCGTACTCGCTCATAGCTGCGATCCTTTCGTCAAATAACCAAAGGCCCGCCAAACATGTGGCGGGCCATCATTGTTCACGTTGAGTTGTACCCCAATATGCGGGCGTACGTGTATGAGAACGCAATCTTTTAGGAAGGCTTAAGTTCTGCCGCAGACCCGAAAGGAATCCACGCATGCGGCGAAACCACCACAAAGGCGTCTGCCCCTTTGTGGTGGAAATCTAGTCCTTAAACAGATAGCCCACGCCGCGGACGGTGGTGATATGTGCCGCGATCTGCGGGCCCACCTTGGAGCGGATGCGTCGGATGTGCACGTCGACGGTGCGCGTGCCGCCGCAGTACTCAAAGCCCCACACGCGGTGCAGCAGCACTTCGCGGCTGTAGGCGCGGTTGGGGTGCGTCGCCAAAAAGCTCAGCAGCGAGTACTCCATCAGCGTCAGGTCGATGGGCTCGTTATCGAGCGTCACCTGGTAGGTAGCCAAGTTGATCTCGAGGTTGTCGATGTTGAGCACATCGTCGGCGGTTACGGTCTCCTCCTCGCCCATCAGGCGCTGCGCGCGAGCCTTGAGCTCGTTGGGCGTCGCCGTGGGGCATACAAAGTCGGCATGCGCGTGATTGAGCAGGCGCAAGGTACCGAGCGCCTCGTCGTCGACGATCACCAACATGGGGACACCGCCGCGATCGTCAAGCCACTTGGCAATCTGATCGATGCGGTCGCTGCGGATGCCGTCGGAATCGAGGATCAGCAGGTCAAAGTCGTGCGCCGCAGTCGGCGAATCGGGGGTTGCCAGGCTCACCTCGACACCCAGGGTGGTCGTCAAGCTGCGGGCAAACTCGTGGAAGCGCGTCGTGCGCGCCATGAACAGGGCACTCTTTTCGGACATATCGGCCTCCAAAGAAATGAGCTCAATCGTACTGGAACAAGCCAGCGCGATTAGGAGTTCGCCAGGTAGTGCTTGATCTCCCACTCGGTGATCGTAGACTCAAACTTATGCCACTCGTCGCGCTTCTTTTTGAGGAAGAAGCTGTGGATGTGCTCGCCGAGGGCATCCTTCATAAACTGCGAGTCCTCAAACACGTCGAGCGCCTCTTTGAGCGAGCGCGGCAGCGGCGTGTAGCCGGCCTCGACCATCTGGCGGTCGGTAAGCTTGAGCGTCTCGGCCGTGGCCTCGGGCGGGAGCTCCAGCTTGCGCTCAATGCCGTCCAGACCAGCCGCCAGCGTGACGGCGTTGACCAGGTACGGGTTGGCCATGGGGTCGGGGCTGCGAAGCTCGATGCGCGTGGACAGCTGCTTGCCGGGCTTGTAGACCGGAATGCGGACCATACTCGCGCGGTTGCGCAGGCCCCACGTGGCGTACTGCGGCACGGAGTCGCCACCCGTGGTGATGCGTTTGTACGAGTTGACCGTGGGGTTGGTGATGGCGCTGATCTCGCGCGCGTGTGCCAGAATGCCGGCCATGTAGTGCTTGGCGATATCGGAGAGGTGATACTTCTCGTCGTCCTCGCCCCAAAAGACGTTGTTGCCGTCGTGGTCGAATAGCGACTGGCACAGGAACATAGCGCTGCCGTCCTCGCCCGCCAGCGGCTTGGGCATAAAGGAGGCGTGGCACCCGCTCTCGTAAGCCTGCTGCTTAATGATGAGTTTGGCCGTGGTGATGGCGTCGGACATGCTCAGGGCCTCGGCGTGGCGCAGGCTCATGCCGTGCTGCGAGCGACCGGCGGCGTGGAAGGTGTACTCCACGGGCACGGACATCTTCTCGAGCGTAAGGACCGTGTTGCGGCGCAGGTCGCGGGCGGCATCGCTCACCGAAAGATCGAAGTAGCCCACGTTGTCGAGCGGCTCGGGCGTGTGCTCGTCGGGGAAGTAGTAATACTCCAGCTCGGCGCCCACGTTGAGCAGATAGCCAGCCTTCTCGGCCTTGCGGAACATGCGGCGCAGGGCATCGCGTGGATCGCCGGCAAAGGGCTTGCAATCGGGAGTGCACACGTCGCAGAACACGCGGGCGACGCCGTTGTGGCTCGGACGCCACGGCAGAATCTGGAAGGTCGAAGCATCGGGAAACGCTAGCATGTCGGCTTCCTCGGGCGTGGCAAAGCCCTCGATGGCCGAGCCGTCAAAGCCAATACCCTCCTCAAAAGCGACCTCGAGGTCCTCGGGGCTAATGGCAAAGTTCTTGAGGCGGCCGAGAATGTCGACAAACCACAGACGCACAAAGCGGATGTCACGCTGCTCTACGGAGCGGAGTACGTAATCAATGTTCTGCTGGTTCATGTCGCTCCCCTTTCTTTCGGGCGGGTTTCGACTGGTCTATATCGCAGATACTATCGCAGAAAAATGTTTCCGCAGGGTTAAAGCGTATCAAGCGCTCAAAAAACGTGCGCGAACAGGCAGTTGCGAACGAGCGGTTAGCGTTCAGATTCGGAGACAATTTGTCTACAGGCTCGTTCCAGCGCAGGGAACTCCATCGTCACTGCATCCCAAACAACCGAGCGGTCGACATTGCCGTAATCATGCGCAAGATAATTTCTCATGCCGATAATTCCACGCCATTCAATTTCGGGATGAAGCCGCTGCGAGCGTTCCGACAATTTGCCCGCTTCTTCCGTCACCCTAAGCGCACACATCAAAAGGGAGTCCGCCAACGCCCTCGTCCGCACGTCATTCGCATGCAGAAACTGGTCCTCGGTGATATCAAAAGCCTTGATGCGCTCGTTCGTTTCGGAGATGGCCTCCAAAACCTCTTGGGCGCGAAGGCTGTCTGACTTACGCGCGATCATAAAGGATCACTCCTTCGCGCTCGATTACCGCGGCAAGATCGTCATCAAGATAGTCACTCGAGACAAGGTCAACCTGCTTCCCGGTTTCTTTGCGAACCGCCTCGCCAAACGCCGACAACGCGAAAAGACCAAAGCCCTGCTCGCGATCGACTTCGAGACGCAAGTCAATATCGCTATCGACATGTGCCTCGCCCCGGGCATACGAACCAAAAAGAATCACGGTTTTGATGGCGGGAATCGAGCTGGCTGCCTCGCGGACGGCGGACTCAATCTGGGCAGCATCCAAAATGCCCGTCGCGGCGCTTTCGCTCGCAGAGCTTTTACCAAGTGAAGGAACAAACGGCAGAGAGCGCTCGCGCAGCATCTGCCTCATAAACATATTGACCGCAACAGACGAAGTCATGCCAAGCTCTTCGCACAGTTCGGCAAATGAGTCTTTAATTGACGAGTCCACTCGCACACTCAGCACAGACGCAGCCATGGATACCTCCTGTATGACATTGTCTATATATTATCATACAGACTAGCGAGAGGTCGAGGCGCGGTGTTCGATGTGGCCAGGGATCTCGATGCGTTTGGGCGCCAGCTTTGCGGCCTCGCCCACGGTGGTGGTAACAACGTCGATGCGCTCGGACAGACGCTCGACTACGCGCTCGGCAATGGTGAGGGTGTCTTGCGCTACTGTGGTCACACCGCCAAAGAGCACGTGGTTCCAGGGGTAGTCGTCAAACGTCGCAATCTTAAGACCAGCCGGCAACGAGGGTCCCAACTGCGCCAGTGCCTCGGTCAGACGCAGGAAGACCAGGCCGTTGACGGCAATGAGGCCGAGCTTTTTGCCGGCATAGTCACGCATGGTCTCGTCCAAGCGGCCGATGCCCGTGGCGCCCCCGTCGGCCAGGGTGACGACCTCGCCGGCAAGGCCGCGGTGCAAAAGCTCGTCGGTAAAGGCCTCGGCGCGCTTGCGACGCACGGGGCTGTCGTCGCTTGCCTCGGTGAGCAGGCACAGGCGCTCGCTGCCAGCGGCGGTCAAGGCGTCTACCAGGCCGGCGACCAGCTCACGGTTGTTAGATGTCACCAGATCGACACCGCCGTCGGCAACGTCGCGGTCGAGCAGCACAACGGGCAGGCGCCCCGCGGCCGCGGCGATCGCCTCGTCATTGCCTCCGCAGGTGTTGACGACCAGGCCGTCCACGTCAGCATCGATAAGTCTGGCGAGCGACTCGGCCTCCTTAGCGGGGTCGTTGCCGCTAATGGCCGTCATGAGCGAGCAGCCGCGCGCGGCGGCGCTGGCGGAAAGTCCTTCAAGCATGGCGCTCGAGAACGGGTTGGCGATGTCGGCCAGGATCACACCGATGAGGTTGGTACGCGAGCTGCGCAGATTGCGCGCGGCAGCACGTGGGCGATAGCCGGTGCGCTCGATGACCTCGGCGATGCGGGCGCGGGTCTCCTCGGTCATTTGCCCGGGACGGTTGTTGAGATAGCGCGAGACCGTGGCCGGGCTCACACCCGCCTCGGCGGCAATGTCCTTGATTCTCATCTGCGCCATGGCGCACCCCGTTTCCCAATTGTCAGCAGTCTGAGCCATTTTAGGCATTTTTTTAAAAATCTCGCTTGCAAAACGCTGTAGGTGAGCCGCATCGTTTTTGCGTCTCGAGCAGATGCGATGATGGGCTAGATAGACGAGTCTTTAGGCAGCTCAAAGTAGTCGGGATGCAAGGCGATAACCGGGCCCTGCTCTTCGGGCATCAGGTGCAAGTGCGTCTCTGCCAGATAACTCGCCGCATCGGTATCGCCCCTCTTAATGGCCTCGAGAATCCGGCGATGTTGCCGACGAATCGGCTCCCAATCCAGATCCTGCGACACCATACGCAACCAGTTGTATCGCTCAAAATGCGTGTTGATGCTCTTCATCCAATCCCACAACATGTGACGATCGGCAATCTCAAAACATGTCTCATGGAACAGGTTGTCCAGATCAAAAAAGCGACGCGTTTCGCTATGGTCGAGTGACTCGGACTCGGCAAGAATCTGCTCAAGCCGCTGCTTTTGCTCGGGCGTAGCAGCCGAACAACATTTAATGAGCACGCTTCTCTCGAGCTTCTCGCGCAAGAAACAGGCGTTCTCGGCGCGCTCCATGCTGATTTTTGAGACATAAGTGCCGCTTTTGGGACGCGTTTCCACCAGCTCCTGCTCACGCAGGCGCACAAAGGACTCGCGAATGGGCGTGCGCCCGATTCCCGTCTCCTTTTCCAGACCAATCGCCGAAAGGCGTGTGCCAGGCTTGAGCTCGGCATAGATGATCTTGGAGCGCAATGCGTTGTATGCCTGATCTTGCAGGCTCTGATAATGCTGGTGCTGTTCCATAAAGCCCTCGGATGAAGCCCACGGTTTGTCGAATATCACCACGTAATACTATCGCATCCCCCGCCCCCTCATAAGTTGCGGTGGAATAGTTCCTGCTCAAAGCCTTCAGCAGCAAAAACAGGAACTATTCCACCGCAACTTCCAACAGTCATTTTTGGGACGGGGCTTTTTTGGCTACCCTGAGCCGCAAGTCGGCCCCTTGCCACAAAAGGGGCCCATCTACTACGTTAACGCGGAGAGCCCAGACCATGCTGAAAAGTGCAAAAACAAAACCGCTGGTAGAGAGCTTATCGATTTTCAAAATAGCCGGCTATGGTTGACCTCTGCGGCTTAAACGTAGTAGATAGGCCCTATTCGTGGCACAGCACTACTGCACCCCAAATTGGCACCCCGAGCCCTCGTGAGTTGCCAACAAGCTGTTCGCCCAGCGCTTTATCCGCGCGGCATTTGGAAAATAGCACCACCGCAAAACCCGCGAGTAGCGCTTACTTTGCTATATCTCACTATACTTTGCTATATCTTGCTATACTTTGCTATATCTTGCTATATCTTGAGCAAAGGTGGCTCACATGCAAACAAACCCTTTTAAGCCCACAGCAGGTAAAACACCTCCCACGATTATCGGCCGCGAAGATGTGCTCGAAGAATTCAATGAGGGCCTCGTCAACGGGCCTGGTGCCCCGGGGCGCCTAATGCGCATAGCCGGCGTCCGTGGAACGGGCAAGACGGTCCTCCTTGACGAGTGCTCACGTTTGGCGCAAAGCCATGGCTGGACGGTCATAAAAGAGGTCGCAACCGAGGGACTTTGCCAGCGCATTCTCGAACAGCTGCAGCCCAAATTCCAGGCCAAACACGCCAGATTTGAGCCCACCGTAGCTGGCATATCCATCGGCAGCATAGATATTGAGCGAATCGGCCCATCGCTACGCGACGCCATGAGACAGACAATATCCAAGAATGGAAATGGCCTGCTCATCACTCTCGACGAGGTTCAAGACGCAGAGCTCGATGAGGTCCGAACGCTCTCCATTGCGATTCAGCAGGTTATCGGCGAAGACCTTGATATCGCCTTTGTTTTTGCTGGGCTTCCTTCGATGATTGAAAGCATCATCAACGGAAAGACACTTACGTTTTTGCGCCGTGCCCTCCCCTTTGATCTGAAGGCTGTGGCAGTAACCGAAGTGTCGTACTCCCTCGAGGAAACCATTGAAGCGTCTGGCATGGAGTTGCAGCCAGGTATTGCCGGCCAACTTGCCGAGGCAACGCAAGGCTATCCTTTCATGATCCAACTCGTTGGATACTACGCATGGCAGTTGGCAAGACGTGCACATACAGCGATTATTGGAGAAGAAGAAGCCGAGCGTGGCATCGCAACGGCACGCGAACGCTTCTGCGCCATGGTGATTGAGCCCGCGCTGCAGCGCATTCCGCCCACGTGCATCGCTTATCTGCTGAGCATGGCGTCTTTGGGGCAGACGAGCTCGACCAGCATGGTTGCCGATGCCCTAAACAAAACGCCTCAACAGGTGAGCTCCGTCCGCAGCCGCCTGTTAAGAGAATCGATTATCGAGGCTCCTTCGTACGGCAAGGTCTCATTTGCCATCCCCTACATGCGCGACTACCTCTACGAGCACAAAGCCGAACTGGAAGCTGAACTGTAGAAACGACAACTGCCCTGCAAGACGAAAACCGTTTTCGTACGGATTTAAAGCAGACGTAAACGGTTTTCGTCTGTTTTACGTTCGGAAATAAGACGCAAATTGCACTTTCGTATGGTTTTACGCCAAACGCAACACGCTTTCGTCCGGCTATGCGTCCCCAATCCAGACGAATCAGAACCACCCTTAAAAAGGGTGGTTTGCTCTTAGGGTATAACCCACGGGC
>WGSN01000025.1:0-30772 GCA_014871645.1 Collinsella sp.
CAGTCCTGCGCAAGACGAAGGCCACATTAAGTGGCCTTCTTTGCGTGCGGAACTCATTTTGAGCAAGCACCCGCCCTGCCGGGGCTCCCGGGTTCTGCAACGACTCGGCCGTTCGGGTCAGGTAGGCTGATAGGAAAGATGGTGACGGAGGCGCAAAATGCGCCTCCGCCTTTTGAATGTGATGGAAGTGTGGCGAAATGAACTTAAAACTTCCGTAAATGTGATAAATGTCACGTTTTACCTAGGGTAAAATGTGGGAAATATCACGTTTACGGAAGTTTCTTTGCGGGAGGTTCGGTCATGCAGCGAGATATCATTGCCAAGCTTAACGCTTGGAAAGCGTCAGAATATCGTAAGCCGCTTATCCTTAAGGGGGCGCGCCAGGTTGGAAAGACGTGGGCGCTTAAGGAGTTCGGCCGAACCTCGTACCTCAATTTTGTGTATCTGACGCTCGAGGAGCCGTCACCTGGGGTACAGAGCGAGTACGCTCAGTTTTTCGAAGGTACGCGCGATCCTCGACGGATCATCTCAAATCTTTCCCTGGCACTTGGACAGCCTATCGAGCCCGGCGAAACGCTGCTTATTATTGATGAGATCCAGGATTGTCCTTCTGCAGTCGGCGCCCTTAAATACTTCTGTGACGAGGCCCCCGAGTATCACGTCGCATGCGCAGGGTCTTTGTTGGGCGTTCGCTTGTCCCGTGAGACCAGCGCTTTTCCGGTGGGAAAGGTCGAGTTCATGGAGATGCGCCCCATGAGCTTTTCCGAGTTTCTGAAAGCCGAGGGCGCTGCAAACTACGACGAATACCTTGGCGGCCTGGATCAGATCGAGACAGTGCCCGATTTCTTCCATGTCCGTCTCGTCGAGCATCTTCGTCGTTATTTTGCATGCGGCGGCATGCCAGAGGCTCTTGGCCGGTGGGTGGAGACGGGCGATATCGTTCAGGTCGATAAGGTGTTGTCTGATCTCTTGGATTCCTACGAGCGCGATTTTGCCAAGCATGGTGGCCGTGCGCAGTTCGCCAAGCTTTCACAAATATGGAACTCGATTCCAGCTCAGTTGGCGCGCGAGAACAAAAAGTTCGTTTGGGGTGCGGTGCGCGAGGGGGCTCGTGCTCGAGAATACGAGGATGCTCTGGAATGGCTTGCCGATGCTGGGCTCATCACGGCGGTTCGCCTTAATGCTGCCGGTGGTGTGCCGCTCTCTGCGTACGATGACCTCAAGGCATTTAAGGTCTACTGTCTTGATGTCGGCTTGCTGCGCCGCATGGCAAGGCTGGATGCGTCCGCTTTTGCCATCTCGGATGCGCTATTTTCGGAGTTCAAAGGTTCGTTCGCCGAGAACTATGTGCTTCAGGCATTGCTTTCACAGTTAGATGCTGCTCCGCGTTATTGGACAAACGAGAAGCCGAAGCACGAAGTCGATTTTTTGATTCAAGTCGGAAACGAAATCGTTCCCGTCGAGGTCAAATCGGGAGAGGTCGTTCATTCCAAGAGCCTTAAGTACTATGCCGACAAGCATGCGGAGACGACTCCATTGAGGGTCCGCTACTCACTTAAGAACCTAAAGCTCGACGACGGGGTGCTCAACATTCCGTTGTATTTGGCTGATCGATCTGTCCCTCTTATCAAAAAGGCGCTTGATCGTGCACATCTTGACGTTTAGATCCTGGGTGAGCTGACGGACGGCGGCTAATTAATCGCTCCGTTACGGCCAGGGAGCCTGGGCCTTAGCGATGCTTGCTTCGCCAAGCCGTGGGTGTCATGCCGGTGTATTGCTTGAAGGCTTGGGCGAAGGCGGCCTGCTGAGGGTAGCCTAGACGCTCTGCCACCTGCGCTATCGTGAGCGCGCTATCGGCCAAAAGATCCTGTGCTCGCTCCATGCGACGTCTGCGAATGTAGGCGCCCAGGGACTCGCCGGTTTGGGCCTTAAAGGTGGCGCATAGTTTGGAGCGGCTTGTGTAGAGCCT
Organism: Collinsella sp.; assembly: GCA_014871645.1. Lineage (GTDB taxonomy): Bacteria > Actinomycetota > Coriobacteriia > Coriobacteriales > Coriobacteriaceae > Collinsella. The sequence continues at coordinate 1,970 of WGSN01000025.1, forward strand.
CTCGGCCACCTCGTTGATACCCACACGTCTGCCTTTGTCGAGCGCACGCTCAATCATTGCCGTTGCTTCTTCGGCAATGGTTATGCTGACGCGTGTGTCTGCCGCCTGCCGCGCCTGCTTGTGGGCCGCGCGCGAACAGGCGAGCTCCGCGACCATGGTCTCCACGATGCCCCGCATATAGACGTGTCCGCCTACGGTGCGGGCGCGTTCCTCGTTAATCCGGCGCAGCGTGTGGCAGATGGCAGACGTCGCTTCCTCGTGCCATGATTCGGCAAACGCCTCAAAGATTCCCGCGAACTCGGTGGGATAGCGGTGCTCCAGTTCGTCAAAATATCCAGGCAAAAAGAGCACCGAGCGCGAGTGATAAAGCTCCCCCGCAAACAGCGGGCTTAATTCCTCGCCACAGCTATCTTGGATAAAGCTGCAAACGGCATTGTTTGGCCACGGTCCATGCAATGGTTTGAGGTTCGCGGGCGTTATACCAGCCTCGGGCATGCATGTAAGTGTGGGCGCGCTGACTTCGCTCACGCAGGCGTACGGCTCGGGTGTGTATTCGGCCAGGTACATATCGTGCGTCGGGGTAATGAAATGCTCCATGACGATGCAGGCAGGGGAGAGGGGCATGATCCATGCGCGTCCGTGCGCCCGGTCGTTTGCCACCTCGCCGGTAAAGACGGCGCCCTTGCCGGTAAGCTCCAGGCCAAACTGCTCAAATTGCGGTGCGTAGAGCTCGGTTATGTCGGTCGCTGCCCGTCGTATTTGCAAAAGCGTCCCTTTCCTTTGCAGAAACGTCCACGCCTGGCTTGATTGTGAGCCATGGCTAACACATCAATGATAAGTTCATTACGGTTAACTCTCAAGCCGTTAGAAAGGAATCTCATGGCAAAGGAATCAAAAAGGGAAGGTGGAGGCATCGGCGAGTTGCTCGCGTATGCCGGTGACCGCAAATTCCTAACGTATTTGGGCATGGCGCTCTCGGCGCTCTCGCAGCTGCTGAGCTTTGGCCCGTACGTGTGCATTTGGCTTGTCGCGCGCGACCTGATCGCCGTGGCGCCCAACTGGAGCGAAGCCACTAACATCGCGATGTACGGTTGGTGGGCCGTGGGTTTTGCCCTGGTAAGCATCGTAGCTTATTTCGTGGGGCTCATGTGCACGCATCTGTCCGCGTTTCGCTGCGCGTCCAATATCCGCAAGACTACGAGCGAGCACCTGCTTAAGCTGCCGCTTGGCTACTTTGACACGCACGCCACCGGCGAGCTGCGTCGTGTTGTAGACGGATGCGCCGCCTCCACCGAGACTTTGCTCGCACACATGCTGCCCGATATCGCAGGCGCCGCCGCCATGGTCGTGGGCTTGCTCGTGCTGCTTTTCGCGCTCGATTGGCGTTTGGGGGCGGCATGCCTTATCTCGGTCGTCGTTTCGTTTGGCACCATGGCCGCCATGATGGGCGGCAAGGGCGGCGAGTTTATGAAGGCCTACATGGGAGCGCTGGTCAAGATGAACAAGACCGGCACCGAATACGTACGCGGCATCCCCGTGGTCAAGGTGTTTCAGCAGACGGTCTACTCCTTTAAGGCCTTCCACGATGCGATCGCCGAATACGCCGACATGGCGCAAAACTATGCGGGCACGTTCTGTCGAGGTCCGCAGGTACTCAACCTTACCGCGCTCAATGGTCTTGTGGCATTCCTGTTGCCCGTGGCGTTGCTGTTGGCGCCGGGCGAGACGGACTTCGCGCATTTTATGACCAACTTCACGTTTTACGCGATATTTTCGGCCGTGGTGCCGACGGCCATGACCAAGCTCATGTTTGTGGGCGAGGCCTCTCAGATGAGTGCCGATTCGCTGGCTCGCATCCGAAGCGTCATGGATTCCAAGCAGCTCTCCGTGCCCGCCCAACCCAAGCACCCTGCCGGCGGCGACGTGCGATTTGAGGACGTGAGCTTTACCTACGAGGGCGCCGAAGCACCTGCTGTCAGCCATGTGAGTTTTAGCGTTTCCGCGGGTAGCACCCTCGCCCTGGTGGGTCCCTCGGGTGGCGGTAAGTCAACCTGCGCAAGCCTGATCCCGCGTTTTTGGGATGTTTCCTCGGGTCGAGTGCTCGTAGGCGGTGTGGACGTTCGCGAAATGGATCCGCACGAGCTTATGGACCAGGTCGCCTTCGTGTTCCAGACCAACCAGCTGTTCCGGCAAACACTTGCCGACAACGTGCGCGCCTCCAAGCCTACGGCCACTGACGACGAAGTGCGTGCGGCCCTCTCCGCAGCTCAGTGCGACGACATTGTGGCCAAGCTCCCCCAGGGCATCAATACCATGCTCGGTGCCGGCGGAGCATATCTTTCGGGTGGCGAGGTTCAGCGCGTGGCACTCGCCCGCGCGATCCTTAAAGGCGCGCCTATCGTGGTGCTCGATGAGGCCACGGCGTTTGCCGACCCCGAGAACGAGGCGCTCATCCAGCGCGCCTTTAGCAAGCTGGCGGCGGGTCGCACGGTCATTATGATTGCGCACCGACTCTCGACTGTAGTGGGCGCAGACCAAATCGTGGTGCTCAACCAGGGCAGTGTACAGGAGTCGGGTACCCATGCCGAGCTGCTGTCCCAAGAGGGTCTGTATGCCAAGATGTGGGCCGAATACGAACAGGCCGCGAGCTGGAAAATCACTGCAGCGACCGCGGATGCCGCCGTCACGAAGGGAGGCGAGGCCTAAATGTTCGCCTCATTCCAAAAGAAGTATTTCCTATCCGATAAAGGCGTCGCCGGCGTAAAACGCGGCATTTTCTGGACCACGCTCACCAATCTTATTACCATGGCCGGCATGGGCTTTTTATTCCTGGTTATGGCCGGCTTTGTCGAGCATCTTGCCAGTGGGGCCGACCTGCCGGATGCCCTGCCGATCGTGGGCGGCCTCCTGGTCTTTTTCGTGCTGCTCTTTGCCTCTAACTGGCAGCAGTATTACTACACCTACTGCATCTTTTACGAGGAGTGCGGCAAGCAGCGTATGGAGATTGCCGAGCGCTTGCGCAAACTGCCGCTGTCGTTTTTTGGTCGTCGTGATCTGGCCGATTTAACCGAGACCATCATGGGCGACGTCCAGGCCATGGAGCACGCTTACAGCCACGTGCTGGGAGAGCTTTGGGGCGCCATCATCGCAAGCGCCATTGTGTTCGTGGCGTCGCTGTTCTTTTGCTGGCAGCTGGCGATCGCGGCGTTTTGGAGCGTTCCCGTGGCCTTTGCCGTGCTGTATCTAACACGCGGCCCCATGGCTCCGGTGTTCGATCGCGTGCGTGCCGAGAAGGTCAAGGTTACCGAGGCTATTCAAGAGACGCTCGACTGCGTTCGCGAGATCCGCGCCACCAACCAGGAGGCCCATTATCTTGAGGGGCTCAACGCCGTGATCGATGCCGAGGAGCATGAGACCACCAAGGGCGAGCTCGCTAACGGGCTTTTGGTCAACTCCGCCTTTGCTATCCTGCGTCTGGGCATTGCCACCACGCTGGTCACGGGCGCCGCGATGGTCGCCTCCGGGCAGGTCGACTTTTTGGTGATGTTTGCCTTCCTGCTTATGGTGAGCCGTATCTATGCGCCGTTTGACCAGGCGTTAATGTTAATGTCCGAGCTGTTCGCCGCCGAGTCGTCTGCCAAGCGCATGCGTTCCATCATGGAAGAGCCTGTGGCGCGGGGCAGCGAGAAATTTGAGCCCGCGGGCCACGATGTGGTGTTCGATCACGTGGCATTTGGCTATGGTGCGGGCGAGGACGGACGCGCCGGCGAGAAAGTTCTTACCGATGTGAGCTTTACCGCCAAGGAAGGCGAGGTCACGGCACTGGTCGGCCCTTCGGGTTCCGGTAAGTCTACGGTGAGCCGCCTGGCCGCGCGCTTTTGGGATGCCACTGCGGGCAAGGTTACCATGGGCGGTGTGGATGTTGCGAGCGTCGATCCCGAGGTGCTTCTGCGCGACTACGCCATTGTGTTCCAAGACGTGCTGCTCTTTGACGACACGGTGATGGGAAACATCCGCCTCGGGCGTCGTGATGCCACCGATGGGGAAGTGCTTGCGGTCGCGCGTGCCGCCAACTGCGACGAGTTTGTGAGTCGTATGCCGCAGGGCTACGACACCATGATCGGCGAGAATGGCTCCAAGCTGTCCGGCGGCGAGCGCCAGCGCATCTCTATCGCCCGCGCGCTGCTCAAAGACGCGCCCATCGTGCTGTTGGACGAGGCGACGGCAAGCTTGGATGTAGAGAACGAGACCGTGGTACAGCAGGCACTCTCCCGTCTGCTTGCAGGTAAGACGGTTATCGTTATTGCCCACCGTATGCGTACGGTGGAAAATGCCGACAAAATCGTTGTGCTCAAGGATGGTGTGGTTGTCGAGCAGGGTGTTCCGGCGCAGCTCAAGGCGGCAGGCGGAGAATTTGCCCGTATGGTCGCACTGCAAAAGGAAGCGGCGGCCTGGCAGCTGTAGGAAAGGGGTAAAGGGACTGTCCCAAAATGTGACAAAGGGGCAGTCCCTTTGTCATATTGAGTTCACCCCCATAGTTTCCAAAAAGTTAACCATTGTTGAACTTAATAGTTAGATAAACTAAACTATTTTCCAAAAGTGTGCTCGAGCAAACTTGTTTACTCGGGTGCTGAGGCACCGTGCCGCGTCCAATGCGGCAAAAGGGAGAAGCAACATGAAGAAGTCGACGTTTAACACCTTGCTTGTCGGTGGCGGTTTTCTGCTTGGCACGGCCGGCATCAAGCTGCTCACCAGCGCTCCGGTAAAGAACGCCTGCGTGCAGGGCATCGCGTGCGGTATGCGCGTCAAGAACTGCTACCAGGACATGGTCGAGCAGGCCAAGGCCAATGTCGATGACATGGTTGCCGAGGCGGCCTACATCACCCAGAGCGAGGCCGCTGCTGATGAGGCAGCCGAGTAACACTCCCAGGCACAAACTATGAGATTCTCGATTATTAGCGAGATCCCCGGCAGGACCCGTCTTCAATTGGCGGGTCCTGTGCCAGAGAGCGATCTCGACGCACTTCTTAAGCTCAGCGGCGATATCGACGGCGTGCACAAGGTGCGCGTTTATGGCCGTATTGGCCAGATGGCGCTCGAATATGACGAGCAGTGTCGTGCGGGCGTGCTCGACGCCTTGGGTGCGCTCGATGCCCAGGCCATTGCCGACGCAAAGACGGGTTACGTGATGCAGCTTGAGCCACGCAAGCATAAGCTCGTCATGGATCTTGCCACACTTATCGGCGCCCACTATGCGCGCCGATGGTTCTTGCCGACGCCCCTGCGTGCGGTGTTTGTCGTGGCCGGTTACATGGCATTTTTGCGCGCTGCCCTTCATGAGCTGGCGCAGCCGCGCCTGACCGTTCCCGTGCTCGACGCTTCGGCCATCGGCATCTCGTTCGTCAAGCGTGATGTTGACACCGCGGGCCAGACGATGTTCCTGCTCAACGTGGGCGAGCTGCTCGAGGACTACACCCGCGCCATGAGCGAAAACGAGCTCATCAACTCGCTGCTCGATGTGCCCGACAAGGCGCAGAAGGTCGTCGGCGACACCGAGGTGAGCGTTGCCGCCACCGAGCTTGAGCCCGGCGACTTGGTAGCCGTGCGTACTGGCATGTCCATTTGCATCGACGGCGTGGTCGAGCAGGGAAGCGCCATGGTCAACCAGGCGACCCTGACCGGCGAGCCGCTGGCCGTCGAGCGCAGCGCGGGCGACGACGTGTTCGCCGGTACCGTCGTGGAAGACGGCAGCATCTTGGTGCGCGTGCGCGCCAATACGGCTCAGACCAAGCTCCGCTCAATCGTCTCGCTCGTGCAGACGGCCGACTCGCTCAAGTCCGAGGGCCAGTCGCATATGGAGGACCTTGCCAACAAGATCGTCCCGTGGAACTTCCTGCTCGCGGGCCTAGTTGCGCTTACCACCCGCAGCCTCATCAAGACCTCAGCGGCGCTGATGGTCGACTACTCGTGCGCACTCAAGCTCACGGGTTCCGTCGCCGTCATGACCGCCATGAGCGATGCCGCCAAGATGGGCGTCATGGTCAAGGGTGCGAAGTACTTTGAGTCGTTTGCCAAGGCCGATACCATTGTCTTTGACAAGACCGGTACGCTGACCGAGGCCCAGCCGCGTCTAGCTTGCGTGCTCACGACCGACGGCTGGAGCGAGGACGAGGTCCTGCGCCTTTCCGCTTGCTTGGAGGAGCATTTCCCGCATCCGGTGGCACGCGCCGTGGTCAACGCCGCCCGCGAGCGCGGGCTCGAGCACCGCGAGCGCCATGCTGCCGTCGAGTACATCGTGGCACACGGCATCGCCTCGTCCATCGAGGAGCGTCGCGCCATCATCGGTTCCGCGCACTTTGTGTTTGAGGATGAGGGCGCGCAGCTCGAGTCTGACATTAAGGAGCGCATTGAGTCCCAGATGCAGGGCCTGTCGCCGCTGTATCTGGCGGTCGACGGCACCGTTGTGGGCGTGCTCGGTATCGAGGACCCGCTTAAGCCCGGGGTCCGCGAGGCCATCGCCGACCTGCACGCGTTGGGCGTCAAGCATGTCGTTATGCTTACGGGCGACTCCGAGCGCACGGCCGAGCGCATTGCTCGCGAGGCAGGTGTCGACGAGTTTAAGGCCGAGCTGCTGCCCGAGGACAAGTACGCCTATGTGGAGCGGATTAAGCGCGAGGGGCGCCACGTTGCCATGGTGGGCGACGGCGTCAACGATTCGCCGGCGCTCGGTTTGGCCGACGTGGGCCTGGCCATGGGTGGCGGAAGCGACATCGCCAAGGAGGTCGCCGACATCATCCTGACCGATACGGATCTGGCCGCAATCGTGCGTCTGCGCCGTATGAGTCAGGGGCTTATCGACCGTCTGACGAGTTCATATTCCAAGGTGATGCTCACCAACTCGGCGCTGTTGGCATTGGGTATTACCGGCATGATCACTCCGCAGACTTCGTCACTGCTGCACAACGGCTCAACGATCGCCTACAGCCTGGGCAACGCGAAGGCTTACCTGCGCTAGCAGACGTGTTCGCGCACGTTATCTGGCCTGCGCCCAGACGGCATCGGTGTCGTCCGGGCGCAGGCCTTTTGCGTTTGAATATTTGCTAGCATCTCTATATAGTATTGCTAGCAGGGCTAGCAATTGAAGGGAGCGGGATCGACATGGGTGCTGTTAGCGGCATGGCGCAGGTGAACGTTCGCGTGGATCGCCAGGTCAAGAACCGTGCCGAGGAGGCGCTGCGGCTTTCGGGCGGGTCGCTGCCCGAGCTCATCAAAAAGGTGGTGGCCAAGGTCGCGCAGGGTGGCGGGCAGTGCGAGGAAGTGCTTGCGGCCGTCGACGACCGGCAGCAGGCCGTCGCGCCCGATACTCCGTTCGCCGCGTCGTGGGCAGCGGCAGATCGGCTTTATGCAGATATGGGCATCGCTGCGTCGCCTGTATCCGACGATCGCGATTGGGACACAATCTATTCCGAAGCCATGGACGAGCGCTATCGCCAAAAGGGGATGATCCTGTGAGCGGGGCTCCCCTCAAAATAATGGTGGATGCCAACGTATGGGTCGATTCGTTTTGCGCCGACCATGCCGAGTCGCTTGCCGCACGCGCGTTTATTGGGCAGGCGACGGAGGCGGGGGCATTGCTGTTCTTTCCGGTGCATATCGCCAAGGACGTGCTGTACGTTGTCCAACACGAACTGAAGCGCAGCATTCTTGCCAGCGGGGGAGCGCTCGACGAGGCATCTGCCCGTGCAATTGGCGATGCGGCGTTGGCGTTTGTTCGGAACATGACCGAAAACGCCATGGCCGTGGGTGCAGATGCGTCGGACCTTTGGCTGGCCGACAAATACTTAGCGCTCCATCGCGATTACGAGGACAACTTGGTACTCGCCGCATGCAAGCGCGCACAGGTCGATTATTTGGTAACTAACGATCGCAAGCTGCTCGAACATGCCGATCTTGCAGCAAAGACACCTCGTCAAATGATGCCGATTCTTGCTTTGGCCGAACGCGGCGGCGCGGCTATCGTTTGACGCGAACTGTTTGCGGGCCTCTTGGACGACGATGCGCCAAGGGACCCGCGTTTGCAATTTACAAAAGCTCGGCCTTAATGGCGGAACTTTCTGCGAGCTGCTCGGCTGCCTTTTCGTCGGAATCGTTTAGCGCTGCCAGACTGCGGTAGACCCACTCGTTGACCTGGGTGTTCTTGACGCCTGCGGTCTGCATAAGGGCGCCTACCTCGCGGATTGCTGCGAGCAGATCGGCTTTGGGACCCGCGAGCTTGACCTCGATGCCGTGGTAGGCGGCCACGCCGCGGTTCTCACTCACGTGGTCGATAAAGCCCTCGACGGTCTCAAGCTGCTGGGCGAGAGCCGCATCATCGTCAGCATCCAGTGCGACGAGTGCGTTCGATACCGTGAGGGCGGGATGTCCGCAGGGGACAAAGCCTTCGATGACATCCATAGCTTCGATAATGGTTGAGCCCAGGCCTGCGAGGGCATTGACGAGTTGCTGCTTGGTATCCATAACGGTCCTTTCGACGGGTCAATTTTGCTTGGCGAAAATATACGTGACGCGATCGGTAGCAAAAGTGCGAAGTGCGGCGCACATTGGGGTCTTCACAGCTCGTGCATAGAACAGCTGCCTGCCTTTAGAACGTGGTAAGATAGCTATCCACGAGCGGGGTTCACCCCGCGTGTTCCTTGAAAAGTCGACGGTTATCGGGTGTTTGCAGACCCGACACCATCCAGACTTTCCCAACATTCGGGGGCGACTGGTTTCGACACGATAGTTCTGAGAGAGGAAGCAAGCCGAGGTCTCCTCGCCTCGTTAAACAGGGGTACCGTCAAATTGAATTGACAACAATTCTTCTTTTGAGCCTATGGCTCTCGCTGCTTAATTTATAGCGGCGCGTCAACCCGGTGATTTCCCCGACACCGGTGCGACGTCATTTTAGGGGAATGCTCCTGCGCACGTAATCGGTATGGCGCAGGCTAAGACCGAACCGGTTAGGACGCCGCGAGCGTGTCGCTGCGCGCAAAGCGTCCGAGACTAAACCAGCGACTGAGCTTGGAGATGCCAATCAGGGGGCTTTCGTGGACCGGAGTTCGATTCTCCGCGCCTCCACCAATAGTTACAGGCAGGTAGAGAAGTGTCTCTACCTGCTTTTTTATTACTTATAGATACCGCGGAGAATCGAACTCTGTGCAGGGCGCGAGCGTTAAACAAACGCGGAGCGTTTGTAGCGAGCGGGCGAGGACGCCGACAGGCGGCCGAAGCCGGTGCGTATTTGCGAAGCAAATACGCGGATTCTCCGCGCAAACTTCCGACTCAAAACGGATGCGATGTTTATCGAATCTCAGCCGGCCATGCGCCGCATCAACGGATCCCCTCCCGCACCGCGGAGAATCGAACTCTGTGCAGGGCGCGGACGTAAAGAAAATGCCGCAGCAACGCAGGGTGGGATGCGCTTTCCCGATGGCAGCCCAGGCGGAAAGCGCGTCCCGGAATCCGCGCTCAGACTGGGACGTAGTTTCCGGATGACGCCTCAAGCGGAAACTGCGACCCGGAATCCTGCCGTAGAGTGGGACATGCTTTCCCAATGGCAGCTCAAGCGGAAAGCGCATCCCGGAATCTAAGCTCGGAATGGGATTCATTTTCCTGATGGCGGGCTCAGCGGAAAATGCGACCCGGTATTTGCTCTGAGAACGGGACGCGCTTTCCCGTCGACCGCCCCGCCCTCTTCAACTCCAAAACCTGCGCGCTCGCCATCCCAAAACTGGGTAGAAGAAGGCCAAAACGCAATCGCAGGAGGTCAATATGACTGCAGAAGATAAGGCAAAGAACGCCGGCAAGGTCGCGCTCGTCCTGGAGGGCGGCAGCTTCCGCGGGCAGTTTACCGCCGGCGTGCTCGACGTTCTCATGGAGGCTGGTGTCGAAATCCCGGCGGTGTACGGCGTCTCGGCCGGCGCCCTCAACGGCGTGAACTATAAGTCGCACCAGATCGGCCGTGCCAACCGCATCAACCTGGCTTTCTGCAACGACAGCCGCTTCATGGGCGCCGCATCGTTTGCGTCCACGGGCTCTATTGTGGGTTACGACTTTATTTTCAACGATGTCCAGGACCGCCTGGATCCCTTTGACAACGAGACGTTCGACGCGAGCCCCATCGAGATGTACGCCGTCGCGACGGACATGCTCTTTGGAACCGCCACGTACCTCCCGGTCAAAAGCGCCGTGCTCGATCTCGACGCCGTGCGCGCATCGACCTCGTTGCCACTGGTGACGCCGCCGGTCGAGATTGACGGGCACAAATATGTCGACGGCGGCGTGGCCGATTCGGTCCCCATCGAGCATGTGCTCGAGGAGGCGGGCTTCGACCGTGCGGTCGTCATCGTCACGCAGGACCGCTCGTACGAGAAAAAACCCTACGAGTTTTTGCCGGCCGCGCGTGCGCGTTATGCCGACTACCCCTACCTGCTCGAGGCTATCGAGACGCGCCACGACCGTTACAACATCCAGCGCATGCACCTGTGGAAGTATGAGCGCGAGGGCCGTGCGTTGGTCGTCGCTCCGCAAAAGCCGGTCGAGGTCGGCCATGTCGAGCACGATCCGGCAAAGCTTTTGGACCTATATATCCAGGGCCGTCAGGAGGCAAAGCGCCTGCTCGCGGAAATCCAAGAGTTCGTTGAGCGCTAACGACGGCGAACCCTCAAAAAATGACAACAGCTAAAGAGCTGGAAAAATTATGGCTCGTGGATGACATGTGCAGAAACTCTGGTCGGAGCCAAAATACCTGTTGACTCGTACGGCGAGCGGGGTAATATGGACGGGTTACTTGCAGAGCCCCGTGAATCTCTGTAACAACACGTACTGTACATGGAGGAGTCTAAGTGATTTCGAAATCGACTCACTACGCCAAGCAGGGCGAGGTCCAGCGCAACTGGGTTCTCGTCGACGCCGATGGTGCTGTCCTGGGCCGTCTTGCCACCCAGATCGCAATGATCCTGCGCGGTAAGAACAAGCCCCAGTTCACGCCCAACAGCGACTGCGGCGACTTCGTTGTCGTCATCAACGCCGATAAGGTCCAGCTTACCGGTAACAAGGCCGACACGAAGACCTATTATCGCCACAGCGGCTACAACGGCGGCCTCAAGGCTGAGAGCTTCCGCCAGGCTATGGAGAAGCACCCGGAGAAGGTCATCGAGCGCGCCGTTCGCGGTATGCTGCCCAAGACCACCCTCGGCCGTGCCCAGATGACCAAGCTTAAGGTCTACGCTGGTGCCGAGCATCCGCATGCTGCCCAGAACCCCACGAAGATTGAGCTGGAGGCTTAAAGATGGCTGAGAACACCGTTGTCTACCAGGGTACCGGCCGTCGTAAGAACGCCGTCGCCCGCGTCCGTCTCGTCCCCGGCACCGGCAAGGTGACCATCAACAAGCGTGACGCCGAGCAGTATTTCGGCCGTCATCAGCTCGTTGAGAACGCCCTTGCTCCCTTCAAGGTGACCGACACCGCCGGTCAGTTCGACGTTATCGCTCTGTGCGATGGCGGCGGCATCTCCGGTCAGTCCGGCGCTCTGCGCCTGGGCATCGCTCGCGCTCTTCTGAACGCTGGCGACTACCGTGCTGACCTCAAGAAGGCCGGTTTCCTTACGCGCGATGCTCGCGTGGTCGAGCGCAAGAAGTACGGCCTCAAGAAGGCCCGCCGCGCTCCCCAGTTCTCCAAGCGCTAAGGTTTTATCTCCTTTCGAGATACAATGTACAAGCGGGGCCTGCCGATTCCTCGGCGGGTCCCGCTTTTCTTTTTCGACTAGGGTGGGCGGTTGCATATCGCCTGCTAGGGAAGGAGCGATCCTATGCCCCAGAACATCTTCGGTACCGATGGCGTCCGTGGCGTCGCCAATGCCGACCTCTCGTGCGACCTCGCGTTTCGCCTGGGCCGTGCGGCGACCAAGTTTCTTGGTCCGGATATCTGCATCGGCCGCGACACGCGCCTTTCGGGCACCATGCTCGAGAGCGCTCTGACCGCCGGCATTATGGCCGAGGGCGGGCGTCCTCATTGCTGCGGCGTTATCCCCACGCCCGCCGTGGCGCTGCTCACTGTTCAAAACGAGCTCGATGGCGGCATTGTCATCTCCGCTTCGCACAATCCGCCGGAGTTCAACGGCATCAAGTTCTTTAGCCGCAAGGGTATGAAGCTTCCCGATGCTGTCGAGGAAGAGATCAGCGCCTGGGTCATGTCCGAGGAAGCCATGGCTGCCGACACGCTGCCGACCGGCGCCGGTGTGGGCCACATCATCAAGATGAAGGACGCTCGCAAGGCATACGTCGACCACGCCATCGATACGCTCGATGGCCTGAGGCTCGACGGCCTAGTCGTTGCCGTCGACTGCGGTCACGGTGCTTCCTGCCAGACTACGCCCGCCGCGCTGCAGCGCCTGGGTGCCACGGTCCATGCCATCAACACCGATTACTGCGGCACCGACATTAACGTTGAGTGCGGCTCTACGCACCTCGAGCCCCTGCGCGAGCTCGTGCTGCGCACCCATGCTGACATCGGTCTGGCCCACGACGGCGACGCCGACCGCGTGCTGTTCGTGGACAGCGAGGGCAATGAGATCGATGGTGACTACATCCTGGCTATCTGCGGTTCTGACCTTGCCGCTCGCGGCAAGCTCGCCAACTCCGAGATCGTCTCGACCGTCATGTGCAACCTGGGCTTCTCCATCGCTATGAAGGAGCAGGGCTTCGAGATGGTCCAGACTGCCGTGGGCGACCGCTACGTTCTGGAGCGCATGCTCGCGGACGGCGCCGTCATCGGCGGCGAACAGTCCGGCCACATCATCTTCCTGGAGCACAACACCACCGGTGACGGCCTGGTGACGGCTCTGCAGCTGCTGGCCGTGCTCAAGCGCACCGGTCGTACCCTCACCGATCTTGCCGGCATCATGAAGAAGTACCCGCAGGTACTCGTCAACGTGCATTCCGACAACAAGGCCGGTCTGGACGATTGCCAGCCCATCTGGGATGCCGTCGCTGCTGCCGAGAAGGAGCTTGACGGCCGCGGCCGCATTCTGGTGCGCCCGAGCGGTACCGAGCCGCTGGTCCGCGTGATGGCCGAGGCCGAGACGCACGAGCTGACCCAGCGCGTTGTCGACGACATCGTCGAGGTTGTCAAGCGCGAACTTCCCTAATGGTCAAAAACCGTTGCCAAGTGGTAAACTGTTAAGGTTATTTTGATTGATTGGTATGTCCGAGGGGGAGCATGTTCACTAAAGTCCTAAGGTCTTTTGGTATGCGTGGTCGAGTCCTTACGCTGGATGCTCCCATCTCGGGCGACGTCATTCCGCTTTCCGAGGTAAACGACCAGACGTTTGCCACCGGCCTTTTGGGCCAGGGCGTGGCGATTCGGCCCACCGGAACGCGTGTGATTGCACCGGCTGATGCCAAGGTCGAGGCTATTTTTCCCACGGGACACGCCGTTGCGCTTAACACGGTCGATGGTCTGGACGTGCTTATCCACGTTGGTTTGGACACTGTTCAGCTCGAGGGCAAGCACTTTACCGTACATGCGCAAGTGGGTGACATCGTCCATAAGGGTGATGTGCTCATTGAGTTCGATCGCGAGGCAATTGCTGCCGAGGGCTACGATGTGACGGTTCCCATCTTGGTGTGCAACTCCGTTGAGTTCTCGAGCATCAAGGGCTCCGTTGGCGTGCATGTCGAGGAGATGGATCAGCTCATCGTTGCTCGCGAGCGCTAGCAAGTGCACGTGGCCATTAGCCTACAATTCAAACACGTTTACGGAGGGCGCCCTTGAAAGAGGACGCCCTCCGTGGCAAGATGGGATTTGTCCGAGGCTAAACAGCTTCGGGTCACCGTGGACGGGCAGGGGCCTCGACGCGGCTAGACACGAGACACATACATTACGCGACCTCGCCCTGGTGGCCGCACACGTTGGTTGCGGCCGACGCGGGCCGCGGGCAAGTGCTTGTAAGGGAGCCTTGCCTCTCTTGTACGAGAAAGGACGCGTAATGAAGATCATTAAAGCTAAAGACTACGAGGATATGAGCCGCAAGGCCGCCAATATCATCTCGGCGCAGGTTATCCTCAAGCCCGACTGTGTGCTGGGCCTTGCCACCGGCTCCACCCCGATCGGTGCCTACAAGCAGCTCGCTGCTTGGTACGCGAAGGGCGACGTCGACTTTGCCGAGGTTAGCACCTACAACCTGGACGAGTATCGCGGCCTTTCGCACGACGATCCCCAGAGCTATCACTACTTCATGCGCGAGAACTTCTTCGATCACATCAACATCGACCTGAACAACACGCATGTGCCCGATGGCTCCAACCCCGACGCCGCCGCTGCCTGCTCTGAGTACGACAAGATCGTCGCCGACGCCGGTTACCCGGATCTGCAGCTGCTCGGCATCGGCAACAACGGCCACATCGGCTTCAACGAGCCCGATGACCACTTCTCCAAGGGTACGCACTGCGTCGACCTCACCGAGAGCACCATTCAGGCCAACAGCCGCCTGTTCGACAGCATCGACGATGTTCCCCGTCAGGCCTACACCATGGGTACCCAGACCATCATGTATGCCCGCATGATCCTGGTCGTCGCCAACGGCGAGGCCAAGGCTCAGGCCGTGCATGACATGTGCTATGGCCCGGTTACGCCCGAGTGCCCGGCTTCGATCCTGCAGCTGCACACCAACTGCGTTGTCGTTGCCGACGAGGCCGCCCTTTCGCTCTGCGAGTAACGCGACCAAGCGATCTGACATAGCTTTTTAAAAGGCCCTCGCTTTGCGGGGGCCTTTTTAGTGGACATGGGCCGTGGTGCATGCATGACGGTAACCTTGCCGCGTGCTTGACTGGTGGGTTCTAAATTATGCGATTCATTCTATAGCAGATTCTATGCACATTTGCCACTATAGAGTCGTAGGCGGTAGCGAGGAGTAGGCGAGTTGCGCAACTCAAATAAAAACAGCCGACTGCGCTACACTGCAAATGGGATGGGACATGCTGGCAAGCGCATTGACCTGCGCAAAGACCTATTGGTCGGGGGATAAGTTACCATCGGGCCTCGCTGTACAAAAACTTGCCAAACACGTACCGGCAGACAGCCAAAAACTCTAAGTCACGCTATTCACGGGGTGGCTCATATGGTCCTGCAGCTACAGTGTCCATACGGTCGAGTTGAGGAGCGGGCATGGTAAACGATTTGGGCGGTATAGACGAGCTCGAGCTGATGCCGTTGGGCGGAGGCTATATGGTGCGACGCGAACGCTTGATGAATGAGCTTATCGCCAAGGGCCGAAAGGCCGGCATCGTGGTTCTTTATGCGCCCGACGGGTTTGGGAAGACCTCGGTGCTGCTGCAGTACACCCATGAGGTAAAATGCGACCCGACGCGAGGCCCCGTGCGGATTATCGAGGCGGATCGCGCCATTGGGCGCGAGGTGTTTATGCAGCTCGAGGTGGTTACCGAAGAACTCAAAGACAAACCGCACTCCCTTATCGCGATTGATAATGTGCCAAACCTCGATCAGCACGATACCGAAGACCTCATCGACAGGATTCGCGGCCTGCGCGCTATGGGGGTAGGGGTCTTTATCTCCTGCCGTCCTTCAAATCGTCAGCTGATTCATGGGCTGGGCGATTCGGTTAAGATCAATGCGCAGATGCTTAAGGTGCATGCCTATGAGTATTCGGCGTGGGCATCGGCGTTTTCGATCAGCACATCGCTCGACTTTTATCAGCTCACGCAGGGCGTGCCCGAGCTCGTTTCGGCATTGCAGACGGGTCTGTATGGCCAAGGTGACGTAGCCGGTCTGCTCGAAAACGAGATTGTCAACGTATATGGCGCGGCACTTGCCGATCTGGCTTCGCTCGACAATAATGCGCTGTTTTGCGTGGCATGTCTCATGGTTTTGATGGGCGAGGGCAATATCGCAGAACTCGAGGCTTGCGGGGTGAGGCTGTCGATGGTCGACCAGTCCTATTTTGTACGCGACTACCCGATCTTTGGCTTGGATCCCGCCGAGCGGAGTTTTACGTGTCTGGGCACGGAGGATAACGGACGCTTGCGCTTGCGTAAGTTGGTGGCCGAGGTTCGCCCCGAACTTGTTCCGAGGGCGGCCCGGATTTTGCTTAAGGCGGGCCGATGCGATGCGGCGATGGGCCTGGCGGACGCCTTTTTGGACCGTGAAGCGGTCCTTGAACTTGCTGGGCAGTATGGGGTCGATCTGGCTCTGACGGGGCACGGGGCCGATATCTGCCGAGCGGCGCTGGGCACGATCGATGCCGACGATCCGGCTCCAGAGCCAACGCCTGCCGAAGCGCTTGGCGTATATCTGGCAGCGGTCAGCGTGTCCAATACAAAGCTCGCTCGCTATATGGCATCGGTCATCGAGCGCGGGAGCGAACGGGCGGCCTGCGAAATAGACCCTGTTTCATGGAGGGTGGCCCAGACGCTGACGGCTGTTTGCTATGGGGACAACGGGCTTGGGCTTCCTACGAACCTGGCCGTGCCAGAAATCGAGACATCCCATACCGCACTCGATATGTTGTCTGCGCATATCGAGGTCAAACGCTGTCTGACCGAGCGGGGAAATGACGGCGGCGTTCTACAACAGCTCAAAACGAGCAAGGCCTACGACTGCGAGCTCGACATCGCGGGGATTGTTATACGGGCCGATAGCATGCTGGTGGAGCTCTTTGACGGGTCGTTTGCGGGAACCGACGAGCGCGACGACGAGATGACGGTGGTGCGGGAGGCGCTCGACGTACGTGGGCTTAAGGCGATGGCTATCTGGGTGCGCATGGTGTTGGCGGCACGGCGGCTCCTTTCCGGCTTGCCGGTAACCGACGACGCGGCGTTCAACGAGCTCGATCGTTTTGCCGTGCGCATGCGCGACAACCAGATTCAGCTGTTTGGGCTGTTGCTAGAAGGCTGGCAGTCGCTGGCAGAGGGACGGCCGGTTAATGCAAAGTTCCGTGCGGTCCAAGTGCTCAAACTTGCCGAGGAGTCGATTGCGTACATGCGCGATAACGCATTGCTGCTGGAGCGCGCGGCATATCTGCGTAACACCTCGATGGTTTCGGTGCGCGAGGAAGCGGAGTTGCTCGATATAAGCCAGACGCAGGTTGGTGGAGCGGAGGCCTGGATGGTGGCGCTGCATTTGGCCTGTGCGGGCCGAGACAGCGATCTTGCGGCCTGGATGTCCATGAATCGTGCGGGGATTCTAGAGCCATCGTATCGGCTCTTTGCGCGCCTTGCCATGCATTGTCTGGGCGAGCCGGCGGGCAGGATACGCAAGAAGCTTCCCGTGCGCGAGCTGTCGCGGTACTCGCTGCGCGACGATTTGGAAGGGGAGGGCGAGCGCCTGTTCCAGGCCGGCGAGGTTGAAGCCGTTGATACCATCGACCATATCGAGATTCGCATGTTTGGTGCGTTTCGCGCCGAGCGCGACGGGTTTCCCATCACGGACAAAATGTGGCGCCGCAAGAAGGCGGCGACACTTGCCGAGCGGCTTGCGCTGGGCATGGATGCGCTCGTCGATCGTGAGACGCTGGCCATGGAGCTGTGGCCCCATGCCGAGTTCAATAGCGCCCGCAACAACCTGTACTCGACGATATCGCGCTTGCGGTCGGCTTTGGGGCCGACGCCGGATGGCAAGTCGTGTGTGCTCATCCAAAATGAATGCATTGGGCTCAACGGCGACTACGTCAAGACCGATGTACGGCTGTTTGACCAGATAAGCCGCGAGGTTTTGGGAAATCGCGCGGGTGCGCGCGGGCCCCATTTAGTTGAGCTGTGCCTTAAGATTGAGCAACTTTATGCTGGACCGCTGTATGTTCCCAATGGCTGTAATCCCACCTACTTTTTGCGTATGCGACGCATTATGCAGTCAAAGTACATCGATTGCATGATTAAGGGAGCAAATGCCGCTCTAGAAGAAAACGATCTGCAGTCGGCGATCTGGCTGGCGGAGTCGGGGCTTCGGCAGGAAACGGCGCGCGAGGATATGGTGCGCTGTGCCATGCGCGTCTACAGTGCGGCGGGGCGGCGGCGCGATATCGTCGAGCTGTACAGCGGGCATATGCACCATCTGAGGGAGCAGGTCAATGGCGTGCCCGAGCCCGAGACGCGGCGCCTATACGAGCGCTTGGTGGAGGGGCGGCTCAATCGCGTGCTGGTCGAGCGATAAAAAACGGGCGCCCGAAGTACTTGGGCACCCGTAAGCTTGCTATGTGTTGGCTCGCCGGATCATTGGCTCTTAGACGAGCCTGATCTTCTCGATGTCCTTGCGCGAGGACTCGCGATACAGCGAGAACTTGCGGCCGATGACCTGGACGACCTCGGCGTGGCAACGCTCAGCGAGCTCTTCGGCGGCCTCGCGGGCGGAAAGGCTGGAGCCGTCCAGCACGGAGCACTTAACGAGCTCGTGCTTCTCCAGGTAGGCGACCGTCTGCTCGACGGTGCCCTCGTTGACATCGGACTTGCCGATGATGATGGCGGGGTTGAGGTGATGGGCCATGCTGCGAAGCTGCTTGACCTGGGCTCCTGTCAGTGCCATGGGTTCTCGCTTTCTATGTATGGGGCGCCCCGCGACGGGGCCTTAATCTACGTGAGCTGTCCCACGATAGCGCAGGAACGGCGCGGTGTGGAGCGCGTTTGCCCAGTTCAAAAAGAATGCGGATGCCGAGTGAGTGGGCGGTGCGGGCTGCGAACAGGCTATGAGCGGGGCGCAGAGACCGGCTCCCATGCAATAAACGCCCAACGAACCTTACGAACATGATCGAGCATATAGCGCCCCTGCGGCACGCCCTTGGAGCCCGGCTCGCCGGCATGGGGGTTCTCGATCATGTGTTGGGCGATGTAGTCGCGCAGACGGTCGACCTTATCTTCGTTGCCATGCTCGAGCATACGAGAAAAGTCCGCCACACCTGCCTCAAGGCTATCGAAGGTGTCGCGACGAGGCGATTCAAAGTACGTAACCTGCGGCAGGGCACCCATCTGAATGAGGATATTAAAAGCATACACAAAGCCATTACTGCAGGTAACCGAGGCACCGATAGCGTTCATCAAGTGCAGATCATAGCGCGGGCTGGAGTTGGCGACCATCGTGACAGCGCAACGCCGACGAGCCGTACGGTCAAGCTTGACAAGTGCGCCTTTTAGGTTGCTCGTGGTGACAGAGCGACTGGCAAAGGCAACATCCACCGCTTTCGCGACCGGTCCAACCAAATCCCAATCATCATCCCAAGCAAGCTCAAGCGGCGTAATAAGATCCTCGAGCCCGTAATACTCAATGCCGGCATCAAGCGTGCCCAACATGGCAGGAGAGAAGTCGGCAGCAATCACGGAATGCCCAGCCTGAGCAAGCGGAATAGCAATCGACCCAGCCCCACACCCCATATCAAGCACCGATTCACCAGGCTCAAGAGCCAGCAATTTCATAAAATCCCGGGCATACGGAGCAGTCTCAAGAGGTCGAAAATGTCGAGCCCGCTTATCCCATTCAAAAGAATCATCAGCCCGATGCCGAGCGGCCTGCAGACGCATCCACTCCTGATTCCAATCAGCAGAAAGAAGCTCAGAGCGAGCATCCCCATCAACCACGGGCTAACCTCCTAGCAACAAAAAAGCGACTCCTCCCAAAAGAAGAGCCGCAACCAGCATATATCAGAAAGAACCGTTCCAACGCCAAACCGCCCTCACAACCAAGGCGGGCAGGAGCGAAGCGACTGCCATACGGGATAGAACCCAACTGAGGTCCCGTTGTGCGGGAGCCCCGGGGAGGGCAAATATATAAGGTCGATCGCGAGTTCCGCACGAGCCGGAGAGCACTTAATGTGCTCTCCGTGCGAGTCAGGACTGTCCGAGCAGGCGACCTTATATATTTGCCCTCCTCGGGGCTCCTCGCCCGAACCCCTCAGCTAGTTCTTGAGCGAGTTCAGCGGTGCCGGGAAGCGTCCGCCACGGTGGGCAAGCACGGTGCCGGCGTTGGGGTTCACCGGCATGATGGGCGCACGGCCGAACAGGCCGCCGTACTCGACGCAGTCGCCCACGCCCTTGCCGATGGCGGGAATCACGCGGACGGCCGTGGTCTTGTTGTTGATGACGCCGATGGCCATCTCGTCGGCGATGATGCCGGCGATGGTCTCGACCGGGGTGTCGCCGGGGATGGCGATCATGTCCAGGCCAACGGAGCACACGCAGGTCATGGCCTCGAGCTTCTCGAGCGAAAGCGCGCCGGCTTCGACGGCGGCGATCATGCCGGCATCCTCGGACACGGGGATAAAGGCGCCCGAGAGACCGCCCACGCTGGAGCTGGCCATGACGCCGCCCTTCTTGACGGCATCGTTGAGCATGGCGAGCGCGCAGGTCGTGCCGGGGCCACCGCAGGTGCCCACGCCGATGATCTCGAGGATACGGGCAACGGAGTCGCCGATGGCAGGCGTGGGAGCCAGCGACAGGTCGACAATGCCCTTCTCGACACCCAGACGATGGGAGGCCTCGCGGCTCATGAGCTCGCCGGCGCGGGTGATCTTAAAGGCGGTCTGCTTGATTTTCTCGGCAACCTCCATCATCGAGGCGGAGTCGGGGAGCGTCTCCAAGGCAGCAGCCATAACGCCGGGGCCCGAGACGCCAACGTTGATGACGGCGTCGGCCTCGCCACCGCCGTGGACGGCGCCCGCCATAAACGGGGAGTCCTCGACCATGTTGGCAAAGCAGACAAACTTGGAGGCGCCAACGGAATCCTGGTCGGCCGTGAGCTTGGCGGCATCGATGATGGTCTGGGCGGCCATGAGCACAGCGTCCATGTTGATGCCGGCGCGCAGGCTGGCGACGTTGACGCTGGAGCAGACGCGGCTCGTGGTGGCGAGCGCCTGGGGGATGGACTGGATGACGCGGCGGTCGGCGTCGCCGATGCCCTTCTGGACGAGTGCGGAGAAGCCGCCCAGGTAGTCGATGCCGAGCGTCTCGGCCGCGCGGTCGAGGGCATGCGCGATGGGGGTGAGGTCCTCATCCTTGCAGCATGCGGCGATCTGCGCCACCGGGGTGACGGAAACGCGCTTGTTGACGATGGGGATACCGTACTCGCGCTCGAGGTTCTCGGCGGTCTCGACCAGATGCTCAGCCGTGTGCGTCACGTGGTCGTAGATCTTCGCGCACATGCGGTCGAGGTTCTCGTCACCGCAACCCATGAGCGAAACACCCATGGTGATGGTCCTGATGTCGAGGTTCTGTTCCTCAACCATGCCGCGGGTTTCCGCGATTTCTGCGGGCGTGATCGCCATCCTTGCGCTCCTATCTGCCAAAACGAGCATAATCTTATCTATTCTAACGTGCCGCACGTGCCAAGTGGCGCATGCGGCACGTTTTGGTGCTCGGTTGTTTCCGTTGTGTTACTGCCCAAAGACCTCTTCGGCGATGCGCGCGCTCTCGGCGGCGTCCTTGGCGTAGTAGTCCGCGCCGATCTGCTTGGCGTATTCGGGGGTGAGTACGGCGCCGCCCACGATGATCTTGACGCCCGGCACCTCGGAATGAAGCAGCTTGATGGTCTCCTCCATGGCGACGACCGTGGTAGTCATAAGCGCCGAGAGGCCGACGAGTTTGATATCGCGCTCCTTGACGGTCTTGAGTACCTCCTGCGGATCGACGTCGCGGCCCAGGTCAAAGACGGTGTAGCCGTAGTTGTCGAGCAGCATTTTGACGATGTTCTTGCCAATATCGTGGATGTCGCCCTTGACGGTGGCCACGCAGATCTTGCCCTTGTCGGCAATCTCGCCGGCGGGCATCAGGCGTTTGATGGTATCGAAGCCCACGCGCGCGGCCTCGGCCGAGGCCATAAGCTGCGGCAAGAAGAACTTGCCCTGGTCAAAGAGGACTCCGACCTCGTCGAGGGCGGGGATAAAGTGATTGTTGATGAGGTCCATGGCGTCGTGGTCTGCCAGCAGACGCTCGGTCTCGGCAGCGATCTCGCCTTTGCGGCCCGAGACGACCATGCGACGAATCGGGTCGTCGTTGCCGTCGGTGCCGGCGGTGCCAGCAGCGGGCACAGCGTCGGTCGATACTGCCTGAGCAGCTGCCGGGTTGGCGGCGATCTTGTACGGATCGGTCCAGCCGGCATAGCGCTCGATGTATCCGGTCGAGCCCTCGTCCTCAACGCTCAGGACGCGATAGCTGTAGACGGTGTCCATAAAGCGCTTGGAACCCGGGTTCATGATGGGGGCGTCCAGGCCCGCGCCAAAGGCGGCGGCCAAAAAGACCGAACCCAGCAGCGGGCGGGCAGGCA
This sequence comes from Collinsella sp., assembly GCA_014871645.1. GTDB lineage: Bacteria > Actinomycetota > Coriobacteriia > Coriobacteriales > Coriobacteriaceae > Collinsella. The sequence goes on from WGSN01000025.1 coordinate 24,269, forward strand.
GGCCAAAGCTGATGTTCGACACGCCGAGCGCGCATTTGATGCCCAGGCGCTCCTTGCACAGGGACATGGCGCGCAGGATCTGCTCGGCCTGGCGCTGGTTGGTCGAGGCGGTCATGACCAGGCAGTCGATGAGGATGCGGTCCGGGCCGATGCCGTAGCGGGCAGCCTCGGCCACGATGCGCTCGGCGATGGCGAAGCGGGCCTCGGCGGTATCGGGGATGCCGCCTTCGTCGAGCGTAAGGCCGACAACGTTGGTGCCGTAGTGGGCGACCAGCGGAAAGATCTCATCCATGATCTGCTGTTTGCCATTGACCGAGTTGATGATGGGCTTGCCGGCGTAGCGGCGCACGGCGGCCTCGACGGCTGCGGGATCGGTGGAGTCGATCTGCAGCGGCAGCAGCGTGGAGCCCTGGAGCTGCTCAGTGGCCTGTTGGATAATCTTGACCTCGTCGATCTCGGGCAGGCCCACGTTAACGTCCAGGATGTCGGCGCCCTGTTCCTGCTGGCTGATACCCTGGCTCACGACGTAGTCCAGGTCGCCGTCGCGCAGGGCCTGCTGCAGGCGCTTTTTGCCGGTGGGGTTGATGCGCTCGCCGATGACGGCAATCTTGTGACCGTCACAGGGAAGGTCCACGACCGTCTGAGCGCTCGTGACCGACATGCTGGGCTTGCGGTGGCGCGGGCTGGGCGTGTGATTGTCGATAAGCGTGCGCAGGGCGGCCATGTGCGCCGGCGTGGTTCCGCAGCAGCCGCCCACAACGCTTACGCCGTCCTCGATCATGCCGTCGACGGCTTTGGCGTATTCGGGGGCCTGGATGTCAAAGACGGTGTTACCGTCGTCGTCCACGTGGGGGAGTCCTGCGTTGGCCTGCACCATAACGGGCTTGTCCGTAACGGTGAGCATACGTGCGGCGAGTCCTCGGAGCTCAGCCGGGCCCTGGCTGCAGTTGATGCCCAAAACGTCGGCGCCGATGGCGTCGAGCGTGATGGCGGCCACTTCGGGACTCGTACCCAGGAATGTGCGGCCGTCCTCCTCAAAGGTCATGGTGGCAAAGACGGGCAGGTCGGAGTTCTCGCGGCAGGCAAGGACCGCCGCCTTGATCTCGGCAAGGTCGGTCATGGTCTCGATAATAAAGAGGTCCACGCCCGCGGCGACGCCGGCGCGCACTTCCTCGGCAAAGAGGTCATAGGCCTCGTCGAAGCTGAGGGTGCCTAAGGGACGAAGCAGTGCGCCGATGGGGCCGATGTCACCGGCGACGTAGCGGGCACCAGCCGCGCGGGCGCAGGCGACAGCGGCGGCAAAGACATCTGCCACGGTGGCGGCGCCGTCGAGCTTGTGGGCATTGGCGCCAAAGGTGTTGGCGGTGATCACGTCGCAGCCGGCCTCGACATATTGACGTTGGATATCGGTGATAACCTGGGGCTCATCAAAGTTGAGCAGCTCGGGCAAGGCGCCCGCCTTCATGCCAGCGGCCTGCAACATGGTGCCCATGCCGCCGTCGAACAGCAGGTGTCCCGTGCCCTCGATGGCCGCACGCAGGCGATCGTCCTTAATGCGCAGATCGTCGATCGTGCGCGTCTTGTACGTGGCACCGTTGCGACGTGCGGCATCAACGGGTGCCGCCAATGCAGTGCCGTCAGAATCATGAGTGATAAGCGGAGTAAACATCGGGGGCTCCTAATGGCTGGAATAGCAGGTGGTGTGGGCGGCGCGGAAGCGACAGCTCTCGCGCATGCGGCAGATATTGCAGGTGGGGCGGGTCTGGGCGTCGTGGACCTCGCCGTCAAACAGACCGATCACCGCGGTCACGCTTTTGGTGGGCATGAGCAGGCTGGTGGGTGTGACGGTCAGGCCGATGAGCCGCGTGGCGTTGAGCGCATTGACGATCGAGCGCTGGGCCGAGAGCGGGCAGTCGCCGTAGCCGGGACTAAAGCGCCAGTTGCCGGCGAGTCCGTGTGCGGCGGCGTCCGTCTTGACCTGCTGGTCCATTTGCTCAACGGCGGCTTCCACGTAAGCGGAGCACGCGGCGTCGAGCACGGCGCCCTCCAGGGGATGTTGGGCTCCCGTGGTGCGCAGGCGACGCTCGGCGTCCATGCCGAGGGTGCATGCCATGAGCGCGGCAAAGCGGGCATCTTTGAGATGTCGATAGATATCGCGACCTCGCAGCTCAACGTTGGTGCCGACCAAGTGAATGCAAGGCTCACTTTGTTCGTCCACGCCCGTGGCATCGACGGCAAACACGCGGCGCACGCCACGGGGCTCAATGTCAAGTTCCAGACGCTCGACCACAAGCTCAATACGTCGTGACAGCTCGGGTTCAATCTGCTGGCCGCCGTAACCCAGATACCGCAGCATCTCGGCACGGTCGACACGGGGATGGTGCGCAGCATCGACACGGTAAAGCGCCGGCGACGCAAGGTCGGCCGGCACTTCGACAGCGGTTGTATCGATGTGCGGTTTTTCCATTACCCCAGGCGCTCCATAATGGTCGCGGCGATCGCAGGACGGTTCATAGTGTACAGGTGCAGGCCGTCGGCGCCGTGCTCCTTGAGGTCGCAAAGCTGGCGGGCGGCATAATCTACACCGGCTGCCTGCAGGCTCTCGGGGTCGTTCTCGTACTTGGCGAGAATCTTGATGACGGGGGAGGGCAGCGACGCGCCGCACATAAAGACCATGCGGCTGATCTGGGACTTGCCCATAAACGGCATGATGCCCGCGGTAATGGGCACGGTGATGCCGGCCTTGTCGGCAAGCTCGCGAAAACGGTAGAAGCACTCGTTATCAAAGAAGAGCTGTGTCACAAAGAAGCTCGCGCCGGCGTCCTGTTTTTGCTTGAGGTGTTCGACCGAGAGGTTGAGATCCTCACAGGCAATGTGGCCCTCGGGGTAGGCTGCGGCGCCCACGCAAAAGCCGGCGTCGACGAGCTCGGGGATGAGGTCGCGGGCGTAGGCGTAGTCCGAGGCGGGCTTGTCGTCCTCGGTTGCGCCGGCAGGGAGATCGCCACGCAGGGCCAGGATGTTTTCCACGCCGGCGGTGCGATACTCGTCGATCTTGGCGGCGATATCGGCGTGCGAGCGGCCCACGCAGGTAAGGTGTGCCACCGAGGGTGTATCGAATTCGCTCGTAATCATATGCGCGATGGGGGCGGTGGTGGCGCCGTTGCCCGAGCCGCCAGCCGAGCAGGTGACCGAGACAAAGCTCGGCGAAAGCTTGCACAGATTGCCTGCCACTTCGCGAGCCGTGTCGAGGGTGAGCTCGCCCTTGGGCGGGAACATCTCAAACGAAACGGGCGCGGTGCCCTGGGATGCTGCCTGCTTAAAAACCTCGTCGACGCGCATATCGTGCTCCTCTAGATACGTAATAGTGTGATGTGTTGTAAGGATTCTACAGCACCACTGTGTCACGGTGGAGTTTCACTCGTTATTCGGGGATACCAATCAAAGATGCCTTGCTATCGGCTTTCTCTATAACAGAGCGGCTAATCTAGGCACGGACTATAAAGACTGGTATCTGATGCAAAATACCAGTTAATAGAGCTCCATCCCAAATTGACTACCCTTAAACCATGGGGAGAGGTCTGCAATTTATGCAGTTGATTGGCTGTTGAGGGTGGCAACGCCGCCTCGATAGGGTAACCTCATTGATTGGTTTCGCGACAGCAACATAACGGTAATGTCGCGGAAACACGGCGAGTCTAAGCTATGACTCGTTCGTTAGTAATCAACACCGCTTCTCACGCGGTGCCGATACGAAGGGAGTTCCGTATGGCCGAACTTACTGACCGCTTCGGGACCATGGTGTTCTCTGAGGAAGTCATGAAGGACTACCTCCCCAAGGACATTTGGAAGCGCCTTGCTGCAACCCTCGAGGGCGGTGAGCCGCTCGACCTGGATGTGGCCAACGCCGTTGCCCATGCCATGAAGGTCTGGGCCATCTCCAAGGGCGCGACGCACTACGCGCACTGGTTCCAGCCGCTTTCGGGCATTACTTCCGAGAAGCACGACAGCTTCCTGGAGCCCAACCACGACGGCACCGCCATTACCAAGTTTACGGGCAAGAACCTCATCCAGGGCGAGCCGGACGCCTCCAGCTTCCCCAACGGCGGCCTGCGCGCCACCTTCGAGGCCCGTGGCTACACCGCTTGGGATCCCACCAGCCCCGCCTTTATCAAGGACGATGTCCTGTGCATCCCCACGGCTTTCTGCTCCTACACGGGCGAGGCCCTGGACAAGAAGACCCCGCTGCTGCGTTCCATGACCGCGCTCTCGCGTGAGTCTAAGCGCGTTTTGGCGCTGTTTGGCAAGACCCCCAAGAAGGTCGTTCCTTCCGTGGGCGACGAGCAGGAGTACTTCCTGATCAAGAAGGATGCTTACCGCAAGCGCAAGGACCTGGTCATCACCGGCCGCACCCTCTTTGGCGCCGCTCCCTGCAAGGGCCAGGAGCTCGAGGAGCACTACTTTGGCGCTATCCGCCCCACCGTCTCGGCCTACATGAAGGACCTGGACGATGAACTGTGGGCGCTCGGCATTCCCGCCAAGACCAAGCACAACGAGGTTGCTCCCTGCCAGCATGAGCTTGCTCCCGTCTATGGCGAAGTCAACGAGGCCATCGACCAGAATCTGGTCATGATGGAGAAGATGAAGCTCATCGCCTCCCGCCACGACTTGGTCTGCCTGCTGCACGAGAAGCCCTTCGAGGGCATCAACGGTTCGGGCAAGCACAATAACTGGTCGCTTGGCACCGAGTCCGAGAACCTGCTTGACCCGGGCGACACTCCGCTCGATAACCTGCAGTTCATCGTCTTCCTCACCGCGGTGATCGAGGCCGTCGATAACTATCAGGAACTCCTGCGTGCCTCCGTTGCCTCGGCCGGCAACGATCATCGTCTGGGCGCCAACGAGGCTCCTCCGGCGATTATGTCCATCTTCCTGGGCGACCAGCTCACCGAGGTCGTCGAGAAGATCATCGATGGCAAGGCTTCCGTCCATGCCACGCGCGGCGTGCTTGACCTAGGCGCCGATACCCTGCCCAAGCTGATGCAGGACAACACCGACCGCAACCGTACCTCCCCGTTCGCCTTCACCGGCAACAAGTTCGAGTTCCGTGCCTGCGGCTCCGAGCAGAACGTCTCCGACTCCAACCTGGTGCTCGATGCTGCCGTGGCCAAGTCGCTCAAGTCTTTCGCCGACGCACTCGAGGGTACGCCCGAGGATAAGTTCCAGGACGCCGCGCTCGAGTACTGCAAGAAGGTGCTGACCGATCACCAGCGCATCCTGTTCTCCGGCGACGGTTACTCCGACGAGTGGCCCATCGAGGCCGAGAAGCGCGGCCTTGCCAACAACAAGACCACGGCCGACGCTCTTCCCGCCTTTGTTTCCGATAAGGCTATCGCGCTCTTTGAGGAGACGGGCGTTCTGACCCGCGCCGAGGCTCAGTGCCGCTATGACTGCAAGCTCGAGAAGTACAACAAGCTCATGAACATCGAGGCTACCACGATGGTTCGCGAGGCGCGTCGTACCTATCGCCCGGTCATTACCGCCTATGCCACCAAGGTCGCTAAGGGCCTTGAGACTATTCGTGCCGCCGGTGCTGAGGCCGCCATGCAGTGCGAGCAGAACACGCTCAACAAGCTCTGCAACGGTATCACCGCCATCAACGACTCCATCAAGGCGCTCGACGCCGTACATCAGAAGGCCGAGGCCCTCGATGGCCAGGAGCAGGCCAACGTGTACGCGCACGAGGTCGTTCCCGCTATGGATACGCTGCGTGCCGCCGTGGATGCCATGGAGGAGATCGTGGCCGCTGACTACTGGCCGGTCCCGACCTACGACGACATCCTGTTCTACGTGTAGAGCGTAACTGACATATCGTCACGGTATTGAGCCGGGGTCCGCATCATGTGGGCCCCGGTTTTTGTTTGCGAAGGACGCTTTGAAGCCCGTTTTGCCGCCGATTCGCCTAGGTATAAAGGGTTGTGGGCAAAAAACGTCAAATATGAGTACTGTCACAAGTCCTGTAGCATTATTTATTTGCAAAATATGCAGTGTTACGCAACATATGTCCAAGTACTTAGCCGATAAACGTCTGCAATTCTTCCGCCGTAGGACACCTGACGTCTAAATCGATTTCTGAAGGCATGAAATCGCTGTTACTAAATCGGTAACAGTACTCATATTTGCCATTTTTTGCCCATGGTCCATCGGAAGATGCCGGGATCCGCACCCTGCCGGGTCCGAATCCCGGCATATCGGTAGCAAAAAGCCCGCTACCGAATTGGTAACGGGCTTCACATTTCAAATGGTGCCCCCAGCGGGATTCGAACCCGCGATATCCACCTTGAAAGGGTGGCGTCCTTGGCCGCTAGACGATGGGGACAGCGGGAAAGAGTATAGCAGACTTTTTTAGCCGTTCACATATCGTTGGCAAACTGAAAAACCACCACATAGGAGCCCTTGATTCTCATTTTCATTGCAACAGCCTCAGGACTCAGCGCAACGCGTTGC
>WGSN01000026.1:0-23513 GCA_014871645.1 Collinsella sp.
TTTTAAGGGTGGTTCTGATTTCACGTCACCTTGTCTCAAATGCGGCCCGCTCGCTGTCCGTCCTCTGCCTGCGGCGTTGTCTTGCTCCGGATGCGGCAGTTAGGGACGTTCCTTTTCTGCCGGCAGTTTGGGACACTCCTTGTAGTCATTGGGGACGTTCTTAAATGACTACTTGCTCGCGAACAGCCAGACTAGGATGATCGCCAGGATTGCGGCGACGATGCAGACGATGGCGCCGGTGAATTTGATGCGTGAGTCGCGGGTACGCTCGCGCACCGCGTCCTCGGTGGCTTCGAGCTGGGTAACCTCTCGCTCGGTCTCGGCGTGTTCGGCTTTGTCTCGGGCCAAGGATCCTGCAAGCGACTCAGTAATCTCTGGGTGGTCGTGTACTTCGTTCGCCTGTTCGATGATCGACTGCGCATGTGCGGCATCTGCTTGGGCGTTGGCGATGCTCTGCTCTTGGTCGCGGCGTGCCTTGTCCTCGGCGGCGATCTTCTCGCGCAGTTCGCGCTGGCGCGTTGCAGCGGCGGTTTTTGCGGTCTGCAGCTCGTCGCGCGCGGCATCGGCCTCTGCCGTCACGGCTTGGTGCGCGCGTTTGGCTTCGGCAATGGGGGCCTGCGCCTGTTCGACGGCCTGCTCGGCTGCGGCAAGCGAGTGTTCAAGGTCGGCGGTGATACGCGGGACATCTTCTTCGGCTTTACGCAGGGCATCTGCCGTGTCGGAGATCTGCATCGAGAGCTCGCTGGTGCGCACCGTATAGTTGGCGGGATTTGCCGAGGGATTGCGTTGCAGCTCGGCATACTCATGACGCAGTGTCTCGAGCTGGGCGCGCGTGGCGTCGACGGTTTGTTGTGCGGCGGCAATGCCGGCGTCTCGCTCGGCCTGCACCTTGTCGCGGATGCGCTTGGAATCCTCAAGACGGCGAACGAGGCGGTTGCCGGTCTCGCGCGAGCTCGCCTCGCGGGCCTCCACGGCATCGAGCGCGGCCTTCAGGCGGAGCTCGGTCGCGTCATCCTCTGTCTTCATTTGTTCGAGCTGACCCTTGAGCTCTGCTACTTTGGAAGCATGGACATCGCGATCGATTTCGGCTGCCGCAGCGGTCTTTTGCGCTGTGGCGATCGCCTGACGCTGGTCGGCGACGATTTGCTCGTAGCGGCCTGCGATATCCTGGCGCGTCTCGAGTTCCTCGGCCTGATCGGCAATGCGCTGCTCAAGTTCGGCCAGGTGGGCGCGGGCATCGGCAAGCGCCTTTTTCGCGGCGTTCATCTCGCGCATGGCCGAGGCACCCTGGGCGATAAAGGTGCCCACGGCGTTCGCAGTGTTCGAGACAGCGGTCCCCAGATCGCGGCTCGCGGCGGGGGAGTGCGGGGCGGTCGGGCGAGCGGTGTCGGCAGCGTCCGCATCGGCAGCCTGCGGCGCGGCGATATTGCCGGTACCGCCCTCGACCACAGAAAAGCCTGCTGCGTGCGGATCGACCGCATCGGCGCCAATCGTGGGGTGCTCGAGCTGCAGAAACGAGGGCATGGTGCTGCCCTGGTCGGCAACCGGAGTCTCGCCGGGCACAAAGGTCGAGGCCGCCTCGGCGGCCTCCTCTTCCTCGGCATCGATATCGGCATCGGCGACGGCGTCTTTCATCGCTTTGACAGCATCCATCATGGAGTCCATGACGGCATCGAGCTCTTCTTCCGAAGACACCTCGATGGGGCCCGCTGCTTGCGGGGCGTCGTCCTGAGCGGGCGCATTGTCGTTTTGCTCATCGGCGTTTTCTGTTTCGGGGGTTTCCGCCGTAGCGCTTTCGTCCAAGATGGGGTCGTCGATGTCGATACTATCGCAGGTCACAGCGTCAGTATCTGCGGTGACGTCTGCGGAATCATCAATATGCTGTTGAGTCTGGGGGTCCAGCTCGTCTGTCATAGGCATGTGCTCCTCATCGTTGTTTGTCACCCTATGATAAAGTCTCGCGTCGACATCCCGCGCGCCGCAGCAAAGTTTCAAAACGTGTTCGATGGCTCGTTTGGCTGACAAAAATTCGGCCTCTTTATCCAGTTCGTGCTTGACATTCCCTTCGCCGAATGACGTTGTGCCGTTCGCCTGCTGCGGTCTTTATTTTTCACTTGAACCCGCTAAAGTTGCATTTCAGCTTTTGGCGCGTGAAGTTGGATGCGCGCAGTCGGCGGGTGGGCCCGTCGCGATTTGAAAGGACTTTGTATGGGACTTTTCACTGGTAAGACCGTGATCGTCACCGGCGGCGGCAAGGCCACGCTTAAGGACGGTTCCGCTGGCTCCATCGGCTACGGCATCGATATCGCTTTTGCCAAGGAGGGCGCGAACCTCGTCATCACCGGCCGCAACGTCGCTAAGCTCGAGGCCGCCAAGGAGTCTCTCGAGGCCGAGTACGGTGTCAAGGTTCTGCCTGTTCAGGCCGATGTTTCAGCCGGTCAGGACAACGAAGCCGTCGTCCAGAACGTCATCGACAAGGCCATTGAGGAGTTTGGCCGCATCGACGCCGTCGTCAACAATGCTCAGGCTAGCGCCTCGGGCGTGACCATCGCCGATCACACCATGGACCAGTTTAACCTGGCCATTTACTCCGGTCTGTATGCTACCTATCTGTACATGCAGAAGGCCTATCCGCACCTGAAGGAGACTAAGGGCTCCGTGGTCAACTTTGCCTCGGGCGCCGGCCTGTTTGGCAACTATGGCCAGTGCAGCTATGCTGCCGCCAAGGAGGGCATCCGCGGCCTGACCCGCGTTGCCGCCAACGAGTGGGGCAAGGACGGCATCAACGTCAATATCGTTTGCCCGCTTGCTTGGACCGCTGCGCTCGAGAACTTCCAGGATGCTTACCCCGAGGCTTTCAAGGCCAACGTCCACATGCCGCCGGCAGGTCACTACGGCGACGTCGAGAAGGAGATCGGCCGCGTGGTCGTTCAGCTCTGCGGTCCCGACTTTAAGTACATGAACGGCGAGACCGTCACCCTCGAGGGTGGCATGGGCCAGCGGCCGTAGGGTTACGCGGTTTTTCCAAACCGCGTAACGGCTCGACGCTGCGCGGTCACCAGGGCGACAACTTGTCATTCAAAGAGGGCGGCATGACCAGAAGGTCTATGCCGCCCTCTTTTCATGCCAATTTGTTCGCCCTGGCGACCGCTCGCTGACGTCGCCAGAGCATCGGCGTTGCCTTGGCTGTTGGAGATGATCTCGTAGTCGTTGGGGACGTTCTTAAATGACTAGTCATAAGGGACACTCTTGCCGGCACTTGGGGACAGTCCCTAAGTGCCGGCAGATTGGGACACTCCTTTGCAAGATGGCGCTGAAGATTGTCCTCGACGACTAGTCGTTTAATGCATCAGTTTCTGTCGAGTCGGTGCGGTTTGCTGGTTGCCCGTATAATGGTTTGCGTATGAACCGCAACCAAGGAGTTCCAGTTTATGGACCAGAGCCTTTTTAAATTCGACCTGATCGCCGAGGACCCGACGACGCATGCGCGTGCCGGCGTGCTGCACACCCCGCACGGCGACATCGAGACGCCGATCTTCATGCCCGTGGGCACCAAGGCAAACGTCAAGGGTATTCCTACCGAGACCGTTAAACAGCTCGGCGCCCAGATCGTGCTTGCCAATACTTATCACCTGTCCATGCGTCCCGGCGAGGACACCATCGCCGAGCTGGGCGGGCTGCACAAGTTTATGAACTGGCATGGCCCCATTCTTACCGACTCGGGCGGCTTCCAAGTGTTCAGCCACAACGACGCCGTCAAGCTCACCGACGAGGGTGTGCGCTTTATCGTCAACGATTACGACGGTCGCCACGTGTTCTGGACGCCCGAGGACAACATGGAAATCGCCATGAAACTCGGCTCCGACATCTGCATGCAGCTCGACCAGTGCCCGGGCTATCCCGCCACGCGCGCCTACGTTGAGCGCGCCGTGGAGCTGTCGAGCATGTGGGCCGAGCGCTGCTATAAGGCGCATACCCGCGACGACCAGGCACTCTTTGGCATCGTCCAGGGTGGCATGCACCTGGACCTGCGCCTGCGCTCGCTGCGCCATCTGGAGGAGTGCGGCGACTTCCCGGGCTACGGCATCGGCGGCTACTCGGTGGGCGAGGACCACGAGACCATGTTCGAGACGCTGGCGCCGCTGGCTTCCGAGTACATGCCCAAGCACAAGCCGCGCTACCTGATGGGTGTCGGCAACCCCACCACCCTCGTGCGCGGCGTGGGCGTGGGCATCGACATGTTCGACTGCGTGCTGCCGACGCGCACCGGCCGCATGGGTACGGCGTTCTCCAGCGAGGGTCGCCTCAACTTCCGCAACGCGCGCTTTGCGCACGACGATGGCCCCATCGACCCCACCTGCACCTGCCCGGTGTGCACAGGCGGCTACAGCCGCGCGCTCATTCGCCACATGGTCACGCAGAAGGAGATGCTCGGCGGCATCCTGCTTTCGATGCACAACATCTACTACCTGCTCAACCTTATGCAGCGTGCCCGCCAGGCCATTATCGAGGGCCGCTACGGCGCGTTTGTGAGCGACTGGATGAACAGCCCTGCGGCGGTGGACTACTAAGAGCGGCGCGGGCGCTTGCAGAGCGCGGGCAACGGCAAGGGGCGAGCGGCGGCCGGTCGTCACATTTGCTGACACCGGCCGCACGACCGCTGACCGATAGCTTGCAAGCACTTGATGCATCGTGGGTACCATACCGAATAGTTGATGTTCGGGCGGGTGTTTGACGCATGGCGTCGACCCCGCCCGTTTCTATTTTCGATAGGAGTACCCATGATTAAGAATGAGAACGTCGAGGGCGAGCCCGCCTACGACGAGACGTACCGCCGCGGCCCCGTGGTCATGCGCGGCCCCATGATTCCTAGGGACAACACCTACGCCAACCTGCTGGCGCCCGAAGATTCGACCGACTGGCTGCATGCCGACCCGTGGCGCGTGCTGCGCATTCAGGCCGAGTTTGTCGATGGCTTTGGCGCACTTGCCGAGCTCGGGCCCGCGGTGACCATCTTCGGGAGCGCCCGCACGCCTAAGACCGATCCGCTCTACAAGGCGGCGCGCACGGTCGGCCGCAAGATCGCCCAGCGCGGCGTGGCGGTTATCACCGGCGGTGGCCCTGGCATTATGGAGGCGGCCAACAGAGGAGCGGCGAGCGCCAACGGCAAGTCGGTCGGCCTGGGTATCGAACTGCCGCACGAGCAGGGGCTCAACAAATACGTGAACCTGGGTATGGATTTCCGCTACTTCTTTGTGCGCAAGACCATGTTCGTCAAATACAGCTCGGGTGCCATCGTGTTCCCCGGCGGCTTTGGCACGCTCGACGAGATGTTCGAGGTGCTCACACTGGTGCAGACGCACAAGGTCAAGCGCATGCCGCTCGTGCTGGTGGGCACCGAGTACTGGCGGGGCCTGTTCGACTGGCTCAACGGCCCGGTGATGGATGCCGGCATGATCAGCCCACTCGATCCAGACCTCGTCCACATCACCGACGACCTCAACGAGTCCGTCGACATTGCGCTCAGCGGGTTGATGTAGAGCAATCGTGCCCACCGCGACATGAATATGTATGGCAATCTGATGCTATCTAACGTCAGTTTGCCGTTTATATTGGGTATACTGATGCAAAAGACGAGAGCGAGGAGGTCGCAAATGTCTACAGCAACAGTTAAGCCTACGACGGTTCGCATCGAAGAGGGGCTCAAGGAGCAGGCGACTGAGTTCTTGGATTCGGTCGGCCTCAGCCTCAATTCCTATCTCAATCTTGCCGTTCGGCAGCTGGTAAATCAGCGAAAGATTCCTTTTGAGATTGTAGGAAGGGCGGAGGTGCCCAACGAGGCGACGAGGCGTGCCATGGTGATCGCCGAGGCTCATGAGTTGGGGGTTTTGCCGGACGATAGCCCGTCATTCAACAACGCTGATGAGCTTATATCATTCCTCGATGAGGACTAGCGATGTTTGAGATTAAAGTCGAGGCTCAGTTTAAGGCGGATTATAAACGGACGATGCGCATCCATCCGCAGCTAAAAACCGAGTTTAAGGCGGCGGTCGCAGAGCTTGCAGCTCACGGCTCGCTTCCCGCGGAATATGGCGCCCATGAGCTTTCAAACCCGGGCGGAAACTACAACGGCCACATCGATTTCCATCTATCCGATGGCTTGGTCGATGTGGTCGTTCTTTATCTTCCCCATAAGACTAACCCAGTGATTAGGCTGGTAAGAATGGGCGCTCATCAGGAGTTGTTTCAGGGTCCGCTGGGCTGATCGCTGATTTCTAAGTTGCGGTGGAATGGGGATTGATTGGCGGCTGATTGGCCAGGAGCAGACCCTATTCCACCGCAACTGATAGGGGCGCCACGTTCGTTGCTGCGGCCCCCGGTTCTCCTCGTTGCTGGATTTCGCTCAAAAACTCAGCGGCGACTTCATTGCTTTTGAAACGGATGCTGCAGTCTTCTTTCTTGGGGAATGCCAGCAGCGGAATAGTCCCGTACCAGACAGTTTCCTCGTCAATCACGGCCGCGCAAAGCCGCCCTTTGGCCTTGACGGAATAGTCGACGTTCATCTCAGCAAAAATCGCTTTCGCGTCATCGCGCGGAGTTGAGGCAACATAAATCTCAAGGGTAATCCCACGGGCGGCTGCGCCTGCGAGTGTGGCGGTGAGTTTCGCGAGGCATGCGGCGGATGCGTAGGATGCAGCTATGAAGGCGCTCTTTGTGGCACCGGTGATGTCTTTAATTAATGCCTCAATAGCGTTTGCTGGCTCTATGAGAATGTTGTAATCGGGTTGCTCACTGTCCTCTGCTGAATAAATTTCGTAGCCCAGCTTGGCGTACGTCTTGAGTCTCTTCTGGTACATGCGAGCGAGCATGGGTATCGACAGGTCAATGTAGTCGAATATCTCAATCTGTTGCTTGCCCTCGTGGCTTCTGTGCAGTCTGCCCGCCTGCTGCGTTACACTGCCGTCCCAAGATATCGGCGTGGCAATGAATAGGGTGTCAAGGTAGGACAGATCGAAGCCCTCGCTCAGAAGGCTTTCGGTGGCGACGATGATTCGATGTTCATGCTCAAGGCCGGGAAGACTGTTCAGTATCGTTTTTCTTTCTTTGGCACCGATTTCTCCGGTTAAGAGTATGGGTTCGTGTCTGCGATCATTAAGCAGCCTGAACAGTTCCTCAGCATGCTTTTTCCTTTTGGATAGTATGAGCGGATGCCGACCGTTTGACGCTGCTTCGAGGGCGTCATCGACAATCAATTCGTTTCTTGCCGCATGTGCACACAGCAGATCAAGAATCTGATTGAAGCTTGCACCCGGCTCGTAGGCAGATAGCCGAATGCCGGTAAATCTCGGCCGCACGATGCGCTGGATGCCCTGCTGAATTGCCTGCGTTTTTGGATCGATGGCATAGCGAAGCGGGCCGCAGAGCATCGAGAGCGCGCGTGTGAGTCCGTCGGAGCGCTCGGGTGTCGCGGAAAGGCCATATACATATTTGGCTGGAACGGACTTGAGGACGAGCTCGAGCTGAGGCGCGGCAGCATGGTGGCATTCGTCGCAGATAATGAGGCCGTAATTACAAACAAGGTCCTTAACTATCGGCTCCCCGGTTTGGGAGTCTTTGCCGGATAGCGACTGAAAGGAAGCGACGTCGATAAGGCCGCTGACGGCGGTTTTGCCCCCTCCGATTTGTCCAATAAGGGGAGGTTGCTTTTTGCTGATTCGTCCTTTTGGCGTTCGGACCGGCTCTCTGGTGTCCGTAATGTCGAGAAATCGTTCGAGCTGCGATTTCCATTGGGCTATGAGCGCGGTCTTTGGAACAATGACGAGCGCCGGAAGACCAACGGCGGCAATAAGATAAGCTCCGATGACGGTTTTACCGAAGCCCGTTGGTGCAGACATGATTCCGTCTTCGTATTCAAGCATCTGGTCGGCGGCAATTTGCTGTTCGGGATGAAGGGTCCCTTTGAATGCCATCTCAATTGGATTGCCCGTGCTACGTTCGTCTGAATAATGGGCAGTAACGTGGGCTTCTTGAATCAGCTGCTCAAGTTGGGCTTTGCAGCCTCTGGGAATCGCGACGCGGCCATCTCTAAGTTCGCTGAGGTCTATGAGTCGCGGTTTGCCGAATACTGATTGATGCATAGATTGCGCACGGAAGAACTCCGGGTTGGCAAATGTCGCAAGCCTGCGGACTTCCATTTGAGCTGCCGGGCTCAGAGACTTTTCGGGGATGTAGAGCATATCGGCTTGTGTGACGGGCAGGTTCGAGGGGAAGTCTCGTGGCGTGAGCGGGAGCTGCTTTCGTGGCTTTTGGACATTGCGCCTGGTTTTGTTTGTTGCTGCAGCTGTTGCTATTCCAAGCGGTTTGTTTTCGGTGTCCTCGATCAGACGATCCACCGTCGCACGCGAGATTAGTTGGATTTGCGAAAGGTAAAGCCATTGGTCGGGAAAGGGCTCGAATCGTTCGTCAACAAATACGCTGTTTCCTTTCCGCTGCGCTTTTCCCTGAAAAGGCAGCGCAATGAGATTTCCAAAGCCGCCCTCAGGAATGGTGGACTGCGCGGGTAGCATTCGGTCAAAGGTTTCGAAGGTGATTGACTTGTTGAGCGCCGCCGCTTCGATGATAAGGCA
Organism: Collinsella sp.; assembly: GCA_014871645.1. Taxonomy (GTDB): domain Bacteria; phylum Actinomycetota; class Coriobacteriia; order Coriobacteriales; family Coriobacteriaceae; genus Collinsella. Next base: position 8,628 of record WGSN01000026.1, read on the forward strand.
GCTCCCAAAATCCCGCGCGGTCTTTGCGCTCACAGATTCGAGAAAGAAAAACCAGATATGCGCGCCGTTGCCTGACCTCGATCGCTCAATCGCTGCATCGATTCCATGCTTCTTTGCGACAAGCCTGATAGCGTTTGCCGCTTCTTTCCAGTCGGCTTTGTCAAAATCGATGACAAGGACATTCGTGTTGCAGTCTTTGTCGAGAACATATTGACCTATGACGTCCCGGAGCCTGTCGTCGCTGCCTTTGAAATGGGCGATAATGGCGGCATCGTTCAGCTCAAGGAATGTGCGGCTGCGACATTCAGCGCATTTAATTCTCTGATGGTTTGCTTTGGGACAAATGCCTGGCCTCCACTCATTTGCGCAGGCGGGTGTATAGCCGATGCCCCCGTCTTTTCTGCGATACCCGTGAGCGTGCACATCTTTGCGACCGGAAAATAGATTGCGAAAGAGCTCGAGTTTGTCGCGCGCTGGGCTCGCGCTGGTAACGATGCCCTCGGTCTGTGCATGTTCGTTGAAAGATTTGCCGGCTTTGTCCCATTCTTCGAGTGTCGCGTAACGGATGTCTGGACCGTTGCTACAGATGACGATTTGCTTACGCGGATCCGAAGCGTGGACAACCGTTTTATTGAGTTTGAATAAGGCGTTCCCGAAAAGGGCGTATTGATGCACGGCGTTGCTCATTTGAATGCCATTCTTGTCCGCGTTCATTGGGATGAGGGTACGCCATTTCGGCTATTTGAGATACTCGACTTTGATTTTGGTTCGGTGATAGTGGGGTGCCGCTCCGTGAGCGGCATTCGGCGGTTCGCTGTCTTTCGACTATTCGGCCCCTTTCCCACCGCAATTCCTAAAGGGATGCCGGCGCGCCTTGAGTTGGGGTGCACCGGCATGATGGCTTTGCTACGGCTGGCTGTACCTTGGTTGTTCGATAGCTCCTGCCTGCCCGATATAGTCAGGCTGGTATTTGTTGGCGCTGGACGTTTGCCCAGATAAAACATGCCAAAATAAACCTGTCCCTATTTGGCAGGTTGGTAGCGGGGGCAGTAGCTGATGGCGATGGCGTCGACGCCTACGTGGGTGGCGATGGTGCAGCCGATGGGGCCGGTGCCGGCGTCTACGTAGTCCTGGCCCGCGAGCGCCTCGTTGACAAGTTCCTGCTCCTCGGCGGCGCCGGTCGTGAGCACGCGCACGCTTGAGCCCGGGTGCTCGTCCAAAAACGCGAGGCAATCTGCCATGGTGTTGGCGACGATGCGCTTGGCGCCGCGGCCCTTTTTGATTGCCTTGATCTCGCCCGATTTCCACTCCGGCGAAACGGCCAGGCGAATGTTGAGCATCTGCGTCAGCTGGCCGGCGAGCTTGGGCGCGCGGCCGTTCTTAACGAGATTCTCGAGCGTGCGGGGAATCAGCAGCAGGTGGGCGTCGGGCAGCGTCGCGCGGATCTGCGCCTCGGTCTCGTCCAGGCTGCGGCCATCTTCGCGCATGGCCCGCGCGTACTCCACCAGCAGGCCCTCGGCGCCCGAGCCAGTGCGCGAATCGATGCAGCGCACGTCGAGCTCGTGGGTCTCGGCGACCAGGCATGCGTTGGAATAGCAGGCGGACCATTCGCTGCACAGCGAGATAAAGATCGCGCTGTCGTGGCCGTCAGCACGCACGCGGTCAAAGAGTGCCTTGAACTCGCCGGCACTCGGCTGCGAGGTGTGCGGCAGCTGCTCGGAGCCGGCCATGCGCGCGACGTACTCCTGGGCGGTAATCTGTACCTGGTCGAGCAGGTCCTCGCCCTCGATAATCACATGCAGCGGAATCACGTAAATGCCGAGTTCTTGAGCGCGGGCGGGGGAGATGTCCGACGTGGAGTCGGTTATGATGGCAAAAGACATAATTGCACCTTTCGTTGGGGCGCTTGCGCGCCGCCTTCTTAGAGCAAAGTGCGACAAGTATAGTTGAGTTGCTCTACATTGCTAGGTTCAATTGTTGAATAGTCAACAGTTTGAAGTGACGGTGTGGAAATCATCAACTGGGGAAGAGGGATGCCGATGGCGGCATTACAGCTATGCGAGCGGCCGATTGTGTTGTTCGATTTTGACGGCACGGTGGCCGATACGGGTCGGGCGGTGATGACCTCGACGCGCAAGGCGTTGGCCGCGCGCGGGTTTTCGGAGGCGCAGATGGGTGACCTGCGCCGCATGATCGGGCCGCCCCTGTGGAAGAGCTTTCACGACTTTTATGGCTTTTCCCGCGAGGAGTCGCTTGTGGTGGCCGACGAGTACCGTGCCTTTTTTGACGAGCTGGGACCGGAGGAGTATCCCGTGTTCGACGGGATCCCCGAGCTGCTGGATGGGTTGGTCGCCCAGGGCAAGCGCTTGGCCGTGGCGACGTCGCGCATGGAGGCGAAGTGTATCGACATGGTGCATGAGCTGGGTCTTTCTCAGTTTGAGGCGGTGGCTGGCATGAATCCGCTGCAGGGGCGCGAGACCAAGGCCGATTCGGTCCGCGATGCCCTGGCAGAGCTCGGTATGACGGCGTGCGATGCCGTGATGATCGGCGATCGCTTCAACGATGTGGAGGGCGCGCACGCAATGGGCGTACCGTGCATCGGTATCTATTCGGGCGCGGCGGCGCCGGGCGAGCACGAGGCGGCGGGTGCCGATGCAGTGGTGCACTCGGTGGCCGAGCTTGCTAAACTTTTCGCTATATAAGCACTTGATGTGAGGGGCGGGCGTACCCGTCGCTCATTGGTAAGGAGGCAGTCCATGAATCAGGTGGAGCAGAGCGTTACCGAGTATGTCGACGAGGTCTGGGAGGATGTCGTCGCCGATATCGAGCAGCTGGTGAGTTATCCGTCCGTAGCCGTTGCTGCCGATGCGGAGCCTAGCGCGCCGTTTGGCCGCCCGGTTCGTGATGCGCTCGATTGCGCGCTCGGCATTGCGCAAAAGCTCGGCTACCAGACGAGCGACGACGAGGGCTATGTGGGCATTGCCGATATCCCGGGTCGCGGCGACAAGCAGCTCGCGACCATCTGCCACGTGGACGTGGTGCCCGCCGGCCCCGGCTGGAACACCGACCCGTTTGCGATGGAGCGTCGCGAGGGATGGCTGCTCGGCCGTGGCGTGATTGATGACAAGGGTCCGGCGGTGTTGTCGCTCTACGCCGGTGCCTACCTGCTCAAGCACGGCATTGTGCCGCGCTATACCTTTCGCGCACTGCTGGGCTGCGATGAGGAAGTGGGCATGTCCGACGTTCACCATTATCTGGAGAACCACGCAGACCCCGACTTTTTGTTTACGCCCGATGCCGAGTTCCCGGTCTGCAATGCCGAGAAGGGCCAGTTTGGGGCGACGTTTGTGAGCCCCAAGATCGACGGCGGGCGCATTGTGTCCTGGAGCGGTGCCGAGGCGAGCAACGCCATTCCGTCGCAGTCCATCTGCGAGCTCGCGATTGCCGCCGATGAGCTGCCGGCGCCCGTTGAGAACGCCGACCGCCTGGAGATCACGGCGCTTGATAACGGGCATGCGCAGATTTTCGCCCACGGTATTGGCGGCCACGCTTCGATGCCAGAGGGAACGATCAACGCCGTCGGCCTGATCGTGGCGTATCTGCGCGAGGCCGAGGACGCGTTTGGTGCACGCGACGAGCGTCTGCTGACGCCTGCCGAGCACGAGTTCGTCAAGTTCCTGGCCTTTGTGCATGCGGATGCCTATGGCCGCGGCCTAGGTATCGATGCGACGAGTCCGGCGTTTGGCCCGCTTACCTGCAACGCTGGAGTCATCCGCGTGGCGGATGGCCATATTGAGCAGGTCATCGACGTGCGCTTCCCCGACAGTACGAGTGCCGATACCATCCGCGAGCAGCTCGACCCGCTCGTGGGCCGTTTTGGCGTGACGTGTCAGCTGGGTCGCGCTAAGGTGCCGTTCTCGGTGTCTGCCGACGATCCGGCCGTGAAGGCGCTTATTGATACCTATAACGAGTTTACGGGCAAGCATGCTGAGCCCTTTGCTATGGGCGGCGGTACGTACGCGCGCAACTTTGCCCGCGCCGTCTCGTTTGGCCCCGAGGAGACCGGCCTGGAGCTGCCCGAGTGGGGCGGCCAGATGCACGGTCCCAACGAGTGCGCCAACGAGGACCAGCTCAAGCAGGCGCTCAAGATTTATATCGTGGCGATCCTGCGCCTCAACGAACTTGAACTATAGTTACGCGGTTTTACCAAACCGCGTAACCAGTCGACGCTACAAGCCCGCCAGAGCGGCAATCTGCCTTTCAACTTCGGCGGCATGACCAGAAGGTCAATGCCGCCTCGTTTCAAGGCACCTTGCTCGCTCTGGCGGGCTTTCGCTGTCGTCGCCAAAACATCGGCGTTGCTGGGGTAGTCATTGGGGACGTTCTAAAATGACTAGTCAAACAAGAACGTCCCCAATGACTACTTTGCTCTGGTGTAAAAGGTGCGCCATGTTCGGCGCTGGATTGTTATCCGTTTGTAAAGGCTGGGCAGAGCTTGCGGTAAGGGTCTATCAATAGCCCGTAAGAAACCGCAGATAAGGCGGTCGTCGCCCGATCGGGGTCGTATCTTTCCAAACAGCAAAGCGGGCGGGGTGCCCGCGAGTCGCATGTATGAAAGGAAGATCATGCTCGATCAGGCTTATTCTCGTCGTCAGTTCCTCGGCCTCGCTGGTGGTCTTGCCAGCATCGTCGGTCTCGGTCTCGTTGGTTGCGGCGGCTCCGGCGCATCCGACGCCGCCGACAAGGGTAGCGCCGCTGCTGCCGAGTCCGTCTCCGGCGAGGTGACCTACGACGGCGCCTCCTCGTTCCAGGCTCTCGTCGAGGCCGCTGCCGAGAAGTTCATGGATGCCAACCCGGACGTCTCCGTCTCCGGCTCGGGTAACGGTTCGGGCAAGGGCCTGACCGCTGTTGCCGCCGGCACCGTCACCATCGGCAACTCCGACGTCTTCGCCGAGACCAAACTCGAGGCCGACCAGGTCAAGAAGCTCGTCGACCACGAGGTTGCCGTCGTGGGCATGGGCCCCGTCGTCTCCAAGAACGTGACGGTCGACGACCTGTCCCTCGAGCAGCTCAAGGGCATCTTCTCCGGCCAGATCACCAACTGGAAGGAGGTCGGCGGCGACGACGCCAAGATCGTCGTTCTCAACCGCAAGGCTGGCTCTGGCACCCGTGCCACCTTCGAGGCCGCCGTTTTTGGCGACGAGGCCGTCGACTTTAAGGGCGACGCCGAACTCGACAAGTCCGGCGATGTCCAGACTCAGATGGGCAGTACCGACAACGCCATCTCCTACCTCGACTTCTCGCACTTTGATGACTCCAAGTTCAACGCCATCAAGGTCGAGGGCGTCGAGCCCAAGAGCAAGAATGTCACCGACGACTCCTTCAAGATCTGGGCTACCGAGCACATGTACTGCGCTAAGGATGCCGACGAGGCCACCAAGGCCTTCCTGGAGTTCATGCTTTCCGATGACGTCCAGGGCAAGCTCGTCGAGGAGCAGGGCTTTATCCCCGTCTCTGCCATGAAGGTCGTCAAGGACGCCAGCGGCAAGGTCTCCGCTAAATAAGTAATCGCCCCGGAAAGGTTTGCAATGGCAAAACAGCTGCCAAAGCGCGACCTTGAGAACGTGGGCCTGGGCGTCACGGGCGCGTGCGTTGCGCTCGTGACGCTTGTCGTTGCCGCGCTCATCTTTATGGTCGCCCAAAAGGGCCTCTCGGCTTTTCTCAAGGACGGCGTTTCGGTCGTCGAGTTCTTCACCGGCACCAAGTGGGACCTGGCCAACACAGCCGAAAGCGGCCTGCCCTACACCGGCGCCCTGCCCCTGATTGTCACCTCGTTTGCGGTCATGGTGCTCTCCACGCTCATCGCGCTGCCCATCGCCATCGGCTCTGCCATCTTTGCGGTCGAGATCCAACCCAAATTTGGCTCCAAGGTCTTTCAACCGCTTATTGAGCTTTTGACCGGCATTCCCTCGGTCGTCTTTGGCCTGATTGGCTTTCACGTGATCGTCGGCCTTATGAAGAGCGTTTTCCACGTGAGTACGGGTCTGGGCATCTTGCCCGGCGCCATCGTGCTGGCCGTCATGATCCTGCCGACTATGACCACGCTTTCGGTCGATGGCCTGCGTGCCGTGCCCGACAGCTACCGTCAGGGCTCGCTCGCGCTGGGCTACACCCGCTGGCAGACCATCTGGCACGTGGTGCTCAAGTCTGCCATGCCGTCGCTCATGACCGCGGTCATCCTTGGCATGACCCGCGCCTTTGGCGAGACGCTCGCCGTGCGCATGGTTATCGGCGGTATCGAGGCCATGCCGACGTCGCTGCTGTCGCCGGCGTCCACCATCACCACCACGCTCACCACGTCCATGGCGGTCTATGCCGAGGGCTCGGCCCAGGACGATGTTCTGTGGGCGCTAGGTCTGCTGCTGATGGGCATGAGCCTCATCTTCATCCTGATCATCCATCTCATTGGCCGCAAGGGGGCGAAGGCTCGTGGCTAGCACGCGCATCCATATCGACGAGGCGAGACTCGGGCGCGTCCAAAAGCAGGACCGCATCGCCACGGGCGTGCTGACGGCAATCGTCGCCATTGTCATGCTCATCGTTGTTTCCATGGTGGCCTACACCCTGTTCGAGGGCATCTCGACGCTGTTCCAACCGGGCTTCCTCACGCAGCCCGCGCGCGCCAACGGAACCCAGGGCGGCGTGCTCTACCAGCTGTTCGACTCGTTCTACCTGCTGCTGATCACCCTGATCATCTCGGTGCCCATCAGCCTGGGCGGCGCGGTCTTCCTGGTTGAGTACGCGCCGGACGGCCCCATCCGCGACATCGCCTCTACCGCCATCGAGACGCTGTCCTCGCTGCCTTCCATCGTCGTCGGCATGTTCGGCTTTCTGGTGTTCTCGGTGCAGCTGGGCTGGAAGTACTCCATCATCTCCGGCGCTGTCGCGCTCACCATGTTCAATATCCCCATCCTGGTGCGCGTGATCCAGCAGGCGCTCGAGGACGTGCCACAGGCCCAGCGCGATGCATGCCTGGCCATGGGCCTTACCCGCTGGGAGGCCACGCTGCACATCCTGATTCCCGAGGCCATGCCCGCCATCGTGACCGGCATCGTGCTTTCGGCCGGCCGTGTGTTTGGCGAGGCCGCAGCACTGCTCTTTACCTCGGGTATGAGCTCGCCGGTTCGCCTGAACTTCTTGAGCTTTAACCTGTCGAGCCCCACCTGTGCCTGGAACGTGTTCCGCCCTGGCGAGTCGCTCGCCGTGCATATCTACAAGATCTATGGCGAGGGCAGCCCCGAGGCCCAGCAGATCGTCTGGGGCACCGCGGCGCTGCTGATGATTTGCGTGCTGCTGTTTAACGTAGTCGCCCGTATCGTGGGCAAGCAACTGGCAAGGAGGATGACGGCCGAATGAGCGAGATGGGTGTAACGCCCGCAACCGAAGCGGCATCGTCCGAGACCCAGGACTTTTTGTCGAGCGTGGGGGAGAGCGAGAAGCGCGTGCGCGTGAGCGGCAAGGCCGTGAGCGACGAGGTCGTGCTCTCCACTAAGGACGTCAACGTGTACTATGGCGACCACCATGCCCTGCACAATACGTCGCTCGAGTTTCACAAGGGCGAGATCACGGCACTCATCGGGCCTTCGGGCTGCGGTAAGTCGACCTTTTTGCGCAGCCTCAACCTTATGAACCGCGAGATTCGCGGCTGCCGCGTGGAGGGCGAGATTAACTACCGCGGACGCAATGTGAACACCAGGACCGAGAACACGTACGAGCTGCGTCGCTCCATTGGCATGGTATTCCAGCAGCCCAACCCTTTCCGCAAGTCCATTCGCGACAACATCACGTTTGCGCCCAAGCGTCACGGCATTACCGACCGTGACGAGCTTGATCGTATGGTCGAGGAGAGCCTGCGCGGTGCAGCGCTGTGGGACGAGGTCAAGGACAAGCTCGACAAGAGCGCCTACGCGCTTTCGGGCGGTCAGCAGCAGCGCCTGTGCATCGCGCGCACGCTGGCGCTCAACCCCGATGTGATCCTGTTTGACGAACCCTGCTCGGCGCTCGACCCCATCTCGACGTTGGCGATCGAGGACCTCATGTCGTCGATTGTGGCCGACCGCGCCATCGTCATCGTGACGCACAACATGGAGCAGGCGTCGCGTGTGTCCAACCGCACGGCGTTCTTCTACATGGGCGATATGGTCGAGTACGACGAGACCGACGAGATTTTCCAACGGCCCAAGGATAAGCGGCTGAATGATTACCTCACCGGCATGTTCTCCTAGTCCGGGACATGCTTGAGGCCCGCGGCGGCCACGGTTGTCACGGGACTGATTGGAGAGACGGGTCATCTCTTTTGGGAGATGGCCCGCCTTTTGCTCTGCGACCGAAACGACCGCCACAAAGGGGACAGGCGCCTTCGTGGTGGTTTGGGGTGGGGCTCGCTGCTATCATGGACAACGTTGAATTTCTACGAAGGAGCAGGGCATATGGCGATTCTTTTGGGATGCGATTCCGTCAGCCTAGAGTTTCCCACCAAGCATATTTTCGATAGCGTGACGCTCGGCGTGGGCGAGGGCGACCGTATTGGTATTGTCGGTAAAAACGGCGACGGCAAGTCGACGCTGCTGAGCGTGCTCGCCGGCACGCTGGAGCCCGATGACGGACGCGTGACGCACCGCCGCGGCACGACGATCGGTCTGCTCGGCCAAAAGGACAACCTGGTCGATACTGATACCGTGCATCATGCCGTTGTGGGCGACGCCCCCGAGTACGAGTGGGCGTCGAGCCCCCGCACACGCCAGATTTTGGCCGGCCTCATCAGCGATGTGCCCTGGGAGGGCACGGTGGGCGAGCTTTCGGGCGGTCAGCGCCGTCGCGTGGACCTCGCGCGCTTGCTGATCGGCGACTATGACGTGCTCATGCTCGACGAGCCCACCAACCACCTGGACATGCGCACCATCAACTGGCTCGCGCGTCACTTAAAGGCCCGCTGGCAGCGCGGTCAGGGCGCCATGCTCGTGGTCACGCACGATCGCTGGTTCTTGGACGAGGTCTGCACCAGTATGTGGGAGGTCCACGACGGCCAGGTCGATCCCTTCGAGGGCGGTTACTCCGCATATATCCTTCAGCGCGTGGAGCGCGACCGCATGGCCGCGGTTACCGAGGAGCGCCGTCGCAACATGGCACGCAAGGAGCTTGCGTGGCTGAGCCGCGGTGCCCAGGCGCGCTCCACCAAGCCCAAGTTTCGTGTGGATGCCGCTCGCGAGCTGATCGCCGACGTGCCGCCCATGCGTGACGAGCTGGAGCTCAAGCGCCTCGCCGTGAGCCGCCTAGGCAAGCAGGTTATCGACGTGGTCGACGTGGATGCCGGCTATGCGGATGCCGGCGGCGCGCCCAAGCAGGTGCTCTCCGATGTGACCTGGCTCATTGGTGCGGGCGACCGCTATGGTCTTTTGGGTGAGAATGGCGCTGGCAAGTCGACGCTGCTCGATGTGATCCAGGGTAAAATTGCGCCCACGCGCGGCCGCGTGAAGATTGGCCAGACGGTACGCTTTGGCGTGCTGTCGCAGCAGCTCGAGGAGCTCGAGCCATACATGGGCGACACGATCCGCGAGGTGCTCAGCAACTATAAGAAGTACTACGTCATCGACGGCAAGGAGACTTCGCCCGAGAAGCTCTGCGAGCGCCTGGGCTTTACGACGCAGCAGCTCTGGAGCCGCATCGGCGATCTTTCGGGCGGCCAGCGCCGTCGCCTGTCGCTGCTGCTGACAATCCTGGACGAGCCCAACGTGCTCATCCTGGACGAGCCCGGCAACGACCTGGATACCGACATGCTGGCGATTGTCGAGGACCTGCTCGACGGCTGGCCGGGCACGTTGATTCTGGTGACGCACGACCGCTTCTTGATGGAGCGCGTGACCGACCAGCAGTGGGCGCTGCTCGACGGCCACCTGACGCATATGCCCGGCGGCGTCGACCAGTACCTGCGCCTGTGCAACGCTACCGCCGAGGGCGAGCCCGTGGGCGCACCGAGCGCCAAGACCGGCACGTTCGACACCGGTGCCGCGGCAGCTGCGGCCGAAAAGCCCAAGTCGAGCGGTCAGCCCAACGGCCTGTCCAACGCCGAACGTCAGAAGCTCCGCCGCGAGGTGAGCTCGCTCGAGCGCAAGATGGAGACGCAGCGCGCTCGCGTTGAGGAGGCCGAGGCCGCGATGGCCCAGGTCGATCCCACCAACTACACGGCGCTCGGCGAGCAGCAGGCAAAGATCGACGAGGCTCACGCCGCCATGGACGAGCTGGAGATGGCGTGGCTCGAGGCGAGCGAAAAGCTCGAGGGCGAGGAGTAAGCGAGAATGATCAAAGCCGCGTTTTTCGATATCGACGGTACGCTGCCGAGCTTTAAGACCCACCGGATTCCGGCGTCGGCGCAGCAGGTGCTCGACAGCTTTCGCGAGCAGGGGATTGCGTGCGTGATCGCCACGGGCCGTCCGACCTACCAGATGCCGGACTGGCTTTTCGACCTGGGCTGGGATGCGTACATTACGCTCTCGGGCCAGCACTGCTTTGATGCCGAGGGAGTTTACCGCAGCTGCCCGATCGATCCGGACGACGTCGCGGTGATTGTGGACCAGGTGGCGCAGGGGCGCTACGACTCGCTGTGCATGCAGGGCGAGAACTCGTTTGTGAACCGCCTGTCCGAGCGCGTGGTGACGGCTGGCAGCAACGCGGGAATCGTCTACCACGAGGAGCCGTTTGAGCACGCCTTTGACGCACCGGTCTACCAGTTCTGCGCCTTTGTGGACCCGGCCGACGAACATATCGTGACCGACGCCGTGTCGCATTCGCTCACCACGCGCTGGTGCGACCTGTTCTGCGACATTATTCCCGCTAACGGCGGCAAGGACCTGGGCGTGGCGGCGACGCTCGAGCGGCTTGGTATCGACGCGAGCGAGGCGATTGCCTTTGGCGACGGCGAGAACGACCTGTCGATGTTCTCGGCCGTGGGCACAAGTGTGGCCATGGGCAACGCGCAGGACACGGTGAAAGCTGCAGCGACCTATGTGACGACCGCCGTGGACGACGACGGCATCTGCAACGCCGCGAAGCACTTTGGACTGTTATAACTGCGGCTCGGCACTTAGGGATGCTCCTTTTCTGCCGGCAGCTGGGGACACTCCTTGCGGGGCGTCCCCATTTTGTTTTCGTCCCGCATGTTTTGTGAAACACCGCTAACTTTTAGGCAAAGTAGTAAGACATGGGCAACTTTTGCGGTAAAGTAAGCTGTGAAAAGTATCCAAAGGCTAACTAGCAATCATCGCGAAAGGCGGCCCATGGCCCTACGTGAATCCGGAGAAGACTATCTCGAATCGATCTACGTTCTGTCGGAACGTCAGGGCATCGTGCGCTCGATCGACGTTGCGGAGTACCTCGGCGTAACCAAGGCGAGCGTTTCCAAGGCCATGGCGACGCTGGAAAGCAACGGCTATGTCGAAATGGGCAAACGAGATGTTCATCTGACAGAGCGCGGTCTGGAGGTCGCGCGCCAAATGTGGGAGCGCCACTGCTTTTTCGTGGGGCTTTTGGAGGATGCGGGTGTTTCGGCTGAGGTCGCGTCGCAAGAGGGCTGCCACATGGAGCACTGCCTAAGCGAGGAAAGCTTCGAGAAGCTGAGGGCGATGCTGGGACGGGAAGATGCGGCGGGCCCAACAACGGAAGCCTAACTGACTTACAGTGGCGCGGAGTTCGCGCAAAGCGCGAACCAGCGACCGGGACCAGTAGCCCCGCCAACCAAGTCCAACTCAGACAAGGAACCCCGCCAGCAAGCGATGCCCAAGAACCTTCAGCTGTGTCAATGCAGGCCGGGACCGGGTTTGGTTTTGAAAACACTCCGCAGCGCGAGGCCCGCCTTTCCGTTGCTCCGCAGGAGCAGGAAAGACGGGCCTCATGCGCGAGGACGTTTTCAAAACCAAGCCCGGTCCCGGCCGGACAGCCCACGAACGCTACAGGTTCTTGACACCCATCGCGCGCATGGCGTTCAGGATGGCGATGATCGCCACGCCTACGTCGCCGAACACGGCAAGCCACATGTTGGCGATGCCCAGTGCCGCAAGCACCAGAATCAGCAACTTAATGCCCAGCGCAAAGATGATGTTCTGCCAAACAATCGACATGGTCTTGCGCGCCACGCGGATCGCGCGGGAGATGTTGGACGGTTTGTCGTCCATGAGCACCACGTCGGCGGCCTCAATCGCGGCGTCGGAACCCATAGCGCCCATGGCAATGCCAACGTCTGCGCGGGTGAGCACGGGCGCATCGTTGATGCCGTCGCCGACAAAGGCGAGCTTGCCCTTGCCCGATTCGGCTGCCAGCAGCGCTTCAACACGCTCGACCTTGTCGCCCGGCAGCAGCTGCGCGTGGAACTCGTCGAGCCCCAGCCGCTTGGCCACCGCAGCAGCCACTTCCTCGCGGTCGCCCGTGAGCATGACGGTGCGCTTGACGCCGGCGGCGTGCAGGTCGCGGATCGTCTGCTCTGCATCGGCCTTTATGGTGTCGGCAATTACAATGTGGCCGGCATAGATGCCATCGACTAGCACGTGGAGGATGGTGCCGACGACCTCGCAATCGGGCGCTTCGACTCCGGCCGCGGCGAGCATCTTTGCGTTGCCAACGACGACGTGCTTGCCGTCGATGGTTGCCGTCACGCCGTGGCCCGCGTCGTTGGCGGAGTTGCTAACGCGCTTGGGGTCGACCTCGCCCTGGTAGGCGACACGCACGGACTGCGCGATGGGGTGATCGGAGAACGACTCCGCAAGGGCTGCGACTTCAAGCAGCGACTGCTCGGTGTAGCCAGCCTCGGGGTGCACCGCGACCACCGAGAATGTGCCGTTGGTGAGGGTGCCCGTCTTGTCAAAGACGACGGTGTCCACGTCGGCGAGCGTCTCGAGGTAGTTAGAACCCTTGATGAGAACGCCCAGCTTGGAGGCGCCGCCGATGCCGCCAAAGAAACTGAGCGGCACGCTGATCACCAACGCGCACGGGCAGCTGACGACCAGGAAGGTCAGGCCGCGCAGGATCCAGTCGGACCAGGCGCCGGTGACCAAGCCGCCGCCAAGCGCGAGCACCGCGGCCGCGCCGGTGACGGCGGGCGTGTAGACGCGGGCAAAGCGCGTGATGAAGTTCTCGGTACGCGCCTTCTTTTCGCTGGCGTTTTCTACGAGCTCCAGAACGCGCGCGACAGTGGACTCGCCAAATGGCTTGGTGGTGCGCACGTGGATGAGCCCCGTCATGTTGATGCAGCCGCTGATGATATCGTCGCCGGACTTGGCGGGGCGGGGGACTGACTCGCCCGTGAGCGCGGCGGTATCGAGCTGTGTCTCGCCCTCGACGATGACGCCGTCGATAGGCACGCGCTCGCCGGGCTTGACGACGATGACGGTGCCCACGGCGATGTCATCGGGGAAGACCTGCTCGAGTGTGCCGTCGGGTTGCTCGACGTTGGCGTAGTCGGGTGCGATGTCCATCATGGCGCTGATCGATTTACGGCTCTTGCCCACGGCGTATGCCTGGAACAGCTCGCCGACCTGGTAGAACAGCATGACGGCGGCGCCTTCGGCCATGTGCGGATCGGTGTCGGGGAAGAGCACCATGGCAAACGCGCCGATGGTCGCGACGGCCATGAGGAAGCTCTCGTCGAACGCCTTGCCGCGGCGGATGTTGTTGTATGCCTTTTGGAGCACGTCGTAGCCGGCAATCAAAAACGGCACGAGGAACAGTGCGAAGCTGGCGTAGATGTCGCCCGGGGTGCCGAATGCGGCAGTGAGGGTGCCGAGCTCATCGAGGGCGTACACCACGGCAAAAATGCCCAGCGCTACCAGTATGCGGTTGCGCTTATGCTCGAGTGACTCTTTTTTCTTGCGCTTCTTCTTTTTCTTCTTGGGGTCGGCGGTGGCCATGACTCGTATCCTCCCATTTGAACGTATGAACACTCGCTCATACAATTTCGCGAGCAAAGGCCGCGGCAAGCGCGGCCTTGCGGGTTGGCGTAAACCTGGGCTAGAGAATGATCTCGCAGTCCGGCTCGGCGTCGGCGGTGAACTCCACAACGCGGTCGAGGACCTCGTCGAACTCGGCTTCATCGGCCTCGAGCGTCAGCTTCTGGGTCATAAAGTTGACCGAAACGGACTTGACGCCCTCGAGCTTGGCCAGCTCGTCCTGAAGCTTACGCGCGCAGTTGGCGCAGTCGATCTCGTCGAGCTTGAACTGCTTTTTCATGGTGGGTTCCTTTCCCTGTTTTGCGGCTTGGGTGCAGACCGCGCTGGTACCGTGGTTGGTTGCTATTCGCAGATATGGCTCATGCCCTGATTGAGCATGGTGTAGACATGATCGTCGGCAAGCGAGTAGAGGATGTTGCGGCCGTCACGGCGGAATTTGACCAGGTGCGACTGCTTAAGGGTGCGCAGCTGGTGCGACACTGCCGACTGCGAGGTTGCGGTCGCCTCGGCGATGTCGGCTACGCAGAGCTCGCGGCCCATGAGGGCATAGAGAATCTTGATGCGCGTGGTGTCGCTGAAGACCTTGAACAGGTCAGCGAGGTCGTAGAGAAGCTCCTCGTCGGGAAGGTCCTCGGGCGAGCAGGTGGTGGGGATCACGGGTTCGGTGGCCTCGATGTCAGTCTTTGTTTCATCAGCGTGGTCGCTCATTGCAACATCCTTTCATATGAACATGCGCTCATATAACTCACTTCCGATTATATGAGCGCATGTTCATATGTCAATACAATTTGCGATAATTTCGATGACTGCTTGCTGTCTCTGCGATTTTCTGTGGGTTCCTTGATTCTCATTTTCATTGCAACAGCCTCAGGACTCAGCGCAACGCGTTGCG
>WGSN01000027.1:0-23255 GCA_014871645.1 Collinsella sp.
GGCCTGGGCGGGGGCATCCTGAGCCTGGGCAAGCTGAGCCTGCGCATCGGCAAGCTGCTGCTCGGTAGCAGTCAGACGACCCTTAAGGTCGACGATCTTAGCGAGCATAGCGTCAACCTCGGAAGACAGCGTCTCCAAGAAGACGTCGACCTCGGCAGGATCGTAGCCACGCTTGGCCTCAGAGAAAGTCTGAGCCTGGATGTCTGCAGGGGTAATAGCCATAACAAGTCTCCTTTTTCATCGCCTCGGCGCTACACGCCCGACGTAAGTTACTAAGTCAGTTCTACACGAGTATACCTATAAGAAGCTGCAGAACCAGCCTCTGCACCAACTGCAACGCAATAATCGCAACGACCGGCGAAAAATCGATACCGCCCATCGGCGGGATGAAACGACGGAACAGGTTGAGCCACGGACCGCACACGCTATCAAGCACCGCGGCAATATCCTGAAGCAAACCACCCTGCTTCATGGGAATCCACGTCATAAAGCAGTAGACGACAATGAGCGTGGAATAGAAGTTGAACAGCGTGTTGACCAGCTGGACGATAGTGTAGATGTTGATGGGAATCTCCTCGTCTTGTCTTTACTTAAGGTAGCCGTCCGCACGAAGCTTCTTGAGATCGGAATCTTTGACCTCGCAACCGGCGGGCAGCACCATGAACACGCGGTCGCCCACCTCCTTGACCGTGGCACCCAGACCGCAGGCAAAGCCGTAAGAGAAGTCCAAGACGCGCTTGGCAACTTCGGTGCGTACGCCCACAAAAATCAGTGCGACAGGCTGCTTGGTGCGAACGCGGCGCACCACGGTCTCCACGTCGTCATAGCTCTCGGGGCGCAGGACATAGGCCGGCAGCTGCGGTGTGGCGTTGATGATATTGCTCGCATAGGCCGAGGCATCGCTCGGTGCAGGCGCGGGCGCAGCGGCGGCACGGGCGCGGGTGTTCTCGGCGTAGCTCGACGGCGTGTCATAGGCACCAGGACGATAACCGCTCGCAACACTGTCCTGCGAGCGCGAAGGCGGATTATACGTCGTGGCATGGCGGGAGTCATCGCCGACCAGCTGACCGGAGCGCGTATACACGGCAACCGACTCAGCTTCACCGCGGCGCGTCTGACCAAGCAGGCCGTTGCTCGGCTCGTCTTGGGTGTAGAAGCCCTCGTCCGAAGCACCGCTGTAGCCGTTGCCCTGATAACTATCGTCATAGCCGTCATCGTAGCCGTAGTCGTCGTCCTGGCCATAACCCTGGTCGTAACCCTGCTGGCCGCCCAGGTGCATCTTATTTTTAATCTCGTCAAGGAAGCCCATGGTTGTGTCCTCTCGCGGTTTAGTGCAGGCGCCCCGATAATCAGTGCGCACTTCAGAGCCTTATTTTACTGCAAACTCCGGGCTAAATACTACCCTGCCCAGGCGAACGAGCGTAGAGCCCTCCTCAAGGGCAGGCTCAAAGTCCTCGCTCATGCCGCAGGAAAGCTCAGGCAGGTTCAAATCGGGATGCGCCGCCTCCAGCTCATCCCTCAGCTCACGAAGCCCCGCAAAGGTGCGGCGTGCCACATCCTTATTCCCCCGGGGCGCCATAGTCATAAGCCCCTGCACGCAAATTCCCTCAAGTTCCGCAAGCTCACCCGCGGCGGCGCGAATCTCATCGGGCGAAAAGCCTCCCTTCGACTCCTCACCACTCACATTGACCTCAATGAGCACACGCTGGGGGCCGACGAGCTCGCCTGCCTCAATCTTGCGGACAGCACGGCTCGAGATCGCCTGCGCCAGATGCAGCGAACCCACCGAGTGAATCAGCTCGGCTGAGCCCAGCACCGCATTGATCTTATTGGTCTGCAGGTTGCCGATCATATCGAAGCGCACCTCGGGCAGCTCCGGATGCTCCGCCAGACCCGTGAGCTTGCGAACCAGCTCCTGCGGGCGATTCTCGGCAAAATGGCGATACCCCGCCTGGATGGCGGCAACGGTCTCATCGACACCAACGGTCTTGGACACGGCAATGAGGCGCGCGGCGTCGTGGGGACGGCCTGCGCGATCGAGCGCCGCATAAAAACGTTCCAGAATCTGCTCGCGGCGAGCGCGCATCAAGTCCAAATAGTTATCCATTGCCAATCGCCTCCGCTGACAGCCAAACAAGTAGTCCCATGCTATCGCAAGAGCGCGGCCCCGCATGTGCAAGGCCGCGCTCACTTAGGTATTTACAATCTTTCGACGAACGGAATTACTTACTCCTCGTCGTCCTCGCCATCGTCCTCGTCCTCAAGATGATCGAGCAGGTAGCGAAGACCCTCGCTGACCTCGTTAGTGGGCACCTTGGCAACGTAGCGAGCGTCGACGGCGGGCCTCATGATAACACCCTCGCCCGAAGGCACGCGCATGCTCTCGAGCTCATCCTCATCAGTGCGGGCGATATCGCCGGCATTCATGCGCTGACCGGTCAGCAGGAAGGTCAGACAGCAGGCGGCATCGATGGAAATCGAGGCGATACGATCAAGGTAGCGCGAGACCATGATGGCGCGGCGCAGGTCATCGTAGTTGCTGTCGTCGTCCATAAACTCGCCGGCGTCCATGCGGTTAAAGGTACGGAAGAACTTCTCATAGGCAGCGTGCACCGGCTCGTCCTCGACGGCCAGGTTGCAGATGATGGACATGTCGTTGGCGACCAGAGCGGAGATCGAGGAACCAAGCACCTGGTAGACGGCCTCGGCCTCGGCATCAACCAAGGTCACAAGCTCCTGAGGCAGCGAGATATCGGCCTTGACCATGTGGCTGGCGGCACGGCAGATCTGACGGACCTTATCGGTCATGCGTTGCAGGTTAAAGTCGACGTAGATGATCGTCTGAAGCAGGCGGAAGTCGGAGGCGACCGGTGACTGCGTGGCGATCAGGTTGTAGCAGACGGCCTCCAGGTTGGCGCAGCGTGCGTCAATCGAAAGCGTGCGCTTCTTGGTCTTGGTGGCGAGTTTGCGGTCGTCGGTCACATAGGCCTTAACGGCATCGTGGAGGGCCAGATCGACGGCCTCGTAGATGCTCAGCATCTCGTGACGGGCCTCGATGAGCTGACGGGAAAACAGTTTGCGCATGGTTCACTCCAATCAGTTGGGTGCGGTCATGCCGCGCGCACAGTGAATACGCACCGGACCAGGTCCGATCGGATTGGGACTAGTCGCACCGATCAGCCAAAGCGGCCGGTGATATAGTCTTCCGTCCGCGAATCTACCGGGCTTGTGAAGATCGCGTCGGTTTGACCATACTCGATGAGCGTGGCGGGCTCGCCGGCAACTTCCTGCAAGAAGAATGCGGTGTAGTCGCTGATACGAGCTGCCTGCTGCATTGAATGCGTGACGATGATGATCGTCATCTCGGGCGCCAGCTCGGCCATCAGATCCTCAACCTTAGAGACGGACGTGGGGTCGATGGCGGAGCATGGCTCGTCCATCAGAAGGACATCGGGCTGCACCGCAAGCACGCGCGCGATGCACAGACGCTGCTGCTGACCGCCCGAGAGCGCCAAACCATCCTTGTTGAGCTGATTGGATACCTCTTTCCAGAGGTTGGCGCGTTTGAGCGATTCTTCCACGATGTCATCGAGGTCGCTTTTGCTAGTCACGCCCTGCAGACGAGGGCCAAAGGCGACATTCTCGTAGATGGATTTGGGAAACGGGTTGGGCTGCTGAAAGATCATGCCCACACGACGACGGAGGTCGACCGGGTCGACACCCTCGGCATAGATATCGTTGCCGTCGAGCGTCATGGTGCCCTCGACGCGCGTGCCCTCGATCAGGTCATTCATGCGGTTGACGCAGCGCAAAAACGTCGACTTGCCGCAGCCCGAAGGGCCAATGAAGGAGGTGATGGCGTTTTTGGCGATGTTGAGGTCAAGCCCTGTCAGCGCATGAAAGTCACCGTACCAAAAGTTGAAATCCTTGGCCGTGATGGCCGCTTGCTCCAGCGTGGGAGCGGACTGATAAACGGACATGGGACTCCTTAACTAGCGGCGCTTGCGCGACAGGAAGCGCGCAAACAGGTTGAAGGCCAAAATGATCACCATCAGCAAGAGCGCGGTGCCGTAGGCTGCGTTCATGTTGATGCCGTCGTTGGCGAGCAGGTACAGGTGAACCGTCATGGGGCGGCCGGAATCGAGCGGCGAGATCGGCAGGTTGATGGCCTGGCCCATGGTGTAGAGCACCACCGCGGTCTCGCCGATGGCGCGACCGATGGCAAGCACGATGCCGGTGGCGATACGGCCAAAGGCAGACGGAAGTACGATCTTTGAGACGACCTGCCACTTGGTGGCGCCCAAGCCGTACGCACCCCAACGGATATAGCGCGGTACGGCGCGAATGGCTTCCTCAGTGGTGCGCATGACGATGGGGAGCATCAAAAGTGCGAGCGCCAGAGCGGCCGAGATCATCGAAAGGCCCAGACCCATGGCCTCGACAAACAAGGCGTAGCCAAACAGACCCATAACGATGGAGGGCACCGATGCCAGGGCGTCGGCGGCATAGCGAATGAGCTCGACGACCTTGCCCTGCTTGGCGTACTCGGCCAGATAGACCGCGGCCAGCACGGCGATCGGCGTGCAGATGAGCATGGCGAGCGCCGTCACGTAGACAGTCGAGACGATCGTGGGCCAAATTCCGCCCTCGGCGTTTACGCCCTGGGGCCAACCGAAGATAAAGTCGAGCGAGATATGCGGCAGACCGTTAACGACCACGTAGGCGATGATGGCGACCAGCACCAGCGTGGTGATATATGCCGCGGCGCGGAACACGCCGAGCATGATCTTGTTTGATAGGTCCTTGTTGATACGGCCCTTCTTACCGTGGGAAAGGGCACGCTTGATGCGCTCGCGCGACGAGGTCGTATCGACCGTCGTGTCAACGGAATCGGACATAGCCTACCCCCTCTTATTTTTGGAAATCAAACGGACGATGCCCACCAGCGCGGCGGAGATGATAAACAGGACCACGCCCATGCCAAACAGGGCAGAACGATGCAGGCCCGAGGAATAGCTCATATCGAGCGCGATCTGGCTCGTGAGCGTCGAGATGGGGCTCGAGATGCTGTCCGGGATGACCGGGGCGTTACCCACGACCATAAGCACGGCCATGGTCTCGCCGATAGCGCGACCCATGCCCAGCACGATAGCGTCCACGATGCCCAGCTTGGCCGCCGGCAGCACGACCTTGTAGATGGTCTGCCACTTGGTGGCACCCATGGCATAGGATGCCTCGCGGATGCCCATGGGAATGGAGTTAAGGGCATCGATGGTAAGCGTGGTGATGGTGGGGACAATCATGATGGCGAGCACGAACCAAGCCGTCAGCGCACCAAAGCCAAGGCCACCAGTCAGCTGAGCGATAAACGGGCGAATGATGATCATGCCAAAGAAGCCGTAGATAATGGAGGGGATGCCCGCCAGCAGGTCGACGGCGGGGCTGATGAGCTTGCGCACGCGCTTGCTGGCAATCTCAACCAGATACACGGCGGTGCCCACGCCCAGGGGGACGCCCATGGCAAGGGCGCCGACAGTCACCAGACCCGAACCGGCAAGCAGCGACATAATGCCGTAGTGGCCCTCGGAAGGTGCCCATGTAAAGCTAAAGAAGTCTGCCAGGCCAATATCGGTAAAGACGGGTAGGGCCGAGTACGTGGTAAAGACAAAAATCAGGATGACGGTGACGACCGCCAGGAACGCGCAGGCAAAGAAGATCCACTGCAGCGCTTTCTCTTTGAGATAAGTGCTACGCGATACCAGCGCCAGCTCACGCTTCTTGGGTGCCTGAGCCGTCTGCTCAGTCCGGGGGCTTTCCTGTGCTTCCATGCTACTCACTCCCCTTCCCGTCATTGGTGACGGGGATAAAGCCCGCCTCGCGAATCTGCTTGTCCATCTTCTCGGACGTCACGTAGTCGATGTAATCCTGAGCCTGCTTGGAAGGCGTTCCCTTCACAAAGAAGTAGAGGTCACGCGAAATGGGATATCCCCCGCTTGCAACCGTCTTCTCGGAGGCCTCAACATGATTGACCGAGACGGCCCTGACCGAAGTCTTGGCGTTGAGGCTATCGACGAAGCCCAGCGAAATGTAGCCGATGGCCCCACGCGAACGGGACACGACATCGCGCACCTGGCCCGTACCCGAAAGAACGGCCGAACGGCGATCGAACGGCGTGCCGTCCATCACGATAGTGCGGAAAGCCTCACGCGTACCGGAGGCCTCGTCGCGGTTGATAACCTGAATCTTCAGGTCCTCGCCACCGACCTCTTTCCAGTTGGTGATCTTGCCGGCGTAGATATCGCGGAGCTGCTCGGTCGAGAGGTTCTCAACAGGGTTGTCCTCATTCACGATGACCGCGATGCCGTCGTGCGCGATTACGATCGGGGTCAGACCCAGGTCCTGTTCGTCGGCGTTGAGGCCACGAGAGGAGCTGGCGATATCGGCCGTGCCGGCGCTGACGGCCTCGATGCCAGCAGATGAGCCCAGGCCAGAGACCAGCACGTCGATGCCGGTCTCCTCCTTAAAACCCTCGGCAGCAATCTCGGCGATAGGAAGGCAGGTCGTGGAGCCAGCGACGGTAATGGAAGAGGTAGAAGATCCCGAAGAGCAGGCGCACAGCGTGAGCGTGAGCACCGCGGCGCTCAGGAGCGATACGATCTTTCTCATAGCATCACGCCGATCGCAGCATGGCGCCCGCAGGTGCCGCCCTCGTTACGGTAGGAGAAAAAACGGTCATTCTGACGCACGGTGGAAAGCTCGGTATCCACGATATTTGCCGTGGCGACACCGATGCCTTCAAGCGCCTCGCGAATCGCGGCAGAAAGATCAAGCATGCGAGAGGCGCTCGCATCGATGCATGCGAACTCGGCGGCAAAGCGATCCATGAGCTCCTGCGATACCTCGTACTCGTCACCCAGGATATGCGGGCCGATATATGCCGAGACATCGCACGCCTCGCTTCCTGTTGCCTCGCAGAGCGCTTGGCAGGTCTTGGCGGAAATGTGCGCTATCGTGCCCTTCCAGCCAGAATGGACGACAGCGAAACCACCGGGGACAACCAGCACCACGGGCACACAATCGGCAAAGCAAAGCAGCACGGGGACCTCGCGCGCGGTGCACACAATGCCATCGCAGCCCTCGGCAATCTGTTCGCGAATGATCTCAAGATCATCAGCACCGTTCGAAGTCACCGTAACGATGCGATCCCCATGTACCTGATTGGGAACAAGCAGGTTGTGTTCGCACTCGGCAGCTCCCATGGCATCAAGCGCACGACGACGATTTTCTTGAACAGCAAAGGGGTCATCGCCAACATGCGAGCCCAAGTTGAGTGAGGAGTACGCATCTTCGGAAACGCCACCGGCGCGCTCGGTGAAGGCAAAGCGAACATCGGATGTCGCGCCCTCCACCAACGTAACTCCATCATGGTCGACACGCGAAACGTTGTCCGCACGTGCTGCCATACTAAAGCCTCCTAATAACACAAGTACCGCGGCATCGCCGCTACAGCCCGCGTTTATACGGCTGTCATACTTCTCTAAAAGGATACCTGCTGCGCTGGAGGCAATCGTAAAGGGAACGTAAAGAGATTGGAGGTTCTAGTTTACAAAGTCGAAATAAAAAGGGCGCGTCCATACGGACACGCCCCTGTGCACAACAATGCAAAGAACGACTTAGAAGCTACCGCGCTTCAGGAAGTCGGGAAGCTCGAACTGATCGTTGCCGAAGTTAGGAAGCTCGGTGCCACCGACGTTGCGGGTCGGAGCGGCCTGAGCCGGACTGGTGGCCGGAGCGGTGCGCTGCGGCTCAGCGGAGGCAGCTGCCTTGCTCTGAGACTGCTGAGCAGCAAAGAGCTCGTCCTGACGGTTGACGTTGGAGTCGGAGAAGCCCGTAGCGATGACGGTGATACGCACCTGATCGCCCAGGGACTCGTCGACAACGGTACCGAAGATGATGTTGGCCTCGGGGTCGACGGCGTTGGCGACAACGTCGGCGGCGTCGCTGATCTCCTGGATGCCCAGGTCCTTGGAACCGGCGATGGAAAGCAGCACGCGCGTGGCACCATCGATGGAGCTCTCGAGCAGCGGGCTGGAGATGGCCTGCTGGGCAGCGTCGACGGCACGGGTATCCCCAGAAGAGGTACCGATACCCATCATGGCGGTACCGGCCTGCTTCATGATGGTCTTAACATCGGCGAAGTCCAGGTTGATGATACCGGGGACGGTGATGAGGTCGGTGATGCCCTGGGTGCCCTGGGAAAGGACGCCATCGGCAATCGCGAAGGCCTCGAGCATGGTGGTCTTCTTCTCGGCGATGTCGAGCAGCTTATCGTTAGGGATGACGATCATGGTGTCGACGCAATCGGAGAGGGTCTTAATGCCCTCCTCGGCGCTCTTCTTGCGCTTGCGGCCCTCGAAGGTGAAGGGCTTGGTCACGACGGCGACGGTCAGCGCACCGACCTCGTTCATCGCGATATCGGCAACGATGGGAGCAGCGCCGGTACCGGTGCCACCGCCCTCGCCGCAGGTGATGAACACCATGTCAGCGCCAGCGAGCGCCTCGGCAATGTCGTCGCGGGACTCATCGGCAGCCTTGCGGCCAACCTCGGGGTTGGCGCCGGCGCCCAGGCCGCGGGTAAGGTCGGTGCCGATGTGCACCTTGATATCGGCATCAGAGATCGCGAGTGCCTGAGCATCGGTGTTGATGGCAACAAACTCGACGCCGCGGATGCCCTCTTCGATCATTCGATTGACCGCGTTGGTACCGCCGCCGCCGACGCCGACCACCTTAATGACGGCAAGGTAGTTGTTGATCTCTGTCTCGTGCATGTCGGTCCTCCGAACAAAGGTTATAGCCATAGCATGGGTCGACCCCTGCGCACATTAACCTTCAGGTTGAAAGTAAATGCAAAGGTAAACCGTATTATGTTTGCACATTATGAACGTATCAGTCAAATAATTGACCGTGAAAACCAAACAAACCAGATAAACGGCGTGGTATGGCCCCTCAACAAAGCATCAACCAGCGCTACGAGGTCGGAGCGTTCCTAAATGTATAGTTACCCGGAGAGCGCACATTGATATACGTTACGCCCTCTACCTGCGAAAGCAGCTTGGTGACTACGCGCTCCTTCTTGACGATATCGTTCGAATCGCCCAGCGACACCTCAATGCCGTTATTGAGGTTTGCCGAGATGGCTTCGACCGAAGGCGTGGAAATATCCTTGACTTGTCCCAAGAACTCGCTCGAAAAACCACGCACATAATCCAAGCCAGCCTTAACGGCCTTGGAGCTCACCGCCTGGCCGGAAACCGGAGCGACATCCGCCGAGACATCAGTCAACAACACCGCGCCATAGTGCTTAGCAAGCGCCAGCGCGGCATCAATGCCGGTCAGGGTATTTGAGCCCTGCCCTGTCGTGATGACGTTGCCCTGGTCATCCACTTCGACCGACGTCGACAGCGGGGCGATCCAGGTGTCATCATCCCCGATGGCCCAGGCAAGGTCATCGGAGCTGATATAGGCAATTGCGATGACCTTGCGCTCCATCGGCGTAATGATGAGCGTATGCGGGAACTGGCGCTGGACATCCACGCCCGAGACCCACGGGTTCTGCTTGAGGTCCTCGGTAATCTGGTCGGGATCGACGTTAAAAAGCGACGTTCCCTCGGGCAAATCGATCAGCTGAATAGCATCGTGCTTCGTCACATGCTCGCTGCCTTGAATCTGAATATCAGTGGCGGTAAACAATCCAGAGTTGATCACCACGACGGCAACGACGACGAGCACGGCCAAGACGGCCAGAACGCCGCCCACGATTTTGCCTTTGCCTGTAACGAGAGAAGCGGCGTCTGACGTTTTATTTGCCATCGCCCCAAGTGAAGACAACGGGTTGACGCCTTTTTTACCCGAAGGCTTCTTGGCGGTAGCCGGCACCGATGTCAGCGAGCGCGGTTTCGATGCGCCCAGCGTGCGACCCGGACGCGCCACCTTAGTTCCCGTCGAGGGCTTAGGAGTTGCCATGGGACGGGCAGGCTTGGCGCCCATAACAGGCTTTGACGTCACCGAGGGACGCGAGGACTTTTTTGCGGCCGGACGATTACCGAGCTGAGAGCCGACGACCGGACGACTGGTCTGTCGAGCATGCCCGACAGACTTAGAGTGCGCGACGGTATTGCGTTGAGGTTTGGCAGGCGCGCCGGAACGCCCTCCGGCGCGGCGGAAGGTGGGTTTCGATGCTCTAGAAGCCGAGGAATTTAACTTCCGGTCTGAGCTCGATGCCATACGCCTCCCTCACCTTTCCGTGCACATGTCTGATAACCGCGGCAACGTCATCGGCCGAGGCAGTTCCGTTATTAACGATAAAATTAGCGTGAACGGGCGAAACTTCCGCGCCGCCAATCGAAAAACCCTTTAATCCACAATCCTCGATAAGCTTGCCCACGCTCGCATCGGGCGGGTTGCGAAAGACCGACCCGCAGGATGCGCGACCCATGGGCTGTGTACGCTTGCGCCTCGTCAGGTACCGCTCCATGCGCTCGCGAATGTCGGCCTTGGGCGCCGGTTTAAGCTTGAGCACGCACTCGAGGATGATCTCATTGCGGGGAAGGCTACATTCGCGGTAGCCCCAAGTGATCTCGGACCCCGCATAATGCTTGATACCGGATGCCGGGTCAAACGTTACGACATCCTCGACCAGCGAGCCAATCCACTCGGTCCGTGTGCCGGCATTCATAGATATCGCACCGCCGACCGAACCAGGGATGCCAACGGCAAACTCAAGGCCCGAGAGGCTACGCGACAGGGCATCGTTGACCAGGCGCGCAAACATCACGCCCGCACCGACCGTCAGCGTACAACCGTCATCGGCAACAACCGTGCGCTGAAACTCACGTCCGAGCGAAATGACGGCACCGCGATAACCGCCATCGGCAACCAGCAGATTGGAGCCCTTGCCGATGATGACCCACGGCACCTGCTCGCGATCGAGCACCGCCACGGCGCGGCGGAGGGCATGATAGCTATGGCACGTCACAAAGAGGTCAGCCTTGCCGCCGATACGATAGCTCGTATGACGCGCAAGGCGCTCGTCCTCGATCACATCCGTGTCGATCATACCCGAGAGCGCCATGACGGCGTTAAACAGACCCATTAGACTTAAGCGTCTTTCTTGGCAGTCAGATACTCGATAAACTCGGGACCGACGGTCGTAACGTCACCAGCACCCATAGTGAGCAGCAGGTCGCCCGCGCCCACCATCTGCTCGAGCTCCTGATTGAGCTCAAGACGGCTGGAGCAGTACACGACCTCCTTGCCAGGATGCTTGGCGCGCACGGTATCGGCGAGCATCTTAGAGGTGACACCCGGAATGGGCATCTCGCCAGCCGAGAACACATCAATCAGCAGCAGTTTATCGGCATTGGCAAATGCATCGGCAAAGTCGTCGCACAGGGCCTGCAGGCGCGAATAGCGGTGCGGCTGGAACACGACGTCGACGTGCTTGTAGCCCAGCGACGAAGCAGCAGCAAGCGTCGCCTTGATCTCGGTGGGGTGATGGCCGTAATCATCGACCACGGTGATGCCATCGATATCGCCCACGTGAGTAAAGCGACGGCGGACGCCCTCAAAGCTCGAGAGCGCCTTGGCGGCAGCGTCGATGTCAAGGCCCAGGACATGGGCGACGGTGAGCACCGCCGTGGCGTTGAGCATGTTGTGGCGACCGGGATTGCTCTTGATCTCCACAGTATGCTCAGTGCCGTCCTCAAAGCGAACGATAAAGTCACTCTGGATGCCCTTAACATCCGGGTGCATGCAGACGATGTCGTTGCTCTCGGCAAAGCCGTAGGAAAGCACGTGACGGCCCGTCGACTTGGCGAGCTCGACCAGATGCGGGTCCTCACCGCAGACGATGACGGTGCCGTCCTCGCCCACCAGGCTCATGAATTTGGCGAAAGTCGCCTCGATCTCCTCGATACCCGAGTAGTGATCGAGGTGGTCGGCCTCGACGTTGGTCACAATGACTACGTTGGGGTTCAGGAACAGGAAGGAGCTGTCGGACTCGTCGGCCTCGGCGACAAAGTAGTCGCCCGAGCCGTTCTTGCCGTTCGTGTCATAGCCCTCGACGATGCCACCGATCAGGAAGCTCGGATCCAGGCCCATGCGGTCGAGCATGGTGGCGCACATCGAAGACGTGGTGGTCTTGCCATGCGTGCCGGCAACAGCGACGGTGGTGTAGCCGTGGCCCAAAGCAGAGAGCATCTTGGCACGGGGCCACACGGGAATACCAAGCTCGCGAGCGCGCACGAGTTCAGGGTTGGACTCCGGAATAGCGGTAGAGACAACAACCACGTCGGGCTTGACCTCGTCGATCGTGGCGGCCTCATGGCCCACATGCACCTTCACACCAGCGCGGGTAAGCTGGCGGATATAACGTGACGTCTTAAGGTCGGAGCCGGTAACGGCATAACCGCGCTCGTGCAGAACGAGGGCGATGCCGCTCATGCCGGCGCCGCCGATACCGATAAAGTGGGCGCTCTTAAACTCGGGCGCGGAGGTTGCAGTCTGGGAATCAGCCATGTGCTCGTGTACTCCTTGCGTAAACACTGCCTGTAACCCGTTAACTGTACCGCACCAACCGCATCAGCGCGAGGGCGACCGACGATATCCCGTCTAACTAACGCAAACCCTCTACCGCATCCGCCAGAAGAGCGGCGGCCCTATCCTGAGCCAGACCACGCGCCGCCTGACGCATGGCGTCGCGCGCCGCCGCGTCATCGACCAGGTGCAGCAGCTCATCGGCAAAGGCAGAACCGTCGATATCGGCATCGGCGCAGAGCACGCCGGCCCCGGCGTCGACCAGATAACGGGCATTGGTGGTTTGGTGATCGGCCGTGGCGTGCGGGTACGGCACGAGCACCGAAGGCACGGCGAGTGCAGCGATCTCGGCCACGCTCGATGCGCCCGAACGCGAGAGCACCAAATCGGCAGCAGCCAGCATATCGCCCATGTTGTCGATGTAAGGCTGGACGCGGTAACGCTTCGCCTCCTCGGGCGTCAGCGCCAAAGCGCGCTCGGTCTCCTCAAAGCCGTCGGCACCCGTCGAATGCAACACATAGAGGTTCTTGCGCGAAAGCAGCTCGTTTTTGAGCGAAGCCACGCGCTCGTTGAGGTGCTGGGCGCCAAGTGAACCGCCAAAGACGAGCAGCAGCGTAGCGTCCTCGGGAACGCCAAGTGCCTTGCGGCCGCGAGCGCGATCGCCCTCGATTACCGAGCGACGTACGGGGTTGCCGGTCATGAGCACGTGGCCAGGGTCACCTTCGCGCTCAAAGACCGAACGCGCTGCCGGCACCGAGATGCACACGCGGGCGGCGTGGGAGTTCATCATCTTGTTGGCTAGGCCCGGAACAGAGTTCTGCTCATGCAGCAGATACGGAACGCCCGCGCCCTTACACCACCCCAGCAGCGGAACCTCGACATAGGCACCAAAACCAATGGCGGCATCGGGCTTGCCAACCTTTGAGAAATGACTGGCGAGCGCACGTTTGGCCTTGTTGACACGCCACAGCGAGGTCAGCGCCGTCCAAGGACGGGAGCGGTCGAAGCCCGTGACCGTAATGGGCACAAAATCAAACCCAGCCTCGGGGACCAGACGACCCTCGAGCTTGCGCGACTGGCCCACGAACACAACGTGGTGGCCACGGTCACGCAGCTCTTCGGCCAAGGCAAGTGCGGGGTTGATGTGTCCTGCCGTGCCGCCGGCTGCAATAGCAACGGTCATTTTATCGGTCATGGTAGTCCCTTCGTACACGCGGTCCCTGGTCGTCGGTGCGCAGACGCGCCGACGGGTCCGAGTTCAAATCGATTCGATTATATCCGCCGCCCGCGTTGCGAGGGCTGGGGCGCTGCGGACGGCCTTGCGGAGCCGTTCGCGAGCGTGGACGAGCTGCCGGCTCGGATGCAGAACCATCCAGAACGGTAAAGCCGCTACGCGAAGGTCGTTCACCGCGCACATGGGCTACGCCGGCGGTGCTCTCGTCCATAACGGCAAAGCTCTCACGGCGACGGTCATACTCATCGCGGCGGGCGCTCTCGTACGAAACGCGCAGGATCAACCCGGCAAGCATAAGCGACACAATAATCGACGAACCGCCGTAGCTAATAAACGGCAACGGTTTGCCCGTCATGGGAAACACGTTGAGGATGCCCAGCGCGTTAATCAAAAACTGCACCGCGAGAATGACCGCGGAGCCAGACGCCATGAGCGCGCCCCGGCGATCGGTCGCCTGCTCGGCAATGCGAAACGCCGAGTAGATCAGCATCGCAAACACCAAGAAGAACAGCACGGTTCCGACAAAACCGACTTCCTCGCCAATGATGGCCAGGATGTAGTCGTTGTGCGCTTCGGGCAGATACGAGTACTTCATGGTTGAGTTGCCGATGCCGCGGCCGAACAGACCGCCCGAGGCAAAGGCCATGATGGCAAGCGTGGCCTGATAGCCGTCACCATACTCGTCGGCCCAAGGGTTCAAGGCAACCTGAATACGCACCATACGGTACGGCTCTGCGACAAGCGCAATCACGATCACGAGAATGCCGAAGATTAGCACGCCGATGATAAATCTGGGGTCGAGACCCGCAAACAACGCCATGCACATGAGGGTCAACAGGATGATCAGGACAGTACCGAAATCGGGCTGGATAAAGATCAGAAAGAGCGAAATGCCCAGGTAGATGCCCATCTTGCGAAGGAATTCGTTGATGTTGCCACCGGGCGAAAAGAAGCGATCAAGCATGATGGCCGAATACGCAATGGCAAATGGCTTTAAAAACTCGGAAGGCTGGAACTGAATACCGGCGATGTTGAGCCAGCGCGTGGCGCCACGGCTGCCGCTGCCCACCAAGAACACCAGAAGCAGTAGCCCTATCATGCCGATGAGGAAGATCCTGAGCACATCCTCCCCAAACCAGCTGTCCGGCAAAACGCGCACGATGGCAATCAGCGCCAGAACACCGACCACGGCAAACGCGGCCTGTCGACCCAGAAAAAACGTCGCCGAGCCATTCTCGTGCAGCGCCTCGACCGAAGACGCCGAGTACACCATCAGCAGGCCAAAGCATACCAAGGTAAACAAGCAGGCCATGAATATCAAACGGGGGCGCATGATACGGGCGGGAACGCCGGCAATATAGCGTTCGCTAAACGACTGCCCACCGCGGCTGGAACACGATGTGATGCGCCGTGAGGAAGCACGGTCCGAGTCGGGCCTCCTCATACCTTGTCGGGGGCTCTCCTCTCTCACCGCAACCCCTATTCCATTTGTGATTTCGCTGTAGCGGCAAGCTGAGCCACGTAGTCCTTAAACACGCGGCCGCGCTCCTCATAGCCCGAGAACTCATCGAACGAAGAGCAGGCAGGTGAAAGTAAGATCACGTCACCACGGCTCGAAAGCGAACGGGCAACGTCCACGGCGTCGCGTAGGTCATCCGCCTGGGCGATATCCACATCGCCATCGACATCGGCCTCGTCCATAGCGGCGGTGAAGCGCTCGCGCGCATCGCCAAAGCAGACGACCGAGCGTACGTTATCCATAACAACGCGCGCGAAGTCCGTGAGCGGCGTGCCCTTATCGTGGCCGCCGAGCAGCAAGATCACGTCGTCATCGGGAAATGCCGTCAGCGCCTTCTCGACCGCATCGGTGTTGGTCGCCTTGGAATCGTTGACGTAGCGCACGCCGTCAATCTCGCCACACGGCTCCACGCGGTGCTCGAGCGGCTGGAACGAGGCAAGACCGCGGCAGACACCATCGACATCGGCACCGACCGCCAAGGCAGCCGTGGCAGCGCACAGGGCATTGATAACATTGTGATGGCCCGAGATCTTGAGCTCGGATGTAGCGATGAGCGGGGTCTCGACGCCCTTCAGACGCACGATCATCTTGCCATCGCGCACAAAGGCGGCATCCTCGCCCTCAGGCTCGTCAAAGGCAACCTTGCAGATGCGACGACCCGGCGTGTAGATGTACTCATCGAACTCGTGAATGCCGGCGTCTTCGACGTCGACAACCACCAGATCGTCATCGACCATATTGTCAAACAGTTTGATCTTGGCAAGCGCATAGTTCTTATGGCTCTTATGCCAGCCCAAGTGGTCGGGAGTGATGTTGAGCAGCACCGCCACGCGGGGGTGGAGCTCGGTTGTCGTAGCAATCTGATAGCTCGAGAGCTCAGCCACAAACCACTCGTTGTGGGCTCGGCCGTCAATCTCGTTGACCGGCGGCTCGCCGATGTTGCCGACAGCAACGCTGGCCTCGCCGGCAGCCTTAAGCAGAAAATCAGTCAGCGACGTGGTGGTCGTCTTGCCGTTGGTGCCCGTGATGGCAATCCAGTTATCGGGCGACAGGCGATAGGCAAACTCGGGCTCACCCATAATCTGGGCGGCATGCTCGCGCCCGGCCTTAAAGAAGCCCGAGAACTCCGAGATGCCCGGGCACGTCACGCATACGTCATAGGCGCCCTCGACCTGTTCGGTCCCATAGACAAACGACGCACCAGCAGCCTCGAGCGCACGCGTGGCGTCATTGGGCTCAGAGGTGCCGCCGCCATACACGGTAACGGCGCTTACGCGCTCGGGATGTGCCAGCGCCCAGCGGGCGACATCGAGACCGGATTTGCCCTGACCCAAAACGAGCAGGCTAAAGACATCAGCAAGAGGCATGAAAGACCACTATCCCAACTGGAAGAACAGGGCAAGGCCAACGGCACCAAAGGCCGCAGCGATAATCCAAAAACGGATGACGACCTTGGTCTCGGCCCAGCCCTTCTTTTCGAAATGATGATGGATGGGCGCCATAAGGAAGACGCGCTTGTGCGTAAAGTGGAAGTAGACAACCTGAATCATGACCGACAGGGTCTCAACGATAAACAGGCCGCCGATGATGAGGGAGACGACCTCGGTGTTGGTCATGATGGACGTGCAGGCAAACGCGGCGCCCAGGGCAAGCGAGCCGGTATCGCCCATAAAGATGCTCGCCGGAAAGCAGTTGAACCACAGAAAGCCCAAGCAGGCACCGGCACACGCGGTGCAGAAGATGGACAGGTTCACGTCTCCGTGCAAAAACGCCATGGCAGCCATGGCGAGCATGGCAATCATGGAGGTGCCGCCAGCAAGACCGTCAAGGCCATCGGTCAGGTTCACGGCATTAGAAAGACCGGCGATCATCAGCCAGCAAAAGACAATGTAGAGCCACGGGAACGAAAGGCCGCAGATGGTGGTCGAAAGAACACCGAGGTCAATCGCCAGGCCGCCGGGAAAACGAATCTCGGGGGCGACGCCGCACCAGTTAACGGCAAGTACCGTAAAGGTGACACAGATAATGGTTAGACCGATC
The DNA here is from genome assembly GCA_014871645.1 of Collinsella sp. Taxonomy (GTDB): domain Bacteria; phylum Actinomycetota; class Coriobacteriia; order Coriobacteriales; family Coriobacteriaceae; genus Collinsella. Next base: position 17,388 of record WGSN01000027.1, read on the forward strand.
ATCTTGGCATGGGGCGTCAGACCGAGCGAGCGCCCATGCGTAACGGAGGTTAGGTCGTCAATCAGGCCCAGCACGCCGGTCGCCAGCGTGGCGAGCAGCACGAGCACGAGCTCGGTGGTGAGCTTGCCCATCAGCAGGCAGGTCAGCGAGATCGCGACGAGGATGACAACGCCACCCATGGTGGGCGTTCCCTGCTTAACCAAATGACGCTTGGGGCCGTCGGCACGAACCTGCTGGCCGATACCCTCGACCTTAAGCAGCTTGATCCACCACGGCATGAGCAGCAGCGCAATGGCAGCGGCGATGCCAAGCCCCAAAAAAGCCTGATACGTTGGATACGAGGGATTGCCGAACATGGGCTAGCACACACCTTCCACAAAGCGGTCGAGCTCAACAAAGCGGGAACCCTTGACCAGTACAACATCATGTTTTTCAAGCGCGCCGCCCATGCGGTCGAGCACCTGCTGATAATCGGAGAACACCTGGATGCGGTCCTCGTCCATGCCCATCATGCGCGCGGCATCGGCCATAAGCTGGGCCAGCTCACCACCCACGCACGCCAGCATGTCGAGCTTCTTGGCGGCGGCATAGGCGCCCACGAGTTCATGCATGCGAGGAGCCTCATCGCCCATCTCGCCCATCTCGCCCAAGATCGCCATGCGAGACCCCCTGCAGGAAAGCGAACACAGTAGATCGAGGCCAGCAGCCATGGATTCGGCGCTGGCGTTATAGGAATCGTCAATGACGCGGGCACCGCTCTTGGCGCGTTTGATCTCCTGGCGGTGACCGGTGATCGTGAGGCCTCTAAAGGCAGCATCGATCTGCTCGGGCGTCACGCCCAGGCGATAGGCAACCGCGGCGGCCTTAACGGCATTAGGAACGGACTGCACGCCGGGGATGGCAAGCATGGTATCGATCGTCTCACCCTGGCCAAAATCGAGCGTAAAGACCGGACGGCCCTCGTCATCAACACGAATGTCGCGGGCACGGACCTCATCATCGTCCGAGACGCCGGCCAGCATCACGTCGATACCAGCAGGCTGGGCGAACGTATCGCGAATGAACGGTGTAAAGTCGTCCTCGCCGCCCAAAACCAGCAGCGGCAAGAAGTCGCCGGCGGCGCACATACCCTGGACAATCTCGGCCTTAGCGCGGGCGATGTTCTCGCGGCTGCCCAAAATGCCGATGTGAGAGGTACCAATCTTGCTCACGATGGCAAGGTTGGGATTGGCGGACTGGGACAGGCGCTCAATCTCGTGGAAATGGTTCATGCCCATCTCGAGCACCAGGACCTCGGTATCGGCCGGAGCGGAAAGCACCGTGAGCGGCATGCCGATCAGGTTATTGAAATTGCCCTTGGTGGCCCAGACACGATAGCGCTTGGCGAGCACGGCGGCGAGCACGTCCTTGGTCGTCGTCTTGCCGATGGAACCGGTAATGCCAACGACCAGGCAGCCAAGCTCCAGGCGATACGTGTGCGCCAAACGCAGCAGAAACTCCTCGGGATCATCGGTCAGCAGGATGGCGCACCCCTTGTCCTGCGCCAGCGAGACCAGCTCGGCCTCGGGCTCACGCGTCATCACGACGGCGCCGGCACCCGACTGGACGGCACGGGAAGCAAAATCATTGCCGTCGACGTTTTCACCGGGAAAGGCGACGAAAATCGTCCCTTCCTCGACCTGGCGCGAGTCGATAACGCACCCGCGGCATACCCGATCGGCTTCTCCCGTCACGGTTCGGGCCCCTGTTGCGGCCGCGAGGTTGTTGACGGCGATCTCTATCATTGCAGCTCCCCTGTAAACCTAATAATGCTATCGGCGTATTGTATCCCAGCGCCGCACATGCGTGGTGCAGGGCATGTGAACACCCTCATATGGGACAACAAACCACGCCCCAAAGATTGTAACCCCCTACTTCGTGTGCGGGATACCCAGCACGTCGAGCGCGTTGGCCATAATGGACTGGAACGGCACCGCAGCGGCATCTGAGCCGCTCGGCGTTCCGTCGAGCGTGATATAGCACAGCACCTTGGGCGATTGTGCCGGTGCAAAGCCCATAAAGGACGACATGTAGTTCTCCTTGAGGTAGCCGCCGTTCTCGTCGGCACGTTCGGCCGTACCGGTCTTACCCGCCACGTCATAGCCGTCAACCGCGCCGCCAACGCCCGTTCCCTCGGACACGACCGTCTGCATGCACGATGTCACCTGGGATGCGGCGTCCTCCGAAATCGCGCGCTCGCCTTCGCCCCAGTCCTTCTCGTCGCCTTTGCTGGACTTATAGAAGTGCGGTGTCATCATCACGCCGCCGTTGGCGATGCCGCCCACGGCACGTGCGATCTCAATCGGCGAGACGGACAGTGCCTGTCCAAAGCTCATCGAGCCCAGCGTGGCGCCGTCATACTGGTCACGCTCCTTGACGATACCCAGGCTCTCTCCCGGAAAATCGACACCCGAGCTGTGACCGATGCCCCACTTGTCCACATAGGCGGCAAAGTCGTCGGCACCGATCTTGCGCCCCACTAGGACAAAGCCCACGTTGGACGAACGGCGCATCATCTCGCGCACATCCATGGTCATGGCATAGTCGCGCTTGTCGGCATCGGTGACGGTATCGTCGCCCACCTTGATGCTCGCCGGCACCTCAAACGACGTACTCGATCGCACGACGCCCAAGTCGAAGCCGGTGCCCGCCACGAGCGTCTTAAAGACTGAGCCGGGCTCGTAGGCATCGGTGACCAGGCGCAGGTTCATATCCTCGGTCTTGGCGTTCTCCAGATCGGTCTGGTCGTAGGTCGGGTACGAGCAGGCTGCCAAGATCTCGCCTGTCGTAGGATCGGTGACCAGCGCCGAGCCGTTCTTGGCCTTAGTCTTCTCAACTGCCTCTGCCAGGGCATCCTCGGCCGCACGCTGGATATTGACGTCGAGCGTCGTCACGATATCAACGCCGTCGACCGCAGCCACCTTTTTATAGGCACCGCCCGCGATATAGCTGCCGTCCCTCGCGCGCTCTCGTACGAGAGAACCGTTCGTGCCGGTCAGAAGCTTGTTGTATTGCTTTTCGAGACCCGTCAAGCCGTCGTTGTCTACATTCACTACACCCAGCACCTGCGATGCCAGATTGCCGTATGGATATACGCGCTTCATGGCCTGCTCAAAAAGCACGCCGGGCAGGTTCTTTTTCTCCAGCGCCGCAACATCGTCTTCGTCCACTTGGCGCTTGATATACACCCAGGTTCCATCGGACTCAACGAGCTTGCGGCAGGTCTTTTTATCGATTCCAGTTGCCTTGACCAGCGCCGACACCGTCTTGTCAACATCCTCGACAAGCTGCGGGTTCACGGCGATGTTGCGACATTCGACCGACGACGCCAGCACGTTACCATTGCGGTCGTAGACGGTGCCACGTTTGGCATAGAGGGTCTGCGCAAGCAGGCGGCGCGCATCGGCACGCTCGCGCAGTTTATCGGCTTCGACAATTTGATAGTCGGCAAGGCGAAAGACGCCCAAGCCCAAGCCAAGCCCGATGAAGCCCATGACGGCTTTGCGGCGAGGCAGAGGCGCGCCTGTGAGCCATTCGGTCGACGAACTCTTGCGCGACCTGGTGTTATGCACTTGAGGGTCGCCCGAGCCGCGAAGTCGCGACGCCGGGTCGTTGCCACGGGACTGCCCGGCGTTGTAAGATTGCCGACCCGTTCCTTGATAACCAGAACGTCCCCGCGACGAGGGACGTCCAGAACCGCGGCCCCCATCGGAACCGCGGCGATAGTCATTTGTCATACTCAGCTACCGTCTTGCTACTGAGCGGTCGCGGTCGCGTTGGCGCCCGCGGCTGCATCCTGCGAAAAGTCAAGTGTAACGCTCTCGCTGGGCTCCACCATGCCATAAGCGCCCGCAAGGTCGCGAATGCGCGTGTCGGCGCCATAGACCGAATGCATGACCTCCAGGTCGGAGCTCTCATCGGTCGCTTTTTCGAGCGTGTTGGTAAGCTCGGCGTTGCTGTTGAGCACCTGGGCCGTAACGCCGGCGAGCGCCACGCGGGCGACGCCGATCGTCATGAAGATAGCCGCAATGATGCAAAACGTTTTAAGAACGCTCATGAAAACCGGGCTTACCGCCTGGTTTGCCTGACGGCCCGCGCCCGTGTAGACATCAAAGCGCGGCGTGCGCTGCTCACGGGGAGCAACGGGGGCCTGCGGCGTCTCACGATAGGCGGGCATGGCGTTCATATCATAGGCGAGTGCTGCGCTTGAAGTGTTGTAGCCCATGATATGCCGCCTCCCATCCCGAGTACGTTGGTAGTGTGTTTAAGCTTCGTTTATGGTGCGAGCGGGAGGTCCAATATCGCGCGGTCGCGCCTACAGACGCTGCGCCACGCGGATTTTGGCTGATCTCGCCCGAGGGTTGCGCTCAACCTCATCAGGCTGGGCAACCAAGGGTTTGCGGGTGATGACCTTGAGTATCGGCACGTTGCCGCACACGCACACCGGAATCTCCGGCGGACACGTGCACCCCTGGCTCATCTCCTTAAAGTGGTTCTTTACGATACGGTCCTCGAGCGAGTGATACGAGATGACGCAGATACGTCCGCCCGGGTTGAGCCACCTGGTGGCGGCATCAAGCCCTCGTTCGAGCACATCGAGCTCGTGATTGACCTCGATGCGAATGGCCTGGAAACTTTTCTTGGCCGGGTGTCCGCCATGCCGACGAGCGGCAGCCGGGATACCCGCCTTGATGATCTCGACAAATTGGCCGGTGGTTTCGATCGGTTCTTGCTCGCGGCGGCGCACGATCTCGCGCGCGATCTGCGAGGCGAACTTCTCTTCGCCGTAGACGCGTAGAATCCGGGCGAGGTCGTGTTCGTTATAGGTGTTGATGACCTCAGCTGCGTTTAAGGTGTTATTACCCGGATCCATCCGCATGTCCAATGGGGCGTCCTCGTTATACGAAAAGCCCCTGCCAGGGATATCGAGTTGCGGCGACGAAACGCCCAAATCGAACAGGAAGCCATCGACCCCGGGCACCTCGGCCGAGCAAAGTAGCTCGTCCAAGTCGCCGAAGTTGCCCTTCAGCAGCTGGTGCGGAACGCCGGGAACCTCGCGGTCCAGACGGGCGCCAGCGGCCTCGAGGGCCATGTCGTCCTGATCGACGCCGAGCAAAAGGCCCGTCTCCCCCACCTGCGCGGCCATCTTTACCGAATGGCCGGCACCGCCAAGGGTGCAATCGCAGACAACGGAGCCGCTCTTTAGCCGCAGCGACTCAAGCACTTCGCCGAGCATGACAGGTTCATGCCGATATTCTTGTGTCAAGATCCCACGCTCCATCCGTTACCCGTGCCTTGCCCTTACGAGAAGAAGAGGTCCAGCAGGGCCTCATCGTCATCGTCCTCATCGGCCGCGGCGCGATCCCAAACCTCAAGGTGGTCGTAGTTGCCCACAACCGTGACCTCGCGGTCGAGGTTCGCCTGCTTGCGGAGAGACTCGGAAAGACCGATACGACCGGCGCTGTCCACGTCCATCGACGTGGTGCGCTTGTTGATCGCCCTCATGAGCTTCTGGTCATTAATGTCACGCGGGTTAAAACCCTCGTGGCCCTCACGACCCGCGAAGAGTCCTTCGACCCACTTATCGAAGGCCTCGGCAGAGAACACGTACAGAGCATCGACATCCAGGGCTTTGAACACGCGAACGTGCTCTCCAAGCTCCTCGCGAAGGGGTGCAGGCAGGGACAGACGACCTTTTGCATCGAGATTGCGCTCGTATGCACCAGTCATTCCCATGTGCGCCCTCCCCTCGGTTACTCAGATGGCACGTACGCGGGGAACCACCCCGCCTGTCGACGTCATTAATAATATGGGGAACCGCCCCATTTT
>WGSN01000028.1:0-20244 GCA_014871645.1 Collinsella sp.
CAGTGCGGCACTCAAAAGTGCAGGTCAGAACCCTATCAGCCTACTCCCACTCGATCGTCGCGGGCGGCTTAGACGTGATGTCGTAGCACACGCGGTTGGCGCCGGGGACCTCAGCAACGATGCGGCCGGAGATGCGGGCCAGGACGTCGTAAGGCAGTTTGGCCCAGTCGGCGGTCATGGCATCGCTGGACTCGACGGCACGCAGGATGATCGGGCGCTGGTAGGTGCGCTCGTCACCCATAACGCCGACGGACTTGATGTCGGGCAGAACCGCAAAATACTGCCAGCAGCTGTGCTCGGAGTTACGCTCGCCGGTCTGCTCATACAGGCGCTGGTTGTAGGCGTCGAGCTCCTCGCGCACGATAGCGTCGGCGTTCTTGAGGATCTCGAGCTTCTCCTTGTCGACCGCGCCGATGATGCGGATGGCCAGACCCGGACCCGGGAAAGGCTGACGGAACACGATGTGACCCGGCAGGCCCAGCGCCAGACCAAGTGCACGGACCTCGTCCTTAAAGAAGTGATCGAGCGGCTCAATAAGGTCGAAGTGCACGCCCTCGGGGAACGGGATCAGGTTGTGATGGCTCTTGATGGTGGCCGTCTTGCCGCCCGTCTTGCGAGCGCCGGACTCGATGATGTCGGGGTAGATGGTGCCCTGAGCCAGGTACTTGACCGGCTTGCCATCGGTCTCGAGCTGCTGGGCCACGGCGAAGAACTCTTTCCAGAACTGCGTACCGATGATGCGGCGTTTCTCTTCGGGCTCGGTCACGCCGGCCAGAAGCTCGGCATAACGGTCCTCGGCGTGAACGTGAATAAAGTCGACGTCGAACTGCTTGGTGAAGACTTCCTCAACCTGCTCGGGCTCGCCCTTGCGCAGCAGACCGTGGTTGATGAACACGCAGGTCATCTGCTTGCCCACGGCGCGGGCGCCCAGCGCAGCCACGACGGAGGAGTCGACGCCGCCGGACAGGGCCAGAATCACGCGGTCGTCGCCGACCTTCTCGCGGAACTCGGCCGTCATGGTCTCGACCAGGTTGTCCATGCTCCAGTTGGGCTCCAGGCCGCAGATCTCAAACAGGAAATTGCTCAGCAGCTGCTGACCGTACTCGGAGTGCTTGACCTCGGGGTGGAACTGAGTGGTGAAAATCTTGCGCTCGACGCACTCCATGGCGGCAACCGGGCACACGTCGGTGCTGGCGGTAACGGTAAAGCCCTCGGGCACCTCGGAAACGGCGTCGCGGTGGCTCATCCACACGGTCTGCTCCATAGGCGTGGAGTTAAAGAGCTTGGCGCCGGCCGTGCGCGTGATGGTGGCGCGGCCGTACTCGCCCACCTCGGAGTGGCCGACCTTGCCGCCGAGCGTCACGGCCGTGATCTGATGGCCGTAGCAAAAGCCCAGGACGGGAAGGCCCAGGTCAAAGATGGCGGGATCGATAGACGGAGCGTCCTCGGCATACACGGAAGCCGGGCCGCCGGAAAGGATGAGCGCAGAGGCGTTCATCTCGCGAATCTCGTCGGCCGAGATGTCGCAGGGGACGATCTCGGAATACACGTTGAGGTCGCGGACGCGACGGGCAATGAGCTGACCGTACTGCGCACCAAAGTCGAGTACGAGGACCTTTGCGGAAGCCTTTTGATCCATGGTTCCCCCTCTTGTTGGCGGGGAGCCGGTGCCCACCCGCGTGAATGAACGAAAATAACCTCCATAGTGTACACGTTATATGGGGTTTCTCGCCCCTCGCAGCCATCAGCGCACGGCAAACGCACGACCTGGGCCCCTATTTGACGGCAATTGAAGTGTTTTCAAACGTTACAGATGATGTAATACGTTTGAACATTGGACGCCCTGTGCCACAATACTGCCGAACGACTCCGCCTCTGCGGCGGCAAATACGATAGGAATACCAGCATGAAGCGCATCCTTCTCATCGCCACGGGCGGCACCATCGCATCGACCGAGGACGGCTACGGCCTCTCCCCCGCCCTGACCGGTGAGGAGCTCGCCCAGAGCGTCCCCGAGATCTCGGGCCTCTGCGAGCTCGACGTCGTGCAGCCCATGAACATCGACAGCACCAATATGCGCCCGAGCGACTGGATGCGCATCCGCGATGTCATCGTCGAAGGCTATGCCGACCACAACGGCTTCGTGATTCTGCACGGCACCGACACCATGAGCTACACCGCGGCAGCGCTTTCCTACCTGATTCAGGATAGCCCCAAACCCATTGTGCTCACCGGCTCGCAAAAGCCCATGGGCAATCCCTTTACCGACGCCAAGCTCAACCTGTACCAGAGCCTGCTCTATGCGCTCGACGAACACTCGCACGACGTCTCAATCGTGTTTGGCGGCGTCGCCATTGCCGGCACGCGCGCCCGCAAACAGCGCACCATGAGCTTTAACGCGTTCATTAGCGTCAACTATCCGCCCATCGCCTATATCCGCAACGACCGCATCGTGCGCAACGGGCTTCACGGCACTCGTCAGGGCGAAAACCCGGTGCGTTTCTACGACAGCATCGACCCGCGCGTATTTGTACTCAAGCTTACGCCCGGCGTAAACCCGGGCATCCTCGACGCCCTTGCCGATAGCTACGATGCTGTAATCCTGGAGACTTTTGGCATTGGCGGTATTCCCGAGTTTGGCGAGTCCGGCGAGTCATTCCAGGAGGCGATTTTCCGCTGGGTCGATTCGGGTCGCACCGTCGTTATGACCACGCAGGTCCCAGAAGAGGGCCTCGACCTGGGTGTTTATGAGGTCGGCCGCGCTTACGCCGATCATCCGGGTATTTTGCGCGGCGATGACATGACCACCGAGACGCTCGTGGCCAAGACCATGTGGGCACTCGGCCAGTCACGCGATGCGACCGAGATTCAGCGCCTGTTCTACAGCCAAGTCAACCACGACCGCATCCCGATGGCGTAATTCAGTTGTCGACGGGTATCCCCTATTCGATACCCTCGAGAAGTTCTGACACCGTCATGCCGAGTGCGGGCGCGATCTTAAATAGAACCTTGAGCGTGAAATTTGCCGTCCCATCTTCGATTCGGTCGAGGTAGGGGCGGCTGATTCCTGTCGCCACACAAAAATCAACCTTGGAGATACCAAGGTCCCTGCGTGTCTCTTCGACCCGCCTGCCAAGAATCTGTTTCGCACGTTCGTCCATGCAGCCGAGTTTGAAATGGAGCCGAACATAAACGTAAACTATAGTTTACGTTTTGCCGAATACACAGGAGTTTTCTATGTCGGGTTCTTCGGTCCGCATGTACCGAGCCACGCTTCGCACAAACAGCGCACCGCCCAAGCTCGTCGTCGTTGAAGCAGAATGCCTTTCGCCCGATGAGCGCACAGCATTTGCATTGCTATCAAGTCGCGTCGCCGCTGTTCTGGTCCCTTGCCCGGCGCAAGGTGAACTTGCCATCCAATGCCAAGCGCACAGCTGCTCGCTCAATCAGGCTGCCGTAATCGCAACCAGCCAACGCGGTCTGCCCCTTCTCCTGGAAGCCGGCATCGCACTCGCCCTTCGCGGTGCCGGATACGAAAACGAGGCCGCCGCCGACATGGTCTTTAAACCACGATCGAGCGGCGGCCTCGCAGCAGCCATTGAATATGCATGCAGGCTCGTTGCCTAAAAGGACAAGCTAGAAACCAAAGCCAAAGCCCGTTCCAGTAATCGCCGAATACATAAAGTAGACGTTGATTACGTTGAGGAACACGCCCGTGATGCAGCCGTTACGCAGGTAGCGCTCGCACGTAAGACGTGCCATCACAGCGGAGCCCTCGTTGTTTTTTGCCTGGCGTCCCGCCGTAAAGTACGTCGCCACGCTCAGCAGCAGGTTGAGCACCGGCAGTGCCAGCAGCTCGTAGCTCTTGCCCCAGCGCGTCACCTCGCCGGCGGCGTTAAACTTCGTTGCCACCTCGGGGCCAATGTTGGGGATAACACACGCTGCAACCACCAGCGGAATCACCGCAAGTACGAGCAGCGCAATACCCATGTAGCCAGCTTTTTTGCCATATTTAAACATGCGCGTCGTCCTTACACGTTAAAGCGGAAGTGCACGACGTCGCCATCGGCCATGACATAGTCCTTGCCCTCAATACGCAGCTTGCCGGCGGCCTTGGCGCCCTGCTCGCCGCCGAGCTCGATGTAGTCGTCATAGCCAATAACCTCGGCCTTAATAAAGCCGCGCTCAAAGTCGGTGTGGATGACGCCGGCGGCCTGCGGGGCGGTCGCGCCCTGACGAACCGTCCAGGCCTTGACCTCCATCTCGCCAGCCGTAAAGAACGACTGCAGTCCGAGCAGCTTGTAGGCTGCCTGCGCGAGCACGTCCAGGCCGGGCTGCTCCAAGCCCAGGCTCTCCAGGTAGTCGGCGGCGTCCTCGGGATCGAGCTCGGAAAGCTCGGCCTCAATCTTGGCGCAGATGGGTAGCGGCTTGACACCGTCGATGGGCGCCAAATCGTCGTTGAGCATATCCTCGTCCACGTTGGCCACATACAGGATGGGCTTCATAGTAAGCAGGAACAAGCCCTTGGCAGCAGCGCGCTCCTCGTCGGTCATCTCCATGGATGCGGCGCGCTTGCCCTCGTTGAGCCAGGCAAGCAGGCGCTTGGCCACCTCGAACTTAGGCATGAGCTCCTTGTCGCGCTTGGCCTCCTTCTCGAGCTTGGGCAGTTGTTTCTCGAGCGTGCCCATGTCGGCCAGGATGAGCTCGGTCATGATGGTGTCGGCATCGCCGGCGGGATCGACGAACTCGCCCGTGCGGCCCACCTCGCGCATGACGTTGGGGTCCTTAAAGTAGCGCACGACCTCGCAGATGGCATCGGTCTCGCGGATGTTTGCCAAGAACTGGTTGCCCAGGCCCTCGCCCTCGTTGGCACCCTTCACCAGGCCAGCGATGTCGACGAACTCGACCGTAGCCGGCACAATACGGCCGGGGTTAACGATGTCGGCGAGCTTTTGCAGGCGGCTATCGGGCACATCGACGATACCCACGTTGGGGTCAATCGTGGCAAACGGGTAGTTGGCGGCAAGGCCGGTCTTTTTGGTAAGCGCGGTGAACAGCGTCGACTTGCCCACGTTGGGCAGGCCCACGATACCGATGGAAAGGGACACGACAGCTCCTTTTGGTACAGGTACTTCAATCCGTATAAGTATAGCGCCGCCGCAGCATCCGGGCGAATCCGGACACCGCAGCGGCGCAAATGAAGCAGAGATGCGTGAGAGTTCGAGACAGCAGTCCTTACTTAAGCTCGGGCCAGAAATCCTTGTTGGCCTCGATGAGCTCGTCCAGGATCTGCTTGGCAACGCTTGCCGAAGGAATGGTCTTGGAGAGCGTGAGCGCCTGCCAGAGCTTCTGATAGCTGCCCTCGACCCAAGCCTGGACAACGAGCTTCTCGACGGAAACCTGCTGCTCCATCAGGCCCTTCTGGAACTGCGGGATCGGGCCCTGGCAGATCTTCTCAAAGCCGTTGGAGCCAACGATGCAAGGCACCTCGACCATGGCCGTCGGGTCGAAGTTGGGCACAGCACCATCGTTGGGGACAATCAGCAGGAAGCGCTCGAGCGTGTTCTCGGCCAGCGCGCAGGCAAGGTCGACGATGTAGTTAGCGTGTACGTCGGGCTCAAAGCCGCCGTCCTTGGCAGTACCCTTGGCGATGATGTCGCGGCAAGCGCCAAAGACCTTCTTCTCGCGGCCGTCCATAACCTCATTGGCGCGAGTGTAGTTGGGGTCAGACGTCTCGACAACATAGTCCGGGTACAGGTAGTACTTGAGGTAGGTGTTGGGAATCGTCTCGGGATCGACAGCATAGACATCCTTGGCCTTGCCGAAGGTGTGAATCCAGCTCTCCTCGACGTGCTGCTCCTTACCGGCCTCGTGCTCAATGCCGTCCAAGTAGCCGTTCTTTGCCATGTGCTCCTTGATCTGCGGCATGAGGTCGTTACCCTCCTTGTCGTAGATCTTGCTCCACCAACCAAAGTGGTTGAGGCCGTAGTAGCTATACTGCAGCTCGCGACGATCCTTGATGCCGCACATACGGCTCATCTTATCCATGAGGTCGATCGGCATGTCGCAGATGTTGATGATGCGGCTGTTGGGGCGCAGCACGCGGCAGGCCTCGGCGACGATGGCCGCGGGGTTGGAGTAGTTGAGCATCCAGGCGTTGGGGCTGTACTTCTCCATGTAGTCGAGGATCTCGATGACACCACCGATGGAGCGCATGCCGTAGGCGATACCGCCGGCACCACAGGTCTCTTGGCCAACGCAGCCGTACTTGAGAGGAATCTTCTCGTCGAGCTCACGCATGGCGTACAGGCCGACGCGGATGTGAGCAAGGACGAAATCGGTCCCGGTGAATGCGGTCTCGGGGTCGGTGGTGTAGCTAAACTCAACCTCGGGGGCGTTCTCGTGGAAGTAGATCTCGCAGGCCTTGGCCACGGTCTCCTGGCGCTCGGCGTTGTTATCGTAGAAGGTCACCTTGTTGACCGGAAAGCGGTCGCGCTCCTCAAGCAGCATCAGAGCGATGCCCGGGGTGAAGGTAGAGCCACCGCCGGCAATGGTCACGGCATAGTTTTTCTTGGACATGATGTCCTCCTCATTCTGGCCGCTTGCTCAATCCATCCCCGTACGCGGCCTGCACGGTTTGGAATTGTTACCTAGAAGTGGAGTTTTTTATCTCTAGAATCGGCCTTGCGGTGCATACCGGCTCTGCAAGGCCGATTGTTTCGATGGACGATGGTTTACAGAAGAGTCTCGAACTTCAGAAGACTCTCGAACTTCTCGCGAACCTGCGGGACGCTAAGGCCGACGATGACCTGGATTGACTGACCTTGGACCACCAAGCCATGCGTACCGATCGCCTTGAAGGAAGCCTCGGGTGCAACGACGCTCTTGTCCTTGACGTTAACGCGCAGACGGGTAGCGCAGTTCGTTACATCGATGATGTTATCCGTGCCACCGAGCAGATCGAGGATGTTCTCGGCAAGCACCAAGCGCTCATCATCTTTACTCTGGGCGACCGATTTGCCAGCAGCACCGCCCTGCTTTTGCTTGTAGTCGGCCTTGGACTTGAGCTCGACCTCAACATCGTCATCCTCGCGACCGGGGGTCTTAAAGTCGAACTTGACGATCAGGAAACGGAAGACCACGACCCAAAGAGCGGTAAAGCACAGACCGACAAGGATGGAGATGGCGTACTGCAGACCATGTGCGGCCCAAAGGGGCAGCCAGTCCCACGAGAGCATCGAGATGATGCCGCCGTCGAAGATGCCCACGACGCCAAGGAGGTTTTGAGCCATGCAGCCAAGCGCTCCGAGCACGCAGTGGACGACGAACAGGCCAGGCGCGATGAACAGGAAGGTGAAGTCAAGCGGCTCGGTAATACCGCAAAGCATAGCGGTAAGGGTGACCGGGATCAGCAGAGCCTTGACGCGCTGCTTGCGCTCGGGTTTGGCGGTCATATAAAACGCAATGGCGACGCCAAGCGAGCCGAAGACCTTAGTCCAACCAGGGCAGGTATAGGCAGCCCAGGGTGCGGCATCCTTAAGAGCAATGCTCGGATCGGCAGCCAGTTGGGGCAGGATGTTAGCCCAAGCGGCAAAAATGCCGCCATTGACCGCCGCGTTGTCGTAATAGAACGGCGTATAGATAAAGTGGTGAAGGCCTGTAGGAATCAGCACGCGCTCGAAGAAAGCAAAGACGCCAACGCCGAACGTACCGGCGGAAAGGATGAATCCCTGGAAGGCGGAGATAGCAGCCTGAACATGCGGCCACACCAGGCAGGCGATAAGAGCGACCGGAACCATAACGAAGAAACCGATCATATAGATGAACACGGAGCCCGAGAACACGCCCAGCCACTCAGGAAGTTCGGTGTCGAAGAACTTGTTATGCAGCATCGTGGCGATACCAGAGATAATGAGCGCGCCCATGATGCCCATATCAAGCGTTTTGATGCTTGCGATAGTGGCAAGACCAGTACCGCTGCCCGCCTCGACAGAGTAGTCAACACCAAAGACAGGGCCCCACTGCCCCATGATTGTGCTTACAAAGTAGTTGAAGGTAAGGTAGATGGCCAAAGCCTCCATGCAGCAGCGAGCGTTCTGCTTGTTCGCGAGCGAGATTGGCAACGCTACGCAAAACAGCAACGGCATCTGGTTAAAGAGCGTCCAACCACCCTGGAGCAGCACATTCCAGCAATCAAACCAAAGATGACCCGCTGTGGCCATCTCGCCAAAGATCGCCTCGGTGGTAAACAACGTACCCAGGCCGACGACGATTCCGGAAAATGCGAAAAGAATTGCAGGCGTGTACATTGCACCGCCGAAACGTTGTATCTTTTGCATCATGACGGGGAATCCCCCTCTCTTCATTCGGAGCGACTGCGGTTTTGGCTTCACTCGAGACCGCAGACGCGCCGTTTGCGTGTACCTCGTGCAATAGGACGGGTGGGCCCGCTTCCCTGACTTCTTGCGCTTCTATTTTTATCATATCACTTATCTAGACAAGTTAGCATAAATACTACGGTCGGTAAACGGTTGATTATTGGCCGTAAACGGTATGAGTCCAGTGTTTTGCCTGCTAAATCTGACATACCTTATGGCTGCATTTAAAATTTCTTTTCTACTTGTCTAGATGTGCTTGTCTATATCTATAGACATACCTATACTTCATTACAACATTCACCGCCACGTTAAGGAGTCACCATGAAAAGCGCGGTCTTCTATGGAAAGCACGACCTCAGAGTCGAGGAATCGGCAAAGCCGGCCGTGGGCAGGCGCGACGTTCTGATCAACGTCAAAGCTTGCGGCGTCTGCGGTACCGACGTTCATATCTATGAAGGCGACAAGGGTGCAGCCGACGTTACCCCGCCCACGATCCTTGGTCATGAGTTTGCGGGCGTTGTCGAGGCCGTGGGCAGCGACGTCGCTGGCTTTAAACCGGGCGATCGCGTGTGCATCGACCCAAACCATCCCTGCGGCTGCTGCGAACCCTGCCGCGACGGAATCAACCACTACTGCGAGCATATGACCGGTTACGGCACCACTGTTAACGGCGGCTTTGCCGAGTACTGCTCCGTCGATATGCAGCAAGTTTACAAGTTGGGCGATCACACCAGCTTTGAGCAGGGTGCTATGACCGAGCCCGTCGCCTGCTGCCTGCACGGCATCGATATGTGCAACATCAAGCCCGGCAGCACAGTTGTCGTTATCGGCGGTGGCATGATCGGTCTGCTCATGATGCAGCTTGCTAAAAACGCCGGCGCCACCAAGGTTGTCTTGCTCGAGCCTGTCGAAGGCAAGCGCGAGGTTGCGCTCAAACTCGGCGCCGACCTGGCAATTGATTCCATCCACGAGGACGTCCCGGCCCGCCTGAAGCAGGAGGGCGTCGGCAACGTCGATGTCGTTATCGAGTGTGTTGGCAAGCCCGTCACCATCGAGCAGGCCATCCAGATCGCCGGCCATAAGGCTACGGTCATGATGTTCGGCCTCACCAAGCCCGATGAGACAATCACCGTCAAGCCCTTCGAGGTCTTCCAGAAGGAGCTTGTGCTTACCTCGTCCTACATCAACCCTTATACGCAGCGTCGCGCGCTCGAGCTCATCGACTCTGGCAGGCTCGACGTATCCTCGATGGTCGCCAAGGTGGCTTCCCTCGACGAACTCGGCGCCATCCTGTCAGACCCAGCTCTGCGTGCCATGGGTAAATATATAATCGACCCCAGCAAGTAAATCGATCGACACCTGCGCGAGCAGTCCTCATCCACCGCTCGCGCACTCAGCTCTAGGAGACCGTCATGGCGCGAGCCATCTTCCAAACCATTTATGACAACGTGAAGCAGTCGATTGACGACGGCACATACGCCTATCTAAGCTATCTGCCTTCGGAGACTGAACTCACGCAGCTGTTTGGCTGTTCGCGCATGACGGTCCGTCGCGCCATCTCGATGCTTGCGGCAGATGGCTACGTGCTCCCCCAGCAAGGCAAAGGCATGCGCGTCATTCGCAACATCAGTGACGAGACGAATCGTGGTGGCGGCGGACTCGAGACCTTTAAGGAAATCGCAGCCAGCCGAGGCTTTGAGCTCAAAACGGTTACCACTGTCTTTGAGCTCCTCGTCTGCAACAAGGCGCTCTCCAAGATTACCGGGTTTCCTGAAGGCTGTGAGCTCACGCGTGCCAAACGCATCCGTTATGCAGACGGACGGGCCGTGTGCTCCGACGACTCCTATTACCTAAGCTCACAGGTACCGGGGCTGACACCCGAGATTGTCAACGACTCGATCTATCGTTACCTCGAAGAAGACCTTGGCATTAAGATTGCCACGGGCAAACGCGATGTAACGATTGAGCATCCCACGCCCGAGGATGCACGCGTGCTCGATCTCGACGACTTTAACGCACTCGCCGTTGTACGCGGGCAGACCTACAACGCCGACGGTATCCTTATGGAATACACCGAGACAAAGCAGGTTCCCAGCTTCTTTTTACTCCACGAAACGGTCACCCGCCGCAATAACGGCAGCGAGACCCATCAGAGCAGTATGAGCTAACCATCTATTAGTTGCGGTGGAATAGTTCCTAGAATGGCCAGCTTAAGGGCAAAACAGGAACTATTCCACCCCAACTTTTTTGGCCGGCGGGGCAGCACCTGTCCCACCGGCCATCATTTACGCTCTTTCAGCTAGTCCGCGAGCTTTTCTACCTGGTCGAGCATCTTGTCGAGCTTGGCCTTTGCTTCGGCCTTGACCTTCTCAGCTTCTTCGTGAGCCTTCGCCTTCTGGGCGGCCTTTTCCTCGGCTTCGGGATCGACGACGACCAGATTGGACGCGTCGTGCTCAACAAGCTTGAGCGCATGCTCGGGACAAACCTTGACACAGGCGCCGCAGCCTAAACAATACGTGGACTCCAACGCAAAGCGGCCGCTTCCCACCAAATCGCAGGCGAACGTGGGGCACACGTTGACGCACTCGCCGCACGACGTGCACTTGTCAAAATCGCACTCCGGCGTGCTCACCTGCATATTCTGGGCAAGCTCGGGATGGTTCTGCAGTGTCGAGAGCACCAGCTGCCGCCCATGGGTGAGCGAACGGCGACGCTTGGTCGTCGTGGTGCCGCACATGGTGTTGAGCGTACGCTCCAGCTGGGTAATCTGATGGCGATGGGCCTTGAGCTTTTGCGTCACCGAAGCCAGCGCCGCCGTCGCCGGATTGAGCTTGGTCACCGTCAGGCCCGTGGTGCGGGCAATTTTTTCCATGTACTCTTTGCGCTCGTACTCGCGGCGCTTATGGCATTTGAGGCTCTTGGGGTCGACCTCCAAGCCCATACCCGTGCCGGACCACTCCTCGGCCTTCGCAATCGCCTCGCCCAGAATGTCCTCGCCGCCGGTGTTGCGGCATTTATCGCACACGCCCAACGGCAGGTACACACTCACGTTGGGATAGTCGGCCAGTACCGAAAACCAAGTCTCTGCCGTAATATCGCCCACGCAGGCAACGACGACCTCGTTTTCACGCGGCATGCGTTTGAGGGCACGCGTGCAGGTGACGTAGGCGGTCTCGTGGCTCGTAGCAGCAGAGACGATATCGTCATACAGGTTTTTAGGCGCCAGGCGCGGCGAGATGATCGCCTCGGTCGGGCAGGCAGCGGCGCACAGACCGCACTTGCGGCAGGAGTCGAGAATCTCGATGGAGTCTTCCTCGACCTCGATAGCGTTGACCGGGCACACGTCCATGCACGCGGTGCAACCGCTCTTTTCGTTTTTGCAGGTCAGGCACGGAATGGTGTTGCCGCGCGGACGCTCCTTGTAGTCAGCAGGATTCCACTGCGGCGCCGACGGATCGAGTGCATCGGTCACGCCGCCAAGCGGGTTTTTAAGAAAATCGAAACCCTTGCTGATCTCGATAATGTCATCAAACAGATCGTGTTCCTGCGCCATGCGCGGCCCCTCCCTGAGCAGTGCAAACAAGCAAGAGATAATGATACGCTATCGGCCCACGCCTCGGGCAAATTACACGCGGAGCATCTTTGCGGCAAATAGCCCATGGCCTATCGCCGCCTCGATTGCACAAGGTCAATCAAGTGCCAAGCTATGCCTCGCACATGAGCTGCACGAGTTTTTGTTTGGTCACCTTGGCCTGCTCGTTGGCCATATTGCGCTCGTTTCTAAAGACCGCATTTGCAACACCCTGCAGATCGCCATCGGAAATCACGCTGCACGGACCGTCCATCGACGCCGCCGTGGGGCATACGCACAACGGCAACTCGGCATAAAACGCAACGGCCTTGGCGATATCGAGCATCTTGCCGCCGCCAATACCCACCACCATGTCGCAATACTCGGCCTGGGCTTCCTTAGCCATTTCGACAACGGCCTCTTCCGTACACGGACCGTCATAAATCTTAAAGAACGGCTCGCTTAGATCTTCGTCCAGAAATCCATCGACGATCTGCCTGCACAGCCGATCCTCGGTGCCCTGGTCAAACAAGACATAGGCAGCGCAGCCCAACCATGACAAATACCTGCCTTGACGCGACAGTTCGCCCGGCCCCTGAACATACCGGCCGGGACCGCCGTAAACCATAGGAAGCGCCATACGAGAATCCGCCCTTCATCAAACAACGATTGGTGCAAAGTAACCTTGCCCCTTTGCACCATAGCAAAAAGGGGCAAAGCCATCTGCTGGCTTTGCCCCTTCCTTAGCTTGATTTACTCATCCATGAGATAGTAGTGGCCCAGTGCGTCGGCACCCAGGATGGCGTTGGCGACCATCTCGGGCGTCACCTCAAACGGCATATTGCACATGGTGTCATCGGGCGCGCAGGCGGCCTCGGCAACAATCATGGCTTGCTCGCGCGTAAGCTCAGCAACGCCAAGTTCCTTCATCGTGACCGGCAGACCCAGCTCAATGCAGAAGCCCAAGACTTCCTCGAGTTTCTCAGTCGGGGCATCCTCGAGTACCAGCTGGACGATGGTGCCGAAGGCGACCTTCTCGCCGTGATACATGCTGTGGCACTCGGGCAGCATCGTCAAGCCATTATGGATGGCATGGGCCGCAGCGAGACCCGAGCTCTCAAAGCCAATGCCCGAAAGCAGCGTATTGGCCTCAATGATGTGCTCGACGGCAGGCGTGAGCGCGCCCTTCTCCAGCGCGACCTTGGCCTTGACGCCATCGGCCATAAGCGTCTCGTAGCAGAGCTTGGCGAGCGCCAGACCGGCCATTCCGCCCTTGCCGCCGGCGCAGGTGCCGCCGTCGGCATCGTGCGTCGCCTGAGCCTCGAAATAGGTTGCGAGCGCATCGCCCATACCGGAAACCGTCAGGCGCACCGGGCTCGCCGCGATAACCGTCGTATCCATAAGGACGATATTGGGGTTTGCCTTAAGGAAGAGGTATTTGTCGAACTGGCCGTCATCGGTATAGAGCACCGAAAGCGCCGAACACGGGGCATCGGTCGAAGCAATGGTGGGGCAAATGATAACCGGGGACTCCAGGTAATAGGCGACGGCCTTCGCGGTGTCGAGGATCTTGCCGCCACCGACGCCGACGATGATGTCGCAACCGTTGTCGCGAGCGAGCGCAACCAGGCGATCGACCTCGCCCTTGGAGCACTCGCCGTTAAAGTCCTCAAACAGCAGCTCGGCCTTAGCCTCGGTAAAACCGCCCTCGATCTTGGCACCGACGCGCTTCTTGCCCGAAGGCGTCACGATGACGAGGGCCTTAGCGCCGAGCGGCTCAACGTAAGAGCCGAGCTTGGCGAGCTCGTCCGGACCCTGGATGTACTTGCTGGGGCTATTGAAAATTGCAGCCATAACTATCCCATTCTCTAAAAGAAAAAAGAAAGGGGCTCCGTACAGATACGTGCGGAGCCCCTCGTTACGATAACAAGAGTCGATTAGAAATCGATGTCGGTGTCGTAGTAGCAGGCCTTGAGGATCTTCTCGAAGTCGGCAGCCTTGGTCTCACGCGGGTTCTCGGGCGTGCAGGCGTCCTGCTCGGCGTTCGCGGCGATCTCGGGCAGCTTGGCGAGGAACTCCTCCTCGGAAACCATCTGCGGGTTCTCGGCGTCGACCTTCACGCCACCATTCGCGTAATCCTTGATGGACTGCGGAATGTTGAGCTGGTCGTTGAGGTCGCGAATCTTCTGGACGAGTGCAGCGATGAGCTCCTCGTTGGTCTCGCCGGGAAGGTGCAGGATCTCCTTGGCCACGTAAGCGTAACGCTCGGCAGCACGGGGATCCTTGGAGTTCCACTGGATGACCTTGCCCAGGTACATGGCGTTAGCAGCACCGTGGATGATGTGGCCGTTCTCGAAGGCAGCACCGGTCTTGTGAGCCATGGAGTGAACGATGCCGAGCAGGCCCGAGGAGAAGGCGATACCGGCGATGCACTGAGCCTCGTGCATGTGCTGACGGGCCTCATGGTCGCCAGCATAGGACTTGGGCAGCCACTCGACGATCTCGCGGATGCCGTGCAGAGCGTTGGCATCGGTGAACATAGAGGCGCAGGTGGAAACGTAGGCCTCCATGCAGTGGGTCAGAGCATCCATGCCGGTGTGAGCGCACAGCTTGGCGGGCATGGTGTAGGTGAGCTCGGGGTCGACGATGGCGACATCAGGGGTGATGTTGAAGTCGGCCAGCGGGTACTTGATGCCCTTTTCGTAATCCGTGATGACGGAGAATGCGGTGACCTCGGTAGCGGTGCCGGAGGTAGAGGAAATGGCGCAGAAGTGAGCCTTCTGACGCAGCTCGGGGAAGCTGAACGGCTGGATAATGTTGTCGAAGGACTCCTCGGGATACTCGTAGAAGACCCACATGGCCTTAGCAGCATCGATGGGCGAACCGCCGCCGATAGCAACGATCCAGTCGGGCTCGAAGTCGCGCATAGCGGCTGCGCCCTTCATGACGGTCTCGATGGAGGGATCGGACTCGACGCCCTCGAACAGCTTGACCTCCATGCCGGCCTCTTTGAGGTCGGCCTCAACGTCCTGCAGGAACCCGCCGCGGCGCATAGAGCTGCCGCCAGAAACGATGATGGCCTTCTTGCCCTTGAGGTTCTTCACCTCGTGGCGAGCGCCCTCACCAAAGTACAGATCGCGAGGATTGGTAAAACGTCCCATACTGTGCCTCCTAAACAAGCCCCTCTTAGACTTGCGTATATAACGGAGCACCCAATTGGCTCCGTTAGGACCGGTTTGCGCGTTGCCGGCGATGACAATGCGCGATGTCTAAACGTCTCAACGCTCAGACAAACACTATTTTACCGTTCTGGTTGGTCAGTTATTCACCTAAAGCCGCCAATGATGAAACGTTTTTTCTATCCCTGAAGACCCTTGTGCGGCATTCATACTCCCAAGCTGGGCAAACGTTTTATCAAGGTTGACTACATATCCCGGGCAGGACCGTGCCCCTCCAAAATATGCACCGTTCGCCGCCA
The DNA here is from genome assembly GCA_014871645.1 of Collinsella sp. GTDB lineage: Bacteria > Actinomycetota > Coriobacteriia > Coriobacteriales > Coriobacteriaceae > Collinsella. The sequence continues at coordinate 15,428 of WGSN01000028.1, forward strand.
AAAATCGACCGTTTGCGGCACCGTGATACCACTCGGTCGTCCAAGGTGCCGACATTTGTGCGACATCCGTCTTCGTGGTGCAAAGGTGCAAGTCCAAGTGCGGCACCCCCGTTGTGCCACATGCGGGTAAACTAGAACTTTATATAGAAACATTTGAACCCTAACCGCAGCAAAGGAGGCCCCATGGCATTCGATCCCATTCAAGAGGATTGCCATCGCCTCGTTCTTGAGGCCTTGCGCCGCGACAATATCCCGCTCACCGACGCTGCCGCCGTAGAACATCTGATGGAACAATTCACCCGCAACCCCGCACCGCTCATCGTGCACGACCGCGACCGCGCCGGGCACCTCATTGCCAAGGTGGTCGAGGCTGTCGACTACCGCATTCCCTTTATCCCTGACGATACCCAGGCAGAGCAGGAAGAGGCAGCTGCCGAGAACATGCTCCGCGAGGCAGCCGCGCTCGACCCCACCAACTGGGACGCTCAGCGCATGCTGACCGCCCTCGCCGCCGAATCCAACGAGGAATACGTGCAGTATCTGGTGTCCAAGTGCGACGAGGTGGAGCACGATCTGGCGCTTAAGATCGCCTCGGCGCAGGACCCCTACGAGCGCGAGGCCGCTGGCGACCTTATGCGCCGCCCCTACCTGCGCTGGCTTGCCGCCTTGGCATCGCGCGCGCTCATTAGCGGCCGCTATCGCATGTCGCTCGAAGCCGCAAACCGCAGCCTCGACTTTGCCCCCAACGATCCTGCCGGCGTCCGCCACACCGCGATGCTCGCCATGGCAAAGCTCGAATACCCCGCCGAGGAGCTCAAGCGCTTTCGCTCTGCCCACTCCGTCCCCTATCTCGCCAACACGCCGCTGCGCCGTCGTCCCAAGGATGCGGAGCGCGACTTGGACCCGTGGACGCTCATCGCGCTGATGAGCGCTGCCTGGCGCGAGCTGGACTACGAGGGTGCCGAGCACTACTTGCGCATCCTTGCACGCTCGTGTCCGCACGCAGCCGAGGCACTCTACTTCCAAACCGAGTTTCCCGATGGCGTCTATGCCCGCGTCAACGTAGGCGTAGGCTCCACCGACGAGCTTGTCCTCGCGCTGTCCGAGGCGACGCCGGTGCTGCAGGAGGGCCTGGGCGCCCCCGACAACGCCAGCTTTGCCGCCTGGGTCGCCACCAACGATATCGTGCGTTCCCAGATCGACGAGCGCATCCTGCGCGCAGCCGAGCAGGGACTTCCATTTAAGGGAGGGGACCTCTAATGGATCCGAGCGTCTACATCCCCGCCTACCTGGAGCGCACCTATCTGGCGTCGCACCCCGAGCTCACCGATGCAGCGCGCGAGCTTGTCCATAACGACATTAGCGCGAATCCTCAAAAGTATGCGCAGTCCGAGCATGCCCAAGCGCTGCTGTCCTATGCCGGTGTTCATCGCCACCTGCTCGACGAGCTCCATCGCATCGAGGACATGGGCAGCGACGAGGAGTTTGAGCAGACGCGCAACCGCCTGTTCGACGATATGCGTGATGAACTGCTCAAGATCGTCCGCGTCGATGCGCATGTCCTCGATGCCCAGCTGCTCGCCATCATCCTGGCCGACATGCCCGTTGACGCCTGCCTGGGCGACCTGATGAAGCTCGAGGCGACCACGGCCGATTACCTGCAGCAAAGCGTGCCCGGGTTCGACATGGAAGCCCCGCACTACTGGGCCAACAAAGTGCTGACAGACAGCGTGACGGCGGCCGATCTCACCGTGAGCGAGCCGGCTCTTATCGGGTGGCTTCATACGCTCGAGGCCATCTCGCAGCTGTGCATGGCGAGCGCCCGCTACCGCGCTGCCGCCAACTACGCCCGCCGCGTCCTTAAGGCAGAAGGCTATCCCACCCGAGCCGCAGGCACCGTGTTGCTCGCCCTCGCTCGTCTGGAAGATCAGGACGGCTTTTTTGCCCTAGCCCACCAGCTCGAGGAAGAGATCGGGGCAGACGCACTCGAGAACTCTCCTTGGTATCTGCTCGCCCGCACGATTCTGCTGTTCAAAACGAACAAGATGCGCCCGGCGACACGCGCGCTGCGCGAGTTTGCTAACCGCTGCGAGGGCGGCGCGTTCTTCTTGCTGAACCCCATGTACCAGACGCCGTACCTTCCCTGCCGGCCCGAGCCACGCGATCCCTGGGATCTTTCGCACCAGGCCGTTTGGGAAGCGGACGGCATTATCTCGGATACCCCCGACTTTGCCCCCTGGGCCAATGCCTGCGAAGACGTATCGCAGCTTGCCCAGGAATTTGCGCGCCGCTACGGCTTTTAGCGACGCGATCGCCCCGACCATGTCATCTATGTTAGGAACGGCTTCATGAACTTCCGCTCATCTCTTGCCTGCACCTCGAGCGATATCGCTCGCTGGGGACTGCGCTCTGTCCTCAAACGCCAGGGTGGCGTGCTTCCCGGCCGCATCGCCATGAAAATCGACCCCGAGCTGCTAAGCGACCTCGCGAGCCTGGTCGACCGCAGCGTGGTGATCACCGGCACTAATGGCAAGACCACCACCTCCAACCTCATCGCCGATGCCGTTGCTGCCAGCGGTGCTACCGTGGTGTGCAACCGTGCCGGCAACAATATGGAACCTGGTGTGGTGGGTGCTCTGCTCGAGGCCCGCGGCGGCCTTAGGCACACCAGCAGCGGCAAGCGCGTGGGCGTTTTTGAGTGTGACGAGCTCTACACCGTACGCGTTCTGCCCAAGCTCAAGCCGACGTACTTTGTGCTGCTCAACCTGTTCCGCGACCAGCTAGACCGCTACGGCGAGATCGACCATACCCAAGACGTCATCGCCCATGCGCTGGAGCTCTCTCCGACGACAACGCTCATCTACAACGCCGACGACCCGTTGTGCGCCTCGATTGCCGCGCGCGTTCCCAACGCGAGCATTGCCTTTGGCATCGACGGCGCCACCAACACCGAGTCCGACCGTATTAGCGACTCACGTTTTTGCTCACAGTGCAACGCGCCGCTGGAGTATGACTACGTGCAATACGGCCAGCTCGGCGCCTACCATTGCCCCTCGTGCGGCTGGGCCCGCCCTGCGCTTGTCCGTCGCGTGACGGGCGTGGAGCTCGGCTGCGACGGCTATGGTTTTGACCTGGTGTTTGGATCTGATTCCAGCGCGCCAGCCGCACACATCGTCACGCGTTACAACGGCCTGTACATGGTCTACAACGTTGCCGCTGCATTCTTTGCCGCACATGAGTTAGGCGTGGATACGGCGCACCTGCAGCCCACGCTCGATGCCTACGTCCCCGCCGGCGGACGCATGGGCCGCTGGGATATCGCCGGCCGCACCGTCGAGGCCAACCTGGCTAAGAATCCCGTAGGCTTCGATCGACAAATCCAGTCCATCAAGACGGCAGGCGGCAGACTCTGCGCTTTCTTCCTCAACGATAACGATGCCGACGGCCACGATGTATCGTGGATCTACGACGTCGACTTTGAGCGCATCGCCGACACGCCGGGTCTTGTCGCCTTTGCCGGAGGCGCGCGCGCGCACGACATGCAGGTGCGCCTCAAGTACGCCGGCATCGATGCCGCGATTATCTCGGACGTCGCGCAGGCAATTGGCGCCGTGGCAGACGAGGCCGCCGATGACACCTTCTACGCCGTCGCCAACTACACGGCCTTCCCGCCGCTGGTCAAGGAGCTCGACGGGCTGAAAGGCGCCACCGCCGACGCTGTTGCTGGGCGCGCCGTAGCCCGTGCCGACGGCAGCGCTCTTCCTGTCGGTATCGCGCCAGTCGAGCTTTCGCGCCCGCTGCGCATCGTCTACCTGTATCCCGATGCCCTTAACCTCTACGGCGACGGCGGCAATGTTATCGCGCTCGAGCGCCGCTGCGCCTGGCGCGGCATTCCCGTGCGCGTGGACGAGGTCCGCATGGGCGAGGCGCTCGATCTCACCGACGCCGACATCGTCATGATGGGCGGTGGCTCCGACCGCGATCAGCTGGCTGTGGCACATGAATTGCTCGCTCAAAAAGACAAGGTCGCGGCCTATGTTGAGGACGGCGGCACACTGCTTGCCATCTGTGGCAGCTATCAGCTGCTCGGCCGTTCGTACTACATGGGCGACGATCGCATTGAGGGCCTGGGCGTCATTGCCGCCGAAACCGTACGCGGCTCCGACCGCCTGATCGGCAACGTAGCCGTCAAAACCGATCTGGCACCTGAGCCCTTTGTGGGATTCGAGAACCACGGTGGCCGCACGCTTTTGGACGCCGAGGCCACGCCGCTCGGAACGTCCGTCGTCACGGGCACCGGCAACAACGGCGACGATGGCTTTGAGGGTCTCATCTACAAGGGCGTCATCGGCACGTACCTGCACGGACCGGCACTGCCCAAGAACCCCGAACTCGCCGACTGGCTGATCGCGCACGCCCTCGAGCGCCGCGGCGATGCGCAGGCCACGGCCCTGCTGCCGCTCAAAACCCTCGACGACACCTACGAGCACGCCGCCCACGACGCCGCCATGAAGCTCCTCCCCTAACGCCCCAACCACCACAAAGGGGACAGGCACCTTTGTGGTGGTTTTGACCCGTCCCAGCGGTTTGTCTCAATCTGTAACATCTAGACCGTTAAAAGTCGTCTTACTGTTACAGAATGAGATGTTCGTCCCGACGCCTGCCTTTTGTCTCGATCTGTAACACATAGAGCCGATTTATCAGCCCAGATGTTACAGGTTGAGATGTTTGATGATCGGGATAGAGAGCCAGCTCCTATGTGGTGGTTGATTTTCAATCTCAACGCAACAGCCTGAACGGACCCCGCGTTTCCGCAG
>WGSN01000029.1:0-14992 GCA_014871645.1 Collinsella sp.
TGGGATGCTGCGACCAATAAATATTGGCATCTGTATATCAACGGAGAGCCCTCCTTACTCTGCGCCAATCAGATTACGCTCAAGAGCGGCGATAAGGTCACGCTTGCCTATACCACCGATAATTCGCCCATGCCCGATCCCGACAAGATTGTCGTGGATCCGAGCGCGACGACTCCTGATTGGGATGCCGAGTGGGCCGGCTACGGCAACAGTGGCAACGGTTCGACCGTAACGGATGCCAAGACGCCTGCGCAGGCCGCCGGTCTTAAGTGGGCCTTCGATTGGAAGGCCGAGTCTGGTCAGCAGTATGCCAACTGCAGCGAGCCTGTCATCGCTAACGGCTTTGTGTACATCGCGACCGAGAACGAGCTCATTAAGATTGATTCGTCCACGGGCAAAAAGGTTGCCTCTGCGCCGCTTGCCTCCAAGGTGAGCTATACCTCTCGTCCGATCTATACCAATGGCCTTATCATCGTTCCGCTCAACGGCGGTGCGGTCCAGGCGATTACTGCAGACAAGCTGATCTGCAAGTGGCTGACGCCCGGTTTGACGGACTTGACGCAGAGCTCCTGCACCGTCGTTTCGGACGGCGAGTACGTTTATGTTGGTACGGTCGATATTTCGTATGACGAGAATTACAACGCGACCTACGGCAACGGCTCCTTTGCACGCATTAAGATTGCCACGGGCGAAGTTTCTTGGCAGAACATCGACCCTACCGAGGGCTATTACTGGACTGGTGCGGCTTTGACGGATAAGTATGCCATCGTTCCTACGAGCGCGGGTACGCTTAAGTGCATTGATAAGACGACGGGCGATGTCGTTTCGACCATGGAGCTCGGCGCTGTCGCAAATGCCGATTGCATTGCCGATCCGTCCAATGGTTCGACCTTCTATCAGATGACGCACGACGGAAAGCTCCATGTGATTTCGCTTTCGGCGAAGGGTGTGCTGAGTGCACAGAAGACGGTTGATCTGGGCCTTACGAATAATCTGAGCGCCCCTGCGGTGTCTGGTGACAATCTAATTGTCGGCGGACAGACGGCTACGGGCTCTGCTCTGGTTCTCTATAACCTGAAGACGGGTAAGACCACGATGGTCGCTGCTGCCGACGGCAAGGCGCTGCCGGCTGGCCTCAACGGTATTGCTGCTACTCCGCTGGTGAGTGTTCAGGGCGGCAAGACCTATGTGTACTTTACCGTTAACAGCGCGGATAGCAAGGATTACGTCAACTACTCTGCTGGTGGTGGCGTGTATCGCTATACACTCGGCGATGCAGAGGCGACGCAGATTTATGATGCGGCTGGCCATTACCAGCACTGCGACTCTCCGGTCATTGCCGATGCATCTGGCAACCTGTACTACATCAATGACTCGGGCACGCTGTTCAAGCTGGGGGCCGTTGAGTCTTGGACGGTTGCCTTTAATTCCAACGGCGGGTCTGCTTGCGACACTAAGTTTGTTGCTACGGCCGATGGCAAGCTGGTCAAGCCGGCCGATCCGACACGCGATGGCTACACTTTCGGCGGTTGGTATACCGATGAAGCCTGCACGCGGGCGTATGACTTCGCCACGCCGCTGACGGCCGATCTGACGCTGTATGCCAAGTGGACCAAGAATGCCACCAACCCTGGCGGTAATGGCGGTTCTGGCACTAATGGTGGCAACGGTGGCGTTGGTTCGAATGGCGGCGGCGGTTCTAGTACCGGTACTGATTCCGGCACTGGCGCTGGCGCGGGTTCTGGCTCCGGCTCGAAGGGCGGCGCTATTGCCCCGGGCAAGAAGCCGGTGACCAAGACGACGGTGTCGACCAAGACCGAGACCAAGGACAACAAGTCCGACAAGAAGTCCGACAAGAAGTCTGACAACAAGTCTGACAAGAAGGACAGCAAGTCCGACAAGAAGTCCGATTCCAAGTCCGATACGGGTGCTGCTTCCACGACCACTGCTAAGAAGCCCTCTGGTGCTTCCGAGCAGGAGACTGGCACCAATCCGCTCGCCATTGTTGGCGTTGCCGCCGGCGTCATCGGACTCGCCATCGTCGGCGTGTTCGTGTTCACCAAACGTCGGTAGGTGAGGGCTGTGTCCAATAAATCCAAGGACGCTGACCCCAAGCAACCAGATTCCTCGTTCATTCAGTTCGACGATGCAAAGCAACAGGGCGCCGCTTCGGCGGCGTCCGCCTCTCGTCGCAAGGCGCTCCTTGGCGTTCTTGCTGCCGCGTGCACCATTCTGATCGTCGTCTCGCTGGGCTTCGTCCATCCTTCCGAGAGCGGCGCCCGGTCCATTGACTGGATCGTTCAGACCGTGACGGGGGAGAGCGTCGTCGCCAAGGACACCAAGGGGTCTGGCTCGTCTGCCGCTTCGGGCGAGGCTAGTTCCAAGGATTCCAAATCTTCGAATGATGCAAAAGACGAGCCCAAGGGTTCGAACGACGCCAAGGACGATTCCGAGTCTTCAAACAAGGAATCGGACAAAAACTCGGATAGCAAGAAGTCCGATGGTCAGGACAGCAAGAGGTCTGGCGATAAATCCGCTGCCCAAAATACGGGAGCCGGTGATACTTCCAATGTGTCTGGCGGTGCTTCTTCGGGCGGCGGTCAGTCGTCTGATGGAGCCTCACCCTCTAATGGCGGAAGCGCTTCCTCGGACGGCCAGGGCGGCTCGCAGGAGTCCAACTACGTTACGGTGACGGTTTCGGTCACATCGAGCGCTGTGGGCAATCCTGTGTCCTCTGGTGGCACCTTTACCTTTAACGAAGGCGCTACCGTTTACGATGCCCTGTGCGCGCTAGGCCTTTCTGTCAACGCACACGGCTCGTCGTACGGCACGTATGTTTCCGCGATTGGTGGTTTGGCCGAGAAACAGTACGGCGGCACGAGCGGGTGGATGTACTCCGTCAACGGCACAACGCCCATGACGGCCTGTAGTAACTACGTTCTCTCAAACGGCGACAACGTAGTCTGGTATTACGTTACAGGCTAGAGGCCTCGACATAGCGCGTCAGACGGGCGGTTCGGACAAACATCCGGGCCGCCCGTTTTTAACGCGAATTGGACTGGGTCGCCGGGTCTCTCGGCAAACAAAAAACCGGTTGGAATGGGAATTCCAACCGGTTATACATTCAAGCAAATAGTGAATCGACTACGACCGTGCGCCCTCGAGGAAGAAGCGGCGGCTGAAGTAGTTGTACCAGGTGACGAGGAACGTGGCGATGGCCTTCATGGCCTGGTAGCCGATGCTCAAAAACGTGACGCCCACAAACATGTACAGGTCGTTGAGGCCCAGGCCGATCACCGACAGGATGGTGAAGATCGTGAACTCGCGCTTGCGGCTCATGCCCTCGCGGTGGTCGAACACGTACTTCATGCTGAGCCAGTAGTTGACCACGACGGACGTGATAAACGAAACCGTGGTGCTCATCAAAAAGTCGAGGTGGAACAGCTCGACGAGCGCAATGAGCATGCCCCAGTCGATGCCAAAGGAGATAAGACCCACGACAGCAAACTTGAGGAACTGCTTGGTATGAGGTTGTGCCAGCGCCTTGCGCACGTAATCACATCCAATGCGTTGATGAATCGAGCAGAGGATACTTTAGAGCTTTTACAAGGGAAACGTAAGGTCTTTGCCAAGAACTATATGAACTCGCCAAATTTTCAAGAGCTAATCCGCAAACGTTGAAAATTTGCCCGTAAACGAGCGACACCCACGGACGATACTGCGCTGAGTGCGCGTCGTCCGTGGGCGCCGTAATGCTGCAGGGGTGTCGAGCTATTTGGTCTCGTCGCCCTCCAGGAAGATCTTTCGGGTCACAAAGTTGTAGACCATGACAAGCGCGGTGGCGCAGATCTTGGCGATATTGGCCTCGAGCCCCAGACCGGCGTTGAGCGCCAGCACGATGCCGTCGTTGAGCACCAAACCGATCACGGACAGCACGACAAAGATGATGAACTCGCGGCGGCGGCTCATGCCTTCCTTGTGCGCAAACACGTACTTCATGCTTGCGAGGTAGTTAAAGATGAGTGAGATGATAAAGCCGCTGGTGTTGGCGATTAGGATGTTGAGGCCCAGACCGTAGTGGAGCAGATTCATAATGCCAAAGTCGATAACCGTGGCAATGACACCGACGACGCCAAATTTCATGATCTGCGCAAGGAGCTTTTGCATGGTACCTGCCTTAGGGTGGCGCGGGGACGCCGTGGGGATGACAAACTCAGCAAGTTTAGCCAATCCCCGCGGGTGGGGCTAGACGCGCTCTTCGATAGCACCGTTTCTATATGCATCGAGCAGCTGGCGCAGATCCTGGATCTGGCTGCGAATCTTGGCGCCAGTATCGGTGTCGCTCACCATGCGGCGACGGTCTGCTTGGTCAAAACGGTTGGTCTCGCTTTCGATGTCCACGTTGCGCGTAAGTGCCTCGGCAACCGTCGTAAAGGCCCGGTGCGACTTGAGGCGGCAGCCGCGCGAGCTCGAGATGAGCGTATAGCCGGCGATACCCGTCTTGGGATGGTAAGCGCGGCAGAAGCCGCCGTCGATGACCAACAGCTTGCCCTCGGCGCGGATGGGCTGCTCGCCCTTGGTGGTTTTAACGGGCGTGTGGCCGTTGATGATGTGGCCGGTCGGTGAACATGCCATGGGCGCGACGCCAAACTCGCGCATGATGTCGTCGCAGACCGAGGGCGACTTGGTAAGCGTAAAGTACGGGTCCATCGGCTCGACCCAGGTGCTCTTATCGGCGATATAGGCGCGCTCAAAGGTACGCACCAGGCGTCCGCTGGCGGGTGAATTGAAGCCAATCCACAGGTACCACATCCAGTCGAGGGCATCGCGGTCGCCCACGCGCCACGCGCGGCGGGCGATGTGGTCGCAAAAATCGAGATAATCGCGGCCAGCGTGCCAGGTGCCCAGGCAGTTCATGCTGCTAAAGGTGCCGTCTTCGTTGAGCGGAACGCAGCCGTGGAAGAGCAGGTTGCCGTTGGCGACCTTGTACATCGAGCCGTGGGAATAGAGGAAATCGATATGGCGATGCAGGTGATCGGCGGTGACAAACTCTGACACGAGCTTGTCGATGATGTGCTGCTCCTGAGACGTGAGCGTGTAAGGGTCCGCCGGGTCGACGGTGGGGAAGTCGTTGGTCGTGAGCGGCCATACGCTGGCGTCGGCGAGCGTGACCGTGCCGTTGTCGCGTTCGATCTTGTCGAGTAACAGGCGGTCGGTCATATCGAACTCGGGGTGGCGCTGGATAATCTGGCCCTCGAGCTTAAAGAGCAGCACGTTGATGGCCTTGATCAGCGGGGTGATGGACTCACCGGCGGTGTAGGTGGCATCGGCAAAGGCGACAAGCTCACGCAGCGAGATGCCGTAATCGTTCTCGAGGATCTCGTAATTGTCGTAGCGCAGGTTGTTGCGCAACACCGTGGCGATGCAGGCGGGCTCACCGGCCGCAGCGCCCATCCACAGCAGGTCGTGGTTGCCCCACTGGATGTCGAGTGAATGGTAGGTGAGCAGACGGTCCATAATCTTGGCCGCGCCGCCGCCGCGGTCGAAGATGTCGCCCACCAGGTGCAGGTGGTCGACGGCCAGGCGCTTGATGAGCGAGGCGAGCGACTCGATAAAGTCGTCGGCGCTGGCGGTCTCCAGGATGGACTCCACGATGCGCTCGTGATAGCGCACGCGATAGTTGTTCTCGTCCGGGTGCGTGTGCAACAACTCGTCGATGATGTAGGCGTAGTCGCGCGGGATGGCCTTACGCACCTTGGAGCGCGTGTAGCGGCTTGAAAGTGAGCGAGCGACCATGATGAGCTGGTCAAGCATCGTCTTGTACCAGGTTGGCGAGTCCTCGCGCCGGCTGCGGACCAGGTCGATCTTCTCGCGCGGGTAGTAGATGAGCGTACACAGCTCGCCCTTTTCGTCAAAGGAGAGCGTGTCGCCAAAGATCTCGTCGACATGTTCGCGCACGACGCCCGAGCAGTTGTTGAGGATGTGCATAAAGGCTTCGTACTCACCATGCACGTCGCTCATAAAATGCTCGGTGCCCTTGGGTAGGTTGAGGATGGCCGAGAGGTTGATAATTTCGGTAAATGCGGATTGTTCGGTGGGGAACTGTCTCGACAGCAGGCGCAGATACTTGAAGTCTTGCGGGTTGCGATCGAATGCGACCATGAAACACCTTCCGATGGGGCTGGTAAAACTGATAAACAGCGTCAAACGTTTACCAGTATGCGCCGCTTTTGTTTCGATTTTGCGCCAGCGGCTGAATTGTCGGCTGAACGGTTTGGTAAATCGATTTAGTGAAGGTAGATGTGTTGGTCGGGTGGAGACGACAGAGGGTGTTTTCTCAGATATTTATGCGTCGGGTTGGTGGAGACGATGGTGGTAAAGATGTTCACTATTTTTGGTTCGATTTGGTAAATAGTGGACATATGTACCGCATGTGGGCTCACTGTGCGATAATTTGCGCAGCAATGAGTAAGGAGCCTCATATGAGTGATTTTGTCCTGACCTGTGAATCCGCCGCCGATCGAACCCGTGAGTTCTTTGCGTCGCGCAATATCCCTGTCGTGTGTTTTCATTACGAGATCGACGATGTTGTCTATACGGACGATCTGTATCAGTCGATTACGCCGGACGAGTTTTTTGCCCAGATTGCCGCGGGCGCCATGCCCAAGACGTCTCAGGTGAGCGTGGGTGAGTACGAGGAGTTTTGGGAGCCGTTTGTTGCCGAGGGTAAAGACGTGCTGCACCTGACGTTGTCGTCGGGTATTTCGGGCACGTATGGATCGGCCTGCGTCGCGGCGCAGATGCTTGCGGATCGCTATCCCGAGGGCGGCAAGGTGCGCGTCATCGATTCGCTGGCGGCGTCTTCGGGCTTTGGCCTGTTGTTGGAATATGCCGCCGATGTGCGCGATAGTGGGGCTTCACTCGACGAGACGGCTGCCTGGATCGAGGAGCACAAGCTCAACCTGCACCACTGGTTCTTCTCGACCGATCTGTCGAGCTACCTGCGCGGCGGTCGCATTTCGGCCGCGAGCGCGATCATCGGCACGGCGCTTAAGATTTGCCCGCTTATGACGGTCGATTGCGAAGGTAAGCTGTCGCCACGTGAGAAGATTCGCACTAAGAAGCGCGCGATTTCCGAGATGGCTAAGACCATGATGGCACACGTACAGGACGGTGCAGATTATTCGGGTAAGTGCATCATGTCGCAGTCGGCGTGCCGCGAGGATGCCGAGGCGGTCGCGGCGCTGATTGAGGAACAGGTTCCGCAGCTTAAAGGCAAGATTGAGATCAATGACATCGGTACTCTGATTGGCTCGCATACCGGACCTGGTACGGTGGCGCTCTTCTTTATGGGCGACAAGCGCGTGGATTAATTTGCCCCATCACGTCGCTGCATGATTGCTCAAACGAAAACGGCCCGCCTCACGTTTGTGGGGCGGGCCTTGCTGTTGCGGCTAGCGTTTCTTTCCGCGGAAGAAAAAGCCGTGCAGTGACGGCTTGAGGCCGCGGTTGGCGCGATGCTCCTCGACGCGCTCGTGGATCGAAGCGACGCGCTCGATGACTTCGTCGGGAATCGGCACATCGGGATTCATGTTCTCGACTTGGCTGACCTCGGCGGCGGCGACCTGGTCGATAATGGGCACGTCGTCGCGCGAGATGACAGGTGTGGCGTCTTCCTTCATCTTGCGATAACGCTGCATCATGTCGGTCTGTAGCTGCTGGGCCGAAGGCGGTGTCCAGATGATGGCGTTGGCGCCGGCGGCGATGGTCTCGCGAATGCTCTCGGGCGTCTTGCCGCCCGGCGCGATAAGCGGCAGGTTGGGATAGTGCTCGCGCAGCTCGCGTAGGACCTGGGGCGTGTTCTTGCCGGCGGCGATGTTGAGAATCTTGGCTCCAGCGCGCACCTTGGCGTGGGCATCGTCGTCGCAGCGAACGACCGTGGCGATGACGGGGATGTCGGCGATGTTGGTGATGTGCTCGACCATCTCGGCAGTAGCGGGGGAGTTGACCACGCAGCCCGCCGCGCCCTGCATCTCGGAGACGGCTGCCATCTGCACGGAGCGCTTACCGGTCGTAGTTCCGCCACCCACGCCTACAAAGACCGGGCACTCGGCGACGGTCAGCAGCGCTTGCGTAATGGCGGGCTGCGGCGTGAAAGGGTAGACCGCAAAGACGGCGTCGGCGTTGGAGTTGCGGATAACCGCGACATCGGTGGTGTAAATGAGCGACTTGATGCGTCGGCCAAAGAGCGTGAAGCCGCTGGCCTCCTCGATCTCGTCGGGCATGCGAAGGGCAGCCTTGCGTAGGCGTCCGTCGATGGGCAGGGGCTCCATAGGGAGCAGGCCGTTGGGCGTGACGGCTATTTGGGGCTCGGTGAACTCGTCTGCAAGCTCGACCTCGGAAAAATCGACCGAGGCGACGATGTCCTCGTGCACCTCGGCGGGCACATCGATGGGAGCTTGGTCGTTTGCCGCCGCAGGCGTGTCGAAGGAGCTGGTGCCGACGAAGGCGTCGACGCGCTCATTTAGATCGTTGAGGGTATCCATGGAGGCTCGATTCTATGTGATGATGGCCGGCGCGATGCAGCCGGAATTGCGAATGCTAAATCGTTTGACGAGTTGATTTTTCCCCGCCGCGCCATCCGTTAGACCGAAGGGCCGGCGAACGTGAAGGAGCTGTGGTGGCGGGTATCGAGGTGCTATCTTGAAAGCCCCGTTTAAAAGAGAGGTGACGCGGTATGGAATTGACAGCAATGTTTGGCTCGATCGGCCTGTGTGTGGCCGCAATCGTTGCCGCCGCGGTCATCTACTTTGTGGTCACGGCCATTAAGGGCAAAAGGGCCGAACGCAAGGAGCGCGCGATGCTTAAACAACATCGCGACCAGCAGGGCAAACGCGCACAGAGATAGCTTGTTGAGTTTTGGATCCGTGCGCTAGCTGCGTTTTCGGATCAGGGCAATGTAGAAGCCCTCAAAGTCGCGGCTAGGCGGAATGGTGAGCGTGCCGGGCAGGCCGTTGGCGATGGCCGATACCTGACCCGCGGCAATGGCTTCGGTCAGAGCGTTGGACTCGATGCGCGGCTCCTCACCAGCTTCCTGGGTGCGTCGTGCTTCACTTTCGCTTGGCGTGCCGTCGAGGGGGATGAGCTCGCAGTCCATATGCTTGTCGAGGGCCTCTTGCAGGGCGTCCTCGTTTTCCTGCGGCAAGATCGAACAGGTCGAATAGACGAGCGTGCCGCCCGGTTTGAGGGCACCCATGGCGCGGTCCAGAAGTGCTCGCTGCGAGCGGGCGCACTTGCTCAGCAACTGCTCGGTGAGGCCGCGCAGGCTTTTCTCGTTGCCACTGATGACGGTGCCCGTGCCGGTGCAGGGAGCGTCGAGCAGGATGCGGTCAAAGCGGAAGAACTCGTCGAGCTCGCGTGCGTCGATGCGCATGACGGGCACGTTTTTGGCACCTTGGCGGTGGAGGTTGGACTCAAGCTTTTCGGCGCGGGGAATGCTCATCTCGCAGGCCGTGAGGTGTGCCTGGCCCTGGGTGAGGGCGGCGATCTGCGTCGTCTTGCCGCCAGGGGCTGCGCACATGTCCAGGATGTCCTCGCCTGCCTGGGCGCCCAGGACCAACGGCGGCATCATGGACGACAGGCTCTGCAGATAGATCTTGCCGTCGCGGTAGATGTCGAGATCCCACAGATCGGAAACCTGGGCCTCGGGCAGGATAAAGGCGTCCGGGTACCAGGCGACGGGGTTGTGGGCGATGCCAGCGGCATCGAGCGCCGCAGCGATGTCCTCGGCGGTTGCCTTGAGCGTGTTGGCGCGCAGTGTGACCGGGCGTGTGACCGCGGCGCCGAAGCCCTCGATCATGAGCTCGGCATCGGCGGGCGCATAGGCGCCGGCGACCGTATCGACCATAAAGCACGGCAGGTCGGCGGCGGAGTGTTGGGCGGCAAGCTGGTCGGAAAGCTCGGTGGAGGCAAACTGCCTAAGCTTGAGCTCGGGCTTAACCTGCTTTTTCTGCTTACGACGACGCGGCTTGGACATCCGTCTTTCCTTCCCGTTCCAAATTGACTACTTTCCGGGCACGCCGCTGCTGGCGTGCTTTAGTACTGGCTCTCGTGCTTGCTAAAGAAGTCGAAGCGCGGGGGCAGCGGCTTCACGCGGTGCTCGCCGGGCTTCTCGCCCAGGCTCTCCACAAACTCATCCGTGGAGGCAAAGATGTTATCCCAGCTAAAGAAGGCGACCGGGTCAACGTCGAAGTACTCGCAGATGAGCTCGCAGCCGGCCGGCACGATGCCGTGCATGAGCACGGTCGCTACGCGCAGCTCGGTAAAGGCGTCGACGAGGGCCTGCGTCATGGCGGCGTTGGCCGGCTCGCCCTCGAGCTTGTTGGCGGCCTTGGAGGCATCGCTCCAGCGCTTGTTGGCGGCGCGCAGGTAGTCGTCGCACACAGCGAGCGCTCGGTGCGTCTCGAACTTGTACATGGCCTGCTCAAAGGCGAGGGCCGCCTGCTGGGCGGCTTCGACCACGGTGTCAGAAGCGGCACCGGCGGGGATGCAACCGTTGCGATAGGGACTCTCGTCGCCCTCCTTGACGGCGACGCCGTAGAAGCAGCTGCGGGCCAGGCGGTTGAACACGCCGGTCAGCAGCGCGCTCTCCTTAAGGGCGGGGTCGATAACGCGCTTGTCGTCGCAGGCGCGCACCTCGTTGCCGTCCTTGTCCTTGCCGGTCACGCGCGTGTCGTATGCCTTGGGGCTAAAGCTCACCGGCTTCTCGGACAGGCCGAGCGACAGCCAATGCGCGCGCATCTGCTCGCAGGTGTAGTGGTTGAGCAGGTCGTCTGCCGGCGGGGGAGGAGTCTGCGAGGACGAGCTGGCCTTTTTGCCCATGTAGAGCAGGTGGTAGCAGGCGCTGACGGTGCTCTGCGTGAGGTTCCAGCCTAGGGCCTCCCACATGGCGGTCTGCGCGATGCAGTAGAAGTAGATGTTGTCCTGACCGATAAACTGGTAGATCTGAGCGTCGTCAGAGCACCACCAGTCGCGCCAGTCGAGCGAGCTGTGCTGGTAGGTGGGCGCGGGCACCTGCGTGGAGTCGGCAGCGGGCTCGCCCATGAGGGCGGCATCCTGGGCGGCGACGCCCTCGGTCACGCCGGCGGCCTTGGCATCGCGCGCGAGCACGGTACGCGTATAGCTGATGGGCGCCCACAGGCTCTCGGGCCAACACCAGCAGGTGACGTCGGAGACGCCATCGACCTCGGGCACCGGAACGCCCCAGTCGATGTTGCCGGTGATGCGGAAGGGCACGAGCGCCTTGCCGCTGCGGAAGCGCACGCCGCCGTTGGCGAGCACCGCATGGGCGTCGTCGCGCTCCTTCCAGCTGGGGAAGGTGACGGTAAAGCTGCTCTTGTTTCCCTCGGGCTCCAGCACGGTGTGCTCGGGCAGCTGGTCCTCGACGGCGTCGAAGGCCTCGCGGAACTTGTTCTGAATATAGAGCTGTGCCGGCAGCAGCCACTCCTCCATGGTCTTGGAGACCACGGAACGAACCTGCGGGTTCTGGGCGAGCTTGGCGGTGTAGGTCTTCATAAAGTCGAGGTAGGCCGGCAGGTCGAAGTAGAGGTTGTCTACCGGGCGCAGCTCGGGCACCTCGCCGGTGAGCTGGCTCTTGGGCGCGATGAGCTCCTCGGGCTCAAACTGGTGACCCAGGTCGCACTCGTCGGCATAAGCCTTCTCGGACTTGCAGCCCTGGATGGGGCAGCGGCCGATCACCTGGCGGCCGTTGAGGAACGTGCCGGCCTTGGCGTCGTAGAACTGCAGCGTGGAGCGCTTGGAGATGGTGCCCTGTTCGTGCAGACGCTCGATAATCTCGGCGGTCACCTCGTTGTGAATCTGCGCAGCCGGCTCAAGGCCCGAGCCGCCGTAGATATCGCAGCTGATGTTGTAGTTGTTGAGGGTCGCGGCCTGGCGGGAGTGATTGGACTCGACATACTCGGCGATGGACTTGTCGTAGCCCTCGTTCTCCTTGAGCTTGCGGTAGCTCTCCATGATGGGCGAGCCGTAGCAGTCGGTGCCCGAGGTGAAGATGACGTTCTCGCGGCCCAGACGGTCGCGCAGGAAGCGGGCGAAGAAGTCGGCCGGGACAAAGACGCCACCGACGTGGCCAAAGTGAAGGCCCTTGTTGCCGTAGGGCTCGCCGGCGGTAACGATGGCGCGGCGAGGCCAGCTGGGACGGTCGTTCATGGAGTATTTGGATGCCATGGGACTCCTTCGCATATGGTGAGAGCGCGGCCGGGCGCAAGGCCTGGCGACGCGGTGGTCAATTCGTGCATATCGTTCGACATTATCGCACATGCGGACGGGTACGTGGCAGGGGCGCTATCCTAAGATGCTATGAATGAGATTTCCAACATACATGCGTTTGAGGACGAGGATTTTCTGCACGCCTGCTTTGTGTGGGGGATGGCCGTGCTCGGCGCATTTGCCGTGTGCCTGGTGCCGGTGTTTATGCTGCTGGGCGGACCCGCGGACCTGGATGCGGCTGACGCGGGCGGTTGGACGGCGGTCGTGGGCTGGATAGTCGGCTTGGCTGCGATCTCAATGGCGTCGTTCGCCGTGCACGAGCTGGTGCACGGTGTGTTTTTTAAGCTGCTGGCGCCTGCGGGCGCGAAGGCGACCTTTGGGGCGAATCGCGAGACAGCGATGATCTATGCCTGCGCCGAAGGCGTTGTGTATTCTCGCCGGCGGTACGTGGCGGTTTGCCTGGCACCGACGGTTGTTGTGACGACAACGCTTGCCCTGGGGTTTGCGTTTTCGGGCCATCCGCTGCTGTGCTACCTGGCGGCCGGCTTGCATTTGTCGGGCTGTGTGGGCGACTGGTATTACGTGCGGACCATCTTGCGCGACCGCCGCATTGTTGCCTGCGAGGACACGTCCTTCGGCGTGCGCTTTTTTGGGTGAGGAGATGTCGATGAAGCCGTTGTTGCTGCATGCGTGCTGTGCGCCGTGCTCGCTTGAGCCGGTCCGCCTGCTGCGCGAGGAAGGGTTTGAGCCCACAATCTGCTGGACAAACCCCAATATTCAGCCTCACGATGAATGGCAGCGGCGTTTGGACGAGCTGCGCCGGTGGTGTGCCGATGGCGACATCGAGCTTATCGAGGCGGGGGAGGACCGGAAGCGCTGGGAGGCCGGCGTGGCACCGCTGGGCGCCGATCGGCCTCGTCGCTGTCGCGCGTGCTATGCCTTGCGCTTGGCCGAGGCGTGCCGCGTGGCCCAGGAGCGCGGGTTTGAGTTTGTGGGCACGACGCTCGCCGTCTCGCCGTACCAGCTGTTCGATACCTGCAATGACGTGCTTGAGCGCTTGGCGGCGGCACATGGGCTCACCCCGGTGATTCGCGATTTTCGCCCGTATTACCCCGAGGCGACACGCCGTTCGCGCGAGCTGGGCATGTATCGGCAGAACTACTGCGGCTGCCGATTCTCGGCCGTCGAGGCGGCCATGGACCGCGCCCGCATCCGCGACGAGCGCAAAGCCGCCAAAAAGTAGTTCACTTGGGACGTCAGCCTGCTAGGATGTAGAGCGGACTTTAGCTATATAAGGAGTATCCGACGTGTCTATGCGTACCGATGATTTTGACTATAACCTTCCTGAGGAACTGATTGCACAGGCTCCTGCCGAGCCGCGCGACTCCTGCCGCCTGTTGGTGGTGGATCGCAAGGGCTCCCGGGCGGGAACGCCGTTGGAGCACGGCGGTACCGTTGAGCACCGCATCTTCCGCGACATCATCGACTATATCGAGCCGGGCGACGTGCTCGTCATCAACAAGACGCGCGTGATGCCGGCCCGCCTGATCGGTCGCAAGGCCGGCTCGGGCGGCGTGGTCGAGACGCTGCTGCTCAAGCGCCGCGAGGATGTGGATCCGCTGGGTCACGTTTGGGAGTGCCTGGTCAAGCCGGGTAAGCGCCTGAAGCCCGGTGCTCAGATTGAGTATCGTGCGGGCGGCGCCCATGCGCCCGAGGGCGCGCCCGTGGTGCTGACGGCCGAGGTCGTCGACTTTGTTACCGATAGCCGCGGTGGCCGTCTGGTGCGCTTTGAGCCGGCCGGTTGCAATGCCGCCGGCGACCCGCGCACGCTCGACGAGGCCATCCACGCTGCCGGCCACGTGCCGCTGCCGCCCTACATTACCGATTACGAGGGCGATCCCGAGAAGTACCAGACCGTCTACGCCATGAAGGAGGAGCACTCGGCTGCCGCTCCTACGGCGGGTCTTCACTTTACTCCCGAGCTCATGGCCGCTATCGAGGCCAAGGGTGCGAAGTTTGCCGCCGTCGAGCTCGAGGTGGGTATCGATACCTTCCGTCTGGTGGAGGAGGACGACCCTACACAGCACGTGATGCACACCGAGCGCTACCACGTGTCGCAAGAGGTTGTCGACGCTGTGCATAAGGCGAAGGCCGAGGGCCATCGTGTGATCGCCGTCGGCACTACCGCAGTGCGCTCGCTCGAGAGCGCGTTTGACGCGGACGCGCCGGTGTCCGATCCGGCTGTGACGGCGCGCTATTTTGAGGGCCGCGAGGACGGGGCCGACACGCTCGGCCGCGGTGACATCGTGGTGCGCGAGAATGCGACGACGCAGCTCTACCTCATGCCCGGCTCGACCTATCACGTGGTTGACGCGCTGATCACGAACTTCCACGTGCCGCGCTCCACGCTCATGATGCTCGTAAGCGCGCTTGCCTCCCGCGACCAGATCATGGATGCCTACGCCGCCGCCATCGAGGAGCGCTACCGCTTCTTCAGCTTTGGCGACGCAATGCTCATTCAGTAGGTTACGGCGTTTTACAAACGCCGTAACCGGTCGACGCTGCAAACCCGCCAGAGCGGCAATCTGCCTTTCAACTTCGGCGGCATGACCAGGAAGATTCCGCCGTTCTGCCGAACGGCGGACCGGGCGACGCTGCGCGGGCCGCATTTGGACAATCTGACGTTCAACTTCAAGGGCGCGAC
>WGSN01000003.1:0-142221 GCA_014871645.1 Collinsella sp.
ATATAGGAACACAAGGTCAAAGGCGGCACCATGATCCTCCTGGTCGACAAGATCGAAAAAAGCTTCGGCGCGCGCGTCCTCTTTAGTGGCGCGTCCTTCCAGATCAACCCCGGCGAGCGTTTTGCGCTCGTGGGACCCAACGGCGCCGGCAAAACCACCATGCTCAAGATCATCATGGGCATCGACAGCCCCGACGCCGGCCAGATCCAGTACGCAAAGGACTGCCAGGTAGGCTACCTAGAGCAGGAAACCAACCTGGAGCACAAGGACACCACCATCCTTGCCGAGGTCATGGCCGCCGCCAAGGAAATCCGCCGCATGGGCGAGCGCGCCAACGAGCTGCAGGCCCAGATCACCGAGCTCTCCGAACAGGGGAAGGACGTCAACGCACTCCTCAACGAGTACGGCCAGGTCCAGGACCGCTTTGAGCACCTGGGCGGCTACGAGCTCGAGAGCAACGCTCGCAAGATCCTGTCCGGCCTGGGCTTTAAGGTCGCCGACTTTGAGCGCCCGTGCTCCGAGTTCTCGGGCGGCTGGCAGATGCGCATCGCACTTGCTAAGCTCTTCCTGCGCCACCCCGACCTGCTGCTGCTCGACGAGCCCACCAACCACCTGGACCTCGAGAGCGTCCAGTGGCTGCGCGGCTTTATCGCCAACTACGACGGCGCCGTGCTCATCGTCAGCCACGACCGCGCCTTCATGGACGCCTGCGTCGACCACGTCGCCGCACTCGAAAACCGTCGCGTAACCACCTACACCGGCAACTACAGCAGCTACCTCAAGCAGCGCGAGGACAACCTGGAGCAGATGCGCGCCAAGCGCGCCGCCCAGGAGCGCGACATCGCCCACATGCAGGTCTTCGTCGATAAGTTCCGCTACAAGCCCACCAAGGCAGCCCAGGCCCAGGAGCGCATCCGCAAAATCGAGCAGATCAAAAAGGAGCTCGTCATCCTGCCCGAGGGCCACAAGCATATCGGCTTTAAGTTCCCCGACCCGCCGCGCTCGGGCGATATGGTCGTGGGCCTCGAGGGCGTCTCCAAGTCATACGGCGACAAGCACATCTACAGTGACATCGACCTCAAGCTCTACCGCGGCGAGCATGTGGCGCTCGTCGGCCCCAACGGCGCCGGCAAGTCCACCCTCATGAAGATCCTCGCCGGCCTGGAACCGCCCACCACCGGCACCCGCGACCTGGGCACCAACGTGGGTGTGGCCTACTACGCCCAGCACGCGCTCGAGGGCATGACCGAGTCCAACACCGTCCTGCAAGAGATCGACACCGTCACGCCCAAGTGGACCGTGCCGCAGCAGCGCAGCCTGCTGGGCGCCTTCCTATTTAGCGACAACGACTCCATCGAGAAGCAGGTCCGTGTCCTCTCCGGCGGCGAAAAGGCGCGTCTGGCGCTTGCCAAGATGCTCGTGGCCCCCGAGGCGCTCCTGTGCCTGGACGAGCCCACCAACCACCTGGACATCGACTCGGTAGACATGCTCGAGAACGCCCTGCAAAACTTCCCCGGCACCATCGTGCTGATCAGCCACGACGAGCACCTGGTACGCGCTGTGGCCAACCGCATCATTGACATCCGCGATGGCAAGGTCACGGTCTACGACGGCGACTACGACTACTACCTCTACAAGCGCGAGGACCTCGCAGCCCGCGCCGCCGCCGAGGCGGCAGGGGAGAGTGCACCGGCCGCGACCAAGTCCGCTAAGGTCACCGCGGCCCAGCCCGATGCGCCCGCCGCCCCCAAGCCTGCCGAGGGCAAAAAGACTAAGGAGCAAAAGCGCGCCGAGGCCCAGGCCCGCGCCGCGCTCAACAAAAAGCTCAAGGGCGTGCGCAACCAGCTCAAAAAGATCGAGGCGGAGCTCGACAAAAAGCGCGCCCGCTATGACGAGCTTATGGAATTGATGGCAAGCGAAGAGCTCTATGCCGATCAAGACAAATTCAACGCCGCGCTGGGGGAATATAACGGCCTTAAGCAAGAGCTGCCCAAGCTCGAGGACGAATGGCTGGAGCTTTCCACCCAGATCGAAGAGGAGACCGCGCGTGAACTCTCGTAAGGCCGCTGCCGTGGCGATGAGCATCATCGCCATCGCCTGTCGCATCTGCGGCATCTTTATGAGCGCGATGACCGTGCTGCTGTGCTTTAGCGGCCTCACCGCCAAGCTGCAGATCGTGGGCTTTGTCGTTGAGCTTTCGCGCGCGCTGCCGAGTGCCATTGCCGGCTACGGCGTCATAACATCGCCCTTTGGCGGCGTGTTCCGCCTGGATTACGCCATCGTGGCTGTCATCCTGTTTGTGGCCGACTACCTGCTCACGCGCGCCTCGCGCCGCGTCCGCTAGGGGATCGCCATGTCCAGCAGCTACCTCATGAACCTGCTCGCGAGCGCCGTCGCCGTAATCCTTGGCATCGTTATCCACGAGAGTGCGCACGCCGCCGCAGCCTGGGCACTCGGCGACAAGACGGCCCGTTCGCGCGGACGCGTCTCGCTCAACCCGCTCAACCATATCGACCCGTTTGGCACCATCATCCTGCCACTGCTGATGCTCGCCGCCGGAGGCCCGGTGTTCGCCTTCGCCAAGCCCGTGCCCGTCTACCTCAACAACCTCAAGCACCCCAAGCGCGACGAGGTCCTGGTGAGCGTGGCAGGCCCCGCGTCGAACATCGCACTCGCGTGCCTCGAGGCCGCCCTCATGCACGCAACGTACGGCAACCTCTACACCAGCATGTCCTTTGCCGTAGCGTCACAGATCATGAACTTCGGCGCCACGTTTATCGTGGTCAACCTGTCGCTCGCGTTCTTTAACCTCATCCCGATTCCGCCGCTTGATGGCTCGTCGATCATCGTGCCCTTCCTCAAGGGCAAGGCGCTCAACAACTATTACCGCCTGCAGCAATACGCTATGCCCATACTCATCCTGGTTCTATACCTGCTGCCTATGTGGACCGGCATCGATGTAATCGGCCGCTATTTCGACGTTACCGTGTATCCGCTTGCTGAGCAGCTGCTCAACTTCGCAATCGCCGGCATCTAAGGTAAACTTACAGGTCGACCGTGTAAAACGGTCGCAACATGCACCCAAACCGCGCCGCGAAGGCGCCGTCAAAGGAGGTCGAAGATGTCGTATCGCGTGTCGACGCAGGTCTACAGCGGACCGTTCGACCTGCTGCTGCAGCTGGTAACCCGCCAAAAAGTAGATATCGGCGCTATCTCCATCAGCGAGGTGGCCGAGCAGTACCTTGCCGAGGCCGAGCGCATCGAGGCGCTGGACCTGGACGTGGCGAGCGACTTTTTGCTGGTCGCGGCAACCCTTTTGGACATCAAGGCCGCCTCGCTGGTGCCGCAGGAGGCCCCCAGCAAATCCGTCGACGACGACGAGATTGACGAAGACCTCGAGGAGCTCAGCACGCTCGACGGCGACGCCCTGCGAGAGGTCCTGATTCAGCGCCTGATCGCCTACAAGCAGTTTAAGGGCGCGGCTACGGCCCTTGGCGCGCGTATGCAGGCCGAAAGCCGCATGCACCCGCGCGTTGCCGGACCTGACCCCGAGTTTTTGGGCCTTATGCCCGACTACCTGGCTGGCATCACCCTGCGCGGCCTGGCCGTCATCTGCGCCGACCTGGACGGCAAGCGCCAGACCTTCTTACTGGAGGCCGAGCACGTGGCGCCGCATCGCGTTCCGCTCGACCTGACCGTGGCCTCAGTCGACCGCTTTACCATGGCGCACCAAACCTGCACCTTCCGCGAGCTGTTGGACGGCGATGCCACCACCGAGCAGCTCGTCGTCACCTTCTTGGCCATGCTCGAGCTCGCCAAACGCGGCTCGCTCACACTGAGCCAGGACGAGATCTTCGGAACCATCTGCATCAACCGAGTCGAGGGCGCCGAGGCATACGTGCCCGGCGCGGGCCCCGAGCTCACCGAATAGGAGCCGCAAACATGTCAACCCTTTCAACGCTGGAGGCAAACAGCCTCAAAGGCGCCCTCGAGGCGCTGCTGCTGGTGTCGAGCGACCCGGTGAGCGCGCCCGCGCTGGCAGGTGCGCTGGATATCGCCCCCGGCGAATGCGCATCGCTGCTCGCCGAGCTCAAGGTTGAGTACGAGGAAGCCAACCGCGGCTTTCAGCTGCGCGAGGTCTCCGGCGGCTGGCGCCTGTTTACGCACCCCGCCTACCA
Organism: Collinsella sp.; assembly: GCA_014871645.1. GTDB lineage: Bacteria > Actinomycetota > Coriobacteriia > Coriobacteriales > Coriobacteriaceae > Collinsella. The sequence continues at coordinate 4,179 of WGSN01000003.1, forward strand.
CGACGTGGTCGAGGCCTACGTGCTGAGCTGGGACACGCAAAAGCTGTCGCAGGCGGCGCTCGAAACCCTGGCCGTCATCGCATACCACCAGCCCGTAACGCGCGAGGTGGTCAAGGGCATCCGCGGCGTCAACTCAGACGGCGTCATCGCGTCGCTCGTGGACAAAGGTCTGGTGCGCGAGCTCGGCCGCGACCCCCAGCGCGGTCAAGCCATCATCTACGGCACGACCAACGCCTTCTTGGAAAAGTTCGGCCTGCGCTCCACCCGCGACCTGCCCGACCTGGAGCAGTTTGCCCCCGACGAACAGTCGCGCCAGTTTATCCGCGAGCGTCTGAGCGGCCGCAGTATTCAGTCCACGCTCGAGGAGCAGGCCGAGGACCTGGACGAAGAGCGCGAACTGCTCGATACCGATGTTGAAGATGTTGAGGCAGTCGCGGACTTGGATACCCTGGTCGTCGACGAGACCTCGGAGGATTTGCATGACGAGGAATAGCGAAACAGGGGAGACGCACGCCGTGGGCAACGCAGTACCCGCAACCGACGCCCAGCCCGTTTACCCGCACACCATGCGCCTGCAGCGTTTTTTGGCGCGCGCGGGCGTGGCAAGCCGCCGCGGCTCGGAGGACCTGATGACCGCCGGACGCGTGACCGTCAACGGCCAGGTCGCAACCGAGCTGGGTACCAAGGTCGATGTCGACCACGATCACATTGAGGTCGACGGCATGCCCGTCAAGCTCAACCAGGGCGCCGTGTACCTGATGCTCTACAAGCCGACCGGCTACCTCACCACCATGAGCGACCCGCAGGAGCGCCCTTGTGTGGCCGACCTGGTCCCGCGCGACCTCTTTCCGGGGCTCTTTCCGGTGGGCCGCCTGGACCGCGACACCACGGGTCTTTTGCTCTTTACCACCGACGGCGACCTGTCGCAGGACCTGCTGCATCCCAGCAAGCACGTCTATAAGACCTACCAGGCACTCGTGGACGGGCAGCTAACCGACCGCGATCTAGACCCGCTCCGCCGTGGCATCGAGCTCGACGACGGTCTGTGCCAGCCGGCAATCTGCCGTGTCATTAACGCGCGCGAGGCCGAGGCCGTAGCTCCCCAGGGCGTCAAGCCCGGCACCACTGCCGTCGAGGTCATCATCCGCGAGGGTCGCAAGAATCAAGTTAAGCGCATGTTGAGCAAGATTCACCATCCGGTAATCCGTCTGCATCGCTGCAACTTTGCCGGCCTGGAGCTCAAGGACGTGGCCAAGGGCTCGTGGCGCGAGCTCACCGACCGCGAGGTGCAGATCCTCAAAAGCGGTGGCATCCCTCCCAAGCAGGCCAGCGCCATGCGCGGCGGCAAGCCCCAAAACACGCCCGCCAGCCGCACGCGTCACCACGGCAGCCACGGCTCCGCACCCAAGCGCAACACCTACCGTGAGCGCTACACGGGCTAGGCAACTCGCCGCGCCCCAACGCCCGCGAACCATACCAGCACGTCACCCATCGAAAGGAAGCATTGCATGATCGTCGCCATCGACGGCCCCGCCGGTTCCGGCAAGTCCACCATCGCCAAGGAGATCGCCCGTCAGCTTGGCTTTAACAAGCTCGACACGGGCGCCATGTATCGCGCCGTCACCTTCGCCGCGCTCGACCGCGGCATCGACCTGGACGACGAGGCGGCCATCGATGCCCTCGCCGAGCAGATCGAAATCCGCTTTACCAACGGTACCGGCGAGGACACGCGCCTGACCATCGACGGCGCGGACGCATCGGCCGCCATTCGTACCCCGCAGGTTGACGCTAACGTGTCCAAGGTCTCGGCCTACCCGGGCGTGCGCGCCGCCATGCTCATCCATCAGCGCCGTGCCGCAGAGGACCGCGATATCGTGGCCGAGGGTCGCGACATCGGAACCGTCGTGTTCCCTAACGCGCAGGTCAAGGTCTTCCTGACCGCCGACCCGCGCGAGCGCGCCCGCCGCCGCGTGCTGCAGCGTCACCAAAACGACGCCCAGCCGCTCACCACCGAGCAGCTCGAGGCCGAGGTCGACGAGACGCTCAACGCCCTTAAGCAGCGCGACAAGCTCGACAGCAGCCGCGAGGTCGCCCCGCTCGTACCCGCCGAGGACGCCGTGCACGTCGACTCCACCGCCCACACTATCGACGAGGTCGTCTCGATAATCGAGGACCTCATCAACCAAAGGAGGTAGCCCATGCGCCTGTTTAAGCAGACGCCCGAGGACTATTACAACGCCCCCTACGCCGAGTTCCCGGCGCTCATCCGCGGCACTGTCGTCGTGGTTATGGCCATCCTTTGGGCCTTCTCCAAGCTCATGTGGCGCTGGAAGGTCGAGGATGCCGACCTGCTGTTTGAGCGCCAAGAAGGCCGCGGCAGCGTGGTCATCTGCAACCACACCTCGATGGCCGAGCTCTTGGCCGTGGAGACGGCGCTGTTCTTTGGGGGCCGCCGCATTCGTCCCATCTTTAAGTCCGAGTTCGCTAAGAGCAAGATCGTGCGCTGGGCCTTTAGCCGCGTTGGCGGCATCCCCGTGGAGCGTGGTACTGCCGATATGAAGTGCCTGCGCGCCGCTCAGCATGCGCTGCAGCGCGGCGAGGACGTCCTGATCTTCCCCGAGGGCACGCGCATCCGCTCGCGCGAGATCAAGCCCGAGGTCCACGGCGGCTTTGCGCTCATCGCCCAGATGGGCAAGGCACCCGTCAACCCGCTCGCCATCTGCGGCTGGTCCGACATCACGCCCGCGGGCAAAAAGATCATGCGTCCCAAGAAGTGCTGGATCCGCGCCGGCAAGGCCGTCTCGCTTTCCGACGCACCGGCCGGGCTAAAGCGCACGGAGCGCCTGGAATGGTTTGAGTCCGAGGCCATGAACCGCGTCTACGCCATGCGAAACGATCTATGCGACGAGCATCCGGGCAGGTTCTAGCCATGAGCGAGAACGTGACGAACACCGCCGCGACTGCGTCCGACCAGGCCACCGCGCCTTCCATCGAGATCGCCGCCCACGCCGGCACTTGCTACGGCGTACAGCGCGCGCTCGACATGGCGCTGGCCGCCGCGCCGCAGGCAGGGGAGAGCACTCAGGTCCATACCTTGGGCCCGCTCATCCATAACCCCATCGTGGTGCGCGAGCTCGCTGAGGCAGGCGTTGGCTTGGCCGAAACCCTGGACGACGCAGCGTCGGGCACCGTGATCATCCGCGCCCACGGTGTGGTGCCGCAGGTCATCGATGCCGCTCGCGAGCGTGGCCTTAACGTCATAGATGCCACCTGCCCTTACGTCAAGAAGGTCCACGTGGCCGCCGAGCGCCTGGTGCGCGAGGGCTACCGCGTACTCGTCATGGGCGAGCCGGGCCATCCCGAGGTGGAGGGCATCCTGGGCCACGCTGGTGATAACGCGCAGGTCGTGAGCTGTGCCGCCGACGCCAACGCCTTGTCGCTCAAGGGCAAGGTAGGCCTCGTCGTGCAGACCACCCAGACCGCACAGAACTTGGCCGAGGTCGTAGCTGCCATCACGCCGCGCGTGCAGGAGCTACGTGTGATCAACACCATCTGCGCCGCCACGAGCGAGCGTCAACAGGCAGCAGCCACACTTGCCAACCGCTGCGACTGCATGGTCGTGGTGGGCGGCAAGAACTCGGGCAACACCCGCCGCCTAGCGCAGATTTGCGCAGACGCCTGCGAGCGCACGTATCATATCGAGGAAGCTTCCGAGCTCCAGACCGCGTGGTTTACCGACGCTCACCACATCGGCATCACCGCCGGAGCCTCCACCCCGCAAGAACACATCGAGCGCGCCGTCACGCGCATCAAGGAGCTTTGCCGCTAATCATGGACCAGACCGTACCCGCATACGCCGCCGAGGTGGCCGATTACGGGCGCAGCCGCGACCCCGAGCCGGGTGAGGGCGCGCTCGTTAAGAACGTGCGTCCCGAATCGCCCGCATGGGATGTGGGTATCGAGCCGGGCATGCGCGTGCTCACGGTCAATGGCGAGCAGCTCACCGACATGATTGTGTGGCTCTGGGAGGCCGACGACGACACCGTCGAGTTGGAGGTTTTCGACCCGCGCGACAACACCATCACCTCCGTCGAGCTCGATCGCTTCCCGGGCGAGGACTGGGGCCTTGAGTTCGACGGCCCCATCTTCGATGGCATGCGCACCTGTGTGAACGCCTGCGTGTTCTGCTTTATGACGATGCTCCCCAAGGGCGGCCGCTCCACGCTCTATATTCGCGATGACGACTACCGTCTGAGCTTTTTGCAGGGCAACTTTGTCACGCTCACGAACCTCACCGACGAGGACGTGCAAAACGTCATCCAACGCAACATGAGTCCCATGAATGTGTCGGTCCATGCCGTAAGCCCCGACGTCCGCCGACGCATGATGGGCCGCAACGCCCAACGCGGCATGGACGTACTCGAGGCCATCATGGCCGCCGGCATCGAGATTCACGCGCAGATTGTGTTGTGCCCCGGCATGAATGACGGCGAGGAGCTGGAAAAGACCCTGCGCTTTTGCGAGGAGCACGAGCAAATCACAAGCCTGGGCATCGTGCCGCTCGGTTTTACCAAGCATCAGAACCGTTTTAGCTGGTCCTACAGCGACAAGCCCGAGCTAGCGCGCGAGACCATTGCCATGATCCGACCGTTCCAGGACCGTGCCTTCGAGCGCTTTGGCCGCCACACCTTCCAGATGAGCGACGAGTTCTACTTGGATGCCGGCATCGAGCCACCCGAGGCGGACTTTTACGACGGCTACCCGCAGTACTACGACGGCATCGGTATGATCCGCTCCTATCTGGACGAGACCGACAACGTGCTCGCCGCCGATGCCGAGCGCCTGCGCCGAGTTCGCGAGGCAATCGCCGAGCGCAATCAGCGCCTTCTGTGCCTCTCCGGCGCCAGCGCTCGCGACACCGTGGCGCGCTTTGTGGAGTCGCCGCATGGTCTCGCCGGCACCGTCACGGCCATCAAGAATCGCTACTTTGGCGGCAACGTGGACGTGACCGGCCTCATCGTCGCCTGCGACATTCTGGAACAGCTGCCGCAGGACCTCTCGGGGGTTATGCTCTTTGTGCCTAAGCTCATGTTCAACGCTGACGGCATGACGCTTGACGAGTATCATCGTGACGATTTACTCGCAAGCCTTACCAGTCGCGGCGCCGAGGTTCATGTGGTGTCGACCATGCCGCATGAGCTGCTCGATACCCTGGAGCACATCCTTGGCATTGTGCCTGCCGACTCTAACACTTCCACTGACCCTACCCATTAAAGGAGTGCAGATGAAACCTATCGTCGCCGTCGTCGGACGCCCCAACGTGGGCAAGTCCACGCTCGTTAACCGCCTGGCCCAGACCTCGGACGCCATCGTCCACGAGTCTCGCGGCGTCACGCGCGACCGCTCGTACCACACGGCCGATTGGAACGGCCGCGAGTTCACCATCGTCGACACGGGCGGCATCGAACCGCTCAAGAGCGATGACGTCTTCGCCACGTCCATTCGCGACCAGGCCCTCGCCGCCGCCAAGGAAGCCGCCGTCATCCTGTTTGTGGTCGACGGCCGCACCGGCGTCACCGAGGAGGACGAGTCGGTCGCTCGCATGCTCAAGCGCTGCGACAAGCCGGTCTTTCTGCTGGTGAACAAGCTCGACAACCCCGATCGAGAGAACGACAGCATCTGGGAGTTCTATTCGCTCGGTATCGGCGAGCCAACGCCGCTCTCGGCCCTGCACGGCCACGGCACGGGCGACCTGCTCGACGACATCGTGGCCCTGCTTCCCGAGGAAGAGGACGAGGTCGCCGATGAGTTCCCCGACGCGCTGAACGTCGCCATCATCGGCCGCCCCAACGCCGGTAAGTCTTCGCTGTTCAACCGCATCCTGGGCGCCGACCGCTCCATCGTGTCCAACATTGCCGGCACGACGCGCGACGCCATCGACACCGTCGTGGAGCGCAACGGCAAGCACTACCGCATGGTCGACACCGCGGGCATTCGCAAGAAGAGTACCGTGTACGAGAACATCGAGTACTACTCGATGGTCCGCGGCCTGCGCGCCATCGACCGCGCCGACGTGGCGCTGCTCGTCGTCGACGCCTCCGTGGGCGTCACCGAGCAGGACCAGAAGGTCATGGGCCTTGCCATCGAGCGCGGCTGCGCCATCGTGGTGCTGCTCAACAAGTGGGATCTGCTCGACGACGACCGTAAGCGCGAGGCCTGCATGGAGACCATCGACCGCCGTCTGGGCGTCATGGCTCCCTGGGCCCAGTACCTGCGCATCTCTGCCCTCACTGGCCGCAGCGTTGAGAAGATCTGGGCGATGGTCGACGCCGCCGAAAAGACGCGCTCGCAAAAGATTAGCACCTCGCGCCTCAACACGTTCCTCACCGATCTGCGCGAGTTCGGTCATACCGTGGTGGACGGCAAGCGCCGCCTGCGCATGCACTACGTGACCCAGACGGGCGTCAACCCGCCGACGTTCACGTTCTTCGTCAACCACAGCGACTTGGTCAACGACACCTACCAGCGCTATGTGGAGAACCGCATGCGCTCGACCTTCGACTTTGCCGGCACGCCCATTCGACTCTTCTTTAGAAAGAAGGAGCAAAAGGATGCATAATCCGATTCTGCTGACCGCCATCTGCGCCGTGGTCTCGTTCTTTATCGGAGCAATTCCGTTTGGCCTGATCCTGGGCCGCGTGTTCAACCACACCGACATTCGCAAGGCGGGCTCCGGCAACATCGGCACCACCAACGCGCTGCGCGTGGCCGGCCCCAAGGTGGCCGCGCTCACGCTGCTGCTCGACTGCCTTAAGGGCGCCATCTGCGTCCTTACCGCGCGTCCGCTCATTGCCGACTTGGGCTATGGCTTCCCCGTGAGCATTATGGCCCCCGGCGCCGCCGGCGACTGGATGCTCGGCGTCATCTGCCTGGCAGCCGTGTGGGGCCATATCTTCTCGCCCTACCTCAACTTCCATGGCGGCAAGGGCATCGCAGTTGGTCTGGGCGTCATCCTCGCCTGGTACTGGCCCATCGGGCTTTCGCTGCTGGGCATGTTTATCGTGGCCGTCGCCATCACCAAGTTTGTGTCGGTGGGCTCGCTTGCCGCGGCCATCGGTCTTCCCATCGCTGCCTGCGCGGTCTTTCCGTACAGCAGCCTCGGACTTAAGTTTTGCATGGCGCTGATCGGCATCACCGTGGTGTGGGCCCATCGTGCGAACATCAAAAAGCTCATGACGGGTAAGGAGTCCAAGCTCTCGTTTACCAAGCGCGTCACCGAGCCCGACGATAAGTAGGAGAGAGTCATGAATGTTGCGCTGATTGGCTCCGGCTCCTGGGGAACCGCCGTCGCGGGCCTTGCCGCCGCGCGGACCGAGTGCGTGACCATGTGGGCCCACAGCGAGCAGACGGCCTCCGGCATTAACGGCGAGCACCGCAACCCCCGCTACCTTGTGGGCTACAAGCTGCCCGGCAACGTCGTCGCCACGACGGACCTGGCGCAGGCGCTCGACGGTGCCGAGGCCATCATCTTTGCCGTTCCTTCGACGCACCTTCGCAGCGTGTGCCACCAGGCCGCTCCCTTTATCGCCGCCGATACCCCGGCGCTCTGCCTCACAAAGGGCATTGAGCCCGAGTCCGGCCTGCTCATGAGCGAGGTCATCGCCAGCGAGATCGGCAACGAGTCGCGCGTGGCGGCGCTCTCGGGCCCCAACCATGCTGAGGAAATCTGCCGCGGCGGACTTTCTGCCGCCGTCATCGCAAGCAAAGATCCGCAGATAGGGGAGACCTTTAGGGAACTGCTCCTGTCCACGGCCTTCCGCATCTATCTGTCGCAAGACATGACCGGTGTCGAGGTCTGCGGCGCCATGAAAAACGTCATCGCCATCGTATGTGGCATCTCCGCCGGCACCGGTGCGGGCGACAATACGCTCGCCCTTATCATGACGCGCGGCCTGGCCGAGATCAGCCGTCTGGTGCATGCCCGCGGCGGGCAGGCTATGACCTGCATGGGGCTTGCCGGCATGGGCGACCTCATTGCCACCTGCACCTCGGAGCATTCGCGCAACCGCACCTTTGGCTACGAGTTCGCTCATGGCGTATCGCTCGACGAGTATCAGACGCGCACGCATATGGTGGTTGAGGGCGCCGTCGCGGCCCGCAGCGTCAGCGAGCTTGCCCGTTCACTGGGCGTAGACATTCCGCTCACCTTTGCCGTGGAGCAAACGCTCTACAACGGTGTTACTTTAGATAGGGCGCTCGAGATTCTTACCGATCGCGTCCCTTCTCAAGAGTTCTACGGACTCACCGACTAGCGCAGAAAGGCTTCTACCATGGGTTCCATCAAAATCGCTCCGTCCGTCCTTTCGGCCGACATGGCCAACCTCAAGGGCGAGCTCGACAAAATCGCCGGCGCCGACTACGTGCACTTCGACGTTATGGACGGTCACTTTACCGGCAACCTCACCTTTGGCGTTGACATCCTCAAGGCCGTCAAGCGCTCCACCGATGTACCGGTCGACGCGCACCTGATGGTGTCGAACCCCGACGAAACGGTCGATTGGTACGCCGACGCCGGTGCCGATATGATCACCGTGCACTACGAGGCCTCCACGCACCTGCACCGCACGCTCACGCATCTGCAGCAGCGCGGCGTCAAGGCCGGTGTGGTGCTCAACCCCGCCACCCCCGTGTGCGTTCTCGAGAGCATCATCGACGTCGTCGATATGGTGCTGCTGATGAGCGTGAACCCCGGCTTTGGCGGCCAGAGCTTTATCCCGGGCACCATCGCTAAGCTCCACGAGCTCAAGGCGATGTGCGAGCGTCACGGCGTTTCGCCCCTCATCGAGGTCGACGGCGGCATCTCTTCCAAGAACATTGCCGAGGTCGTCAAGGCCGGCGCCAACGTGCTCGTTGCCGGCTCCGCCGTATTTAAGTCCGAAGATCCCGCCGCCGAGGTTGCGCTGCTGCAGAAGCTGGGCAACGAGGCCGCACAGGAGGCATAAACCCTTATGACCGCAGGTCAAAACCGCATACCCGTGAATCTTGACTTCGCCGCCTCGACGCCTATGCGCGCCGAGGCGCTCCTTGCGCAGCGCGAGTACGACGACAGCGAGCTTGCCGGCGTCAACCCCAACTCGCTGCATTCGCTCGGCCGCAAGGCTGCCGCGCGTCTGGAGGTTGCACGTCGCGAGATCGCCCGCAGCTTTGGCGCGCGCGTCCGCCCGTCCGAGATTGTACTGACCAACGGCGGCACCGAAGCCAACCAGCTGGCGCTGCTCGGTCTTGCCGAGGGCGCTCGTCAGCGCGATCGCAAGCGCGATCGTGTAATCGTTTCGGCCATCGAGCACGATTCGATTCTGGACAACCTGCCGTTGCTGCGTGCCGCCGGCTTTACCGTCGACCTGGTGCAGCCCTGCCGCATGGGCTACATTGAGCCTGCCACGCTTGTCGAGCTGCTAGGCGACGACGTGGCGCTCGTGAGCATCATGGTTGCCAACAACGAGACCGGCGTGGTGCAGCCCATCCGCGAGCTTGCCGCGGCCACGCATACCGTTGGCGCCCTGTTCCACACCGATGCCATCCAGGGGTATCTGCATATTCCGCTCGATGTCACCGAGCTGGGCGTCGACGCCATGTCCGTCGCAGCCCACAAGATTGGCGGTCCCGTGGCATCTGGCGCACTCTACCTTAAGAGCCGCACGCCGCTGCGCCCGCGCATCTTTGGCGGCGGACAGGAGGCCGGTCGTCGTGCCGGCACGCAAGACCTGCGAACGCAGCTCGCCTTTGCCGCTGCCGCCTCGTCTCTGACGCCCCATGTGGCTCAGGAGCGCGCGAAGCTGCAAGCCCTTTCCGACAAGCTCTACGCCACGCTTACGGCCCACCAGCGCATTCACGCCACCATGGGCGACTACGCACAGGCCGATCGCCTGCCGGGCATGGTGTCGATCTACGTTGATGGCATGGACTCCGAGGAGCTCATCGTCAAGCTCGATGCCGCCGGCTTTGAGGTTTCGGCCGGCTCGGCGTGCTCGAGCGGCAGCATGGACCCGAGCCATGTGCTCAGCGCCATGGGCATTGGTCGCGAGCAGGCACTAGGTGCACTGCGCATTTCCTTTGACGACCGCGTGAATCCGGACGATCTGGACGAGTTTGCCCAGACGCTGCTCTCGATCGCAGGTGCCGCATGATCGTCGCCGAGCTCGAGCGCGCGCTACTGGCACGCTATCCCAAGACGGACACCGAGCCCTGGGACCACGTAGGACTCTCCGTTGGCGATCCGGCCGCGGAGATCACCGGCGTTGCCTGCGCACTCGATGCGACTGAGGCTAATGTTCGCCGCGCCCAAGAAGCAAGCGCCAACGTGCTGCTGACGCATCATCCCATATACATCAAGGCACCCGAGGCCTTTTGTCCGGCGGATGCCACACGTCCCCAATGCAGCGCGGCGCTCTACGAGGCAGCGCGTTGCGGCGTGAGCATCATATCGCTCCACACCAACCTGGACCGCTCGCACGAAGCCCGTGTCCGCCTGAGCAAGCTGCTGGGTGCTGCACCCGTAAGCTCACTGGAGCACGTGGACGACCCCGAAGCCACCGGCCTGGGCGCGCTTGCAACGCTCAACGACCCGTATACGCTGCGCGATCTTGCCGCCCGTGCTGCCACGGCCTTCGGAAGCGACCCGCGCGTATGGGGCGATGCCGAGCGCCCGTGCCGCACCGTCGCCATTCTGGGCGGCTCCCTGGGCGACTTTGGCGAGCTCGCCATCGCCGCGGGTGCGGATGTCGTCGTGACGGGCGAGGCGGGCTATCACGTGGCGCAGGACCTCGCTCTGCGCGGTCTGGGCGTCATCTTGCTCGGCCACGACCGCTCCGAGGAGCCGTTCGTTGATATATTGATGAACTCTGCAGTTGACGCCGGGGTCAACCCCCGTCATGCGATTAAAATATTGAACCCTTGCCAATGGTGGACTGTGACAAAAGGAGAGAACTTATGAGCGCCGGCGCTACGCTACTCAAGCTGCAACAGATTGATTTGGAGCTCGCCCGCAACAAGAGCGAACTTGCCAATATGCCGGAGCTCAAGGAGCTCGCTTCCAAGCGCAAGACCTATGTGAAGCTCAAGTCCGAGATGACCAAGCTCTACGCCCAGCGCAAGGATCTGGACATTGAGCTCGACGATCTCAACACCACCGAGATCCAGACCAATAACGCCATCGAGGCCGCTAAGAAGCGCCACGTTGACGGCTCCGACTACCGCGAGGTACAGGACCTGGAAAACGAGCTCGCCACCCTGGCCAAGCGCCTGGACAAGATTGAGCACACCCGCAAGGATGTCGTTGTCGCCCATAAGGAGGCGCTCGACCGCGAGACCCGCGCGCAGGCCATCATCGCCAAGTTCGAGGAGGGCGTGAAGGCCGATACCAACGCCGCCCGCGCCAAGGCTGCCGACCTGCAGGCTCAGATCGAAGCCGCCACTAAGGAGCGCACCGCTCTTGCCGCCACGCTGCCGGCCGACGTGCTCACCGACTACGAGCGTCTGCTCAAGCAGTTCCGCGGCTTGGCCGTCGAGACCATCCAGGGCAACATCCCCACGGTCTGCCACACCGCGCTGCAGGCATCGTCCATGAGCGACCTCAACCACGACGGTAGCGAGATTACGCACTGTCCGTACTGCCACCGCCTCCTGGTGCTCCCGAGCAAGGAAGCCTAGCGATGACGGCGGCATCCAACAATTCAATGCAACTTGAGGGAAAAACGATCCTGCTGGGCATTACCGGCGGGATCGCCGCCTATAAGTCGTGCAATATCGTGCGCCTGCTGCAAAAGCGCGGCGCACGTGTCAAAGTCGTTATGAGCGAGCATGCCACGGAGTTCGTGGGCCCGCTCACGTTCCGCGCGCTCACCAATGAGCCGGTCGCGGTTGGGCTATTCGACGACCCGTCTGACCCCATCCACCATATCTCGCTTGCGCAGGAGCCCGATCTGGTGGTCGTGGCGCCCGCGACGGCCAATATCATCGCCAAGATGGCCAACGGCATCGCCGATGACCTTATTTCCACCACGCTGCTTGCGACGCCGCGACCCATCGTGATCGCACCCGCTATGAACAACGGCATGTGGAAGGCGCCGGCGACGCAGGCCAACATGGCCACGCTGCGCGAGCGCGGTGTCCATGTTGTGGGACCCGGCAGCGGCTACCTTGCCTGCGGCGACGTGGACACGGGACGCATGAGCGAGCCCGAGGACATCGTCGAGGCTGTCTGTGAGGTGCTCAAACCCGTGCCTCAGGACCTGGCAGGCAAGCGCGTCGTCATCACTGCCGGCCCCACGCACGAACCAATCGACCCGGTGCGATTCATTGGCAACCGCTCATCAGGCAAGATGGGCATCGCCCTGGCAGGGGAGGCCGCTCGCCGCGGTGCTGCGGTCAAGCTTGTGCTGGGACCGACATCGCTCGATGTCCCCCGCGGCGTGGAGTGCGTGCGCGTGCAGACCGCCGCTGAAATGCTGCAGGCAGCGCTCAGCGCCTTCCAGACGGCCGATGCGGCAATTTGTGCGGCCGCCGTCGCCGACTATACCCCCGCCACCCCTGCGGACCATAAGCTCAAAAAGGCCAACGAACGCCTGGATCGCATCGAGCTTGTCGAAACGGTCGATATTTTGGCCGAGCTCTCGCGCCAGAAGGGCAAGCGGTGCGTAATCGGATTTGCGGCCGAGACCGATAACGTTGTCGAGTACGCCGAGCGCAAATTGGCCCGCAAGGGCTGCGATGCCATTATCGCCAACGATGTCTCGCGCGCCGATTCGGGCTTTGGAACCGACACTAACAAGGCCTGGATTGTGAGCACAACGGGTACGCAAGAACTTCCCGTGCTAACAAAACCCCAGCTCGCAGATACAATTTTGGACTTGCTTCAAAATTTATAAAAAAGTTCTTGCACAAGTCTAAAGTTTCGGGTTAATATACTCCCTGTTGCAAGCGAGAGCAGAGCAACAAACATAAGCTTCGGGACGTGGCGCAGCTTGGTAGCGCACTTGACTGGGGGTCAAGGGGTCGCTGGTTCGAATCCAGTCGTCCCGACCAGAAGTTTGCAGGTCAGGCACCTAGTGCCTGACCTTTTTTGTTTTAATCACCATGATTATTTTGCTTAAAGTAACAACGTTCCCGATCGATGTAATCACCGAATCAAAACGTGTACATTAGCCACCAAAATCGACATTTTTCGACATGTTTGGAGGCAGATGTACACGAATGCGAAATCCCCCGCCTAATAGCGCCCTCCACATGTCTGGACTCTCTATGGCTGCGCTGGATAGACATCGCCGGAACGGGTATAGTATCGAAAGTTTTGTCGTTAACCAGCGGGGGAGTCCTGTGGGCATCAAAAAGAAGATCAAAAAGGAGCTTATCGGCACTTCCGATTACCCGTCGAATAAGATCTTTACGATCTCCAATTTCATTACCTTTACGCGCCTGATCCTCACCCTGGTATTTCTGTACCTGTTTGTGACGGATAACAACCGCGTCATCGCCATCGTTATCTACGCCGTTGCCGCCTCTACCGACTGGATGGACGGTCAAATCGCCCGCATGACTAAGACGGTCTCGTGGCTCGGCAAGGTCATGGACCCCATTTGCGACCGTGCGCTGCTGTTCACCGGCGTCTTGGGACTGGTGGTCCGCGGAGAGCTGCCCATCTGGGTCTGCGTGCTCATTATTGGCCGCGACATCTATCTGGGCATCGGCACGCTTATCGTGCGTCATTATCACCGTCGCCCCATCGATGTCGTCTTTCCCGGAAAGATTGCCACTGCGCTGCTCATGACCGGCTTCTCGCTCATGCTGCTCGGGTTCCCCGTTGTTGACGGCCTGCACCTTTTACCTTCAACCCTTACGGCCTTCCCGGGCCTCAACGGAAGCTCGGTGCCCCTCGGCATCTTCTTTGTGTACGGCGGCGTGATCTTCTCCATGCTCACGGCTGTCATCTACTCCATTAAGGGCGGAGTGGCCATAAAACAGGCTCTCGCGCATCCCGAGGACGAGGACATCGACTTTCTGAACCCTGAAATCGAAGACTGATTCGTTGGGGTATGATTACGTACGGTTCATTATTTGCGGCACGTCCGCGATAAGTTAGGGGTTGTCATGGACAACATGGTTAACAATATGCCTCAGAATGATAAGACTGCTGACGCTACCTGCGTATTCCGCGTGCCTTCAAGCGACGTCACCGTTCCCGACCTCATGGCCAACGTGCGCATCACCGCCCCCGTTCTGTCCATCGTCAAGGGTCCGCAGACGGGTGCCGCTTTTGAGCTCGAGGACGACGTGACCACCATAGGCCGCGATCCCGCGAACGGCATCTTCCTCAACGACATGACTGTTTCGCGCAGCCACGCGCGCATTATTCGCGAGGGCCTCGGCGCTCGCATCGAGGACTTGGGATCGCTCAATGGCACCTGGGTCGACGGTGCCATCGTCAATGCAGCCCCGCTGCACGACGGTTCTTCCGTCCAGATCGGTACGTTTACGCTCATCTACCACGAGAGCACGCCGGAGCGCATCGAAACCGGTGAGTAGGGCATGGCCGAACGCAACTATCTGAGTATCGGCCAAGTCGTCAACCTACTTCGAGGCGCATACCCCGATCTTTCGAACTCAAAAATTAGATTTCTAGAGGATGAGGGGCTCATTACCCCTCATCGTACGCCAAAGGGATACCGTCAGTACTCCAAGGAGGACGTTGATCGCCTGGAGGTTATTCTGCATTTGCAGAAGACTCGCTACATGCCGCTCAACGTGATTAAGCAGCGCTTGGAAAACGCCACGGACCTGTCAACACTCGCCTACGAGGTGGGCTTGCTGTCCGATGTTCCACTCAAGACGGAGCCCAAGGAGACAAAGCAAAAGCTGCATCCCATCGAGACCATTCCTGATATGCTGGGCGTCGAGATTTCGTTTATCCGTTCGCTCGCCGAGAACGACCTTATCCGCATTATCAAGAGTCCGCAGAATCGTGAGCTCGTCGATGGTCGCGATTTTCCGATCATCCGCTACTGCTCAGAGCTGTCGCGCTTCCATATCGAACCGCGCAACCTGCGTCAGTACGTGTCTTCCGCCAACCGCGAGTCCTCGATGTTTGAGCAGGTGCTCGTGAGCATGCTCGGAATGGATACCTCCGATGACGAGCGCGACGCCAAGCTCGAGCGTGCGTTTAAGAAGCTTCACGACCTGACGGAAGGTGTGCACACTGCGCTGCTCAAGAACCGTGTTTTTGAGTCGCTCAACGCCGTGGTCGAGGACGCCGACATCGATGCGCTCGATGAGGAAATCACTCGCTCCGAGTCCACCAAGGCCAAAAACGAAGAGCCAGCCGCGCCGGTTTCGCACGAGGATTCTCTCGTAAAGCCGCTCAAGGTCGTCGCCCCTTCGCAATCCGGCACCGCCACCGCGGGCAAATAACCGCTGCTGAAATTTCGGCAACCCATTGAAAGGTCATGCAATGTACGACTTCGAATCTCAAATCGTCGACATCCCCGACTATCCCGAGCCCGGAGTCATCTTTAAAGACATCACGCCGCTCTTTGGCAATCCCGAGGCGCTCAAAGCCATGACCGATGCCCTCGCCGAGCACTTTGCCGGCATGGGAATCACCAAGGTCGTGGGTCCCGAGGCTCGCGGCTTTATGGTTGGCGTACCGGTGGCTGTAGCCCTTGGCGCCGGCTTTGTTCCCGCACGTAAACCGGGCAAGTTGCCGCGCGAGACCGTGAGCCAGAGCTACGAACTCGAGTACGGCACCGATTCAATTGAGATCCATGCCGACGCCATCAGCTCTAAAGATACCGTGTTGATTCTGGACGACTTGGTCGCGACGGGCGGAACCGTCGAGGCAACAGGTAAACTGGTGCGAGATATGGGCGCAAAGCTTGTCGGTTACGGTTGTATCCTTGAGCTTGCGTTTCTCAACCCGCGCGAGAAGCTCACGCCGTCTGATGACGATGTGGAGCTCTTTAGCCTGGTGACGGTGGACTAGCCGTTACCCTTAGTTACTGGAAAGGAAGCTACATGCGCACAGCAAACACGCACAAAAATATGGCACGCTGCGCTGCTACGGCAACCCTCGCTTGTGTTTTGGGCTTGGGCCTCGCGGCTCCTGCCTACGCCGATACCGCATCCGACCTTGCCGCTGCTCGTACGAAGCTCGAGCAGATCGGTACCCAAACCCAGCAGATTTACGATGAGCTCGCCACGCAGACGCAGTCGCTCGATCAGACTGCTGGTGAGATCACGCAAAAGCAGCAAGAGATCGCCGATGGTCAGGCCAAGCTCTCGACCTATGTCGCCGGCGAGTACAAAACCGGCGGTCTGAGCCTGCTTCAGGTTCTGACGGGTGTCGATGACCTGAGCGATATGCTCAACCGTCTGTTCTACTACGGCAAAGTTTCCGATAAGCAAGCTCAGACCATTCAAGAGGTCAAGGAGCTTAAGCAGCAGCTCACCGATAAGCAGGCCGAGCAGGAAAAGAACGTCGCCGCCACGCAAAAGAAGGTCGACGAGCTTAACGCCCAGCAGGCTGAAGCCCAGAACGTCGTAAACTCCCTGGATTCACAGCTGCAGGCCGAGCTTGCCGCCGAGGCCGAGGCCAACGCCGCGCTGCAGGCTGGCATCAACGCCAGCACCGCCGAGAAGGCCACGGTGAGCAACGAGACTGCCGGTACGACCGAGAACACCAACAATGGTGGCCAGACCAGCAATAACAACAACCAGGGCGGCAACACTCCAGCTCCTACGCCGGCACCTGCTCCGACGCCGCAGCCTTCCACGCCCTCTCCGGCTCCGACGCCTTCTGCTCCGAGCCAGTCTGTTGATGGTGGCTCTGTTGTCTCGCGTGCATACAGTAAGCTTGGTTGCGCTTATTCCTGGGGCGGAATTGGCCCGAACAGCTTCGACTGCTCTGGTTTTGTTAGCTATTGTCTCACTGGTCGCTATTGCCGCCTGGGCACCACGGGCACCTTTATGGGCTGGACGCGTGTGTCCGATCCGCAGCCCGGTGACGTTGTTGTCAACTCGTACCACACCGGCATTTACATCGGTGGTGGTCAGATGATTCATGCTTCCGACTACAACACGGGTGTTATCATCAGCTCCGTTGCCGCCGGCATGAACAACAACTATATCTTCGTGCGCTACTAAGTCATCTTACACAGCGTGTGAATGTGGACCTCGTGGCTTTAAGTCGCGAGGTCCATTCTTTTGTCTCTATTCTTGTGCGGCTATCTAGTATTCAAAACTAGATAGCCGCACATTCAATTTGGAAGATGGCTATAATTGAATGAGAACAATTAGAAAGGACCCTCTATGAGCTGGGCACTTATCTCCGATTCAAGCTGTAACCTCCGCGATTGGCAACCGACCGCGCCCCATACCACCTTTGCATTTGCGCCCCTCAAAATTCGAGTGGGGGAGCGTGAATTCGTCGATGACCTTTCGCTCGATGTTCATGAGCTTAACTGCGCTGTTATGGCGGAGACGAACGCTTCTTCGAGCGCTTGTCCCAGCGTAGGGGAGTGGGCCGAGCTCTTCAAATTGGCAGACAAGACCATCTGCATGCCGATCTCTGAGGGCGTGTCGGGCAGCTACAACGCGGCAGCCACGGCTCGCGATATGGTTCTTGCCGAGGAGCCCGACCGACAGATTCATCTAGTCAATTCACGCGCAGCTGGCGGCAAAATGGACCTCATTTTCTTGCTGTTCGACCGCTATCTTGCAAGCAATCCGGATGTCTCATTCGAGGACGCTTGCGCATGCTTCGATAGCCTTGAACAGAACAGCAAAATCCTCTTCAGTTTGTGCAATTACGAAAACCTCGCCAAAGCCGGACGTATCCCTAAGGCAGCCGGCGTCATTGCCAACAAGCTCAATATCCGCATTTTGGGCACGGCGAGTGAGGCCGGTAAAATCGAACTCGTCGGGCACACGCGTGGCGAAAAGAAGATGCTCAACAAGATCATCGACACTATGGAAGCCGAGGGCTTTACGGGCGGTGAGGTCATCATCGATCACGTTGAGAACGAAGCTGGAGCCCAGGCGCTTACTGATCGCATAGTCGAACATTGGCCCGGCTCCAAGACCATCATCATGCCCTGCAACGGCCTGGATTCCTATTACGCCGAGATGCACGGCCTGATCATCGGCTACGGCATGGGCGTAGCTTCGGGCAAATAAAGTCCAACCAAGCAAAAAAACGGGCGGGACAAAGCGACAGATGGCTCTTTGTCCCGCCCGTTTTATACGTCGGCTAGCTATTAAACCCGTTGAACTTGAGATAGCTCATCAAGTAAGCCTTCGAAACAAAGGATGAAACCGCGCTGCGCACAAGCAGCGACTCACGCGTTACCTGATGCGCCGTATCGGGAACCGGCGTCTGCTCGACGGAAAACGCCGAACGAATCGATGCCTCGAGCTGATCGACCACATAATCAAAGGCCGTCGGGGCATCGTAGCTCAAACGCTGAATGTTAAAGAGTGCCTGCACCGCAGCAATAGGTAGCACCTGCTTAAAGATGCAGATAGCGATCAGGCGGGCAATCTGCTCGCGGCCATATTGCTTTTTGACCGGAGCAGGCACCAGGCCGACCTTCACGTAGTTATTGATCATCGATGGCGTAATGACAGGCTGCTCAACGCAAATGGACAGCGGCTCCATCCACAGCGCAACATACTCAATAACCTGGTCGCGGTAGAGCGTCACATTGGGCAACTGGTTATAGCGCGGCAGACTCAACGTATTAAGTTTGCGCACGATATCGGACTGAATAAATGCATCGGGCAGCACAGTGGGCTGAATATCCTCAGGCTTAATGCTGACCGACGAATCGGACATCGGAATAACGTGTTTAACGTGGTTCATAAAGGTCCTCCGTTCATTATCTATATTGTATTCTAGATTATCTAGTTTTGCATACCACATAGCCGACAAGAAAATTGGCGGGACAGCGCACAGATGCATCGTCCCGCCATTT
Source organism: Collinsella sp. (assembly GCA_014871645.1). Taxonomy (GTDB): domain Bacteria; phylum Actinomycetota; class Coriobacteriia; order Coriobacteriales; family Coriobacteriaceae; genus Collinsella. Next base: position 23,201 of record WGSN01000003.1, read on the forward strand.
AGTTAATTGATAACAACATTACATAAGATATATTATCGTACTTATCCACGGAGAAACGCGTATGCGCTCGTTGCCGCTATGGCTCCGTCCGAAACAGCGGTCACAACCTGGCGTAAACGTTTGGAACGGATATCGCCAGCGGCAAATAGACCTGGCGTGCGGGTCGCCATGGATTCATCAGTCAGAATGCCGCCATCAGGCGCCAGGTCGACTAGATGCTCAACAAGCTCGGTATGTGGCTGCGTCCCCGTAAAGACAAAGATGCCAAACGAGCCGGGCTCAAATGACTCGGCATGAGTTTCCCCAGATGCATTGTCCTTAAAGGTAATCGTCGTTGGCATGGCTTCGCCCGATAGCTCCACAATACTAGTTTGGTACCTAACTGTAATATTGTCCTTTGCGAGTACTTTCTGAACAACACCATCGGGCGCACGGAACTGGTCGCGGCGCAGCACGATGGTCACACTGCTGGCAATGTCGGACAGGAACAGCGCCTCTTCGCATGCCGAATTGCCACCACCGATTACAAAAACCTGCTTGCCGCGGAAAAACATGCCGTCACATGTTGCGCAATATGAAACGCCACGACCGCGATACGTATCCTCGCCTGCGAAACCTGCCGGACGCGGCGTGGCACCCATGCAAGCGATAACGCTCGAGGCCAGCGTATCGCCCATATCGTGATGCACCGTAAACAACGCTGCATCGGCATCGTAATCGATACCCGTAACCATGCTCCATGTAACCTGTGCTCCCAGGCCCTCTGCATGCTGCTGAAAACGCTCGCCAAGTTCGGCGCCACTCAGGAGCGGGAAACCCGGATAGTTCTCGACCTCATTGGTTGTGGCGATCTGTCCTCCCGACATGCCCTGCTCAATCACGGTCGTCGTCAGGTTGGCACGCGCAGCATAAATGGCGGCAGCATAGCCCGCGGGGCCGCCACCGATAATCGCAACATCGATCGGCTTATCGGTAGTCATGAAGCGTCCTTTCGTCGAAACGTTGTCGTTCTTTGCGCTCGTACCCAAATTTACGTGAACGTGACACTCATGCACTACAATGATAAATCCGTATTACAAAGCTGAAGGGGAGTTATCGATGGACCAGGCGCAGACGAGTGACGACGCTCCCCTGCTCACGCACAGCACTCCCCAATCGGAGCAAACCACGCTCCTGGCTCAACAAAAACCTCTCGTGACCATCGTGCACGCCTCCGTTGGCTCGGGCCACAAGGCCGCCGCAAATGCGATAGCGCAGGCATTCGACCTCATCCGCGGCACCAATGGCATCCCCGAGGATATTGAGATTGAAGTGCTCGATATCCTTGATTTTGGACGTATTAAATTCGACGGCAATAAGACCGCGGCTTCTTTTACGGGAGCCACGCGCCCCATTTACGACCTGACCTGGCGATATACGCTTACGGGACATCTTCTCTGGGGTGGCGGAACGGCATGGTCGCGAATTATGTTCCCCGCCTTCAACGAATATATTCGTAGCCGCAGGCCCATAGCCGTGGTTGCAACGCACATCACAGCAGCCAATGTTGCCGTGGGCGCCCGCGTAATTACGGGTATCGATTATCCGGTCATCTGCGTACCGACCGACTACGAAGTCGAGGGATGGTGGCCCCACAAGGACACCGATTTATTCTGTGTTGCCAACGAATTTATGGCCGAAACGCTGCGTCCGCGCAAGGTGCTCGAGACAAAGATTCGCATTACCGGCATTCCTATTCGCGCCGGATTCGACACGGATTACGATCGCGAGGAAGAGCTAGCTAAGTTCAACCTCCCCACCGACAAGACCGTCGTGCTGGTAATGGCCGGTGCCAGCTTGCCTCAACCGTACGTTCGCTTTCGCGCGGAGATGGACCGCACCCTCCCCTTCCTACGTAGCTTCGAAGACATGCACTTTGTCTTTTTGCCGGGCAAAGACACCGAATATGCCACCCGCCTCAAAACGCTCTTCGACGCCATGAAGCTCGAAAACGTCACGGTTCTGGACTATGTCGATGATATGGCAGCGCTTATGCACGGCTGCGACCTGGCAATTCTCAAATCGGGCGGACTCACCGTCACCGAATGCCTGTGCGCACACCTGCCGATGATCCTGCTGGGCAAGTCCTATGGCCAGGAAAAGGCCAACACCACCATGCTCACCGGCATGGGCGCCAGCATGCATGTCACCACCGCACGAGAGCTCATCGTTACCCTACGTCACTTGCACGATCATCCCGAATCACTCAAAGCCCTACTCATCAACGGCGAAGTACTACGCCGCCCCCACGCAGCCGAAGACATAGCCATCGCCGCCATGGAGCTCGTAGGCAAACCCCAAAAGCGCAAAAGAGCCTTTTGCCGCTTCTACTGGGGCGGAAAACCCGCGCATATCCGCTAGCGTCTTTATGTCCGCTTACCTGCGGGAGGCCCCTATATATCATCCCATGCTCAAACATTCTCGCTTCGCTGCGAAACTGCGCGTGGGACGATATATAGGGGCCTCCCGCAGGTAAGCTGCGTTTACGTACTAGCAGCTATACCAGATTCCCCACCACTAGAACCTTCAAAGGCGAAACCGGAAAATCTAAATACAGTAAGCCAATGCGACAAAGGGATTGTTCCTTTGTCGCATTGGCTTACTAGAATGTAAATATTTTTTCAAGCGAGTAGCCGCCCGCCCGCCTCTCTCACATATCGTTCCACGCGCAGTTTCGCAGCGAGCGAAGCGACGCGAGAATGTTTGAGCATGGAATGATATAGGTAAGCCCCGGGCGGGAGGGATACGAGCGCCCTAGGCGATGCCGCTGGAGCCGAAGCCTCCGTTGCCTCGGTCGGTTTTGTCTAGTTCTTCTACTTCTATGAGGTTGACCGTGGGGACTTCTTGGATGACGAGTTGGGCTATGCGGTCGCCTTTATTGATTTGAATGTTAATGGAGGGATCCAGGTTGATGAGGATAACCTTGAGTTCTCCTCGGTAGTGGGCGTCGATGAGGCCCGGCGTGTTGACTATAGACAGGCCCTGCTTGATGGCCAAGCCGCTGCGGGGCTGAACGAAGCCGGCGTAGCCATCGGGCAGGGCGATGGCCAGCCCCGTAGAGACCAGACGGCGTTCGAAGGGCTTCAGGACGCAGTCCTCATTGGAGCGCAAATCCAAGCCGGCATCGGTGGGATGGGCGTATTTGGGAAGCTCGACGGTGGGATCGAGACGCTTTATGTTGACGGTAATGTTGGACATGGAATCACCTTAGCTTGTCGAGCTCTTGCAGAAACTCATCGACGTCTTTGAAATCGCGGTAGACCGAGGCAAAGCGGATGTACGCCACCTTGTCGATCTTGGCCAAGCGCTTGAGCACCATGTCACCCAACTCATGGGACGTGACGGCCGTCAGTGTGCGAGAGCGCAGCTCGACCTCGATGTCATCGATAATCTCATTGAGCTTCTTAGTGTCGATATCGCGCTTGATGGTGGCGCGCATCAAGCCGACAAGAAGCTTATTGCGATCGAACCGCTGCTTAGTTCCATCTGACTTAATGACCTCGATAGGGTCCTCGCATCGCTCAAACGTTGTAAAGCGGTAGTTACACGAGCAACATTCGCGACGGCGCTTAATGGTGTTATTTGACTCCTGCATACGGGAATCAACGACGCGGGTATGTGCCTTGCCGCATTTGGGACAGCGCATGGTACCTCCTCTTAAACGATAACAAGGGTACCATGCGCAGCGCGATAATGATTACGAACGAGCAGGAACCTTAAGATGCGCACCGGCGGCGAGCGAACCATGCTCCAGATGATTGACGCTACGGATCATGTCGGAAGTCTCTTGCGTGGAAAGGCCTTCGATTGGATATTCTTCGGCAATCGACCAAAGAGAATCGCCAGGCTGAACGCGAATGGTCTCGTAGGTAATGTTGGAAACGGACTCGGCATACGCGGCGTGACGAGTGCTAAAGACCGACATAGCGAGGACAAAGAAGAGCGTAAGCGCAACGGCGACAGCGACAATCGTCGGAACCTTCAGGGCAACGCGGGCCGGCGCGACTACAGCCTGCTGATTGCGCGCAGGCTTTACGGTCAAAGGCTGAAAGCCGGAGCGGCCACCCTGAACAACCGTAAAAGTGGGTTCTGCAGGCGTCTCGAGCTTAAGGGCGAGGTTTCCCTGGACCATATTCGTTACGTTCATCATGTTCTCCTCTCGCGTGTTTTGCTGAGAACAGTTTTATCAAGCCGCGCGGACAAAAATGTCTAGCGCGAGAACGAATGTTCGGTTATTATTATCTTCGAACAGTTGTTCCTGTCAAGCAAAATTCGAACATTTGTTTGACATGGGTAGAGAGGATGCCCTGATGGCTCGCAAAATTACCAAGCGTCAGCAGCAAATTTACGACTTCATCAAGGAATATCAGCAGGAGAAGGGTTATCCGCCCAGCGTGCGCGAGATGGCTTCTGCCGTGGGCCTTTCCTCCCCCAGCACCGTGCACGCCCATCTCTCCGCCCTTGAAGCGCGCGGGCTACTCAAGCGCGATGCCACCAAACCGCGCGCCCTGGAACTCTTTAACGAGGATGGTTCCTCTGTCTCAATTTCTAAATCTGACGAGCCCACCGCACCTCGCGGAACGGTCTCGCTGCCGCTCGTTGGTCGCGTCGCGGCTGGGATTCCCATTCTGGCCGAGCAGAATATCGAAGACACGTTTACTATCCCGACCGAAATCGCCACTGATCAGGGTTCCTTTATCCTTGAGGTGCATGGGAGCTCAATGATCAATGTCGGCATCTTCAATGGCGATTACATCATCGTCCGTGAACAAAAAAGTGCCATGAACGGCGAAATTGTCGTGGCCATGATTGATGGTTCGGCGACCGTCAAGACGTTCTACAAGGAGCAGGGACGTGTGCGCTTGCAGCCCGAGAACGACGCTATGGAGCCCATCTATGCGACGAACCCCGTTATTTTGGGTAAAGTTGTCGGTTTAATGCGCCGGTTCTCGTAATGCAAAAACGCATCACCATCTTTGATACCGTCCGCGGGTTTACGATGATTTCTATGGCAGGATTTCACGCTTGCTATGATCTCGCCTACCTGTACGGCTGGGATATGCCCTGGTTTACCCAGTCAGTCTTTCAAGACATCTGGCGCGCCAGCATCAGCTGGGTATTTTTGTTTATCGCGGGTTGGATGTGCACGCTCTCACGCAACAATGCCAAACGAGCGGCTAAGTACGCTGCCGCAGCTTTGGTCGTCTGGATCGCAACAACGCTCGTATCGGTCGACGATTCAGTGAACTTTGGCATCATTTATTGCATGGCGGTGTGCACCGCGGTGGTTGCGTTCACCCGTCCGTTACTCCAAAAATTACCGGGCTCATGGGGCATCGCAGCGTGCCTTGTTCTTTTTGCCCTAACCTGGGGCATTCCAAAGGCGGTCTACCCACTCCCCTACCTGGCATGCCTTGGATTCCCAGGCCCGGGTTTTGTTTCGGGAGATTACTATCCGCTCATACCGTTTGTCTTTATGTACCTTACCGGCTTTTTTGCTGCCCAGGCAGCACAAGCATCAAGTCTCGAAGCGCCAGCATGGGCATACGCCAATCCTATCCCGGCGCTCGCAGTCCTGGGTCGGCATGCCTTACCGTTCTACCTGCTCCATCAGCCAGTCATTCTAGGCGTGCTAGAAATCGTTTATTCCGTACGATAGCGCTCGAGCCGCGGTGCAATACGAGCCGGCAACTTCGCCACAATGCGAACGCCGTCCTCGAGATATTCCTCATGCAGAAGGGTTCCCTGCTCATGCACCAGCGTGATGAGAGCGCCCTCACGATACGGGATATCAGCGGAGAGCAACACATCGGTGGCAGCTGCCTCGCGAGCAATCCGGTCGACGAGATCGTCGAGCCCCTCGCCCGTTTGGGCCGAGAATAGAACGGCCTCCGGATAGCGACGACGGAAACTCAATCGATCGACGCTATCGAGAAGATCGATTTTATTGAATACGGTCAGCGTTAAACGCTCTCCGGCGCCGATCTCATCAAGCACGCGGTCGACAGCCTCCAGCTGCCGCTCATAATCCTCGTCAGACGCATCTACGACTTTGAGAATTAGATCGGCACCCAACACCTCGGAAAGCGTCGATTTAAAGGCATCGACCAGACCATGCGGCAGTTTTTGAATAAAGCCGACGGTATCGGTAATCGTCATGCCGCGACCGCCGGGCAGGCGATACGAGCGCGTCGTCGGATCGAGCGTAGCAAACAGCTTGTCCTGCGAAAGTACCGTAGAGCCGGTCAGACGATTGAGCAGCGTCGATTTACCGGCATTGGTATAACCGGCTAACGCGACGCGAAACGCCGGTGACTCAATGCGGCTCTTGGATTGAACATCGCGGCGCTGTTCAACCTGCTTGAGCTCACGACGAAGCGCAGCGATCTTATTACGAATGAGGCGACGGTCGACCTCGAGCTGACTTTCGCCCTGACCAAAACGTGAGCCGATGCCGCCGCGCGTCTGCTCCTTGGCGAGATGGCTCCACATGCCACGCAGGCGAGGCAACAAATATTGAAGCTGTGCCAGCTGTACCTGCAGGCGTCCCTCACGCGTCTGAGCATGCAGGCCAAAGATATCCAGGATCAGTGCAGTACGATCGATAATCTTTACCGGCTCGCCCACGGCTTTCTCCAAATAGGATTGCTGCGAGGGGGTCAGGTCGTCGTCAAAAATAACGACATCGGCATCCATGCGATGCACCAGGCCGCACAGCTCTTCAACCTTACCGGAACCGATAAACGATTTAGGATACGGCTTTACCAAACGCTGCGACAAGCGTGCCACGCACTGGGCACCAGCTGTGTGGGCAAGACGCTCCAGCTCATCAAGCGAGCGATCGAGCGGCCATGCATTGTCGCGCCACTCAACACCAACTAAAATGGCACGCTCGGGCTCGGGTGCCGTGGGAACAAGGGGGAAACGGGGCATTAGGCAGCCTCAATACGATGCAGGATATCCTCAACGACCTCATCGATCGTACATTCATCCATATCAAACCACACGATACGGTCATCGCGCTTAAACCACGAAAGCTGACGCTTGGCATAACGACGCGAACGCATCTTAATGAGTTCGCGAGCCTCATCCATGCTCATCACGCCATTGAAAGCATCAATGATCTCTTTATAGCCAATTGCCTGCATCGACGTCAGGGCATCTCCCAGCCCCTGGCCCATAAGACCGCGGACCTCATCGACAAGACCCTGCTCAAACATCAGATCGACGCGCTGGTTAATGCGCTCGTAGAGCACCTCGCGATTACGCGTCAGACCAAACCATAGGGCATGATAATGCTCGTGCGGAACACTAAACTGCGACTTTTGCTGCGCATAGGAGACGCCATCATCATGCATCTCGAGCGCACGAATCACACGGCGCACGTTATGGGGATGAATAACAGCAGCCGATTCTGGATCGCGCTCGGCAAGCAAGGCATGCAGTTCTTCCTCGCCAATACGCTCGGCAAGCTCCTGATAGCCCGCACGACGATCGTCCTCAAGTTCACCCGAGGGAAAGTCCATCTCATCGAGGGCGGCCTTGAGATACAGCCCCGTACCTCCGCAAAAAACCGGCAGGCAGCCCGAACCAAGGAGACGTTCAACATGCGCGCGAGCGTCGGCCTGATAAAGCGCAGCAGAATATGCCACACCCGGCTCTACAATGTCGACGAGACGCAGCGGCGCCGTGCACTCATCGGGCACCATCTTTGCGGTACCGATGTCCATGCCGCGATAGATTTGCATCGCATCGCACGACAGCACTTCGGACGAAAGACGGGCTGCCAAACGGTCGGCAACATCACTCTTACCAACCGCCGTCGGACCGACGATCGCAACGGCGGAAAGACCTGCCCCGGGAGAAACCATTAGCGCGGCTCGCCCACAACGGAGCCGGACAAATACCAGGTCTTGGCAACGTCAACGTCAACATCAACGATCTTACCAACAAGCTGATCGATGCTGTAACCCTCGGGGATAGGCGCATGCACGGTCTGATTCTTGGGACTCTTGCCCAGCAGGACCGCGTCGTTCTTTTTACTCGTTCCCTCAATGAGCGCCGGAACCACAGTATGAAGCTCACCCTGGTTATACTCGTGTGCCGTGGTCTCGATAACCTTAACCAGACGGTTGAAACGCTCGAGAATAACCTCATGCGGCGTAGGATCGTCAATCTCGGCGGCCGGGGTACCGGCACGCTTGGAATAGATGAAGGTATAGGCCTGAGCATAGCGGACCGTCTCGGAAAGCGAGAGCGTCTGCTCAAAGTCTTCTTCAGTCTCGCCCGGGAAGCCAACGATAATGTCGGTCGAGAGCGCGATATCGGGCATGCGGTTGCGAATGCGATCGACAAGGCTCAGATAGTCCTCGCGTGTATAACGGCGATTCATCTCTTTGAGGATCCGCGTCGAACCTGACTGGACGGCCAAGTGCAGCTGCGGCATAACGGCAGGCGTCTCGGCCATGGCGTCGATGGTCTCGGGCAACAGATCCTTGGGATGCGAAGACGTGAAGAAGATGCGCTCCACACCCGTATCGCCCACGGCACGTAGCAGATCGGCAAAACGCGGCTTGCCAAACAGATCGCGACCATATGAGTTAACGTTTTGGCCCAGCAGTGTAATCTCACGCACGCCCTGGCGCACCAAACCGGTCACTTCGTCGACAATTTCCTCGAAGGGGCGGCTCTTTTCGCGACCGCGCACGTACGGCACAATGCAATAGGTGCAGAAATTATTGCAGCCCGTCATGATGGGCACCCAGGCGTGATACTGGGTCTCGCGATGCCACGGCATGCTCATAGCATCCGTATCCTCATGCTCATTGGTGCGGATATGACGCTTGTCATCAAGGAACGCCTCGGCAATGAGCTCGGCCACATGTGCGATGGAATGCGTGCCAAAGATGACATTGACGTTATCGACGTTGGTGAGCAGACCCTCGCCATCGCGCTGTGCGATGCAACCACCAACGGCAACCACGCGCTTGCCCGAAGGCGAAGGCGGCAGGCTTTTGCAGGAATTGCACTGACCGTACAGGCGCGTATCGGCAGCCTCGCGCACACAGCACGTCATGAACACAACGATATCGGCATGCTCGGGATCGAGCGCCATGAGGCAGCCATACGAATCAAGCAGGCCACTCACACGCTCGGAGTCGTGCTGATTCATCTGGCAGCCAAATGTGCGGATAAAATAGGTTTTACCGGCAAGAATATCGCGTACGGAACGCTGGTCCATGTGCATAAGTCCTAACGATGGGGAGCGAAACGAGGCAAGCAGAAGCTATGCCACAGGCTTAACGTCATCCATGACGACGTTATCCATAGCAGCTCGATTGATCTGGTGAACGTAGATAGAAAGGCGGATGGCCGTGCGCGACTCCCCGTTAATGAGGATGTCGGAGAACACAGGCGCGCAGGAAATATCAAAACCGGTTGGAATCAAAAAACCGCGCGCGATAGCAACAGCCTTAATGGCCTGGTTGACAGCACCGGCACCGACACACTGGATGTTGACGGGTACACCATCCTTGACCATGCCGGCGATGGCGCCGGCAACGGACGCGGGCGATGATTTGCTTGATACCTTCAGGCAATCCATGAAGAAACTCCTGCGTTTAAAAGTACGTTTTAACTGCAATAACTGTATCGTACCGAGTGGACTCGGTAAAGGCACTATTCCTCTTTGGCAAGATCGAAGGTCACAGTGATTCGATCACGCGAAACACGAATCTTTGGGTCGCCGCAAAGGTTGAGATAGTACCGGGCGGCAAGGTCATTAAAGTCGCGCTCCACAGCACGCGAAAACTGTGCCATGTCATCCTTGGCAATACGTAGCCCGCGACGATCCTTCGCGAGATCGACAGGAGCCGGCGCATGCGAGGACGAATCACGCTCGCGCAGCAGACGCGCGGTCACACCGCGAACGGGCTTAATCTGCCCTGCCAAAATGCGATGGGCCGTGCGCTCGGACATCTCAAGACCCAAACCCGAACAGATACGGATAAAGTCCTCGGCATCAGAGGCAAGGCCTAAACGGTCGACAACCGGAAGCTCGCTCTCGTCATCAATGAACAGGAGACGCGACGTATCGAGCCGACTTGACGCCTGAGCATAAAGGGTCGCGGCAATCTCAGACGGAGAACCAAGATAGACATCGCAACCACGCAACTCCTCGAGCGCAAACTCACAGGCAGCGCGAATAATATTATGCGGACCGCGAGAACAGACATAACGTCCGTCCTCATCCTTGACGGCCTGGGGCCAGCTGGACTGATCGGCACGCTCGCTGAGGCGGTCGGCCGCAACGCTCACCTTAAAGGCTGAGCCAAGATCGACACCAGACGTGACCACGCGGGCCTCGTCGGTGTTCTGCTTGATCGAAAACAATGCCATGCCACGACCGTGAACGCCCCAACGGTCCATCTTCATGCTCTCGAGCTTTGAGGTAACGCGAGCATCGAAGATTCGCTCTTGCATATCCTGCGGAACACCCGAGCCGTTATCCAGAAAGACAAGCGTGCGGACGCCATCTTCCTTGGTCGTGGCGAGATAGACCTTGTCGGCGCCGGCATCGCGAGCATTACGGAGCATTTCGATGACGATATCCTCGACATGCTGAATGTCGTGCTTTGCCTGGCGCCGCTCGGCCTCCGAAACGCGGAGGCGGACATACCCCTCGCCAAGGTTCTCCTCGACGCGAAGGTTGCCCTCCCCCGACATCGACGCGATAAATGAGATGAGCTCGTTCGCGTCGCTCATATTATTTAGCGATATCGACAGCGCGGCTCTCGCGAATCACGACGACGCGCACCTGACCGGGATACTCCATCTCTTCCTCGATCTGATGGGCGATATCGTGAGCCAGAACCGTGGACTGGGCATCGGAGATCTTGTCCGGCTGAACCATGACGTGGACCTCGCGACCGGCCTGCATGGCATAGGTACGCTCGACGCCGTCATGAGAGTTGGCGATCTCCTCGAGCTTCTCAAGACGCTTGATGTAGTTCTCGGCAGACTCGCGACGGGCACCGGGGCGAGAGGCAGAGACAGCATCGGCGGCCTGCACCAGGACATCGAGCACCGTGTTGGGGTCGACATCGGCATGGTGAGCCTCGATAGCGTGGACGATAACGGGCTTCTCGCCATAACGGCGGGCAAGCTCAGCGCCGATGACGGCATGCGGCCCCTCGACGTCATGGTCGATTGCCTTGCCCAGGTCGTGCAGCAGGCCGGCGCGCTTGGCGGTCACAACGTCCAGGCCAAGCTCGGAAGCCATCACGCCGCACAGGTCAGAGACTTCGAGGGAGTGCTGAAGCACGTTCTGACCAAACGAGGTACGGTAGCGCAGGGCACCAAGAGTCTTGACGATCTCGGGGTGCAGGTCGTGAATGCCGGTATCGAAGGCAGCCTGCTCGCCAGCCTCGCGCACGCGCTGCTGAACCAGGTCGGCAGCCTTGTGATACATCTCCTCGATGCGGGCGGGGTGAATGCGGCCGTCGGCGATGAGGTTCTCGAGGGCGACACGGGCGGTCTCACGACGGACCGGATCGAAGCTCGAAAGAACGACGGTCTCGGGCGTGTCGTCGATCACGAGGTTGACGCCGGAAACCTGCTCGAAGGTCCGGATGTTGCGACCCTCGCGACCGATGATACGGCCCTTGAGGTCATCAGAGGGAATGTGCACGGAGGTAACGGTGACCTCGGCAGTGTGGTCGGCAGCGCAGCGCTGAATCGCCAGGGAAAGAATCTCCTGGGCGGTCTTGTGGCACTCGGCGCGAACCTGCTGCTCGGACTCGCGAATGATCGTGGCGGCCTCGTGGGTGACCTCGCCGCGAACCTTATCGAGGAGCTCCTTGTGGGCATCCTCGCGGGTAAGGTCGGCGATACGCTCGAGCTCGGAGGTCTGCTTTGCGCAGAGTTCCTCGAGCTCACGGGAGCGCTTCTCGACCTGACCGGCCTGACTGGACAGCTGATGCTCGCGCTTGTCGAGAGCGTCGTTGCGGCGATCGAGGGATTCCTCGCGCTGCATCACGCGGTTCTCGAGCGTACGAATCTCGCTCTTACGCTGCTTGTCCTCGGCCTCGGCGGCCTGCTTGTTCTTGATGATCTCCTCTTTAGCCTCGAGCAGAGCCTCTTTTTTGAGGGTCTCGGCCTGACGCTTTGCATCACCGATCAGGGACTCAGCCTGTGCGTGTGCCGACTGGATCTTTTCGTCGGCCTCGTGAAGACTACCCTGCTTGGCGGTGCGCATGTAGGCAATGGCGGCGATGGCACCCAAAACGATGCCAACGAGCGCTGCGATGATAGGCATGCTCACTCCTTTTTATGGATTCGTTACACAACAAAGCGAACCGTCCTTATGAACGGCTCGCGACATTTGAGTAATATGGGCGCAGCTTATGCGGGTCGGATACAGATAAACATATAAACAAACTCATCACAGATGAGCACATATCACAAAGCAAATGACAGTGTTTATCGTACGTTGAACCACAACAACTGTCAAATAAATGGCCCCAGTACGGCGGCTAAAACGCGGTGAACGGCGGGGCCACAAAACGCATACGCCTAAAGCGCACATCCCTCGCATTCGGCATCGAGACGTGCCTTAACGGCATCGGCGGCGATGTGATACGAGAAGCCCTTGCCCATCAAAAACCGAACCAGTTTTTCGAATCCGCACGTCTCTGGAACACGCCGCTTGGCGAGCAGGGCTGACGCACGCGCCAAATCGTCTTCGACGGCAAAATAATCCTCGGGATAACCGGGAATGTCATCGAGCACGACATGACGGCGCTTGAGTTCGGTCTCGATTTTGCGCTGACCCCAACCGCGCCGCTTGCGTTCCTCGATAAAGTACGAGCAAAAGCGGTTCTCGTCTAAAAAGTGATACTCGGTGGCGCGCTCGACGGCGAAATCGATCGCGGGCTGGCGGAAGCCGTAGCAAGCCAGCTTGTCACGGACCTCACCCGTCGCATGGTCACGGCGTGATAACATCTCGGTCACCATGGTAAGTGCACATTTACGCTCGATGAGCTGCACAGCCTCACGAAAGTTATCCCAATCACAGGGCAGATCGGGGCGGTTTTTGAGATACAGCCGCGCAACCCGCACGGGAATCCAAATGGACCGTTCAAAACCGCCCTCAAGCTCACAATCGATATGCGCGCAGGGCTTTTTAGACGCATACCCGCTCGAGAACGAGGAGGCCGCCTTCTTATCGGGAAAGACGACCGTAGCCTCGGTCACCGTATACGACATGAGCGTAACCGCTACTCGTCGTCATCATCGAGCATGGCGGAACCATCGATGGCGTAAAGCTCGTCAAACTCCTCAGGCGCAGGCTGATCGGTCAGCTCGACCTCGGACGGAGCATCGTCATCAAACTCAAGTCCGCAGGCAAGGCGGACCTTATGCTCAATCTCGTCGGCACAATCGGGGTGTTCGCGCAGGAACGCCTTGGCAGCCTCGCGACCGTTGCCGAGCTTGTCCTCACCATAGGCAAACCAGGAGCCCATCTTCTTGCAGATGCCGCACTCGACAGCCATGTCCAGAATCGAGCCCTCCTTAGAGATGCCCGTACCGTACATGATGTCGAACTCAGCAGAACGGAACGGAGCCGCCACCTTGTTCTTAACGACCTTGGCGCGCACGCGGTTACCGATAACCTCGTCCTTAAGCTTAATGCTGTCGATGCGGCGAATGTCGATACGAACCGAAGAGAAGAACTTAAGGGCGCGGCCGCCCGTCGTAGTCTCGGGGTTGCCGAACATGACGCCGATCTTCTCACGCAGCTGGTTAATGAAGATGCACGTCGTGTTGGACTTGGACAGCGAGCCGGCGAGCTTGCGGAGCGCCTGGCTCATCAGGCGAGCCTGAAGACCGACCGTAGTGTCGCCGATTTCTCCCTCGATCTCGGCACGCGGGGTCAGCGCGGCGACGGAGTCGACGACGATGGCATCGATGGCACCAGAACGCACAAGCATGTCAACGATTTCGAGCGCCTGCTCACCCGTATCGGGCTGGGAAATGAGCACCTCGTCGATATCCACACCGATGCGCGCGGCATACGTGGGATCGAGCGCGTGCTCGGCATCGATAAATGCCACAACGCCACCCATTGCCTGGGCCTCGGCCAAGATCTCGAGCGAAAGCGTCGTCTTACCGGAGGACTCGGGACCGTAGATCTCGACGATTCGGCCGCGCGGCACACCGCCGATACCCAGAGCGGCATCGAGTGCCAGAGCGCCCGTAGGGATGGCCTCGACCTCGAGCTCGGGGCCACCGTCGCCGTACCTCATGATGGAACCCTGGCCGAATTTCTTCTCGATCTCGGCCTTGGTGGTGGCGATCATCTCATCGCGCTCTTTACCCGTCGTGCGAGCATGAACGGTACGTACGGGACCTGAATTCTTGGCCATGAATAGCCCTCCTCTTAACAACCTGCATCGATAATAAACGAACGGCTGTTCGTGGTCAACCGTTCAGATAAATCATATGCAGGCGGTCTTTCCAAATACCAACCAAACGCCGACCAAACACTGACCAAATGCTTGACCACAAAGGACCAAATATGAACAAGGCAGGCAAAATTACATCTACAACCAGCACAAACGCCAAATGAGCCTAAGGTCCCTATCTCCACAATTAAGGGGCCCGGAGGCCCCTTAAAACACGTCTATTCCATAGAGTTGAGCACAAGGGCAATGCGACCCAATGCCTCCGTGACCGCATGGGCACGAACACACGAACGGTCGCCCTCATAGTGGCAGCGCACAGAGTCCACGACCGGCACTCCCCCATCGGCGGAACGATGCGCCCAGCCAATATAGAAAGTGCCCGCAGGATCGTCCTCAGTACCACCGCCGGGGCCGGCATAACCCGTTGCGCTCACTGCAATATCGCTCTGGTACAGCTCCAGCGAACCCACCGCCATCTCGCGCGCGGTCTGATGCGACACCGCGGTATAGCGGTCGAGCGTCTCCTGCTCAACACCCAACACACGATGCTTGATCTCATCGCAGTAGGTCACCGCACCGCCACGCAGCGCCGCCGAGGCGCCCGGGATATCCGCAATCGTCGAGGCGATCATACCCGCCGTCAGCGACTCAGCCGTCGAAACCGTCACGCCCCGAGCGCTCGCACGCTCGACAATATCGCGCGCCAGCTCCTCGTTATGTGCGGAAATCTGCTCAAAAGAGACCGTCATACCCACCAGGACCTAGACCGAAAAGACGATCTTGCGGCAGTTCCAGAAGTACTGGGCACCCGAGATAACGGTCAGGACAACGGCAACGGCATACAGGAAGCGCGACACCGAGTAGATGCCGAGCGTCAGTGCCACCGGGCCAAGGTGCAAGCCGGCCATAGCAAAAACGCACAGGTAACCGCAGATGGAGACCATCGTGGTTGCCGTCTTGTACTTGCCGAGCTTATCGGCCGCAACGACCACACCGGCCGCACTCGCGACCATGCGAAGGGCGCTCACCAGCAGCTCACGGAATAGGATAATGAACACGGACCACACGGTCACCGCGCCAAAATCCAAGAACAGCAGCAGGGCCGAGAACACCAGTAGCTTGTCGGCGATGGGGTCCAAGAACTTACCGAAGTCGGTGATCTCGTTGCGCGAGCGCGCCAGATAACCGTCGACCTTATCGGTGCACGACAGGATCACATACAGAATGAAGGCAGCGGCGGCGAGCGGGCCGTCGAAGGTGCTCCAATCCGTACCGGCAACACTCGTGTGAGACAGCGCCGAGACGATCATGAACACCGGGATAAAGACGATGCGAACGCACGTCACGATGTTGGCGGGCGTCCAGACACTCGTCAGTTCCTTATTGCTCTCGTTTGCCACGATGCTCTCCTACTCCACAACATGGCCGATAAGCTCATAGCAGAAGCTATCGGTAAACTCGACAGTCAGAATATCGCCCACGGACGCCTCGCTTGCGTCCAAGTGCACCGCACCATCGGAATCGGGCGCCTGGAACCAGGCATGGCCGATCAGCTCGGCGCCATCCTCGGTCTCTTCGATACCGTCGACGATCACCTGGGCGCGCTCGCCCACATGTGCGGCGGTAGCGGCAAAACCGAGCGACTCGGCCAGATCCATGGCCTCCTGGGCGCGCTCAAGCTTGACCTCCTCATCGACCTGGCCCTCCATCTTGGCGGCCAGGCTACCTTCCTCACGCGAGTAGGCAAAGACGCTCGTGTAGTCAAAGCCGACGGTGTCCATAAAGTCGATAAGGTCGCGGAACTCGTCGTCGGTCTCGGTCGGGAAGCCGACCATGGCCGTGGAACGGATCACGATGCCGGGGATACGCTCACGAAGGTCGCGGAACAGATCCTCGAGCTCCTGGCGCGAACCGGAGCGACGCATGGCCTTGAGGATGCGCGCGTCGCAGTGCTGCACGGGGATATCGATATAGGGCAGCACCTCGGGCGTATCACGAATGGTCTCAATGAGCTCGTCAGTCATGCCCTCGGGCTGCAAGTAGAGCACACGGACCCAGACGTTGTGCGGGCGCACGGCCTCGGCGACGGCACGCAGCAGCTGCGCCAGATTGCGCGGCGAGCCCTCGGCGACGTCCTCGTCGGCAAAGTCGATGCCCCAAATACCCGTGTCCTGGCCGATCAGCACGATCTCGCGCACACCGCCGGCAACCAGGTCGCGCACCTCGGAGATAATGCTCTCGGCATTGCGCGAATGATAGCGACCGCGAATATAGGGGATCATGCAGAAGCTGCAGAAGCGGTTGCAGCCATCGGAAATCTTGACGTAAGCAACGGCGCCCTCGACGGTACGCTTGACCTGAGGGATATAGGCCGCGATCTCACGCTCGACACCCAGCACGCCATCGATGACCGCCACGATGCCGTCCTCCTCGTCGGCCTTCACAAAGGCAGCGACCTCGGGCAGCTCGTCAGGCAGGTCATCGCCATAGCGCGACGGCACGCAGCCGCACATGACGATGGGGCAAGAACGAACGCCGTCCTGAACCTCGTTGGCGAGCTCGAGCGTGGTCTCGATGCTCTCGGACGTTGCGGAGGCGAGGAACGAGCAAGTATTGACGATGGCGATGTCGGCATCCTGCGGGTCGAATGCCTCCTCGTAGCCCGCGGCGGTCAAAAGAGAACGCATGCGGTCGGTGTCAACCTCGTTCTTAGCGCACCCGAGGGTGATGTAGAGCACGGAGCCCAACGGTGTATCCATGTTGGAGAGCGGTCCTTTCGATTGATATTAGCGGTAGTTGGTGAACTGCAGCGGCTGGCCGTAGTCCTGGTCGCGCAGGAACTGAATCACGGTCTGCAACGCGTCCTTCGAAGCAGAGGAAACACGCAGCTTGTCGGCCTCGATGGTCACCTTGACCTTGAGCTTTTGATCCTTGATGTCCTTGTTGATCTTCTTGGCGGTCGCCTGGTCGATACCCTCGACGATATGGCCGAGCACGCGCACGGTGCCGCCCGATGCCGCCTGCGGAGCATCCCACGAGACAGCCTTGAGGTCGATGCCGCGCTTGATGAGCTTGGAGCTCAGCACGTCAACAATCTGTTTGGAGACAAAGTCGGCCGGGGCGTTGATCGTAAAGAGCTTCTCGCCCTTCGAAAGCTCGATCGTGGCGCCGGAATCCTTAAGGTCATAGCGCTGGGAAATCTCGCGCGTGGTCTGCTGGAAGGCGTTGTCGACCTCTTGCATGTTGACCTCGGACACGACGTCGAAGCTGGAATCTTTAGCCATGATGTTTCCTTTCGCGTACGAGCGGCCTAGTAGCTATCGTACGAATTGTCGGTAGAATCGGTGGGTGTCTGACCGTCAGTTGCGGTATCGGCGCCATCTGTGGACTGGGCATCGGTACCGTCGGTGGTATCGGTACCATCGGTGGTGTCGGTACCATCAGAACTTTCACCATTCTCGGAATCAGTCGTCTCCTTCTTAGGAACGGTGATCGTCACACGAGCCACGCCCGAGGTCTTGGTATCGTAACGGACCTTTTCACCGTTCTTGGTAACGGTAACATCGGAAGGCTTGGACGTGGTGATCTCGATCGAGGACTCGGGCGTGTACTCCTGCTCAAAGGGGCCAGTCGCCTGAGCGCCATAGACCGACTTGCCGTCGACCTTGACCTCAATCCACGCGGTCTTTCCCTTGGCAACGGAAACTTTGACCTTCGTGACCTCGTTCTCTTCCTTCTTGGCCGTCGTCTTGGTAGCGTCCGAATCAGTCGACTCATCCGTCGGCTCATCGGTGTCTTCGTCCTCGTCGACCGTTTCGGTCTTCTTAGAAGACTTCTTGGTCGTCGTCTTGGTAGCAGTGGGCGTCTCGGGCGTGTTCTCGGGCGCCGAAGATGCGCAGCCGCGCAGAAGCACCACGATGAGCACAATCAACAGCAGCGCAACGGCACCGATGCCGGCGTAAACGATACGCGGATCGAGCCCGTTGTTTTGAGGAGTACGAGATCCGCCGCGTCCACGATTGGAACTGCTGCGACCGCCTCCCTGAGGCATACGACCACGATTGCTATCGGAACGGCCGCGATAGCCACCCTGGCCCTGAAGGCTGCGCTGACCCGAGCGGGGCGCAAGTTCACCGCGGCCTTGATAGCCACGCTGGCCCGAACGCGGAGCCGAAGAGCGCTGGCCATACGGCTGCGATTGAGAGCGAAGACGCGGCGTCACCTGCGTGGTATCGGCATCCGCATAGCCACAGCGAGAGCGTCCCGTAGAGGCAGCACGGTAACCGCGATCGGAATAGCCGCCGTCGCCGTAGCCGGCACGAGGGTCACGCGCCACGCCTCGGGCAGCGGGAAGCGCACGGTCCTCGGGCATCGGCGTACTGCGGAACCGGTCACGCTGTGAGCGAATCTCCTCGCCCGAACCCGTCTCGGTAATATAACCGGCCTGCTGAGGACGCTGTCCATAGCGGGTCGAACGACCGCCCTGAACCATCAGGAAGCGCCCGTTATCGAGCGAGGAACGCGAATTGACGTAGCCGGCGGCGTCCTGAAAACGACCGCCCTGCTGCGACGTCTCGCGTTCGTATGCCATCAGATCGTCAAAGTAGGCATTGACGACCTCGCGCGGATTGAGGCCCAAAAAGCGAGCATAGCTCGAAATCATGCCCTGCGCATAGCCGCGCGGCGGCATCGAAGCAAAGTTACCGGTCTCGAAAAACTCGATGATCTGCGGCCTGATTTTGATGGTGTTGGCGACTTGCTGAATGGAAAGGCCCATTCGGCGACGCTGCTCAAGCAGCATGTCACCAAAGCGTGCAGCCATCAGAATCCTCCAAACTCACGATCTTCACGTGCCATCTCGGCGTCGACAGACTCCAGCGCGGCAAGCCCCTCCTCGTCCAACAGGACCTCGCGCGGCTTGGAACCGTCGGGCGGGCCGACGACACCCTTTTCTTCCAGCATATCCATAATACGCCCGGCACGCGCATAGCCAACCTTCAGACGACGTTGCAGGCCAGATGTGGAGCCAAGCTGCGATTCCACCACAATATGGGCGGCTTCCCAAATGAGCGGATCATCGTCTTGCGGCTCGGCGACTCCGGTACGGACAATGCCGCCGCCACCCGCCATGGACATGGAAGCGGGCGCCACGGCAGACAGGATCTCCTCGTGGTAGTCGGGCTCGCTCTGCGACTTGACGAACTCGACGATCTCGTTGATTTCATCATCCGAGACAAAGCAGCCCTGGATACGGCGGGGCTTGCCCCAGTCGACCTTAGAGAACAGCATGTCGCCCAAACCGGTGAGCTTTTCGGCACCCATCTGGTCGATGATGACGCGCGAGTCGATGCCCGTGGCGACGTTAAAGGCGATGCGGTTGGTGATGTTGGCCTTGATGAGGCCCGTCACCACGTTGGAGCTCGGGCGCTGCGTGGCCACGATAAGGTGGATACCGGCGGCACGGCCCAGCTGAGCAATACGCACGATCGAGGCCTCGACATCCTTACCGGCGACCATCATCAGGTCCGAGAGCTCGTCGATGATGATGACCAGGTAGGGCATCTTTTGCGGCGGGTTATCGTAATGCTCAAACTCGCCGGCGGCCTGCTTTTCGTTGTAGGTCGAGATCTTACGCACGTTGAGACGCTCGAAGACCTTCAGGCGACGCTCCATCTCGGACACGGCCCATTGCAGAGCGCTCGCGGCCTGCTTGGGCTCGGTCACTACAGGCACGTAAAGATGCGGCAGGCCGTTATAGCCCGCGAGCTCGACGCGCTTGGGGTCGACCATGATCAGGCGAACATCCTCGGGAAGCGCGCGCATGAGCAGGGTCGTGATGATGGAATTGATCATCACCGACTTACCAGAACCGGTCGTACCGGCAATCAGCAGGTGAGGCATCTTGGCGAGGTCGGCGACGACCGGCGTGCCCTCGGCGTCGCGGCCGATGGCGAGCTCGAGCGGACCGCCCTTCACATAGGGCAGCACGTCGCCCAGATTGACGTTTTGGCGCTTGCGATTGGGGATCTCGATACCAACGAGCGATGTGCCCGGAATCGGCGCGAAGATGCGCACCGACTGGGCGGCAAGCGAAAGCGCGATATCGTCCTCGAGGCTCGAGATCTTGCTCACGCGCTCGCCCTCACCGGGCTGCAGTTTAAAGGTCGTCACCGTGGGGCCGGCGATCCAGCCGACCACGCGGGCACTGCGGCCAAACTCAAGCAACGTGGACTGAAGCGACTCGGCAGTCTGCTCAAGTTCCTTGTCAGAAGACGCGGAGGACGCCGACTGCGGGTTGGCGTGCAGGATCTCGAGCGGCGGAAGCTTGAGGCCGTCCTCTTCTTCGCCCTCGTTATCTGCGGCGCCACCGTCCGCTCTCCCATCGCTAGCCGCAGCCGATTCGACAGCACTCGATGCAGACGCATCGGCAACCTTGGGATGCTTCAAGAAGTCGGGGATCTGAGGTGCTGCCGAAACAGGATTCACGGCAAACGGCGGCTCGGACTCGTCGATCTTATCGGGGTCGTCTTCCATCGAAAGCTGACCGGTTACCTGGTCGCGCTTTGCATGGCGGCGCGGCAGCAAAGTTGTCTTTGCGGTCACAATCGGAGCCTCGTCATCCTCGTCATCGCCCTCGGTGAGCTCAATCTCGCTATCGGACCAAGACGGGTCGGGCTCGCTTGTATTCAACTTGGGTGTGGCCTTGTCCTTCTTGGCATGGCGGCGCGGCAGCAGCGTCGTCTTAGCGCGCTCAGCCTCAACCGACTCGGACACGTCGACAAACGGATTCTCGTCCTCGTCGTCATCGTCCAAAACCGGGTCCACATCGTTGCCCATGACCGTGGTCACGGCAGCATCGGAGCCCTTTTGACGAAGAATGCTCAGGTGCGGACGGGCAACGCCGGGCACCGACAGGGCTTCGTCGTCACCCCACGGACTCGCGTTAACATCGGCACGACGGCGCTCGGCAAAATCGGCCGCGCGGTCGCGAGCAGAGCGCAAAACGCCGCCAACCGAAAAGCCGATGATGACCAAGCCCACGACGACAAGGCCCAACAGGACTACCATCGCGATAGGCTTACCCAGGGCATTCTGCAGCGCACTCGCAATAAACGCACCGATGTAGCCACCCGAGGCGGACAAATTTTGCGGCGTGAACATAAGGTCACACGAGTCGCTCGTACCCGGCACCATCAGCGAAAGAATGGAGACGACGGCGATAAAGACCACGGCGCCGCCCGCAACAGAGCGCACGTTGAGCGGCGAGTCCTCGCCTAAAAAGAGCGTGGCGGCAAACAGCAAAATGACGATCGGCAGCACGTAGGCGCCCAGACCAAAGCCCAGGTGGTAGAAACCGGCAACCGCAGCCGTAACGGGTGCGGTCGCCGGCGAAATCACGGCAATGAAGGACGCAATCGCCAAAACGGCTATGACCACGCCGGCGATATCGCGGTTGGCCGAGGGCTCGACCAAGGGCTCAAAATCGTCAAAGTCCGCCTCGTGGCCCTTATTGGCACGCAGATGGGAACCGGCACCCTTAGCAGATGCCGGTTGGTTATTGGTCTTATTGCCTTTGGCGTTTTGTGCAGATCCGCGCGCCAAACTAAACCTCCATGACGACCGGGATGATCATCGGACGGGTGCGCGTACGGCTCCAAATAAAGTTGGAGAGCGAATCGCGCACGGCCTTGCGAATGGCATCGGAGCCGCTGCTCGTAAAGCTAAACTTGCCCTTCTCGATCGTCTTCATGATGGACGCGGAGGCATCCTCGGAGAACTGGTCGTCGATGGCAAACGAGACGCCGCGACCCGAGAACTCGATGGCCTCGATCTTCTTGTGCTTGAGCGAGACGATGGCAACAGCGGTAACCATACCGTCATTGGCGAGCTTCTGACGATCGCGCAAGACGATGGGGTCGGTATCGCCGATACGAAGGCCGTCGACGTAGACGACGCCGGACTCGACGGGCGTACCGCGCTTGACGATACCGCCGCGCATCTCGAGCGTGTCGCCGTTATCGAGGATAAAGATATGATCGTCCTTGAGACCCATCTTGCGGGCCAGCTGGGCATGGGCGCGCAGATGCACGGCTTCACCGTGAACCGGCATAAAGTACGTGGGCTTGGCCATGGCCATCAGGAGCTTGAGCTCCTCCTGGCTACCGTGACCGGAAACGTGAACGAGAGCGCGGTTCTTATCCCACACGTCGCAGCCGAGCTTGGCCAGGCTGTTGACGACCTGCTGGACGGCTTTCTCATTGCCGGGAACAGGAGTTGCCGAGAGAATGACGGTATCGCCCTCGTGGATGGAGAGCGTCTTGTGCTCGCCATTGGCCATGCGGGACAGGGCCGACAGCGGCTCGCCCTGCGAACCGGTGCACATGACGACAATCTTGTCGTCAGGCAGGTTATCAATGTCAAAGGCATCGATGATATCGGCGTCGTCGATGTTGAGGTAGCCAAGCTCGCGCGCCACGCGGGTGTTAGTGAGCATGGAGCGACCGGTCACAACGACCTTACGGCCGCACTTGCGGGCGGCATCGCAGATCTGCTGCAAACGATGGATGTGGCTCGAGAACGACGCGACGAACACGCGACCCGGCGCGTTCTTGATGGCGTGCAGCAGGTTGGGGCCGACTTCGGCCTCGGACTTGGTAAAGCCCGGAACCGTGGCGTTGGTGGAGTCGGAAAGCAGCAGGTCGATGCCCTGCTTGGCAAAGCGGCTGATAGCGGCGTAGTCGGGCGTGACGCCGTCGATGGGCGTCTGGTCGAGCTTAAAGTCGCCGGTGTGCATAACGGTGCCCTGATTGGTGCGGATGAACACACCCAGAGCGCCGGGGATAGAGTGCGTCATCGAAAAGAAATCGAGCGAGATGCCACCGAGATTGACATGGCTGCCGCCCTTGACCTCGCGGAACTTGGGCGCGCGGATGCGGAACTCAGAAAGCTTGCCCTCGATAAAGCCAAGCGTCAGCTTGCTCGAAAAGATGGGCACCTTGTTGTTGAGGTCCTGAAGCAGATACGGAAGCGAACCGGTGTGGTCCTCGTGGCCGTGGGTGACGACGATACCGCGGAGCTTCTCCTCGTTCTCCAGAACATAGGTGTAGTCGGGAAGCACCAGATCGATACCGGGCTGGGAGTCATCCGGGAACATGAGGCCGGCGTCGACGAGCACCATGTCGTCGCCGCACTCGAAGACCGTCATGTTCTTGCCGATGCCGTCAAGGCCGCCGAGCGGGATGATCTTCAAGGGAGATGATTTTTTAGCTGCCATAGGTTAGTGTGGTTTCCTTTCTTCGAAACGGGTCTGGAACAACCGACGGGGCGCTTCTGGCAAACCGACCGCCGGGAACGTACAAACATGCATCACTGAGTCGATGCAATAACCACAGTATTATACCCATTTGCACAACAACAGACCACCCATGCATCAAAGCCCCATCTGAACCTGTGTATCCCGCCGGTCAGGGCTCAGCGGCCCCGGCACGGGCTAAGTTTCCTGCTCTACAGTCCTGCTCACGACGGAGGCCACATTAAGTGGCCTCCTGTTCGTGCGGAACTCGCGATAAACTTAGCCCGTGCCGGGACCGCTGAGCCCTGACCTGCCAATATGAGATAGGTTTATTTTGGTAGGTTTTATCAGGGGAAATACTGCTGTGTCTATCTACTGATCTGAAATCTGACTACTGAATAGACTGTCTAACTAAATAGCGAGCGGCACTAACCAGCCCTTTTGCTTGCGCCCGGGAGGGCCGCATATGAAGTTTATCGCGAGTTCCGCACGCAAAGGAAAGCACTTAATGTGCTTTCCGTCTTGCGCAGGACTGTAGAGCAGGAAACTTCATATGCGGCCCTCCCGGGCGCAAGCAAAAGGGCGACCCCTGTACGGAGTCGCCCTTGTTGAGCTGCTTATGTGTAGCTATTACTCGGCGTCGTGGTGACGGCGGGGCTTGCGGCCTCCGTTGTCGCCGGGACGGCGCGGACGGTCGCTGCGCTCGGAGCGCTCGCGACGCGGACGCTCACGGCGCTGGAAGTGCTCGCCGTCGCCCTCGGAGGCACCCTCGGCACGAGCCGGGGCCTCGGGCTTGTCCAGACGATCGAGCGAGATCTTGCCGCGATCGTCGACCTCGATGACGACGACCTTGACCTCGTCGCCGACGTTGAGAACGTCCTCGACCTTCTCCACGCGGCCCTTGGCAACGCGAGAGATGTGCAGCAGGCCATCCTTACCGGGCAGCAGGTTCACAAAGGCGCCGAAGGGCTGGATGGAGACCACGCGACCCGTGTACTCCTCGCCCGGCTCGGGAACCTTGATGATGAGCTTGATACGCTCGACGGCCTGGTCGACGGACTCGCCGGTGCCGCCGACAAAGACGGTGCCGTCCTCCTGGATGTCGACCGAGGCGCCGGTCTCGTCCTGGATACCGCGGATGACCTTACCGCCGGAACCGATGACGTCGCGGATCTTGTCGGTCGGAACCTGGATGGAAACGATGCGCGGAGCGGTGCTGCGCGTGGTGTGGCGCGGCTCGGGGATCACATCGAGCATCTTCTGCAGGATGAAGGCGCGACCCTCCTTGGCCTGCTGCAGAGCGCGGGCCAGGATGTCGAAGGTGAGGCCGGTGGCCTTGTTGTCCATCTGCAGGGCGGTGATGCCCTCGGTGGTGCCGGTGACCTTAAAGTCCATGTCACCCAGGAAGTCCTCGAGACCCTGGATGTCGGACAGTACCACGGTCTTGCCCTCCTCCTGGATCAGGCCCATGGCGATACCGGAGACCGGGCGCTTAATGGGCACGCCGCCGTCCATAAGGGCGAGCGTGGAGCCGCAGGTCGAAGCCATCGAAGAGGAGCCGTTGGACTCCATGACCTCGGAGACGACGCGGATGGCGTAGGGGAACTCGTTCTCGTCGGGAAGCACCGGAAGCAGAGCGCGCTCGGCCAGATTGCCATGGCCGATCTCGCGGCGCTTGGGGCTGCCCATGCGGCCGGTCTCGCCGGTGCAGAAAGGCGGGAAGTTGTAGTGGTGCATGTAGCGCTTGCCCTCGGTGGGCTCGATGGTATCCAGACGCTGGCCCTCGTTGAGCATGCCGAGCGAAAGAACCGAGAGCACCTGGGTCTGGCCACGCTGGAACAGGCCGGAACCATGAACGAGCGGCAGGTAGTTGTCCTTCACCATGATGGGACGGATCTCGTCGGCGGCACGGCCGTCGACGCGCTCGCCGGTCTCGACGACCATGGTGCGCATAGCCTTCTTCTCGAGCTTCTTGAGCGCCACAGGGATCTCGCGCTCCCAAGCGGCCTGCTCCTCCTCGGTGAACTCGGCACGGATGGACTCCTTCAGAGCCTCGACCTTGCCGATACGGGAGAGCTTGTCGGCATCGCGAAGGGCGGCTGCCATCTCGTCGTAGTGGGCGAAGATGCGCTCCTGGACCTCCTCGACGGGCTGGTCGAGCGGGTACTCCTTCTTGACGATGGGGCCGTTGACCTGCTCCCACTCGGCAACGAACTCGTCCTGAGCCTGGCAGAAGGCAGCAAGGGCCCCCTGGCCAAACTTCATGGCGGCGAGCATGTCGTCCTCGGAGATCTCCTCGGCGCCGGCCTCGACCATCGAGATGAAGTCGGCAGAGCCGCCCAGCTCCAGGTCCAGATCGGAGTTCTCGCGCTCCTCGTAGGTGGGGTTGACGATAAACTCGCCGGTCTCCACGTTACGGCCGATGCGCACGCAGGCAAGCGGGCCCTCGAAGGGCACGCCGCCGAGCGTCATGGCCAGGGAAGCACCCATGACGTTGATGACGTCGAAGGGGTTGACCTGGTCGGCGACGAGCGAGGTAGCGACGATGTGTACCTCGTTGCGGAAGCCGTCCGGGAAGCTCGGGCGAATCGGACGGTCGATCATGCGCGCGGTGAGCGTGGCCTTCTCGCTGGGACGGCCCTCACGCTTGAGGTAGCCACCCGGGATGCGGCCGGCAGCGTACATCTTCTCGTTGAAGTCGACGGTCAGCGGGAAGAAGTCGTAGTTCTTGCGCTCCTTGGAGACGACCACGGTGTCGAGCATCGTGGTGTCGCCCTGCTTGACCAGGCACGCGCCGGTAGCCTGCTTGGCAAGCTCGCCGGACTCAAAGGTGTAGGTCTTGCCGTACAGCTCAAAGGTCTTGGATACGAGTGTCATTGTTCTCCTTTACCCCACAGGCCCCTTGCCTGCGGGCTTCTCATGTGACGCGGGCCCCCTGCCCCCGCCACGCTTCAGAGCGTGATTGTTCGCGCCCTTACACAAAAAGAGCGCCCCGCTGCGCAGGACGCTCTTAGCATGTACAAATCCTACTGGATGTTGTCGCGGATGCCCAGAGCCTTGATGAGCTCACGGTACTCGACGATGTCGTTCTTCTTGATGTAGGAGAGAAGACGACGACGACGGCCGACGAGCATGAGCAGGCCACGACGGGTGTGGAAGTCCTTCTGGTGGGACTTCATGTGCTCGGTCAGCTCCTTGATGCGCTCGGACAGGATGGCGACCTGAACCTTAGGGTTGCCGGTGTCGACCGGGGTGTTACCGAACTGGGCAGTCAGCTCAGCCTTGCGCTCTTTGGAAACAGTCATTGTTTCACCTTTCGTTTTACGTCGCCCACGGGCGACTCGATTCGCCTCGGACTGGGAAGCCGCCGGTGGAGCGAGCATCCAAGGTCGAGGTACCAACAGGTCGGTATGTTACCACAAGCAGCCCGCGCCTGCGCATCATCACCGACCCAACATGAATTCCATCGCACGGAGGCGCTGATCGGTGTGCGTCGCAGCCCAAACATGCGAAAGCCCGAGCAGGAATGCCGCCGTATGCGGGTCGATTCGCTCGGCCATGAGCGCATCGAAGGTCATGGACATGAGGGCGCGCAGCCATGCGGTCTCACCGGTCGACACCAGCTCGGCACCCGGAACGCTCGACGCGCACGATCCGCACATGAGCCCGCCCGCCTGTGGTGAAAAATACGACAGCATGGGGTCTCCGCACAGCACGCAGGCCGAAAAATCTGGTCGATAGCCAACGTGCGACAGCAGCTTAAAGACATATGCCGCCACAAGTAAATCCATATGCGCAGCGTCGAGCCCGCTGCCGACCAGGGTAAGCGCCCGTTGCGTAATGGCAAAGGTAAACGGGTCCTCGGCGTCCTCGAACGAGCACACGCGTGCGACCTCGGCGATCGCGCTTGCGGCGCAAGTCGTCTCGTAATCGGGCGCAGCGCCGAGCGGCGCCTCCATAAGCTCGGCCTGAGAAACCACGTCGAGTGACCGTCCATGCGCAAGCAGCATATCAACGGTACAGAACAGCTCGCAGCGCGCCGCCAACCGCCCGCCGGGCTTACGCGCACCCTTTGCCACGGCACGAACCTGTCGACCCCGCTCGTCAAGCATCGTCAGGATCAGGTCCGTCTCTTTGAGCTTCGTCTTATCGAGGACGAGCACCTTCGTGCGATATGTCCGGGAGCCTGCCATGCGCGCCGCGCGTCCTTAGTCCTCGGCGTTGTAGCCAAAGCGGCGAATCTGGGCCTCGTCGTCACGCCAGCCGGCCTTGACCTTCACGTCCAGCTCCAAAAAGACCTGCGTGCCAAAGATGCGCTCAAGATCGCGGCGGGCGTCGATACCGATATGCTTGATCATCTCGCCGCCCTTGCCGATGATGATGCCCTTTTGGCCCTCACGCTCGACGTAAATGGTGGCGTGCACGCGCAGCACCTTCTTGGTCTGCTCGAGCGCATCGCAGATCACGCCAACGGAGTGCGGGATCTCATCACGGGTGCGGCGCAAGACCTTCTCGCGCACAAACTCGGCAACGAGTGTCTCGTCGGAAGCGTCGGTACCCATGTCCTCGGGGAACCAACGCGGGCCCTCGGGCAAAAAGTGCGCAACGGTCTCAATGAAGGCATCGACGTTGAAGTTCTTGACCGACGACGTCACGATCTCGTCGTCATAGTCCATGAGCTCGTGGGCGGCCTTAAGCTGCTCCATGACTTGTGCGGGGTCGGCCTCATCGGCCTTGGTGAGCACCAGGACCTTCTTGCAACGAGCGCATCTGACGCGCTCGGCAACCCAGGCGTCTCCCCTGCCGATGGGCTTGGTGGCATCAACCAAAAACGCGACGACGTCGACATCGTTCAACTCGAACAGTGCGCTCTTGTTGAGCTCGGACCCCAGGCCGTCCTTGGGCTTATGAATACCCGGGGTATCGACAAAGACCAGCTGGTAGCCGGGACGGTTGACGACGGCGCGCATGCGACGGCGGGTCGTCTGTGCCACCGGCGAGGTGATGGCGACCTTTTTGCCATAGCAGGCGTTGAGCAGCGTGGACTTGCCGGCGTTGGGGCGTCCGACCAGGGCCACGAAGCCGCTGCGAAAACCGGGCTCCACGTCACCAAAGCCCATAGAACCGTCGTCCTCGTCGCACAGGGCGTCGAGCTCCTCATCGCTCATGCCCTCAAACGGGTCGAACTCCACGACTTCCTCGAGCTCCTCGGTATCCACCGCGTCCAGGGACTCGTCGTCCAAAATCTCATCGGTAGGCTGCATATTGTCGGACATGGGAATCCCTTTCTAAATAAAGCCGAGCGCGTGGGCAAATACCAGCACGCCCACAATCGCGGCAGTGATGGAAAGAACGTATACAGAGGCGGCGGCGATGTCCTTCGCACGCTTGGCCAGCGGATGGAGCTCCTGGGTCGCCAGGTCGACGATGGCCTCCATAGCGGTGTTGCACAGCTCGCCGTGAATCACCAGGCCACAACAGATGATAATCGTGGCCCACTCGGCAATGTCGAGGCCCACGA
This sequence comes from Collinsella sp., assembly GCA_014871645.1. Lineage (GTDB taxonomy): Bacteria > Actinomycetota > Coriobacteriia > Coriobacteriales > Coriobacteriaceae > Collinsella. The sequence continues at coordinate 52,518 of WGSN01000003.1, forward strand.
TACAGCCGGCAATGACGGTGCACACGCCCGCAACGAGCATGACCTTAATGTTGCGCTCGGTCTTGACGGCGGTGACGAAGCCCTCCATGGCGTAGGAAAACGACTTAAAGAAGGACGGATGGTCCTTGTTCGATCCGGGAATCATAGACGGCTCCTAGTCGTGGGCGTGGTTGGTGATGGGGCCGACGTGGACTAGCTTAGGGTCCTCGCCGCGCTCGAGCGACAGATCGCGCAGGATGGCGTCCTCGCGGGCCTCCATGACCTCGGCCTCGTCGTCCTCGATGTGGTCATAGCCCAGCAGGTGCAGCATTCCGTGTACGAGCATCAGACGGCACTCGTCAGCGGGGCTATTGCCAAAACCGGGGGCCTGACGGGCAATAACCTGCGGGGCCAAGATAATATCGCCGAGCTCGAGCGTCTCATCGGCGGGAATGTCATCGTCAAAGGCCGAATCGCACTCAAACGAGAGCACATCGGTGGTGCGGTCGATACCGCGCCACTCGTGGTTGAGCTCGTGCATCTCGTCCTCGTCGACATACGAAAGGGAAATCTCGACTCCACGTTCAACGCCCTCGGCGGCAAGCACAACCTCGCAGATGTGCTCCACCTCCTGCGCGTCGAGCAGCGTATCGAGCTCGGCATCGTTGCTGATCAATACACTCAACGGGACTCCTTTCGGTCGCGCGGGCGCTGCTCGCGCACGTCATCATAAGCTTCATATGCCTCGACGATACGACCCACCAGGGCATGGCGCACCACGTCGGCACGCTCGAGGTGAGAAAATGCGACATCGTCGACACGGCCCAAAATCTGCTCAACGTCAGCAAGACCGCCACGACGACCCACCAGGTCGCGCTGGCTCAGGTCGCCGGTAATCACGAACTTGGAGTTGAACCCAAGGCGTGTCAGGAACATCTTCATCTGCTCGGGCGTGGTATTTTGCGCCTCGTCGAGCACCACGAAGGCATCACTCAGTGTGCGGCCGCGCATGTAGGCAAGCGGGGCGATCTCGATCACGCCACGCTCCATAAGCTCATCGGTGCGCTCGCGATCCATCATGTCAAAAAGGGCGTCGTAGAGCGGACGCATGTAGGGGTCGATCTTTTCCTCAAGGGTACCGGGCAAAAAGCCCAGATTCTCCCCCGCCTCGACAACCGGACGCGTCAAGATCAAACGGCCCACCTCGTGACGCTTGAGCGCGGCAACGGCGAGCGCCATGGCCAGATAGGTCTTACCGGTACCGGCAGGACCCAAGCCAAAGGTGATGGTATGCGAGCGAATGGCATCCACGTAGCGCTTTTGCCCGAGCGTCTTGGGACGAATGACGCGGCCGCGATACGAAAGCAGCACGTCATCGCGAAGCGACGTAGCCTCGTGCTCACCGTCGCGCAGGACGGCCAGGCAGCGAGAGACATCGTCGGCAGACAGCGTGCGCCCGGCGGCCGCCTCGCGAAAAGCGTGCTCGAAAAAGCGCGCCACGAGTTCGACCTCGTCCGGGTCGCCGCTCACGGCGATGCTATCGCCACGGGCGACCACGTGAGCGCGAACCAAGCTCTCGAGCACGCGAAGGACGCCGTCGCCGGCGCCCAAAACGCACGAGGGATCAATTCCCTCGGGAACGGTAAGTCTAATCTTCGAGGCTTCCATGAACCTCCCTGCGTGCATGGACCAAGCCGGAATCATCGACTCCGATGATAGCAACATCGAGCAGGCACGGGGCTGTAAGTCCACAGGTATCGTCAAGACGGGCATGATGGAACGAGCCGAGCGTCAGGTTGTCACCATACTCGAGCACGGCACGCTCGACCGTGCCCACGCGACGACGAGCGTCGGCAATAGCGAGCTCCTGTGCGGCGGCCCGCATACGGCGGCTGCGCTCGGCCATAACCTCGGGTGGCACCTGGTCGGGCATGTCGGCAGCAAGGGTACCGGGACGCTTGCTGTAGCGAAACACGTGCATACGCGAGAAACCCACACGGCGGCACAGCGCCAGCGACTCCTCGAACTCCTCGTCCGTCTCACCAGGAAAACCGACGATGACATCGCACGAAAGGGACGCCTGGGGCAAGTTGGCGCGAATCATACGCACCGTGTCCTCAAAGGCTTCGGCGCTATAGGGACGGCCCATGCGATGCAGGGTCGCCGTGCAGCCGGACTGCACGGGCAGGTGCAAAAACGGGGCGATACGCTGCGGGTAGCGCGCCATAACCTTAAGAAGGCGCTCGGAGATATCCATGGGCTCGACCGAGGAAATGCGCACATGCGGAATAGACGTGCGCTCCATGATGGCCACGAGCAGCTCATCGATTTCGACGTGCTCGTCGGTCGCGCTCTTGCCATCGTAGGCACCCAGGTTCACACCGGTCAGCACCACCTCGGGCACGCCGGCCTCCTGGGCCTCGCGAACTTGCTCGAGCACGGACTCGACGGGCACGGAGCGCTCGGGGCCGCGCGCCTTCCACACAATGCAATAGGTGCAGCGATGGTTGCAGCCATCCTGAATCTTCACGCCCAGGCGAGAGCGACCGAGCGCATCGACCACCTCGCCATCGCTGCAGGCGGGAACGCTATCGGACTCAACACCCAGCACCTCGCATACACGTTCGGCGACATCTATCTTGGACGGCTCGGCAATCACGCGATCCGAAAGCTCCGACAGCTCCTCGGGATGCAAATTGACCACGCATCCGGTCACGACCACATAGGGCTCGTTTGGATGGGCCAGCGCATGACGGACGGCCTTACGGGTCTTGGCCTCGGCCTCGCCCGTAACGGCACAAGTGTTAATGACGATCAGATCGGCATCCTGGGGCTCCACAATAGCAAAGCCCAAGCGCATAAGATCGGCAGTGATACGGTCAGACTCAACCCGGTTGACACGGCAGCCGAGGTTGACGACGGAAATATGGGGTGCGAGCACGCGGGCTCCTTAATCGAGGATATCGTCGAGGGCACTCTTGATACGGTCGGTCACCGACTTCTTACCGGAAGCGACGTCATCGCCCATCTCATCGGCAAAAGCACGGAGCAGCTCGCGCTGCTTATTGGAAAGATTGGTGGGAACGACCACGCGCAGTTGCACGATCAGACGGCCACGCGAACCGCCACCGCCAATGCGCGGCATGCCGTAATTATTGACGCTCACGGTGTCGCCGTACTGGGCGCCGGCGGGAACCGTCACCTTAACGACCTCGTCGGGCATAATGCCCTCGACCTCGATCTCGCAGCCGAGTGCGGCCTGCGCAATCGAGATATCGCTCACCAGGTACAGGTCGTCCCCGTTGCGCTTAAAGCGCTCATGGTCGGAAACGCGCACGTTGACAATCAGGTCGCCCGAAGGCTCGCCGCGAAGGCCGGCCTCGCCAAAGCCGCTCACGCGCAGCTGGCGACCGGTCGAAACGCCGGCGGGAATATCGATGTCGATCTTTTCGTGCGAAGGCGTGCGGCCTTGACCGTCGCAGGTCTCGCAGGGATGGTCGATAACCGTGCCCTCGCCATGGCAGTCGGGGCAAGGCGAGGAAGACTGAACCTGGCCCAAAAACGATCGCTGAACCGTCGTGACGTAGCCCGTACCGTGGCAGCGGCCACACTGCTTTTCCTGTGCGCCCTCTGCCCTACCGGTGCCATTGCAGTCCTCGCAAGGAGCAAGGCGGTCATAGCTGATTGTCTTTTTGCAGCCGAGCGCCGCCTCCTCGAGCGTCACCGAAAGCGAGATAGCCATGTCTCGTCCGCGACGACGCTCACGACGGCTGCGGGCGCCACCGCCGGCACCGCCGCCAAAGAACGACGAGAACAAGTCGTCCATGCCCATGCCACCAAAGATATCGTTGATATCGACGTAGCCCGAACCACCAGGGCCGTCGGCAGTGCCGTAACGGTCGTAGTTAGCACGCTTCTGCTCATCGGAAAGAACGGAATAGGCCTCGTTGAGCTCCTTGAACTTGGCCTCGGCCTCGGGGTCGTCCGAAACATCCGGATGTACGGTACGGGCCTTCTTTAGAAACGCACGCTTAATCGTCCGCGCGTCGGCATCCCTGTCGACGCCAAGCACCTCGTAGTAATCCCTATTTTCCGACACGACCGAATCCTTCCGACTTTCATTATTGTCACAGTGCGTCCTATACCCAAGCTGGGCCGACCGCAAACAAAGGGTTTGATGTTATTGCATTTGGTACGGCGAAAGCATGGCCCGTTGCGAGCAGCTTGCGAACCAAACCGACACGAGCGCGAACATGAAGCCATTGGCAAAACCGTTGGCAAACTGCATCGCACCGCGCTTCCACCACAGCAGGCTGCGATGAAGCACACCGTCCGAAAGCACCATGAACAGGCCCATGCTAAACGGAATAAAGCACATCACGGCAAAGGCCGAGAACACACCCGAGATGGCCGAGAGTACCAAAAACGGCGCTACGATGCCCATCAGGTAAAAACCGGTACGAGCTTTGCCTTCCAAGCGCTCGGCCTCAACATGGGCGCGGCCGACCAGGTCGCCGCCCGCGGCACCGTTGGTGCCAGCATGACCCATGCCGCTAATGCGGACCTCGTCGCCATCGTGCGTGCCGGCAGGAAACTCAATCGTCTGCTCGGAGGTTACGCGAGTACGACCGCTGCCACCGCAATCAGGGCAGGGGTCGGCCACGACCTTACCGGAACCGCCGCACTCGGGGCAGACCGACTGGAACGTGCCCGCACCAAACAGGAAGGACAGGTCGACGTCGATGTGGCCGCGGCCGCCACAGCTTGGGCAGGTATGGGCATGCTCGGAGGAGACAGAACCCGAGCCGCCGCAATGTCCGCACGTATCGAAACGCGTGTAGCGGACGGTCTTGCGGGTACCGCCCTTGGCCTCCTTGGCGTCGAGTTTGATATCGACGACCACGTTGGCGCCGTTCTCGGGATTATAGGCAGCCTGCCCACGACGCTGCTGGCCCCAGGCGCCACCAAAGGGAAAGCCGCCCTCAAAGGGATTGCCATAGCCCGCGCTGCCGGCGTAGCCGCCACCATAGGGCGAAGCCGTAGGGGCACCGGCAAAGGGATTGCCAGAACGCATGGCGTCGTAGCGCGCACGTTTTTGCTCATCCGAAAGCACGGCGTAGGCCTCGGAAACCTCTTTAAACTTTTCCTCGGCATCCGGCTCTTTGTTGACGTCCGGATGGAGCTTGCGGGCCTTTTGCTGAAAGGCCTTTTGAATATCACGTGAGGTGGCGTCCTTGGAGACACCCAGAATCTCGTAGTAATCTTTTTCGTTCATCGTCGCCATGCGCGGCAACCTCCTGCTCACAGCAGCGTATATATTTCGGTAATTCTACCCGAGCGACCTAAGCTAGATCCCAAAACAGCTCGAACAGAACATTTCCATCGAGCCAGCCCAGGTGTGTCGGCGCTAAACGAGCTCGAACATGGCCCGCGATGACATCTGCCGAAGTGAAGGGTCCCTCATGGACTCCGAGCGTCTCGGGCACCCAAGTGGCAAGACCCAATTCGAGCGCGCGATCGCAGGCAGCTGCCAGCTCATCGGCCGGGACGACACGAGCCGCGCGAACCAAAAGGTCGGACGCGACACCGCGCGTCATGCGACAAGCAAGTATCAGGTCTTCGGCCGCAGCCTCGCGCTGCGAGAGATATTCGGCCTCGAACGCCGTCGCGTCATCGTCACGTTGCACCAGACGCACGCGGTACGCAACGCCTCGAGAAGAAACACCGGGGAACAAACCTGCAAGACGGTCGAAATCCCCGGCGTCGAGCATGCCCGCGGCAGAACGACCCAGGCCCAGGTAGCCCCGTCCGGTCCAGTAGGCAATGTTATGGGCGCACTCATGGCCGTCGAGCGCATAGCTTGCCACCTCATACGGGTGATAGCCGGCCGCACCCAGACGCTCACGCGCCACATCCATGCACGAAGCTTGAAAATCCTCGTCGGGCTCGACCGACTCGTCGCGGCACGCCATGCGATAAAGGGGCGTCCCCTCCTCAAGCGTAAGCGGGTAGACCGACACATGATGCGGAGCCGCCGCCAGCACGCCATCGAGCGTGTGCTTCCAACTCGCTGCGGTCTGCCCGGGAAGTCCACACATAAGGTCGCACGACACGTCAAGCCCAGCGTTCTTGACCGTCGCGATGGCGGCGAGCGCCCGATCGGCATCGTGAATGCGGCCAATAGCAGCCAGTTCAGTATTGACGAGGGTTTGCACGCCCAGAGAGACGCGTGTGACACCAACCTTGGCAAGCGCAGCGGCAAGCTCGGCGGTCAGCGACTCGGGATTGGCCTCGCAGGTAAACTCAACGGGGGCGCACCACGCACGAATACGCCGCACCAGCTCCACCAGGCGCTCCCCCGCCAGCGACGGCGTACCGCCGCCAACATAGACGGTGCGGATCTGGTCAAGGGCCCCAGCCTTGCCAAAAGCATCGAGACGCGCGAACAACTGCTCAAAATAGAAATCGAGCGCAGCGCTCAGGTCGCACGGAGCAAAACTGCGTGAGTCAAAGTCGCAGTACCGGCACTTTTGGGCGCAAAACGGCACGTGCGCATACAGCGCGGTAACGGCCACCCTTAAGCCCCCAGCGGATGAGGGGGCACCGATTCGCCGGCGGCAAGGGCAGCCTCGCAGGCCACCACATCGCGCTCGATCTCATCGACCAGCGCCATGAACTCCTCGTACGTGGAGCAGCGCACCACATGAGCACGCCAAGCGGCGGCATGGGGCATGCCTTTTAAGTACCAGCTTGCGTACGTACGGGCACGCGACATGAGCGGCAGGAGCTCATGCGTCAGCGTTAGGTGCTCACGCAGGGCGTCTAGGCGCTCAACGGAGCTGCGCGCCGGCACCGGCATGCCATCGAGCGCAAGGGCGCGAGCATCACCGAACACCCACGGATTGCCGTAGATGCCGCGCGCGATAAACACCGCGCTGGCACTCGAACCTTGCAGATGCTCAGCAGCGTCCTCGGCCGAGAACACATCGCCCGAACCGATAACGGGAATCTCGACGGCGTCGGCCACCTCATCGACGACCGACCAATCGGCCTGGCCCGTGTAGAGCTGCGTGGCGCAACGACCATGCACGGCGACTGCGGCGGCACCGGCGCCTTCGAGCATCTGGGCAAACGTCGCGGCATTACGGTCCTCGGCATAAAAGCCCTTGCGGATCTTTACGGTCACGGGCACATGCGCCGCGCCCACCGCCGCCTCGACGATCTTCTCGGCCAAATCGGGCGTGCGCATAAGGGCTGAGCCCTCGCCCTTGGTGACAACCTTTCGGGCAGGACAGGCCATGTTGATATCGATGAGCGACAGGCGATCGCCCACACGCTCCTCGACGGCGGCGACGGCACTCGCAAACTGCTCGGGCTTGGAGCCAAAGAGCTGCACGCAAATCTGCTGCTCCTCGTCGGCCGGTAGCACCAGGCGCCAGGTCTTGTTGCTGGCATAGGCAAGGCCCGCCACGCTCACCATCTCGCTATAGGCGAGATTGGCACCGCGGCGGCGGCACATGATGCGATAAGCGGGATCGGTTACGCCCGCCATGGGAGCCATAAGGAACGGCTGCTCGGCATAGGCGCCCAGCAGCCGCTTGCTGTATTCGGAAAGCGCCATAGACCTACTCGTCCACCTTGAGGATCGCCATAAAGGCCTCCTGCGGGACCTCGACCGAGCCGATGGCCTTCATGCGCTTCTTGCCCTCTTTCTGCTTCTCGAGCAGCTTGCGCTTACGCGAGATATCGCCGCCGTAGCACTTAGCAAGAACGTCCTTGCGACGCGCTTTGACGGTAGAACGGGCGATGATTTTGTTGCCGATAGCACCCTGGATGGGAACCTCGAACAGCTGACGCGGGATGATCTCCTTAAGTTTGTCGCACAGACCACGGGCCAGGCCATAGGCCTTGTCCTTATGGACGATAAACGACAGCGCGTCCACCTCGTCGCCCGAAAGCAAGATATCGAGCTTCACGAGCTCGGAGGGACGGTACTCGTTGAACTCGTAGTCGAGCGAGGCATAGCCCTTGGTACGACTCTTGAGCTGGTCAAAGAAGTCCAGGATGAGCTCGGCGAGCGGCATGTCAAAGCGCATCTCGACCGATTTGCTCGTGAGATGGATCATGTCGGTTGTAATGCCACGGTGCTCGATAGCGAGCTGCATGACGGCACCCGTATACTCGGGCGGGCAGATGATCTTAGCCTTGAGGTAGGGTTCCTCGATACGCTCGATGCGCGTGGCCTCGGGAAGATCCTGCGGACTACGGACATCAATCATCTCGCCGTCAGTCTTGTAGACGTGATAGTCCACCGAGGGGCTCGTGGCAATGAGGTCCAAGTTGAACTCGCGCTCCAGGCGTTCCTTGACGACCTCCATGTGCAGCAGGCCCAGGAAGCCCACGCGGAAGCCAAAGCCGAGCGCCACCGAGGTCTCGGGCTCCCACACCAACGACGGGTCGTTGACGTGCAGCTTATCGAGTGCGTCACGCAGGTTCTCGTAGTCCTTGTTATCGATCGGGAACAGGCCCGTATAGACCATGGGCTTGGCCTCGCGGTAACCAGGAAGCGGCTCGGGGCAGGGGTTCGACGCCCAGGTAAGGGTGTCGCCCACGCGAACGGCCTCGGGGTCCTTCAGGCCCGTGACCACGTAGCCGACCTCGCCAACCGTCAGCGCGTCAACCGGGGTCTCGGCAGGACGCTTGACACCCACGCCGTCGACCAAAAAGTCGCCCTCTGCCTGCATCATGCGCAGGGTATCGCCCTTTTTGATGGAGCCGTCAAAGACGCGCACCGTGGCCACCACGCCGCGATACTCGTCAAAGTACGAATCCAGAATGAGCGCTTTGAGCGGAGCATTTGCATCGCCCTTAGGCGGAGAGATCAAAAAGACGATGGACTCTAGCAGATCGTGAATACCCTCGCCGGTCTTGCCCGACACGCACACGGCATCATCGGCGGGAATCGCCAGGTCATCCTCGATCTCGGTCTTGACCTCGTCGGGATGGGCCGAGGGCAGGTCGATCTTGTTGATGGCCGGCACAATGTCCAGATTGGCGTTCATGGCGAGCGTCGCGTTAGAGACGGTCTGCGCCTCAACGCCCTGCGTGGCGTCGACAACGAGCACCGCGCCCTCACAGGCTGCCAGCGAGCGCGAAACCTCATAGGTAAAGTCCACGTGGCCCGGCGTATCGATCAGATTGAACTGATACGTCTCGCCATCGTCGGCGTCATAGGACACGCGAACGGCATTGGACTTGATCGTGATGCCGCGCTCGCGCTCGATATCCATGGTGTCGAGCAGCTGCGACTCCATGTCGCGCTCGTCGACGGTATGGGTGAGCTCGAGAATGCGGTCACTGATCGTGGACTTGCCATGGTCGATGTGCGCAACAATCGAGAAGTTGCGGATGTGGGAAATGTCAATTGAAGTATCCATGCGGACTATCTTACCCGAGCGGTACAAAAAATGGAGCCTGTTCCATAAAACAGGCTCCATTTATGCGCGTAATCTGTGTGGTGTGAAATTTACAACTTAGGCGTTGATGCTGTTCACGAGCTTGGCAAGACCGGACTTGCGGTTGGAAGCCTGGTTCTTGTGGATAACATGCTTGGCGGCAGCCATGTCGAGACGCTTGGTGACGGTCTTGAGGGCAGCCTGGGCCTTCTCGGCGTCGCCCTCGGCGACGGCGGACTGGACGTGCTTGGTCAGCGTCTTGAGCTCGGACTTGACAGCCTTGTTACGCATGCGAGCTGCCTCATTGGTGCGGATACGCTTCTTCTGAGACTTGATGTTTGCCACTTCTGGAGTTCCTTTCGAGTTCCTTGCAAAAAATGTATGACACCTCTGAGACACGGTGAGGTCATGCAAGCGCCTACTATAGCACGCTCCCCCTCAAAGGGATAGAACGAATTTGTCAAATAGGCAGGTATCATCACGATTTTCTCAAGATGTTCGTAATCCAGAGCAAAAGCGCGGTCTGGGAATCAGCCGAACCCTTCAATGCGAGCTCCACATCGACCGCGCCCTCGAGCGCGGCAACGAGCTCGGTCATCGAAAAACGACGCGCCCAGGTCAGGTGATTCTTGACCTGCCAAGACTGGAGCTTGAGCGTCGCGGCAAGCTCGCGGCCCTGTCCACGCGCATCGAGTGCCTTGGCGACGATAAGCTCGCGAATGCGTCCGCACAGCAGCGTGTAGGTCCACACATAGCTCTTGGTTGGTAACAGCCCAAAGAGCTCAAGCGAGCGGCGCATATCACGAGCCGAGACCGCGTTGAGAAAATCCCAGGGCTGGACTTCGGCCGTGCGCACGATCCAGCGTTCCACATCGGCAAGCTCAATTTGCGGCGCCTCGACCATCTGGGCAAGCTTGGCCAAGTCGTTATCGAGCATGCGAGTGTTCTCACCCGAGCGCGAAACGAGCTCCTCGGCGGCCGCCGTCGAGATGGACTTTCCGTGCTGCGTCGCCATCTGCTGCACGCGGCGCGGGAGCTCCCAGCGCTTGGTGCCCGAACAGTCGATCACGGCCTTCTTGTCAATCTTGGCGATTGCCTTGTACAGGCGCGTGCTCTTGGCAAGCGAATCGGCGATGATGAGGCAAACCGTCGTGGGGCTGGGACTCGCCAGATACTCGACAAGCGGCTCGGAGATCGCTTTGACGAGTTTTGAGCAGCCGTCAAGGATTACCAGGCGAAACTCGCTGCCCAAGGGGAAGGTGTTAAGCGACCCGATAATCGACTCGATATCGGGGTCTTTGGTCATATCGCGCTCGTCGAGGTTGAACTCGACCATGCCCGTCTTTTCCAGACGAGCCTTCATACGCGAGACGGCGTGGTCGCGTTTGACTCCGTCGGTACCGACGATCAGATACGCCGGCAAAAGACCGGTTTCGGACATCGCGCTCCCCTCCCGCAGGCTCTCGTGCTCGTACCGTGTCATTCTATCCCACGGGTTGGTCCCACGCCAACGGCAGCATCAAGGTCGCTGACATCGCATGGCAAAACCGGTTGCAGTCGGCGAGACAGTGATATCTCCCTGTTCGATGGTGCATGCGAACACGCCACCCGCATCGCGAACGGCATCGATGCAGGCATCGGATGGATGACCGTAGCGGTTGCCCTCGCCCGCACTCGCGATAGAGAGCTCGGGCTTAAGCGTTTCCAGTAGGTCAGTGTCGACGGAAACTTTTGAGCCGTGATGCCCCAGCTTGAGCACATCGATATCGCCCACCGCCTGCACAAACTCGCACTCCTGATCGAGCTCGGCATCACCGGTGAGGAGCACGCGCAGGCTCTTGCCTTCCCTAGCATAGGAAAGCAGCAAGACAAGCGAGTCCTCATTGCCCTCGCCATCCACCGTGTCAAACGGCCACATCACACGAGCCCGAAATGCGCCGATATCGAACGTGTCTCCGCGGGCCACCTGCCGATACGTAACGCCGGGGCGATTCAGAACCTCAGCAGGCGCGCCTTCTAGCGCATCGGCCGCGACCGCAATGGTTCCAACCGAAAACTGATCGAGCACATCGGGAAAACCACCCCAATGGTCTTCGTCCCAATGCGTCACGAAGACGGCGTCGATATGGTGGACATTGTTGCGAACCAACGCCGACACCACGCGCTCATCGAGCCCACAGTCGACGAGCGCCACGGTGCCACCCTGACGAACCAGAATCGCATCGGCCTGGCCAACATCGAGGACCGTTACCGAAGGCGGTGCGCATCGATCCCAATAGACATACGGAACACCCGCTGCAAGCATCAAGCACAACAGCCCCACTGCCATGGGCCGTGCGCAGGGGCGTGGCCACCAGACCAAGAGGACGGCCAGCGCAAACGGCACCACGTATACCAAGGGTGTACCGGGCGGCACGCTTACGGATGCGCCCGGAACGGCAGCAAAGAGCTGCTCAAAGAACAGGGCGCAGCGAGCGACAATCATGGGCACCACGAGCGCCCCGTGACGCAACAGCGGCACAAGCGAGCAGGGCACCAGCACAATCGATATAGCGAGCAGCACGCTTATCACCGGACCGATCACGGCATTTGCGAGCGGGGCAATGAGCGAAAACATCTCAAATGCGGGAATCGTAACGGGAAGTGTCGCCAGCTGCGAGCACAGCGTGACAGACAAAATACTGGCGACGCCCGATGGCACACCCAACTCGCCCAAGGCGTAGGTGGCGTAGGGGCAAAAACAAAGGATGGCAAAAACACTGGCGCACGATAGCTGAAAACCCATTTCGAACAATACCGTCGGCCGCAGCAACACAAAAATTGCCATGGTCAAAAAAAGAGCCGAGAGGCCATGCCGACGACGTCCGGCGCCGTTGGCGACAAGCGTCACCGCCACCATACAGCACGCGCGCACGGCCGAGGGCGAGGCGCCCGTAAAGACGGTATAGGCAGCGAGGGCCAGCACCAACAGCCCCCGCTGCAGCCCACGAGAGAGACGCGTCTTTTGCAGGGCGCTCTCAATCACAAACCCCACGATGGCAAGATGACTGCCCGAAACGGCGATAAGATGTGCGGTGCCCGTTACCGAAAACCAATCGCCCGCCGGCAGGGCACGCAGCTCGGCCGAGCGTCCGCAGACAACGCCGGCAATAAGCGAGCGCGCTGGATCGGTCGCGGGCGCGATAAGGGCAAGGAGCTCGTTTCGAAGCCAAAGCAACGGCCCCGGAGAACCCTCGTCGACCGATACCAACCGGACGACTTTAACCTTTCGAAGCTCGCCCCGAAGCACGCGTGAGCGCCCATACGCATCATTCTCAAACCGCGAAATTCGACCGATAGCACGTACATGCGAACCGGCGTCGAGTTCATGATCACACGACAGCCGTACCTGACCCAAGCGCTTTTCGCCCGCATACGCATCGCAGGTAAAGGAGTACGAACCGTCATTGATGGACGGATCGCCCTGCACATAAAATTCGAGACTGCTCGCAGCCCGATTATCCAATGCCCTCGAAGCGCGCAGCGCCCCTATCGCCCAACCAGCGGACACGACCGCCCCCGCCACGAGGCCGAGAGCCGCGGCATACAGCCATCGCTTCCATCGCACAAGACGCATGCAGGACCGAGCCAATACGATGCACGCCGCAGCCGCAACGGGAATGGCCATAAGCAATATAACGGGCGCTGCCCGCTCTCCCAGCAGCACATCGGCTGCCACGTTAAGCACCAAGCCACAGCTCGCACACAAACCGGCACAAAGGACCATCGTCCACGGCATCAAGGGCCGCGGTGGCATCACATGCTCGCGCTCGGTCGCACTCATACGCAGATGCAATCTTTGATTTTGGCGAGCTTCTTCTCACCGATCCCCGATACGCGCATAAGGTCATCAACCGAGGCAAAGGCCCCGTTTTGCGTCCGTTCGTCGATAATTGACTGGGCCATAGAAGGCCCGATGCCCGAAAGCGTCTGCAGCTCCGCCGCACTTGCCGTATTGATGTTCACGAGCCCCGACGAAGACCCCGCACCAGGAGTCGTGGCAGCACCGCTTTCGGCCCCGCCGACCGCCACAGCCGCTTGTTGCTCCCCCACCGTCGGCACATAGATCTTTTGACCATCTGTGATCTTGGACGCACGATTAAGCCCTGTCACATCCGCCTCGGCCGTAAGCCCTCCGGCAGCATCGATTGCCTGGGATACCCGCGCTCCGCCTTTGAGCCGGTACACGCCAGGCCTCACAACGGCGCCATCCACATCGACGTACACCTCGGCGGCAGAAGAACTCTTGGCAGACGACTCATCGGCATCATCAGGTGACACATCCCCGTCCCCTCGCACATCCGAGGCGCCTGCCTCGTCACTACGCTCAAACGACACGTTGCTGGAATGGCCACCAAAATTTGCCATCGCCAGGCCACTCGCAGCGGCAATGGCAACCAGAATCGCCACGACCACCGCCTTATGGCCGAGCAGCTTTTCTGCCCAGCGGTCCATCCGTTTAACCCGTTCGTGTTGCTCGCGCTGCGCCATAGCAAACACCTCCCAACACCATCGTGTCAGGAAACGAGCGCCGCAGACTCCGCACGCCCACACCAGTTTCCACGGTCAAACCAAAAGCTGACCAAAACCTTGCTGAAAAGTGTCCATTTATTCAGGCAGACGTCGACAGATGAACCGTTTGTCGCCTAATGCCCAGATAGAAAAAGACCGACGATGCAAAATCACCGCCGGTCTATACACAATATTATTCGTGATCTTGGTAAATCTCACGTGGAGCGAGCTCGGAATGTTTGCGTTTTAAGGTCTTAGGGGTCTTATACGTGTTGCTCTCGAAGTCGATATACTCGGTCTGTTTGAGCAAACGCTCAATCATCTCCTCGTGATCGAACAGCTCCCACGCCTCATGCACGGCATCGAGTTTAGCGTGCGTCTCGGGACGGCGCGGCATAAACAGCGTGCAGCAGTCGGGAGCGGCCTCAGTCGAGATATCGAACGTGCCGATCTCCTCGGCGCGCGCGATGATCTCCTGCTTGTCCGAACCGATGAGAGGACGGAACACGGGGATCTTCACGGCCTCGTTGACGGCCATGATGTTCTCAAGCGTTTGGGAGGCAACCTGCCCAAGTGATTCGCCCGTAACGATAGCCTTGGCACCCTCGATGTGTGCAATGCGCTCGGCAACCGAATACATAATGCGGCGATACATAATCACGCGCAGGTTGCTGGGACAGGTGACCGAAATCTCACGCTGGCAGTCGCCAAACGGCACCACGTACAGGCGGCCGATCTGGACACCCGGCTCAAGCGCACGGATGATGTCCTGCACCAAATACTCGCTCGTATCGGGCGTCTGCGGACGACCGGAGAAATGTACCGGCACGCACACCGCGCCGCGACGCGCGAGCATCCAGGTCGCCACCGGAGAATCGATACCCGACGACAACAGCGTCACGACCTTGCCGGCAGAACCCACCGGCAGACCGCCCACGCCACGCTCGGAGCGCGCATACACGTAGACGCTACCCTGGACCACCAGTACGTGCACCATCGCATCGGGGTCATGCATTTGAACCTTTTTATCGGGGAAGGCCTCGCACAGTACCTCGCCCACCTGACGATTGATATCAATCGAGGTGAGCTCATAGTCGGTATTGGAGCGCTTGGCGTGCACCTTAAACGAATCGAAAGGACCAAACTCGCGCAGCGCCTTGACGGCGGCGGCACAGTACTCCTGCGGGTCGCGGTTAGTGTGATACGCCAAAGACACACGAGCAACGCCGGGAACGGTGCGAATGACACGCGCCGCCTCATCGGCCTGATGCTCGTTAAAGGTCACGAGGATATAACCGGAAATTCGAGACACGGCATTCACGGAAAAGGCGGCCAAGGCCGCCTTGATGTTATCCATGAGGATATGCTCAAAATGTGCGCGGTTCTTACCCTTCAGTCCAACCTCGTGATAGTGGACCAGGCAGACGCGAGCCGCCATTTAGGCTTCAGCAACCTTGTGGCCGAGCGCCTTCTCGTAACGGGCCTCGTCGTAAGAGATGTCGCCGTCGACAATCTCGTCCATAGCCATCGAGATGGTATCGGCACCGGAAAGCCCGATGGTGATGTCATCGACATCCTGGACGGCAAGCACGCGGTTGTGCTGGCCACGCAGCATGCTATTGATGTCGCAGGCGCGCTTGGAGGCAAGCGAAGCGAGCAGGAAGCGGTTGTGATCGGTCTTCTCCAAAAGATCGTCAATGCAAGGCTTTACAACGGACACGGACCTCAGATCCTTTCATGCATATCGAGAACGCGAACGAGTTCATCGGTCGCGCGGTCGAGATCGTCATTAACCACGACGTCGTCGTAGCGGTCGGCAAGGGCAAGCTCATCGGCGGCGTTTGCCATACGCAGCTCAATCGTCTCGGGCGTCTCGGTACCGCGACCGACTAGACGCTCGCGGAGCACCTCAAGCGAAGGCGGCTTGATAAAGATCAGCACGGCCTCGGGGAAACGCTCCTTCACCTGCAGGGCACCCTGGACATCGATCTCCAAGATGAGAGACGAACCAGAGGCGAGCTTGGACTGGACCTCGCTCACCAACGTGCCGTAGAAGTTACCGTGGACCTCGGCCCACTCAACAAACTCACCGTTTGCCACGCGGCGGTCGAACTCCTCGCGCGTCAGAAAAAAGTAGTTGACGCCGTCGACCTCACCTTTGCGTGGTGCTCGCGTGGTAGCCGAAACCGTCAGGCCCAGGTTCGAGCGGCGCTCGCGCACACGAGTGACGAGCGTACCCTTGCCTGCGCCTGACGGTCCAGAAATCACAAAGAGCTTGGAATCCTGAGCGCTCACTTATTTGGTCAGCTGCTCGAGGAGCTGCTCGCGCTGACGGACGCCGAGGCCCTGGACGCGACGGGTAGCGGAGATACCGAGCTCCTCCATGATCTTGGCGGCCTTGGCCTTGCCATAACCAGGGAGAGACTCGATGAGGGTGGAAACCTTCATGCGGGAAGCGATGGGGTCATCGGAGTTGAGCACGGACTCGAGGGACTTCTCGCCCTTCTTGATCTGCTCGCGAAGCTCAGCGCGGGCGTGACGTGCGGCAGCAGCCTTCTCAAGAGCCTGCTTGCGCTGCTCATCGGTAAGCTGAGGGAGTGCCATTCGTACCTCCAAATAGTTGGGTTATATCTGATTCAATAATTGGCATTTTAGCACGTAGAACGTACAAAATGCCCAATCGCGGCTCCATAGGTTAGACGATACCCGCAAAAAGTGCAATATACTGCGCCCAAAGTTAAGCCCCTGGCCTGCGATTCCACACAAAGGATGGGAAAGTTTACGCAGGCACAGGGGCTATTTTGTGCTAATGAGACCCAAAAGTGGTGACTTAGGGGAATCTTTTACGCGACGTTTTCGACAAGCTCGGCGACGATGGCGTCAAAGGCGGCAACCGGATCGTCGGCACCGGTGATGGGACGGCCCACCACAATGTGGCTTGCGCCACGCTCGATAGCCTGGGAAGGCGTCGCCACGCGGGACTGGTCACCAAGGGCGGCACCAACCGGACGCACACCCGGAGTCACGATCAGGGCATCGGGACCCAACAGCTCACGCATGTCGTGAGCCTCCATCGGCGAGCACACGATGCCGTCGATGCCGTTGGCCTGAGCGAGCTTTGCCAGGCGGGCGGCCTCCTCGGCCACGGGCGACTCGACGCCGATCTCGCTCAAGGCATCCTGATTCATGCTCGTGAGCACGGTGATGGCGACGAGCTTGGCGCGGTCGTCGCGCGCCTCCTCGGCACCCTCGCGGCAGGCAGCGAGCATGGCGCCCGAACCCAAGCCGTGAACCGAGAGCAGGTCGGCACCGGCAAGCGAGGCCGAGCGGGCGGCACCGCGAACCTGATGCGGAATATCATGGAACTTAAGGTCAAGAAAGACCTTAAAGCCTAGGTCCTTAAAGGTCTTGACGATCTGGGGACCCTCGGCGTAATAGAGCGTCATACCAACCTTGAGCCAAGCGGCATGGCCCGAAAGCTCGTGGGCGAGCTCGAGCGCACGCTCACGATCGCAGTCGAGGGCGACGATTACGCGGTCGCGGGCATCGGTCTCTAGCATTCGAAAGCACCTACCAGCTCGTTGATGTCCTTTACGCCCTGGGACTCGGCCCAGGCCTCGAGCTCGTGCGCGATCTTGAGCGAAGCGCACGGATCGACGAAGTTGGCCATGCCAACCGACACGCAGGTGGCACCGGCCAGGATAAACTCGGCCGCATCCTCGCCGGTCATGACACCGCCGACGCCGTTGATGGGGATATCGACGGCCTGGGCGACCTCCCAGACCATGCGCACGGCGATGTGGTGGCACAGCGGGCCCGAAAGGCCGCCCTTGGGCTTTGCCACGCGGGACTTGCGGGTATGGACGTCGATGGCCATGCCCTGGATGGAGTTAATGACCGAAAGGCCGTCGGCGCCGGCGGCTTCGAGGGCCTTGGCGATCTCGGCGACGTTGACCGGCGCCATCTTCACGAACAGCGGCTTATCGGTCACCTTGCGGCAGGCAGCCATAACGGAAGAGGCGCCCTCGGGCGTAGAGCCCATGGCGGCACCGCCGGCGGCGATGTTGGGGCAGCTCACGTTGATCTCGTAGCCGGCAGCCCAGGGGCATAGCTCGACATACATCTCGAGCGCGCGCACAAACTCGTCAACGGAGTGGCCGGCAACCTGACAGATGACCTGGCAACCGTCCTTGGACAGTTGCTCGAGCCACGGGCCGGACTCGCGGGCAAAGGCGGCCACGCCGGGGTTCTGAAGGCCCACGGAGTTGATCATACCGCCGGGGATCTCGGCCATGCGGGGCGCGGGGTTGCCGGGCCAGGGCTCGGCTGCGCAACCCTTGGTGGTGATGGCGCCCAGCTGGGAAACATCAAAGAAGTTCTGGAACTGCCAACCGTAACCAAAGGTACCGGCTGCGGTGTTGATGGGGTTCTGCATCTTGACGCCGCCGAAATCGACGGCCATGTTCACGGTACCCACTAGAAGACCACCACCTTGGAAGCATCGAACACGGGGCCGCACATGCAAGCACCCTTCATACCGTCGACCGTCTCGACATTGCAGGTGTTGCAGGCGCCAAAGCCACAGCTCATCATGCGCTCGAGGGAGACCTCGCAGTACGCACCGGCCTCGGCGGCAGCAGCGGCGACCTTCTTCATCATGACGGCGGGACCGCAGCTGGCGACGTAGTCGTAGCCGCCCTCGCCAAGCAGCTCGGCGGCAGGATCGGTGCAAAAACCGTGCGTGCCGAGCGAGCCGTCGTCGGTGCAAACGTTGACCGTGGCGCCCAGCGCGCGGAACTCATCGATGCCCACGGCCTTGGAAGCGGTGCCAAAACCCAGGCACACGTCGACGGCCACACCCTGCTCGGCAAGCTTGCCGGCAAGGCACAGCACGGGCGGAACACCGATGCCGCCCGCCACGAGCAGCGCCTTCCTGGTGCCCTCGGGAACAAGCCAGCCGCGGCCGCCAGGGCCCAACAGGTTGGACTTGGAGCCGGGGGCCATCTGCGACAGGCGACGGGTGTCGTCGCCCACGACGGCGTACCACAGCTCGACAGTGCCGGCCTCGGCGTCGGCGCGATAGAAGCTCAGGGGCACGCGAAGCAGCGAGGAAGCATCGCCGGGCACGGCAATGTTCACAAACTGGCCGGGCTTGAGCGCACTTGCAAGCTTGGGGGCCGAGATGACGAGCGAGAAGATGCCGTCGGCGATCTCCCGGTTCGAGACGACCTCGAAGTCGTGCATGCGTGCAGTGGAAGGTGTGGGCATAGACGCTCCAATCCCCCATGCGGTTGCATGGTCCAAACGAATAGAAAGCGCGGCACCGCAAGGGCGCCGCGCACAAAAGCGATAAGGCTATGCTAGCAGATGCAGCCGTCGGCAAGCGTCTGCTTACCGCCGACAAACACATCGGTGGCACGGCCGGTAAGCGTGCGGCCGGCGAAACCGGAGTTTTCGGCGCGCGACTCGTAGCCGTCCTCGCCAACCGTCCAGGTGGCGGACGCGTCGAACACGGTCAGGTCGGCAACGGAGCCCGCCTTGACCTGAACCTGGTCGAGGCCCAGGATCTCACGCGGCTTGATGGCCATGAGCTCGACCATGCGGCCCATGCTCATCTTACCCGTGTTGACCAGCTCGGTGAGCACGAGCGACAGCGAGGTCTCGAGACCGATCATGCCAAAGGGCGCAAGCTCGAACTCGCGGGCCTTCTCCCACGGGGTGTGGGGAGCGTGATCGGTGACGATAACGTCGACGGTGCCGTCGATGACGCCCTGACGGATGGCCTCGGCATCCTCCTCGGTACGCAGCGGCGGGTTGACCTTGAGCGAGGTGTTGTAGGTCTCGTCCAGATCGTTCTCGGTCAGGAACATGTGATGCGGGGTGGCCTCGCAGGTAACCTGAACGCCAGCGGCCTTGCCGGCACGCACGATCTCCAGACCATGGGCGGTGGAGATGTGCTGGATGTGCAGCTTGGCACCGGTCAGCTTGGCGATCTCGATGTCGCGGGCGATCTGGAGCTCCTCGCCGGCAGCCGGCCAGCCCTCGAGGGCCAGACGGGTCGAGACCTTGCCCTCGTTGATCTGGCCGTGGCCGACCAAGTCCTCGTCCTGGCAGTGGCTCATGAAGACCTTGCCGAACATCTTGCCGTAGTCCATGCAGCGACGGAGCATGCCCGCGCCCTGCACGCCGCGACCGTCGTCGGTGAAGGCGACGGCGCCGTGGGCGACCATATCGCCCATCTCGGACATGGCCTCGCCCTTAAGACCGCGGGTCATGGCGCCCGACGGATAGACGCGGCAGTGACCGACCTCGGCAGCACGGGACTTTACGAACTCCACGACGGTACCGTTATCGGTGACGGGATCGGTGTTGGGCATGGAGCACACGCCGGTAAAGCCGCCCTTGGCAGCTGCGCGGGTACCGCTCTCGATGTCCTCTTTGACCTCGTAGCCGGGCTCGCGAAGGTGAACGTGCATATCCACCAGGCCGGGGACGAGGTACTTGCCGGAAAGGTCGCGGACCTCGGCTCCCTCGACGGCGAGATTCTCGCCGACCTCGGCGATCTTGTCGCTGTCAATCAGGACGTCAACGACACCGTCAAGCTCGACGGACGGGTCGACGACGTGGGCATTCTTAAGAAGCAAGGCCATTATCGGCACCTCCAAGCAGCAGATACAGGATAGCCATACGCACGCAGATACCGGCGTAGACCTGCTCCAGGATGACGGAGCGTTGCGGGTGGTCGGCCATATAGGAATCGAACTCGACGCCGCGGTTGATGGGGCCCGGGTGGCAGATAATCGCGTCGGGCTTCATGAGCTTCTCGCGGTCCTTGGTCAGACCGAAGAGCTTGTGGTACTCACGAATGGTCGGGAACGGGGCACCCTCGAGGCGCTCCTGCTGCACGCGCAGCATGTAGACGACGTCCAGCTCGGGCAGGACGGAATCGAGGTCGCTCGTCACGTGGTCGCAGCCCAGGACCTCGGGCGCCGGCGGCAGCAGCGTGCCGGGGGCGACGGCGTAGGTCTCGCAGCCCATGATCTTAAGGGCGGGGATCAGCGAGCCGCAGACGCGGGAGTGGGCGATATCGCCGACGACGGCGACCTTCAGACCGTGGAAGTCACCCTTGTGCTCCCAGATGGTGTACAGGTCGAGCAGAGCCTGCGTGGGATGGTTGTGCTTGCCGTCGCCGGCGCAGATGACGCTCGCGGGCGAGTTCTGCGTGACGATGTAGGGAGCGCCGGCGTGCTTGTCGCGTACGACGATGCAGTCGATCTTATAGGCGTTGAGGGTCTCGACGGTGTCGACGAGGCTCTCGCCCTTGACCGTGGAGGTCGAGGAGCCGCCAAAGTTAAGGCTGTCGGCCGAAAGGCGCTTCTCGGCGAGCTCGAAGGAGCTGCGGGTGCGCGTCGAGGGCTCGTTGAACATGTTGACGATGGTCTTGCCCTTGAGCGTGGGGACCTTCTTGATGGCACGCTCGTTGACCTCGGAGAACGCCTTGGCGGTCTCGAGGATGAGCTTGATGTCCTCTTCGGAGTACTCGGTAATGTCGATCAGGTGCTTATGGTTGAACGCCACGGTACTACTCACCTCCCAGCGGCGCGGAGCCCACGTGGGAACCCGGCGCGACGTCGTTAATCTCGACGGCGGTGTGGCCGTCGACTTCCTTCATATATAGGTGCACGTTCTCCTCATGCGACGAGGGAACGTTCTTGCCGACAAAGTCCGGCGAGATGGGGAGCTCGCGGTGGCCGCGGTCAACGAGGACCGCCAGCTCAATACGGCTCGGGCGGCCCAGGTCCATGACGGCGTCGAGAGCGGCGCGGATGGTACGCCCCGTATACAGGATGTCGTCCACCAGCACGACGCGCTTGCCGTCGACGCTGAAGGGAATGTTGGTAGCGTGGATCGCGGGAGCGAAATTGGTCGCATAGTCATCGCGGTAGAAGCTGATGTCGAGGCTGCCGAGCGGAACTTCGACGCCCTCGATCTCCTTGATCTCCTCAGCGAGCTTCTTTGCCAGAAGGTCGCCGCGCGTGACGATGCCGACCAGAGCGAGGTCTTCACAGCCCTCGTTGCGCTCGAGAATCTCGTGCGCGATGCGGGTCATCGCTCGATTGACGGCGGTCTCGTCCATGATGACCGCCTTGGGGGAAGTCGTGCCCATCGATCTCCTTCCTCACATGTCTTGACTGCTGACACAGTCAAAAAAATAGATGCCCGACCGCTTAAAGCGGACCAGACACCCACAGGAAGGGCTGCTCTTTGGGCAGCTATGTAATTCCATGTGGGTATCTCGTACCCCTTTAATGGTCATGGGATAGTGTAGCCAACCTCGAGCTTAATTGCGAGCATAAATACAGAGCAATCCGTAAACGGAGCCCAAAGCTCAATAAACCTATATATTTGTGGGACGAGCTTGAAAACGCACGCACGAGCTGGCATAATCCCCTCTGCTGCACGCAAATCGGATCTACGTCCAGGGCCGTGGCGTGAGCACTATCGCCAAAAGAGGAATATCTCTGTGTAGATTGCGCACAGGGAGCGACTTCTGTGCTATAGTTCAGGCTTGTTTGTTAACGCGACATGTTCGTTTGTCGCCCAAGGAGGGTCAGTTATGTCCAAAGTTTGCGAAGTTTGCGGTAAGCACCCCGTTGCCGGTCGCTCCATCAGCCACTCTCACCGCGTCACCAACCGTAAGTTCCGCCCCAACATCCAGCGCGTTTACGTCGTCGTCGATGGTCACCGTCGCAAGATGAACGTTTGCTCCACCTGCCTCAAGTCCGGCAAGGTTGCGCGCTCGTAAATAAGGTCTTACCAACAAGTACCTCGGACTCTCCGGGTCAAAGACCTCGCGTTCACATAGAACTTACCAAAGGCGCCCTCCCCTACGGAGGGCGCTTTTTTGTGCTCATTGGGCGCTCATTGGGGACAGACTTAGATGAGTGCTTTCACGCATTGGGGACAGACATGACGTACACATGCGGCGCCATGATCAGGTCCTGCCCAGCCTCACGCAGCCTCCTTCCAGCCTGCAGTGGCCTTGGTCACGCTTGTAGCGCCGATACCGGTGATACGGGCAATTTGCTTGACCGTGAGATGTGCCCGCCTGAGCCTCAGCAGACACGCATCACGCTCGAGTCGCGGCAGGGCCTTGAGCAGCGCAGGATCTATGCTCGGCAGGACTTCGTGAGCAACGGAAAGGGCCTCCTCATCGGGGATCCGCCGGCGTGGAAGAACCTCTACTGACCAGATGCGCCCGGCAACTTTCTCGAGATGCTTGCAATAGCAACGGGAGCCTCCGACAATATCGAACATAGGGGCCGCATCACAGATGTCAAAGGGATCATAGCCCAGCTGATATGCCTTGTAGCTTGACCAGCGGTATGCTTCGAGTGAGTTAATTGCACCCTTCACGGGATTGAAATGGATGTAATCGAGTAGCTGCACCGCCTGTGTGTCCGACTCAACCGCGACCCGCGAATAGCGATTATCAAACAGATGTCCCGTTCTCCCCGTTTTCCCATTGAAATACTTAGCATATGCCGTCAGCGCGCACTGCATTGCCTTTGAAAGGTTGTCAAATGGGTCATCAACCATCAAATGGAAGTGGTTGTCCATAAGGCACCAAGCCAACACCGCCACTTTATGGCGTGCAAACCTGTCCGAGATGTCCGATAAGAAACGATATCGGTCAGAATCATCTTCAAAAATAATCTGTTTGGAGTTGCCACGGTCAAAGACGTGGTAATAGCCGGTGAGCGAAACGGCGCGGGCGCATCGAGGCATAATCTCTCCTCTCAAAACTGAACAGGCAACACCTAAAAAGGAGAGAAGGAACGCGAAATGCTGAGCCTGTGACCTATTTATATCCAATGAGCGGCAAAAACTGGTTCAGAACGGCAAAATGGCAAAACGATGTCTGTCCCAAATGAGTGAAAGCACTCATGTAAGTCTGTCCCCAATGAGCGGGGAGATGCAGCAGGCAGATAGTTCTAGTAAAACGCTTCATTTTATTGAAGCGTTTTAGTGTGCCTTTTAGAGGAATCTGACCGTTCGCCGAATAATTTCTTGCTATCATGCAAGGCGTAGGGTAAATCTCCGATCGCAAGGAGACACAAATGGTGAAAAAGTCACCGGAAAACACTACTCCCGCAATTGTGGACAACGTAGAGGCGCTTGAGGCTAAGCTCGCTCAGATGCGAGAGGCCCAGGCGCTTTTTGCTACGTACACGCAGGAGCAGGTCGACAAGATCTTCTATGAGGCCGCCATGGCCGCCAACAAGGCTCGTATCCCGTTGGCGAAGATGGCCATCGAGGAGACCGGCCGCGGCGTTCTTGAGGACAAGGTCATCAAGAACCACTACGCCGCAGAGTACATCTACAACGCTTACAAGAACACCAAGACCTGTGGCGTTCTGGAGCGCGACGAGGCTTACGGCATCACCAAGATCGCCGAGCCCATCGGCATCGTGGGCGCCGTCATCCCGACGACCAACCCCACCTCCACCGCGATCTTCAAGACGCTGATCAGCCTGAAGACCCGCAACGCCATCATCATCTCCCCGCACCCGGCAGCCGCCAAGTGCACCATCGCCGCCGCCAAACTCGTGCTTGACGCCGCCGTCAAGGCCGGCGCCCCCGAGGGCATCATCGGCTGGGTCGATGTCCCCTCCATCGAGCTGACCAACATAGTCATGCGCGACGTCGACATCATCCTCGCCACCGGTGGCCCGGGCATGGTCAAGGCCGCCTACTCCTCGGGCAAGCCCGCCCTGGGCGTTGGCGCCGGTAACACCCCGGTCGTCATCGACGACACCGCCGACGTGCTGCTCGCCGTCAACTCCATCATCCACTCCAAGACCTTCGACAACGGCATGATCTGCGCTTCCGAGCAGTCCGTGACCGTCATCGACACCATCTATGACCAGGTCAAGGCCGAGTTCCAGAAGCGCGGCTGCTACTTCGTCAAACAGGGTGCCGAGATGGAGGCCCTGCGTGCCGCCATGTTCAAGAACGGCGCTCTCGATCACCGCATCCCCGGCATGGCTGCCGCCAAGATCGCCGAGCTCGCCGGTATCGAGGTTCCCGCCAAGACCAAGATCCTGATCGCCGAGGTCACCTCCACCGACCCCGCCAAGGAGGAGTTCTCCCACGAGAAGCTCTCCCCGGTCCTGGCCATGTACCACGCCAAGGACTTCCAGGAGGCCGTCGACAAGGCCGAGCACCTGGTGCTCGCCGGTGGCCCGGGCCACACCGCCTCTCTGTACGTGCATCCCGCCCAGGCCGAGAAGATCAGCCTGTTCGAGCACGTCATGAAGGCCTGCCGTATCGTCATCAACACCCCGTCCTCGCACGGCGGCATCGGTGACCTGTACAACTTTGGCATGAAGCCGTCTCTGACCCTGGGCTGCGGCTCCTGGGGCGGCAACTCCGTCTCCGAGAACGTTGGGGTGAAGCACTTGATCAACGTTAAGACTGTGGCCGAGCGCCGTGAGAATATGCTGTGGTTCCGCGCTCCCGAGAAGGTCTACTTCAAGAAGGGTTCCACGCCCGTCGCCCTCGACGAGCTTGGCAACGTCATGGGCAAGAAGCGTGCCTTCATCGTCACCGACCAGTTCCTCTTCAAGAATGGCAACACCCGCGCCATCGAGGCCAAGCTCGACGAGATGGGCATCGCCCACGACTGCTTCTACGACGTCGAGCCCGATCCGTCGCTGCAGTGCGCACGTCGCGGCGCCAAGCAGATGGCTCTCTTTGAGCCGGACGTCATCATCGCCGTCGGCGGTGGCTCCGCTATGGACGCCGGCAAGATCATGTGGATGATGTACGAGCACCCCGAGTGCAAGTTTGAGGACATGGCCATGGACTTCATGGACATCCGCAAGCGTATCTTCACCTTCCCCGAGATGGGCAAGAAGGCCTACTTCGTCGCCGTCCCGACCTCCTCGGGTACCGGCTCCGAGTGCACGCCGTTCGCCATCATCACCGACAAGGAGACCGGCATCAAGTGGCCGCTCGCCGACTACGCGCTGCTCCCCAACATGGCTATCGTCGACGCCGACAACTGCATGACCGCCCCGCGCGGCCTGACCGCTGCCTCCGGCATCGACGTCATGACCCACGCCATCGAGTCCTACGTCTCCATCATGGCTTCCGACTACACCAAGGGCCTCTCCGAGCGCGCTGCCAAGCTCGTCTTTGAGAACCTGCCCTCCAGCTTCACGAACGGCGCCAAGGACCCGCACGCCCGCGAGGAGATGCACAACGCCTCCTGCATGGCCGGTATGGCCTTCGCCAACGCCTTCCTGGGCCTCAACCACTCCATGGCCCACAAGCTCGGCGCTTTCCATCACCTGCCCCACGGCATCGCCAACGCCGTCATCCTGACCCGCGTCATGCGCTACAACGCCGCCGAGGCTCCCGTCAAGATGGGTACCTTCTCCCAGTATCCTTACCCCAACGCGCTGCACAACTACGCCGAGATGGCCAAGTACTGCGGCATCGAGGGCAAGGACGACAAGGAGGTCTTCGAGAACTTCATCACGAAGCTCGAGGAGCTCAAGGACTTCATCGGTGTCAAGAAGACCATCGCCGACTACGGTGTTGACGAGCAGTACTTCCTCGACACCCTCGACGAGATGACCGAGCAGGCATTCAACGACCAGTGCACCGGCGCTAACCCGCGCTACCCGCTCATAAGCGAGATCAAGGAGCTCTACCTGGACGCCTACTACGGCCGCGAGCCCCAGGACTACGCCGTCTGCTAGTTTTTAGCACGGTTTTTTGCGGCGGGGGTGCACGGGTGTTTCACACACCCCCGCCGTCGCTTCTATCGCATCGTTGAAAGGATGCAACCATGCTGCTACCCGATTCCAAGACCGAGCTCGTCCGTCGCGGCAACAAGGTCGTTTACGACCTGGGCGACAAGATCGTCAAGGTCTTTAACGAGACCAAGCCTGTCTCCGACGTGTTCAACGAGGCTTTGAATCTTGCCCGCATCAATGAGTGCGGCATCCGCAGCCCCAAGGCTCTCGAGGTTTCCCAGCTCGAGAACGCCAACGGCTGGGCGCTCGTGACCGAGAAGGTTCCGGGCACCACCCTTGCCGAGAAGATGACTGCCGAGCCCCAGCGCTTTGGTGAGTACCTCGAGATGTTCGTCGACCTCCAGATCGAGATCCACGGCTACACCTCCCCGCTGCTCAACCGTCAGCGCGACAAGTTCGCCCGCATGATCGACAGCCTTGATCAGCTCAATGCCACCACGCGCTACAACCTTCAGGAGCGTCTGGACGGCATGACCAAGGAGTTCAAGGTCTGCCACGGCGACTTCAACCCCTCCAACGTCATCGTCGGCGACGACGGCCAGCTCTATGTGTGCGACTGGGCACACGCCACCCAGGGCTCCCCTGCTGCCGACGTTGCCACCACCTACCTGCTCTTTGCCCTCAACAGCAAGGATCAGGCTGAGGCCTACCTGGAGCTCTACTGCGACCGCGCCGACATGCCCATGCAGGTCGTGCGTCAGTGGACGAGCATCGTCGCCGCTTCCGAGCTCGCTCGTAAGCGCAACGTGAACGATGAGTTCCTGAAGAACTGGATCGACGTCGTCGATTATCAGTAATATCTGAGCGATTTATTTCGCATCGGAGGCACAAGGAAAACCCCACAGCTCGCATGGGCTGTGGGGTTTTCCTTTTAGATATCGAGGATGCCACAAGATAATAGGACGGCCCCGCATCTCCCCGTTCTGGAGAAATGCGGGGCCGTCCCACATATCGAACTACAAGCGAAATCGTCGATTAACGGCGTGCTGCCTTCACAAGCTCGGCGACCTTGGCGACGACCTCGTCGATCGCCACATCCTCGCGCTCACCCGTGCCACGGTCCTTGAGCTCAACGGTGCCATTCTTAAGGCCACGCTTACCCAGAACGACCTGATACGGGAAGCCCATAAGGTCGTTGTCGGCAAACTTAAAGCCGGGACGCTCGTCGCGGTCGTCGACGACAACCTCGATACCCTCGGCGCACAGGCCATCAACGATCTGCTCGCAGACGGTAGCGCACTCCTCCTTCTTGGGATCAAGCGGAATCACCGCGACCTCGTACGGGGCAACGGAGACCGGCCAGACGATACCGTGCTCGTCGTTGTGCTGCTCCACGACGGCAGCGAGCGAGCGGGACACACCAACGCCGTAGCAGCCCATGATGAGCGGCTTCTCCTTGCCGTCCTCGTCCATAAAGGTGGCACCCATGGCCTCGGAATACTTGGTGCCCAGCTGGAAGACCTGAGAGACCTCGATGCCGCGGGCAGCGGAGAGCGGCTTGCCGCAATGCGGGCAGGGGTCGCCGGCGACAACAGTGACCAGATCGGCCCACTCATCGACGGTAAAGTCGCGCTCGGGGCAGGCACCGGTAAAGTGATAATCAACCTCGTTGGCACCGCAGGCCCACTGCTTGGAATCGCGCAGGCTCTCGTCGCACACCAGACGAATGCCAACGGGCAGGTTAACCGGTCCGATAAAGCCCTTGTGCAGACCGTTCGCCTGAAGCTCCTCGTCGGTCATCATGCGATACCCCTTGCCAAAGACGTGCTCGGCCTTGCAATCGTTGAGCTCGTGATCGCCCGGAACAATGGCCACGACCGGTTTGCCCTCGGCGTCGATGAGTGCCAGCGACTTGCGCGTGCCGTTCTCGGGAAAGCCGAAGAACTTTGCAACGGCCTCGATGGTGCCCATGCCCGGAGTCTCGACCTTGGTAAGCGTACCGTCACCAGGACCCTCGGTCACGACGACCTTGGTGCTTGCCGCCTCGTCATCGGCAGCAAAGCCGCAATCGTCGCAGTAGACGAGCGAAGCCTCGCCGGCGTCGGCCAAAGCCATGTACTCGACGGAGGTATCGCCACCGATCTCACCAGAGTCGGCAACAACGGGCAGGGCCTTGATATAGCAGCGCTCGCAGATGTTAGCGTAGGCCTGCTTCATCTTGTCATACTCCTCCTGCAGGCTCTCCTGCGTGGCGGAGAAGCTGTAGGCGTCCTTCATGATGAACTCGCGACCGCGCATCAGGCCAAAGCGGGGGCGGAACTCGTCGCGGAACTTATCCTGGATGTGGTAGAGGTTGACGGGTAGCTGCTTATAGGAGCGCAGCTCATTGCGCACCAGGGCCGTGACGGTCTCCTCGTGCGTGGGGCCCAGGACGAACTCGCGACCGTGACGGTCGTCAAAGCGCACAAGCTCCTTGCCATAGGCGTCGATGCGGCCGGACTCACGCCACAACTCGGCATCAACCATGATAGGCATCATAAGCTCCTGGGCGCCGGCGGCGTCCATCTCGTCGCGCACGATGTTCTCGATCTTGCGAATCGAGCGCCAAGCAAGCGGCAGGTAGGAATATAGACCGGCGGCCTCCTTGCGGATCATGCCGGCACGGAGCAGCAGACGGTGGCTGGCGAGCTCAGCGTCCGCCGGATCCTCTTTAAGCGTCGGCGCATAAAGCTTAGACATATACATTGCTCGGGTCATTTATTTCTCCTCAATAAGCTTGTCGACCTCGGCCATAAGCGCGTCGACAATTTGGTCCTCAGCTACTTTACCAATGATCTGGCCATGCGAAAAGAGCAAGGCCTGACCACGTCCGCAAGCAACGCCCAGATCGGCATCAGAAGCTTCGCCGGGGCCATTAACGGCACATCCCATCACAGCGATCGAAAGCGGCGCGGAGTAGTTCTTAAGCCGCTCGGTAACCTCCTCGGCAATGGGAATCAGGTTAACCTGGCAGCGGGCGCATGTGGGGCACGAGACAATCTCGGGACCACGGCGACGCAGGCCCAACGACTGCAGAATACCCCAGGCAACCGGCGGCTCCTCAACCGGATCGGCTGTGAGCGACACACGCATGGTGTCGCCAATGCCTTCGGAAAGCAAGATACCCAAGCCTACAGAGCTCTTGATGGTGCCCTGGAGCTTGGTCCCCGCCTCCGTCACGCCCAGGTGAAGCGGAACGTGGGGAATCTCACGCGACAGGGCTCGATAGGTATCGAGCGTCGTTTGCACGCTATGGGCCTTGGCCGAAAGCACAATGTTCGTAAAGCCGCGGTCCTCAAAGTGCTTGACGAAGCGCTCGCTCGACATCACGAGCTTTTCGGGCTGCGTGAGGTCGTCGCGCTCGGCGATATCCTGCTCAAGCGAACCAGCGTTGACACCGATGCGAATCGCGCACCCAGCGGCGCCCGCGGCATCGATCACGGCATCGACCTTGGCCCAATCGCCAATGTTGCCGGGATTGATGCGGAGCTTGGCGGCACCGGCCTCTACGGCGCCGATGGCGAGCTTATGGTTAAAGTGAATATCGGCGACGATCGGCACCGGAGACTCGGCACAGATGGTGCGGAAACCCTCAAGCGCGGCCTCAGTGGGCACGCTCACACGCACGATATCGCAGCCAGCCTGCGCCAACGCGCACACTTGCGCAAGCGTTGCCTGGGCATCAGCGGTATCGGTGCAGGTCATGGATTGGACCACCACCGGCGCGCCGCCACCGATCTGCACACCGCCCACATGCACGGGGCGCGTCAACTCGCGAGGCAAAGGATGGGATAATGACAATCCAAACACTCCCCTACAGAATAAATCGAAGGATGTCGGAACGAAGCATATAGACAAACAGCAGCGCAAAGAGCGCGATGCCCACATAGCTCACAATCGTCTGGACCTTGAGCGGAAGCTCGCGGCCCACAATCTTTTGAATGATCTCGATGACCAGCTTACCGCCATCGAGTGGTGGGATGGGCAGCAGGTTCATAAAGCCAAGCGAGAACGAAATGAGGGCGGCAAACGAAAGGAATGTGGCAGGGCCGGCAGCAGCAGCCTGTGAGGATATAACGCTAATTCCCACGATCGAGGAGGACTGATCGAGGATCTCCATCGTATGCTGCGGCTGGAGTAGGCGCATCACGCCCTCCGCTGTCTGCACGACATAGGAGAACGACAGGCGAGCCGACGTGATGGGGTCTAAACGGACCACCTGCGTAGAGGCATACACACCTAGGCGCTCGTCCTCTTTGAGCGCAACCGTGGTCGAATGCTGCTTGCCGTCACGCTCGTACTCGATGGCGATATCGTCCTTACCGGCAGCCTTGCCGATGGCATCGTAAACATCCATCCAGGTAGAGCACGATACTCCGTCAACCGAAAGAATCGCGTCGCCGCCCTCGATACCCGCCTTGGCGGCAATAGACCCCTCGTCAACCTGACCGATCACGTTGGTATCCATCGGCACGGTGACACCCGCAATGGAATAGATACTCATAAGGAGCAAAAAGCCTGTCAAGATATTGACAATAATGCCCGCGAGCAGCATAAAGGCGCGCTTGAGAAAACCCTGGCCAAGATAGGTGTGCGAACGCTCTTGTGCAAGGAACTCGGCCTCGCCGCACGGCAGCTCCCACACATCGCCCTCGGAAGTTGAATGTTCGCGATCGAAACGGCGGCCGTCAAAGGTGGTGTAACCCGCCGCATCTCGCGGCAGCGTCTGATACTTGGTGGGATAGTAGCTCGGCGAGGGCTTCTCCCCTTCCTCATACCAAGGCGCGATAGAGCCCCAACCCAAGAGCAAGGCGCATGCCTCGAGCACAACTTCCTCGGATAGCTCGAGCTCGGCGGCAAGGTCGGCCACGGTCACGCGACCATGACGATAGATAGCCGCGAGCACGCGATCGGCGCAGGAGACGTCGGTCGGATCCATACCGCAGATGGCAGCGTAGCCACCCAGCAGCAGCGGGGTCACGCCAAACTTGGTTCCAATGCGACGCGACGTGTAATGGATGTCAAAGCGGCAAGGCAGGCCCAAAAAGAACTCGGTCACACGGACGCCGCAGGCACGCGCCGCCAAAAAGTGGCCGCCCTCGTGCAAAAACACGAGGACGGAAAGCATCAGCAGGCCCCAAAAGACCGATGAGAGAACGCTCAGAACAGTATCCATAAAACGAAAAAGCAATCCTTATGGGTTAGGAACGGGTTGCGGCGAGCACCTGCGCAGCCTTTTCACGCGCCCACGCGTCGATGTCGCGAAGCTGCTCAAACGAATCGACCGCCTGCATATCGTGGGCATCCATGCAGGATTCCACAATGCGATCGATATCGGTAAAGCTGCAGCCATCGTGCAGGAAGGCATCGACGGCGACCTCGTTGGCGGCATTGAGCACGCACGGCATGGTGCCGCCCGTCTTGCCTGCAAGCTCGGCCAGTGCCAGACAGCGGAAGGTATCCATGTCGGCAGCATCAAACGTGAGCTGCCCCAGCTCGCGGAAATCGATACGAGGCGCCGGGGTATCCCAACGCTCGGGATATGAGAACGCGAACTGGATGGGAATACGCATGTCGGAAGCACCGAGATGCGCCATCACGGAGCCGTCGGCAAACTCGACCATAGAGTGAATCTTGGACTGACGCTGCACGACCACGTTAATGAAATCGAGGTCGCAGTTAAACAGATGCATGGCCTCAATGCGCTCTAGGCCCTTGTTCATGAGGGTGGCGGAGTCGATGGTGATCTTGGCACCCATGGCCCACGTGGGATGTGCGAGGGCATCGGCACGCGTCACGCGATTGAGCTCGTCGCGCGTACGGCCAAAGAACGGACCGCCCGAGCAGGTAAGCCAAATACAATGAGCCTCGCGCGGGTCCTCCCCCAGATAGCACTGGTAGATGGCGGAGTGCTCAGAGTCGACTGGAATAAGCTGGCCCGGTTGTGCCAAAGGCATAAGCAAGTCGCCACCGACGACGAGGGACTCCTTGTTGGCAAGGGCAAGGCGCTTATTAGAGGTCAAGGCCGCATGGCTCGCCTCGAGACCGGCGGCGCCCACAATAGCAACGAGCACGCAGTCGACATCGTCGCGACGCGCGAGCTCGCAAACCGCCTGCGCGCCAACGCCGAGCTTCGTTCCCTCGGGCAACTCCTGCAGCACGGCGTCATCGCCGTGAGCGACATCGGCCACGGCAACCGCCGGAACCGAGAACTCGCGGGCAGCGGCAACGAGCTCAGAGGTGCTGGAATTAACGGACAGCGCCGTCACCTGCAGGCAATCAGCATGCTGACGGCACACATCGAGTGCCTGGGTGCCGATAGAGCCCGTACAACCCAGGATGGCAACACGGAGGCGCCCATCGGGGCCATACGTCGTCTGGAATGACATTACAGCACGCCTCCGATCATCAAAAGCAGCTGAGCGGTAATGCAGCCAAAGATAAGCGAGTCGCTACGGTCGAGCATGCCGCCATGGCCCGGGATAAGGTTGCCGGAATCCTTGACGCCCACGCCACGCTTGATGCGCGACTCGATAAGGTCGCCGATAACGCCCAAAATGGACACGACCACGCCGCACAGCAGCGCATAGGGCAGGCTGAGCTTGTAGAAGTGCGTCGCCCACAGAATGAGCCAAATCAAAACCGAGCCCAGGATGCCGCCGACAAACCCCTCCCAGCTCTTTTTGGGAGAGATCTTGGGAACCATCTTGTGCTTGCCGATACGGCTGCCCACAATGTAGGCAAACGAATCGGAGACCCAAAGGGACGCGCAAACGCCCACTGAAAGCAGGGCGCCGGCAAAACCGGGCACGGCATCGCGCAGCAGCACGATAGCCGACAGCATAAAGCCAGTGTAGATGGGACCCATGAGCGTCACGGCCACATCAGAGATGCGGGTACGCGGCGACCAGACATACCAAATGCCCACAGCGAGCATCAGGGCAAAAAGCAGGGCATTCAGCAACATCGAATCGCCCAACGCAGACAGCGGAAAGAGTACGGCGGCAGCGATACCCATGCGCTCGTTAGCCATCTTGCCATCGAGCCTCGTCATACGGAAAAACTCATAACAGCACAGACCGCTCATGACGGAAACAAAGATGGCAGTGGGCACGATACCCAAAACCAGGCACAGGATAAAGACAACGGCGTAGACGATACCGGCGGCGGCACGGGTAATAAAGCCCGCCAGCCACGAACCGCTGCCGCTCTTCGCTGCAGGCGCTCCCGCAGTGGCAGCTTTACGCGCAGGCGTCTTGGGAGCAGATGCCTTGGGACGATCGGACACGATTAAGCCTCCTCGGTCTTGCTCAGTCCACCAAACCTACGGTCACGGCCCTGATAGGCCAAAATGGCGTCGACAAGGCCCCAACGATCAAAGTCGGGCCAATAGGTATCGGTGACGTAGAACTCGGAATAAGCTACCTGCCACAGCAGATAGTTCGAAAGGCGCAGCTCACCAGAGGTGCGAATCACAAGCTCAGGATCGGGAAGACCGGCGGTATAGAGGTGGGAAGCCACCATGTCGTCATCAATTGCGGCAGGATCGATCTTACCGGCGGCAACGTCGAGTGCGATCTGACGGACAGCGCGGGTAATCTCGGCACGCGCGCCGTAGTTGACGGCAAGCGCCAGCGTCATACCGGTGTGATCGGCGCACTCGGCAAGACCGCGTTCAAAAACGTCGCGGGTCTTCTTGGGCAGCGCGGAAATATCACCCAAAAAGACAACACGCACGTTTTCGCGCTTCAGAAGCGGCAGCTCGTCGATGAACGTCTTGGCAAACAGATGCATCAAGACGTTGACCTCATGCTGCGGACGGTTCCAGTTTTCGGTAGAAAACGCATAGGCCGAAAGCACGTCGACGCCCAGACGCACGCAGGCGGTAATAATCTCGCGAAGGGAGACGATACCCGCCTTGTGGCCCTCGGTGCGCGCAAGACCGCGCGACGTGGCCCAACGACCGTTGCCGTCCATGATGCACGAGATATGGTGCGGAATGTTATTAAGGTCAAGGTCGGAAAAACCGACGCCCGTAGGGGCGTCGGCAAAGTACTCGACCAGTTTATGCTCGTCGTATTGCACCTTAGATCTCCATGACCTCGGCTTCTTTTTCCTTCAGAAGCTCCTCGACCTTGGCGACATACTCATCGGTGTGCTTCTGGACCTTGGCCTGCTCGCGACGGACATCGTCCTCGGTGAGCTCCTCATCGCGCTCGAGCTTGTTGTTGAAGTCGCGACGGATGTTACGGATAGACACCTTGGCCTGCTCGGCGTACTCGCGGCACTCCTTGACGAGCTCGCGACGGCGCTCCTCAGTGGGAGCCGGGAACGGAAGACGAACGACGGTGCCATCGGAGTTGGGGGTAATACCCAGATCGGAAGCGCCGATGGCCTTGACGATAGCATTGATGAGTGCCTTGTC
Source organism: Collinsella sp. (assembly GCA_014871645.1). Classification (GTDB taxonomy): domain Bacteria; phylum Actinomycetota; class Coriobacteriia; order Coriobacteriales; family Coriobacteriaceae; genus Collinsella. Next base: position 87,734 of record WGSN01000003.1, read on the forward strand.
CCACGGCTCGATGAGCAGCATGTGGGCCTCGGGGGTCTTGACGGCGGCAACCTGCGTGACCGGCGTGGGAACACCGTAATAATCGACGGTGATGTCGGACAGAATGTTGGCATTGGCGCGGCCGGTACGAACCTTGGAGAAGTTATGCTTGAGGGACTCGAGCGACTTGTCCATATGGGCGGTGATGTTCTCTGCCATGCTTAATCCTCCTGATAGACGAGCGTGCCGACGGGCTCACCCGAAAGCGCGCGCTTGACGGTGTCCTCGCCATCGATGTTGAGGACCAAAATCGGCATACGGTTGTCCTGGCACAGTGCCGTAGCCGTGGAATCCATAACCTGCAGACCGCGGACGAGAACCTCGTGATAGGTAATCTTGTCAAAACGGACGGCGTCGGCGCACTTGACGGGATCCTTGTCGTAGATGCCGTCAACCTTGGTGGCTTTAATCAGAATCTCGGCGCCGATCTCGCACGCACGAAGAGCCGCGGCGGTGTCGGTCGTAAAGTACGGATTGCCCGAACCGGCGGCAAAAATAACGACGTTGCCCTTGGAAAGGTGGTTGATGGCGCGACGGCGAATATAGGGCTCGCAGATCTCGTTCATCTGGATAGCGCTCATCACGCGGCAGGGAACATCGTTATGCTCGAAGGCATCCTGCAGGGCGAGCGCGTTCATAACGGTTGCCAGCATGCCCATGTAGTCGGCCTGAGCACGCTCCATGCCACCGGCAGCGCCGGCCATGCCGCGGAAAATATTGCCGCCGCCGACAACGACGCCGACCTCATGGCCAACGGCGAGCAGCTCCTTGACCTGCTTGGCAAGATGGTCGGTAACCTTGGGGTCGATGCCATATTGGCCGTCGCCCATCAGTGCTTCGCCGGAAAGCTTAAGAAGCACGCGTTTATATCGGATGTCGGACAAAGCGATCCTCCTTTAATTAGACTCTCAATATGATATCAAAGGCTCTGATAAGAGCCATGAAAAAGCAGGCTGTGAGTAAAACCCACAGCCTGCTCATTACCAGCTACAAGAGCTTATTTACTCGCCACGGACCAGACGGTCAAAGGCAACGACGGTAATGGTGTCGCCGAGCTCCTTGGAGACCTGCTCAGCGTACTTCTTGATGGTGAGGGAGCTGTCCTTGATGAACTCCTGCTCGGTGAGCACGGACTGCTTGTAGAACTTCTCCAGACGGCCGACAGCCATCTTCTCCTGGATAGCCTCGGGCTTGCCGGACTCGGCAGCCTGCGCCATGTAGATCTGCTTCTCGTGCTCGACGATCTCGGCCGGAACCTGATCGCGGGTAGCGCAGATCGGGGCGACGGCAGCAACCTGAAGGGCAACGTCGTGAGCGAAGGTCTTGAAGGACTCAGCCTGAGCGGTCTCGGCCTTCTCGAAGGCGAACTCGACGAGGACGCCGATCTTACCACCCATGTGGATGTAAGAAGCGAGCGCGCCGTTCTCAGCCTTGCGGGCAGCGAAGCGGGAGATCTTCATGTTCTCGCCCATGATGTGAATCATCTCGGTGAGCTCGGAGGAAACGCTCTCCTCGCCCATCGGCTTCTCGAGCAAAGCGTCGACGTCAGCAGGCTCGGTGGTAGCGACAACCTCAGCGACCTTGGAAGCAAAGCCGGTGAACTTGGCGTTGGAGCCAACGAAGTCGGTCTCGCAGGAGAGCTCGAGCAGAGCGCCGGTCTTGCCATCCTCGGAGACGAACGCGGCGACAGCGCCCTCATTGGTCTCACGGCCAGCCTTCTTGGCAGCCTTGGCAAGGCCGTTCTTACGCAGAACGTCGACAGCGGCGTCCATGTCGCCGTCAGCCTCGACGAGAGCCTTCTTGCACTCCATCATCGGGGAGTCGGTCATCTCGCGGAGCTGCTTGACCATAGCGGCGGTAATCTGGGCCATTGTGGTTCCTTTCAAAGAGATGAAAAAGAATTAACTAAGACTGATTTACTCGGCCTTGGGCTCAGCGGCCATCTCGGCCTCGGAGACCTGCTCCTTGCCGGAGCCAGCGAGGCAGGCGTCAGCCATGAGCTCGCACATAAGGGTGACAGCGGAGATAGCGTCATCGTTGCAGGGGATGCCGTACTCGACCTCGTCGGGATCGGAGTTGGTGTCGATCAGAGCGACGACGGGGATGTTCAGGCGCTGAGCCTCCTTGATGGCGTTCTCCTCGCGCTTGGTGTCGATGACGAAGAGAGCCTGGGGCAGACCCTTCATGTCGCGGGCGCCACCGAGGTTGGTCTGGAGCTTGGTGAGCTCCTTGCCGAGCACAGCCTGCTCCTTCTTGGGGAGCACTGCCATGCGGCCGTCCTCGACCATGGCCTCGAGCTCCTCCATGCGGTTGATGCGGGAGCGGATGGTGACGAAGTTGGTCAGCATACCGCCGAGCCAACGCTGGTTGATGTAAGGCATGTTGGCGCGCTCAGCAGCGTTCTTGACGGCCTCCTGAGCCTGCTTCTTGGTGCCGACGAACAGCACGTTGCCACCCTTGGCGACGTTCTTAACGAAGGTGTAGGCCTGGTCGGCGTCGAGGATGGTCTGCTTGAGGTCGAGGATGTAGATGCCGTTGCGCTCACCGAAGATGAACGGCTTCATCTTGGGGTTCCAGCGACGGGTCTGGTGACCGAAGTGGCAGCCGGCCTCGAGCAGGGTGCGGATATTAATCTTGGTAGCCATGTTAAACCTCCTGTGGTTTGCCTCCGCGCGGGGTCATCCTCCAAAACCAACCCAGACATGTGCTACCAAAGCCCGGGCACCACGGTATGAAGTAGCCGCGCGTGCGTGATAAAAACATGTTGCCGTGAAGCAACCCGATGAATGATAGCAGGAATGCATCTTCCTGCCAACCCGCAATCAAAACCACACACCTGAGTGCAGCGCGGAACGTCCCAGCAACTATTCGCCGCGGGGATGGGCTTGAGCCACGGCCCGCTTAAGCCGATCGGGCGTGAGATGCGTGTAGATCTGCGTCGTGGACAGACTCGCATGACCCAGCAGCTCTTGAACCGAGCGCAGGTCCGCACCGCCCTCGAGCAAGTCGGTCGCAAAGGTATGGCGCATCGCATGCGGCGCGATGTCGGGCGGAATGCCAGCGAGCGTCGCCAGCGTATGGAACCGCCGCCTGAGCATGGCGGCGCTCATGCGATTGCCGCGCGCCGATATAAGCAGCGGATGCGGCCCGGTAGCGGGGTCACGGCGCTTTGCCTGAGCGAGCAACTCCGGCCTCCCCTCCTCAATATAGAGACGCGTCACCTCGAGCGCACGACGATACAGAGGGACAATACGTTCTTTGCTCCCCTTGCCCCACAGGCGCAGCGTGCGTTCGGACCAAGCGATGGACTCCACATTGAGTGCTGCGAGCTCAGAGATACGAGCACCCGAGGCATAGAGCAGCTCGAGCATCGCCGCATCGCGCAGTCCCGCGGGCGTCGAGGTATCAGGCGTCTTGAGCAGCGCCTCGACCTGATGGGTCGTAAGGACGCCCGGCAGGTCACGCGGCAGCTTGGGCGATGCGATCGCCGAGGCCACATCGCCCTCGACAATCCCCTCGGCAGCCATCCAGCGATAGAGAGATCGGATAGCCGACAGGTGCGCCGCAAGCGTTCGGGGAGCCACCTGCTCACGCGAAAGCTCAGCAAGATAGCGACGAATGGTGCGCACGTCGGCAGCGAAAGCATCGATATCCTCGCGCTCGCACCAGGCAGCAAAGCGCTCCAACCGCGAGCCATAGGCCGTCACCGTGTTGGGAGAAAGACCCTCGACACGTGCGATGTAGGCGATAAACGAGTCGACGGTGTCGTACAGGTCACAGACTATGACCGGTCGCCTCCAAACAGATCGGGTCGAGTGGCCAGATAGGCATCAAGGGCCTCGAGCGCACGGTCCGCATAGGCCTGGTAGCGGTCGCGCTTGCTGCGGCGCTTACCATCCTCGAGTGGCGGCACCAGGCCAAAGTTGACATGCATGGGCTGATAGCCCACGGTGGCAGGATCGGTCGCATAGCCCACGAGCGCACCCAGGGCGCCCACGCGCGGCAACTCGACGCCCGCAGCACCGATAGCCTCGGCATAGGTGTTGAGCGCCGCGAGCAGACCCGTCGCCACGGCTTCCATGTACCCCTCGGTGCCGGTGATCTGACCGGCCAGGCGCACGCCGGTACCGGGCACGGCAAAGGTGCCATCGAGCACGTGCGGGGCATCGACAAAGGTATTGCGGTGCATGACACCGTAGCGGAAGAACTCAGCGTTCTCCAGGCCCGGCACCATATGGAAGACGCGCTTCTGCTCGCCAAAGGTCAGGTTGGTCTGGAAGCCCACCAGGTTATAGGCGGTCTTCTCCTTGTTCTCGGCACGCAGCTGAATCGCCGCCCAGGGGCGACGTCCGGTACGCGGGTCGGTGAGGCCGACGGGCTTCATGGCGCCAAAGCGAATGGCGTCCTTGCCGGTGCGCGCAACTTCCTCGGCAGGCTGGCAGGCTTGGAACAGATCGCCGCCCTCAAAGTCTTTGAGCACCACGCGGTCGGCCGTGGTAAGCGCCTCGATAAAGGCCTCGTACTCCTCCTTGTTGAGCGGAGCGTTGAGATAGTCGCCGCTCCCCTGCTCCTCGTAGCGCGACTGCGAGAACAGCACGTCCATATCGAGCGTGGAGGCATCGACGATCGGCGCCGCCGCATCAAAGAATGCCAGGGCATCGCCACCGACGAGCTTCATAACCTCTTCGCTCAGCGCCGGTGAACACAGCGGGCCCGCGGCAATGACCACGTGACCCTCGGGAATCTGCGTGACCTCACCGTGCACGACCTCGATATTGGGACGAGCGGCAACCTCGGCCTCGACAAGCTCGGAAAACTTGACGCGGTCGACCGCCAAGGCGCCACCGGCGGGAACAGCCGCGCGATGGGCGCAATCGAGCAGGACTGAACCCATGCGCTGGAGCTCGGCTTTTAGTAGGCCAGCAGCGGAATCTGGACGGGTCGACTTAAACGAATTGGAGCAGACGAGCTCTGCCAGGTGATCAGTATGGTGAGCCGGGGAGCTCACCTGGGGGCGCATCTCGCACAGCTTTACGGCAAAACCGCGATCTGCCAGCTGGATCGCGCACTCCGAACCCGCCAGACCGCCACCGATAACTGTCACCTGATCGAACTGCATCTGCAAACACCTTTCTAATTGACACGTTTTCCATTGTGACCGAAGGGTGTCTGGGCGTGAAGGGCAAACTTGGAGGGCGCATACCTTCCATCCATCATGCGCTCGATAAGACCCTCGAGTTCAAGCGAACCCAAGAGTTTGAGTACGCCGACAGCATCGAGCGAGACGAGCGCCGCGATGTCGTCGACCTTGAGCGGAGAGGCGATGAGCGCATGCATCACGGTCTGCTGCGTTGGATCCAGGTCGGCAATGCCGGGAGCATCGGGGCGCGAGTAGCGCAGGGTGCCGTATATGCGAGAGATAGCCATCTCGATAGATTCCTCGTCGACGATGCAGCAGGCACCGTTCGCAATGAGGTAATTCGTGCCACGCGACTCGGGCGATAGGATCGACCCCGGCACGGCAAGAAGTTCGCGCCCCAAATCCATAGCAGCCTCGGCTGTGGAAAACGTCCCAGAAGGCATACCCGCCTCGGATACAAAGAGGGCTTGCGACAGGGCCGCGATTACGCGATTGCGGCGCGGAAAGGCGAACTTGCGCGGACCCATGCCCCACGGAGAGATCGACACGACCGCGCCACCCGTATCAAGCGTGCGCGTAATCAGCCCCGCGCTCGAACGCGGGTAGACCACGTCGGCGCCCGTCCCCAGCACCACAACGTGTTTGCCGCCGGCGTTGACCGCAGCCCAACCCGAGGCCTGGTCACAACCGACCGCACCGCCCGAAACTACCGTCACTCCCGCCTCAACCGCCACCTTTGCCGCAAGCTCTGCCACGGCAAGACCATACGGCGAGGCCTTGCGCGCGCCGATGATGGAGAGCGCGGGCGTCGAAAGCACCTCGGGGTTGCCGCGCACATAAAGCGTCTGGGGTAAATCAGAAAGCTCCAAAACGGTCTCGGGATACAACGCATCACCTGGATGCAGCTCGAAGGTCCCCTCGGCCATCATTGGTCCCTCCTTCCCTGGTACATCGCCGCCTCGAGCACGTGGTCCTGCGTCACTTGCTCGCTCTCGGCGACATCTGCGATCGTACGCGCAATGCGAACCAGGCGCACGATGCCACGCCCTGTGAGATGCGTGCGTTTGGATAGGCCGAGTACGCATTTCTCGGCAGCATCATCAAGCTCAAAGGTCGAAACGACGCCGTCAATGGACCGCGTCTCGTCATCCTCGGCCTCGGCATCTGCATCGTCCATACGGGATTCGCGCCAAGCGCGAAAAGCGCGACCGCGCACAACGTAGTCACGTAACTCGGCCGACGACATACCCTCTGCGCCCTCGATAATCACTTGAGGGTCGGGACGGGTCACATCGATCATCATGTCGATACGGTCGGCCAAAGGACCGCGCAGTTTAGACCGATAGCGCTCGACCATCGCCGCCGAGCAGCGACACGGTACCTCGCGATCGCCCAAAAAGCCGCAGGGGCAGGGATTGCTCGCAGCCAGCAGCTGAAAGCGCGACGGGAAGGTAAAAGCCCCATCGACGCGTACGATCCTCACGTAGCCGCGCTCGATAGGCTGACGCAGCGTCTGCAGTACGCCCGTGGGAAACTCGGCAAGCTCGTCCAAAAAGAGCACGCCGCCATGAGCAAGGCTGATCTCACCTGGGTGCACCGGGCGTCCTCCGCCAATGAGGCCCGCCGTTGAAATACTGTGATGGGGACTACGGAAGGGCCGGTGCCCCGCCAACAAGCCATCAATGTTCTCACCCAAAACCGAATGGATGCACAGCGCCTCCTGTTGATCCTCAACGGAAAGCTCGGGCAGGATGCCGGTCATACGACGCGCGAGCATCGTCTTGCCCGATCCCGGGGACCCGATCATGAGCAAGCCGAGTTCTCCTGCCGCCGCAAGCGCCATGCCGCGTTTAGCGACTTCCTGCCCCAGTACGTCGGCATAGTCGAGCTCAGGCTCAAAGGTCGCCTCGACGCCCTCGGAATCCAGATAGTGCCGAGCCGCCTCGCCCATGCCATGGGCAAGCTGAGACAGATGATCGATAAAGCCGCAATCCACGCCCGCGAGTGGCACATGCTGGTCGGACCTGCCGGCGATAAAAGACAGCCCCATGTCGCGAGCCAATAGCTGAAACGCCACCTCGCCCTTGACAGGAAGCACCGTACCGTCCAAGCCGAGCTCGCCGGCGATAAGGCAGCGATCGAGGTTGTCACGGGGAATCTGCCCATCGGCCGCTAGAACCGCGATGGCGATGGGCAGATCAAAGCCGCTACCGGTCTTGCGAATATCGCCGGGCGCCAGATTGACCGTAATGCCCGAGCGCGGGATCTCAAAGCCGGCCGAGCGCATCGCACAGCGAATACGACCACGTGACTCCATCACCTCCATACTCGGGATGCCGAGCATCTGAATGCCCGGAACGCCGCCGGCAAGCGAGACCTCGACCGTGACGTGAATCGCCTCGACGCCGCGGATGCAGGCCGCGTGAACGGCAAACGTCTCGAACGCCATCACGACACCTGCCAATCGAACGCGTTGTACTGATGCTCGATCTCGGCGATATGCCCGTCGCGGATGGTGACGCCCACGGCATCGAAGCGAATCGCCTTGAGCGGATAATGCTCCATGAGATAGCAACTTGCGATGCGGCGGTAGCGGCGTTGCTTTTGGGCGTCCACGGCCTCCTCGGGAAAGACCCGCGTGTTGCAATCCAGCGCAACGCGTCTGGTCTTGACCTCGGCCATCACCACGACATCGTCGAGCTCATCGAGCAGCACCAGATCGGCCTCGCCCTCGGTGCAACGATAACCCTGCTCCAGCAAGGTGTAGCCGCGCTCGTTAATGTAGTCGATGGTGATCAGCTCGCCTAGCATGCCCAGCTCGCGGGGACTGAGTCCCTTGATAAACTCGGGCGTCATCGCCCCACAGTCGAGCTCGCCGTTTTCCCAACGCTCCTTGAGCTGCTGCGTCTTGCTCTTTTTGCTTGCGGCACTCATGGGGTCTCCTTTCCCGCACACTGCATTGCCCCGATGATGAGGGCACCTTTCATGCGGGTAAGTACCGGAAGCAAACCAAAAGCTGACCAAATGCCGACAAAAAACGGGCCGTACGCAGCAATGCTGCTGCATACGGCCCGCTACCAGCAGGTTTATATAACCCCAGGGGTCCCTGTTTCCACAATTGACCTAGAAAAGGCGCTCAGTCTGCAGAAAATTTCCGCAAAAGCTCACGCGGTGCAGAGGACAAAGTCCATGTTTGCGAATGGCCTCGATATGCTCGGGGCTTGCATAGCCCTTCGACTCGGCCAGATGGTACTCGGGATACTCGGCGTCGTACTCGACCATCATCTCGTCACGCGTCACCTTAGCCATGATGGACGCCGCGGCGATACAGGCGATTTTGGCATCGCCCTTCACCACGTCGCGCTCGTTGGGAACGGCGCCCAAGGGGTTACCGTCCATAAGCACGCAATCGGGCTCGAGCCCCGTATCGGCCACGGCGCCCGCGACGGCAGCGCGGATGGCGCGGGCCATGCCCATCTCATCGATATCCTTAGGCGCGATATGGCAAAAGCCGATCGCCGTCGCCACATCGGCAATCTTCACTGAGAGCAACTCGCGGCGCGCGGGCGTGAGCTTTTTGGAATCGTTGATGCCCCAGACGCGCGGCTCCATAGGAAGACAGACGGCGCATACCGTCAAAGGACCGGCCACCGATCCGCGACCCACCTCGTCGACACCAACGACTACCCCATCGCCGCCAAGCTCATGCATAAGCTCGTACATGCCATTGACGCGCTCGCGCTCGGCAACCTCTTTGGAATGGCGTTTGAGGGCGCGTTCACAAGCCTTGATCACCTGCTGGCGCGGGTCCTCGCGATAATGCTCCACGAGGGCGGGGATCTCCTCAAACGTTGCGCTCGCTAGCTCTCCGGCAACCTGCGATGCCGAAACCGAGCTCGTCATATTGGCCATACCAGGCCCTCCTTGCATGCAAATCAGATAAAAAGAAGGGCCACCCGAAGGTGGCCCTTGTGTCCAAACGAGTGGACAGACGCTGCGATCTTCTTAGCGCTTCTCGGGGATGCGAGCAGCCTTGCCCACCTTGTCGCGGAGGTAGTACAGCTTGGCGCGACGGACGCGACCATGACGAACGACCTCGAGCTTGGCGATCTTGGGGCTGTGAAGCGGGAAGGTACGCTCAACACCAACACCGAAGGACATCTTGCGGACGGTGAAGGTCTCGCGGGCACCGGCGCCGGCCATGCGGATGACGTCGCCCTGGAAGACCTGGATGCGCTCGCGGTCGCCTTCCTTAATGCGGTAGTGAACCTTGACGTTGTCGGCGACGCGAACCTGAGGAATGTCCTCGCGGATCTGCTGACGCTCGATTGCGCGGATGTAATCCATGTGCAATTCCTTACTCTTCTAGAGGTGCCGTACCACTCTGGCCGGCACGTAGTTGAACAAACGTATTCGAGTATACACGCGCGGGTTTCTGCTGCAAGAACAATTTTTTACGCAGACAAAAAGACAAAACCCGCACATGATAACCGCCCGTCTCACGAATGAGACGGGCGGCATGAAGGGGGCTACGCTAGGCGTCTAAACCCAGAACATTAGGCGGAACGCTTGGCCTCGAGCTTGGCCTGAGCGGCAGCCAGGCGTGCGAGGGGCACGCGATAGGGCGAGCAGGACACGTAGTCCACGTCGGCCACGTTAAACAGGCCCTTGATGGACTTGGGGTCGCCGCCGTGCTCGCCGCACACGCCAAAGTGCATGTCGGGGTTGGTGGCGCGACCCTTCTCCACGGCCATACGCACGAGCTCGAGCACCGCCACGTCGATGATCTCGAAGGGGTTGTCCTTCAAGATCTTCTTGTGCATATACAGCGGGATGAACTTGGCCTCGGCATCATCGCGGGAGAAGCCGAAGGTGGTCTGGGTGAGGTCGTTGGTACCAAAGCAGAAGAAGTCGGCATGATGGGCGATCTCGTCAGCGACTATGCAGGCACGCGGCAGCTCGAGCATCGTGCCCACGGGAATATTGAGCTCGACGCCCTCCTCAGCGGAAACCTCAGCGATCACGCGCTCGATGACTTCGCGGGTCTGGACATGCTCGGCCGTGATGGAAACGAGCGGAACCATGATCTCGGGACGCGGATCGACGCCCTCCTGGATAAGGCGGGCGGCAGCCGTTGCGACGGCACGGACCTGCATGAGCGGCAGATCGCCAAAGACGACGGACAGGCGCACGCCGCGTAGGCCGAGCATGGGGTTCGACTCGACCATGCCGTCGATACGACGCAGGCGGGCGCGCAGGGCGGCAAGCTCTTCCTCGCTGGCGCCAGCGGCTTCCTTCTTGGTGATGGCGACCTCGAGCTCGCGAGGATTATCCAGGAACTCATGAAGCGGCGGATCGAGCAGGCGGACGACCACATCGCGACCGGACATGGTCTTGAACATCGCCAGGAAGTCCTCGGTCTGGACCTTGAGCAGGTCGGCCAGGGCCTGCTGCTTCACGGCCTCATCGTCAGACAGGATAAAGCTCTGGATGATGTTCTTACGGTCACCCAGGAACATGTGCTCGGTGCGGCATAGGCCGATGGCCTCGGCACCAAACTCGAGTGCGAGCGCGGCATCCTCGGGGTTGTCGGCGTTGACGCGCACGTGGTTGGCGTGACCCTCGGTCTCGTCCAGACGGATCTCGTCGCCCCAGGACAGGATGGTGTCCAGATCGCCGGTGAGCTCGGCCGAAACCAGATCGACGGCGCCGTCGACGACGATACCCTGGGTGCCGTCGATGGAGATGACATCACCCTCGCGCAGCACGCGGTCGCTGCCCTCGATGTGCACGACCTTCTCGGCGGCGTCGATATGGAAGCGTTCGACGCCGCAGACGCAGGGCGTACCCATGCCGCGGGCGATAACGGCGGCATGGCTCGTCTTGCCACCGTGGCTTGTCAGAATGCCCTCGGCGGCGACCATGCCTTTCAGGTCGTCGGGGTTGGTCTCCCAACGAACCAGGATAACCTTGTGACCCTCGTTGGCGCGCGACGGCGTCATCGCTCGAGAACACGACCTCGCCCACGGCGGCACCGGGGCTGGCATTAAGACCGCTGGCCAGAGCCTCGTACTTCTTGGAGGCGTCGAACTGCGGGTGCAGGAGCTGGTCAAGCTGCGCGGGATCGATGCGGCTCACGGCTTCCTCGCGGGTGATCAGTCCCTCCTCGACCATTTCGATGGCGATGCGCAGGGCGGCGGTGGCAGTGCGTTTACCCACGCGTGTCTGGAGCATCCAGAGCTTGCCCTGCTCGATGGTGAACTCGATATCGCACATATCGCGGTAATGGTCCTCGAGCGTCAGGAACACGCGCTCGAGCTCCTCACCTGCAGACTCGAGGCCCGGGGTGGCCTTGAGGTCGGCAATGGGCTCGGTGTTGCGGATGCCGGCGACGACGTCCTCGCCCTGGGCATTAACCAAAAAGTCACCGTAGAACTCCTTGGTGCCGTCGGCCGGATTACGCGTAAAGGCGACGCCCGTCGCAGAGGTCTCGCCCTTGTTGCCAAAGGCCATGGCCTGGACGTTGACGGCAGTACCGAGCTCGTCGGAGATGCCGTGCTGTTTGCGGTAGATGCAGGTGCGCTCGTTCATCCAGCTGCCAAAGACGGCCTGGATGGCAAGGCGCAGCTGAAGCTCAGGATCGTGCGGGAAGACGGGCTTGCCGTCGGCAACCTCGAGCTCGGGATACAGGGCGGCCTCGACGTTCTCGGAGAAGATCCCCTTGAAGGTCTCGACGAGTTCCTGCAGGTCCTCGGCCGAAAGCTCGGAATCGACGCGAACGCCGGCGACCAGGCGGGCCTGGGTCAGGGCGTTCTCGAACAGGTCGGCATCAACGCCCATGACGACGTTGGAAAACATCTGGATAAAGCGGCGGTAGCTATCCCAGGCAAAACGCGGTTTTTGCGTCTGGGCGATGAGACCCTGAACGGAATCGTCGTTGAGGCCCAAGTTGAGGACCGTGTCCATCATACCGGGCATGGAGAACGGAGCGCCCGAGCGAACCGACACGAGCAGCGGATCGGAGGCGTCGCCGAGCTTTTTGCCGCAGCGGGCCTCGAGGTCAGCCTCGGCGGCAACGATCTCATCGAGTGCGCCTTCGGGCCAGACGTTGCCGGCACCGGAGTACTCGACACAGGTCTGGCAGGTAATAGTAAAGCCACCGGGAACCGGCAGGCCGATACGGCTCATCTCGGCAAGGTTTGCGCCTTTGCCGCCAAGCACGAAGTTCATGGACTTGTCAGCCTCAGTGACACAGGTGCCCTGGGCGTCGGTTCCAAAACGATAAACCCTCTTGCAATCGCTCACGATACTTCCCCTTCCATACGCTCTCACGCACGACCGTGGTGACGAATCGACCCGCCGTATGCGAGCCGTGAGGGTACTATACGGCGGGCATTGAGCGGGCTTGCGCAGAGGACGCGGGGGTTGGTAAACGTGGTAAATATGGCGGTAAACGGTAGGTAAAGTTGGTTACCTTATGAAGATACCACTACAAGAAAGTACAGGTCAGATGCAATGTATTTGCTAAATCGCTTTACCATAAGTAGCTAATTTGGGACGGGGCTTTTTAGCTGCCCCCGTCGGCAATCGGCCAAAAAGCTCGCGGCCTCAGTCGGGGTAGCTAAAAAAGCCCCGTCCCAAATTAGCTACTTTTGTTGGGCTCGACGAGCAGCGCGGCGGGCACGGGCTTCTTGGATTTCCTCCAAGTGGCTAATGATCTCGGCAGCGCTTTCCTCGATGGCCTTGCCGTCGGTACGCACCACAAAGCAGCCTAGGCGCTTCATAAGGGCACGAGCTTCCTCGAGCTCGCTGCGCACGCTCTCGGGCTCGGCATAGGAGCCGGCAACGGCACGGGCGTAGTCATCGCCCAAGCGGCTATCGCGAATCTCGGAAATAACGTCGACGGTCGAAATCAGGCCAAACAAACGCATCGGGTCGACCTCGTAAATTGACTTGGGCGGCTCCATGCCATGGGCCAACGGAACATTGGCAACCTTGTAACCTTGAAAGGCCAAAAACATCGACAGCGGCGTCTTGGACGTGCGCGATACGCCCAGCAGCACGATATCGGCACCCGACAGATCGTCGCAGCCGAGCCCGTCATCGTGCTCAACGAAATACTCCATGGCCTCGATGCGATGGAAATAGCGGTCATCGGTCTTGTGAATCACGCCCGCGACGCCCTTGGGCGGTACACCGATGAGCGACGACAGCACGGCGAGCGTCGGGCCGATCAGGTCGACCGAGCGAATATGCAGCATGCCCAGATAATCGAGCACACGAGCACGTAGCGCCGGGTCGACGATGGTATGGAACGCGGCGATATCGCGATGGTCGGCATCGACGCGCGGCCCCACAAATGACTTGACCTGCTCCACAGAAGTCACCTTAGGCAGGCGCAAAACACAAAAAGCCCCTTCATCAAATTGCCCGGACGCCGCAAGCACCACCTCACAAGCGGTATCACCGAGCGAGTCGGAGATAACGATAACGGTGGGACGAGCGGTGACCGGGCAATCCATGCGGGGCTCCTTTTGCGCTTACGCGCAGGCTGGCTTACTTTTTGCGGGCAAGCTCACCGATGTTGGCAATGCCGGAGAAAACGGCCTCGAAGCGGTTGAGCAGCTTAAGGCGATTATCGCGGAGCTGCTCGTCCTTGTCCATGACCATGACCTCATCGAAGAAACGGTCGATGGGCGCGCGCAGGGCGGCGAGGGCGGCAAATGCGGCCGGGTAGTCCTCGGCAGCAAGGGCGGCATCGACAGCGGTCTGAGCGGCCTCGGAGGCATCGGCAAGCGCGAGCTCGACCTCGCCCATCAGGCTGCGGTCGTACTCCGCGCCCAGCTCGGGCTTGGAGATGTGCGCGGCGCGGGCATAGGCGGTCGCCAGGTTATCGAACGTCTCGGCGTCGTTCTTGCGGGCCTCGTCGAGGGCGGCGCAGCGGGCGAAGAAGACGGACGGGGCGATGATGTGCACCGCGGAGACGGCGGCAACGGTATCGGCAGGAATCTTCTCGTCGCGGGCCATGCTCACCAGGCGGCCGTGGAAGAAGTCACGAACCTGCTGGGCGACCTCGCCGGCGTCGAACTCAATGCCCTGCTCACTGTAGAGCTCGAGAGCGAAGTCGATGAGCGACGTGGGGTCGATCGGCAGGCGGTCGCGCAGGATGTTGATGATGCCGATAGCGGCACGACGCAGCGCATAGGGGTCCGAAGAGCCGGTCGGGGGCTCGCCGATGGCAAAGATACCGGCGATGGTATCGAGCTTGTCGGCACAGGCCACGATGCAGCCAGCGGTGCCCTCGGGCAGCTCGTCACCGGCAAAGCGGGGACGATAGTGATCGCGAATGGCGTGGGCGACCTCGTCGTTCTCCCCCATCGCGGTCGCGTAATAACCGCCCATCACGCCCTGCTGGCTCGTGAACTCGACGACGGCGTTGGACACCAGGTCGGCCTTGCACAGGTGCGCGGCACGGCCGGCGTCGGCTGCCAGATGAGCACCCAGGTGTGCCTCGCGGGCAATAGCGAGCGCGAGCTGCTCGATGCGCTCGGACTTAGCGAGCACGCTACCGAGCTTCTCCTGGAAGGCAACCTTGGCCAGACGCTCACGGAACTCGTCGAGGGAGATCTTCAGGTCCTCCTCGTAGAAGAACTTTGCGTCGTCCAGACGGGCGCGCACGACGCGCTCGTTGCCGTCGATCACGCGCTCGGCGTTCTCGGGCTTGCTGTTGGAGACGACCACGAACTCACGCGTGAGCTTGCCCTCGCCGTCATAGATCGGGAAATAGCGCTGGTTGGTGAGCATGGACTCGCAGATAATCTCGTGCGGGACCTTGAGGAACTCCTCATCGAAGGTACCGACGAGCACCGTCGGCCACTCGCAGAGGTTGATAACCTCCTCAAAGACCTTCTTGGGCGTATCGACATGGCAGCCGGGACGGGCAGCCTCGACCTCGGCGATACCGGCAAGGATGGCCTCGCGACGGCGCTCGGCAGAAAGCACGCCGGCGTCCTCGAGCACCTGCTCGTAGACGGCGGGGCTGGCGACCACATGGTCACCGGGGCCAAGCACGCGATGACCACGCGTGGTGTTGCCACTCGTCACGTCGGCAAACGACACGGGCACAACGTCCTCGCCCAGAAGGCAGCAGATCCAGCGGACCGGACGAACAAAGGTCGCATGCTCGTGACCCCAGCGCTGGCTGCGGTAGTTGGGCCACTGCAGGCCAGCGATAGTCTTCTCGCACAGAGCGGTCAGAATCGGCGTAGCCGGTGCGGAGGGAATGTTCTTCTCGGCGAACACATACTCGCGACCGTCAGTATCCTCGCGACGGGCCAGGTCCTCGGCAGCCACACCGCACTTGCGGGCAAAGCCCTGGGCGGCCTTGGTGGCGTTACCGTCAGCGTCGAAGGCAATGTTGGCCGCGGGGCCACGCTTGACCTCGTGAACCTCATCGGTCGCGGTGGCGACGTCGGCAACGAGTGCAGCCAGGCGACGCGGACTCGAGATCACGCGGACCTCGCCGTGGGCCAGACCGGCCTCGTCGAGACCCTTGGCGATCAGGGTGCCAAGCTGCTTGACGGCATTGTTCAGCGGTGCAGAGGGCATTTCCTCCGTACCGATCTCAAACAGGAAATCCTTAGCGTCTGCCATGGCTTACGCCACCTCGCCTTCCTGGTCGGCATTCTCGTTGACTCCGGCGACCTCGGCCATGTAGGCCTCGCAGCACGCCTTGGCGACGGCGCGGACGCGCAGGATGTAGTTGGCACGCTCGACCGCGGACAGCGCGCCACGGGCATCGAGCAGGTTGAAGGCGTGGCTGCACTTCATGACGCAGTCGTAAGCCGGCAGCGGCAGCTTGCGCTCCAGGCAGGAGTGGCACTCGGCCTCGTAGTCGTCAAACTTCTGACGCATCATCTCGACGTTGGCGACCTCAAAGTTATAGGCACTGAACTCGCGCTCGTTCTCGAGGAACACGTCGCCATAGGTCATGGGCGTTCCGTCGGGCAGATAGCTCCACACCAGGTCGTAAACGGAGTTGACGCCCTGAGCGTACATGGCGATACGCTCCAGGCCATAGGTGATCTCGACGGGCACGGGGTCGACCTCGATGCCGCCCACCTGCTGGAAGTACGTAAACTGCGTGACCTCCATGCCGTTGAGCCAGACCTCCCAGCCAAGGCCCCAGGCGCCGAGCGTCGGGCTCTCCCAGTCGTCCTCGACAAAGCGGACGTCATGGTCGTTGGGATCCAGGCCAATGGCGGCAAGAGACCCCAGGTAGAGCTCCTGGGCGTTGACCGGCGACGGCTTGATGAGCACCTGGAACTGATAGTAGTGCTGCATGCGGTTGGGGTTCTCGCCGTAGCGGCCGTCGGCGGGACGGCGGCAAGGCTGCGCATAGCAGGTGCGCCACTCGGCGGAACCGAGCGAGCGCAACGTGGTCGCGGT
Source organism: Collinsella sp. (assembly GCA_014871645.1). Taxonomy (GTDB): domain Bacteria; phylum Actinomycetota; class Coriobacteriia; order Coriobacteriales; family Coriobacteriaceae; genus Collinsella. The sequence goes on from WGSN01000003.1 coordinate 104,361, forward strand.
ATGGAAGGTACCGGCACCGACCTCGGAGTCATAGGGCTGCATAATGACGCAGCCCTGCTCGCCCCAGTACTGCTGGAGGCGCAGGATGATGTCTTGGAAGGAAAGCGATGAAGCGTTCATGCCTCTAATATCCCCTCGTCGAAACGATTACACGGTTAGGTACTGTACTATAGCGGTTTTTAGTCGATAGCGCCGATGCGGTTGAGCGGCCAGTAGCGAACGAGTGCCACGGCCATTAAATCGGAGCGGTCGACCGGCCCAAAATAGCGGGAGTCGGCTGAGTTCTCTCGGTTGTCGCCCATCACCCACACGCACCCGTCGGGAACCGTGTAGGGATAGCTTACCTGAGCGCCGGGCGCTTGGACCGAAAGCGGCCAGCTCATGCCCGTCGTATAGTCCTCGTCGAGCGCTTGGCCGTCAACGACCACCTTGCCATCCTGCAGGTCGACCGTCTGGCCGGCCGTGGCAATAACACGCTTGACAAGAACATCATGCTCGGAGGTGCCATCGGGGTTGTGAAACACCACGATATCGCCCTGCTTGACGGGCTGACCGAGCTCGAGGCTCACCTTTTGTGCCAGGATCTGGTCGCCAATCTCGATCGTGGACTCCATGGAGCCGGTGGGCACCACAAAGGGCTCGACCACAAACGAGCGAATCAAGAAGGTGGCGACCAGTGCGATCGCGATGACCGCGATCCACTCAAAAGCGCCCCTCAACGCGGAATGCTGCGATGGAACCATTCTCACTCCTCGCTCTGCGAATACGACGCGTCCAGGATCTCTTGCGCGTATGCGCGCTCCTCGGGCGTAAGCCGTGCCGTCTCGATCAGGTCGGGACGCCAGCGGCAGGTGCGCTCGATGGCATTCTTGCGACGCCAGGCATCGACCTTGGCGTGATCGCCGCTCACAAGCACCGGCGGCACGCCCTCGCCGTTGAACTCGGCAGGACGGGTGTACTGCGCGTACTCGAGCAGTCCTCCGTCCTCGGCGGTCGAGAATGACTCGTCGACGTTGCTCATCTCGTCACCAAGGGCGCCGGGGATGAGGCGTACGACAGCATCGGCAACGACCATAGCGGGAAGCTCGCCGCCCGTGAGCACGTAGTCGCCGATCGACAGACGCTCATCGGCATACGCATACGCGCGCTCGTCGACGCCCTCGTAGCGACTGCACACAAACAGCAGGCGCTCACTTTTGAGCAGGCGCTCGGCCACATGCTGCGTAAAAGGCTCGCCACAGGGGGTAAAGAACACCACAGTGGGCTTGGGACCCTCTGCGCTAATGGCCTCGATGGCCTCTGCGATAGGCTCGACCTTCATGAGCATGCCCTGCCCGCCGCCGTACGGCTCGTCATCAACGGTACGATGACGGTCGTGCGTCCAGTCACGCAGGTTATAGGCCTTAAAATCAAAAAGGCCGGCCTTGCGGGCGCGGCCCAAAATCGATGTGGACATGACGGGCTCAAACATCTCGGGAAAGACCGAAAGGGTCTCAATCAGCATGTTGTCCTCCCTACTTGTCCATATCGATCAGGCCGTCCATAACATGGACGGAAATTGTTCCTGTGTCGGGAAGATCGAGCACAACCTGCTCGATCACGGGAATCAGTACCTCGCCGTACCGATCACCCTCGACAACCCAAACATCGTTAGCGGGCGTCGACATGATCTCGACAATCGTGCCGAGCGAACCGAAGCGCTCGTCGACCACCTCGCGACCCATCAGGTCGATATAGGCAGCGTCGAGCGAATCGAGCTCAAAATCGTCACGATTTGCCAGCACGTAGCATCCCGTGATACCCTCGGCGGCCGTCAAGTCGTCAATGCCCTCAAACGAGACCAGATCGCCATCGCCCGTATCGGTGACGGACACGACCGTGCAAAAGCGGTCGCGCTTGAGCGCCGGCGGCGTCAGGGCGACGCGCATACCCGGCTCTAATACAGAAGGAAGCCCCCGCAGCGGCTGCGCGAGGACCTCCCCCTTCCTTCCGTGCGGCTTGACCACACGGGCGATGTTTTTGTACTGGGACCTCAAGGTCCTAGCCCAGAACCTCTACCTCGACAGCAGTGTCGAGGCGAGCGGCCAGTGCACGGGCGAGCGTGCGAATGGCCTTGATGGTACGGCCACGACGGCCGATGACCTTAGCGACGTCATCCTCGGCGACCGAAACCTCAATCGTAGAGGCGTCGTCACCATCGATGACCTCAAGGCTCACGGAATCCGGGTCGTCGACGATCTGAACAACGAGATATTCGACGAGATCGGCGATGCGATCTGAGAGCATTGCCTCACCCTCGAGCTGTGCAGCGTCAACCTCAGGCACGATTTACTCCTCGGCGCCCTCAGCGGCCTCAGCGGCAGCCTTAGCGGCCTCGGCCTCTTTGGCGAGCTGCTTCTTGGACTTCTTGACGACGGTCTCGGTCTTCTCGCCCTCGTTGGCGGCCTTGACCAGAGCGGCGACGGCGTCGGTGAGCTGAGCGCCCTTGGACTGCCAGTCGGCGATCTTCTCGAGGTCGAGGTTGATGGTCTTGGGGGCGGTCATCGGGTTGTAGCGGCCAACCTCCTCGATGATACGACCGTCACGCGGGGCGCGGGAATCGGCGACGACGACACGGTAGTACGGACGCTTCTTAGCGCCGTGACGAGCAAGGCGAATCTTGACTGCCAAAGGAAACTCCTCCAACCAAGCAGCTTTAGGCTGCAACTACAAACAAACAGTTGAACATAATACGCCATCGACGCGGGCAGGTGAAGTCCGTGAGACCAACTTCTTCGGTGTAGTCGAGGGCAAATCCATATCTTAGACAAGAATTCGGGATTTGCAAGCACATACACGCACCCCACATGAGCTGCGCGGTATACTCATGACATGGAAAGACGCGAACATACATACGGTTATGAGGATGCCACAGACGTCACGCCGCCTCCCTGGACGGGTCCGGCGGTGGGCCTGATGGACCTCGATGCGTTTTTTGCGAGCGTGGAGATGCTCGATCATCCCGAATGGCGCGGCAAGCCGCTCATCGTGGGCGGAGACGCCGATTCGCGTGGCGTCGTGTCCACGTGTTCGTATGAGGCACGTCGCTTTGGCGTGCACTCTGCCATGGCCTCGGCCGAAGCGCGGCGCTTGTGCCCGCAAGCCATTTGGACGCACGGGCACTTTGATCGCTACCGCGAGGTGAGCGCGCAGGTCATGGCGATTCTCGCCGACGAGACCCCGCGCGTCGAGCGCGTATCCATCGACGAAGCCTTTATCGATATCACACCGGGTCGCTTTGCGCCCGAAGACCCGCTGCTGGTTGCGCGGCGTATAAGCGACCGCGTGACAGGGCTGGGAGTGACCTGCTCCATTGGCGTTGGCTGCAACAAGACGGTCGCAAAAATCGCAAGCGAGCGGGATAAGCCGTTTGGGCTGACCATCGTGCGCCCCGGAACCGAGCAGCGCTTTTTGGCCGCGCTGCCGGTATCTGCCATGAGTGGCATCGGGCGCTCGGCCGAGGAGCGACTGCGCCGCATGCGCATCTACACCCTCGGCGAGCTATCACGTGCACCGGAATCCACCTTGGCCTCTATTTTTGGCGTCAACGGCGAGCACATGCGCCAGCGTGCGCTGGGACTCGAAATCTCTGAAGTCACGAGCCTCGATGAAGAGCGCGAGGTCAAGTCGGTCAGCAATGAACGCACCTTTGCTAAAGATTTGACTGAGCGTGGGGATATTGAGGCGGCGATTGCGCTGTTGGGAGAGTCAGTGGGACGCCGTCTGCGCCGTCAGGGGCTGACGGGTGCCACGGTAACGCTCAAGCTTAAGTATTCGTATGGCAGCGGGCGTACGGCACAGCGCCGGCTGCCTCATCCGACCGACGATGAGAACATCTTCGTGGCGGTTGCACTCGATCTGCTCGACAACATCTGGCAGGAAGGAATGCACGTTCGCTTAGCAGGCATCGGCATGAGCGACTTTGACCATCGGGGCGGCATCCAGACCGACCTGTTCTGCGAAGTCGACGACCGTGGAGCCCAATCCAGCGACCGCCGCGGCCTCTCCGTCGCCATCGACGCCGTCCGAGACAAATTCGGCGACACCGCCCTATCCTTCGGCCGCCAATCCCGCTTCAACGATTAGTCCCTGAGGCAAAATGAAAGCCGGGTAGCTGCGAATGATTATTCTAGGACGGGGATTTTTTAATCATTTGGAGCGTCATTTCGCCCTTTGAATGATATTGGTCCCAATTCCCGTCAGACGCGAAATCTGGTCAATCGTAAACCCCCGATGCCTCAACACTGCCAGAAGACGATTTCGCTCTGATTTCGGCAAAGTTTTAAGCTGATAAGGCTCATGCGGAGCCAAAAGAGCCCGGGCAACTTCCAGCGCATCCATATCGGAGATATGCTTACCTTCGGGCATAAAATAGGGATTAGGCTTGCCGTCGGTACTCGAAAGATAAAACGCTTCCGTACCCCCAAACAGATTGAGAATACCTTCACAATCACAAATTTCGGGATGAGAGAAATACTCATGGAAGCTGCTCCAGCGATACAGAGGAGCAGAAGAAATACCTGCTTTTGCAGGATTGTCGTGTATGTATCGGACGCAACGGAGCAGCTGTTTGTCGTCAGAAATGATCACACTCTTGAATCGTTCCTGGAACACCGGTCCGCGGCGGCCGGTTTTTTGATTGAAGTGTTTCGCATATGCCGTATCAATCGCATGCATAGCAACGCTCATCTGATTATCGAGATCATCAAATAGCAGGTGAACATGATTGTCCATGAGGCACCAGGCAAGAAGACGAATATGAGCGGACGTAAATCGTCTGTTCAATAGATTAAGAAAATAAAGGCGATCGTCATCGTCTTCGAAGATCAGCTGGCCAGCACAGCCCTTGAGCATGACGTGATAATGGCCGAGTTCGGACAACGCACGGGCAACACGAGTCATCGAAACCCTCCCTTCCAAGGATGCAGTAGTCACAGCATACAAAAGGAAAGGAAGAAAAAGGCCGAACCGCCCAACAAAGGTGAGCGGTTCGGCAAACGGTAGCAATGATTATTTTATCCCCGTCCCAGAAAAATCATTTAGAGGAGGTTGAGGGGGAGCTGGGGGGCGTCTCCCCAGAGTTTCTCGAGGCGGTAGAAGTCGCGGGCTTCGGGAGTGAAGACGTGGACGACAACCGAACCGTAGTCCATGAGCATCCAGGTCTTCTGCTCGCGGCCCTCGATGGAGAACGGATGCTCGCCGCAAGCCTCGGCGACCTTCTCCTCGATCTCGTCGACGATCGAATCGACCTGGCGGTTGTTGGTACCGGTGGCGAGCACAAAGTAGTCGCACACATCGGAAAGCTCGGTCAGGTCGAGCACCTGTACGTCCTCGCCCTTCTTGTCGTAGGCGGCCTGCGCGGCGGCGCGGGCGACATCCTCGGCGGCGACACCGCTCGCGGACAGCGAGGCGGCAGTGCGGTCGGACGTGGCAACGAAGCTCTTGTGCTCCACACCTTCAAGAATCTGCTCGTCGGTCATGGTCTCGTCGGCCATGGAATACCTCTTTCTAGACAGCCCGAGCTAGCGTAGCCGGGCGTAATGGTTGTAAATCGAAATAGCCGTGGGATAAAGATAGCGCCCGGACTGGATCACATAGACCAGACCCTGCGCAAAACAGGAGAAGAACAACTCATCGAGCGTCGACTCCCCCACCATCTTGCGCAGCGCATGCGCATAGTCGCCGTGGCGGTTGGGCTCGATGGCATCGGCCACAAAGACCACCATATCGAGCGGCGTCATGTCGCAGGCACCCACGGTGTGACGGTCGACAGCCTGGAAAACGGCCGGCGACAACTCGGGGAAAAGCTGCGGAAGCTCATAGGCGGCAACAGGGCCATGCAAAAGCGGCGTCGCGGCGGAAGGAGAGCCGGCAATCTTAATGCCGTAATGCAGAGCGCGCGTGACCAGCTCGTCGTCGGAGAGCACTTTGTCCCAGTCATGGATCAGGCCGGCGGCAGCGGCATCAAAGCGGTCAACGCCGTAGACCTCGGCCAGATGAAGTGCGGTCTCGGCAACACCCAGCGAATGCACATAGCGCTTGCGCTTATCCTTCATGCGAACATCGAGCAGCTCTTGAATGCGCTTGAGCAGCGCGCGCTCATCGCCCTCAAACTGATCCTCTACCGACAACGTAGACCCCCATCACTCAAAATCTTCTTGGCCCAGATCGACATACAAACCGCGCTTGCGAATGTAGCCGAGCACAGACTCGCTCGTAAGATAGCGCACGCTCATGCCGCGGGCGACTCGCTTACGGATGTTCGTCGAGCTGATCGCCAGCGCCGGAATCTGAATATAGCGCACGTCGAACGGCAGCCCCGACTCTTTGATTCGGGAACGCGCCGTATCGATATCAAAGCCCGGTCGTGTCGCCGCAATAAAGGTAGCAAGCTCAGCGATTCGTTCGGCATCATGCCAGGTCACGATATCGATAATCGCGTCGGCGCCCGTAATAAAGTAAAGCTTTACCTGCGGCGGATAAAAGTCGCGAAGGGCATGAAGCGTATCGGCCGTGTAGGTTACGCCCGGACGGTCGATCTCGAACCGACTCGCCAAAAAGGCCGGGTTCGCGGCGGTGGCGAGGACCGTCATGGCATAACGGTCCTCGGCAGGCGTCACCGGCTTGTCAAGCTTAAAGGCAGGCGTGCCCGCCGGCATAAAAAGCACGGCATCCAAGTCGAGCGACTCGCGCGCCTGCTCGGCGGTAACCAAGTGCCCGTAATGGATGGGATCAAAGGTGCCACCCATAATGCCGAGCCTAAACTCCTGCCCGTCCTCTAGAGGAAGCTCGGGCAAACCGATTCCACCGCGCAACGACATGGCTTACTCGCCCTCCGAGGTCTCGGCATCGTCCTCGGCATCCGCCGCATCGACAACCTCGACGCCCTCATCCGCAGCATCGGCCACGTCAATGGCCTCAACGGCAACGTCCTCACCAGTATCCTCGAGCTCCTCGTACTCCGAGAAGTCCTCAGCGCCCTCAAAGTCAAAGGCACGCTGGCAAATGCGGACCTCGTCGCCCGCACGGCAACCGGCCTTCTCGAGCGCGTCGTCAACACCCATACGCGCAAACTTATGCTGCAGGTAAATGACGGCTTCCTCATTTTCCCAGTCGGTCTGGATGACCATGCGCTCGATGGCACGACCGACCACGCGGAAGGCACCGGGCTCTTCCTGGACAATGCGGAAGCGCTTCTCACGCTGCAGGCGGCGGCGCTCCCACTCATCGTCGCGCAGAACGACCGGCTCATCGGAGACAGCCAACTCGGCGCGCAGCTTAGCCACCTGCTCGCCCACGGCAAGCATCAGCGTGTTGAGACCGGCACCCGTCACGGCGGACACGGCAAAGAACATATGGCCGTCGTCGAGCGCTGCACGCTTAAGGTCGGCAATCTTGTCGGCCGTGCCCGGCGCGTCGCACTTGTTGGCAACGACGATCTGCGGACGCTCCGAAAGCTCGGCGCCATACTGCTCGAGCTCGCGGTTGATGATGCGATAGTCCTCAACCGGATCGCGATCCTCAAAACCGCCCGTCATGTCGACGACATGCATGATCAGGGCCGTACGCTCAATGTGGCGCAGGAACTGGTGACCCAGGCCCTTGCCCTCGCTCGCGCCCTCGATAAGACCGGGGACGTCGGCAACGACGTAAGAATATTCGCCGGCACGCACCATGCCGAGGTTCGGCACGAGCGTGGTAAACGGGTAGTCAGCAATCTTGGGGCGAGCGGCACTCATGCGCGCAATGAGCGATGACTTACCCACCGAGGGGAAGCCCACGAGCGCGGCATCGGCCATGAGCTTCATCTCGAGCTCGATCCAGTGCTCCTCGGCCGGTTCGCCCAGCTGAGCGAACGCGGGCGCGCGGCGCACCGACGTCACAAAGTGCGTGTTGCCCAGGCCACCGGCACCGCCGGGCGCCACGACGACGCGCTCGCCGTCGTGGACCAGGTCGGCAATCTCGAACATCGGGGTCTGCGTCTCGGGATCGAGCTCGCGCACCACGGTACCCATGGGAACCTTAAGGATCAGGTCCTCGCCGCTCTTACCGTTACGACGGGCACCCTGGCCATGCGTGCCGCGCTCGGCGCGGAAGTGATGCTTAAAGCGGTAATCGATCAGCGAAGACAGCTGAGCATCGGCCTGGATGACGACATTGCCGCCACGACCGCCGTCGCCGCCATCGGGGCCGCCCTTGGGAACAAATGCCTCGCGCCTAAACGACATGCATCCGGCTCCGCCGTCGCCGCCGCACACGTTAATGCGGCTGATATCGGTGAACTGTGACAACAGAATCGCCTCCTACAAAAAAGAGGGAGACCCTTGAATCCTAAAACTCAAGTGCCTCCCACATATGTGCTCTATGAAGGGTGAATTACGCGTTCGCGAGCGGGCGTACGCTGACCCTGTGCTTGATACCCTTGTGGAACTCAACGGTACCGTCGACCAGCGCGAACAGCGTGTCGTCCTTACCACGGCCAACGTTCTCACCCGGGTGGATGTGCGTGCCGTGCTGACGGACGAGAATCGTGCCCGTGGTTACCGTCTGGCCGGCATAGCGCTTCGTGCCAAGGCGCTGACCGCGGGAGTCACGGCCATTACGGGAGGAACCGAGTCCTTTTTTGTGTGCCATTGTGTATACCTACTCTTTCGTTACGAGTGTAATCTACTCGGCGACGGGAGCCTCGGCAACAGCCTCAGCCTCTGCCTTGACAGCCTTCTTGGCGCGGGAGGTAGCCTGAACCTTCACGATCTTCAGCTTGGTGAGCTGCTGACGGTGACCCTTCAGACGACGATAGCGCTTACGCTTGTGGAACTTGAAGACCAGCTGCTTCTCGCCCTTGAACTGCTCAACGATCTGAGCGGTAACCTTGGCCTTGGCCAGCTTGTCGGGATCGGTGACGATCTTCTTACCATCGTTGAGGAAGATAACCGGCAGGGTGACCTTGTCGCCCTCATTGCCCTCGATCTTCTCGACGGTGATGACATCGTCGGTGGCGACCTTGTACTGCTTGCCGCCCGTGTTAACGATTGCGTACATGTTTACTTGCCCTTCATGCATCAGTTAGTGCAACAGCCGAATATAGTAGCAGGCGAAAATACCCCCGTCAACGAGTATGTGGAGCAAATCCACAAGTTCGCACAGGTATGGGGCTGACGAGTCGGCCCTCGTCGTCCTCGCATGCTTGATTCTGACGCTCGACATCGTAGGAGCAGATGGTCACGAGGTCTTGCATACCGGTGGAAACAATAGGTGCATCCACGCCCGGGGTCAAGCCCTGCAACAAAACATCAGCAGCGGAAAGCAAAATTTCCGGACGCATGGAGCCCTCGTTGTCGGCATGGGTGTCGAGCATGAGTACCAAATGGTCCGGGCGCTCCCCCGCCGTGAGCTCATAGCCCACGAGCGTGTGATCCAAATCCAAGCGCTTGCTCTTTTTGCCGCGCGCGTAGTCGATGCCGTGGCCCGCGCGCAGCGTGTCGATCGCACGGCGCACCTCGTCGGCGCTTACGGGCGCCTCGGGATCCAGGTGTAAGTCGATGCGATACGACAGGCGCGTGAGCTGCGCCGTCAATGCCGGCGTGCGCACGTCGATGTACGCCGCCTCGATGGGCGCCAGATCGGCCGGAGACGCCGCAACCAGGCGCTCAAACGCCTCGTCGAGCGCCACGAACTCAGTCATAAACAGGTCATACCACTCGCAGGTCGATGACGTACCCACCGGTAGCGCCGAAGAGAAACCCACGCGCATGTGCGGAGAGAAGCCCTGCGTGACGGCATAGGGAAGCCCCGCACGGCGCACGATGCGCTCAATGGTATGGATTACTTCGAGATGGCCCAGGTACTTAAGGCGATCGCGCTTGCCATAGCGAACACGAAGCCTAAAGAGCGAGGGGTTGTCGGTCAGGCGCTCACTCATGCGCGATCACCCATCAATACATTCTTGGCGTGGAGCGTGGGACAGATTCCGCAGCCGGTGCACGACGTGCGGGTGCAGTCGGGAGTCGTGACGCCCTCGAGCGAGCGACGGTACTCGCGCTCGAGGAAGCCGCGCGTGCAGCCGGGGCTCACGTGCTCCCACGGCAGGCGCCAGTCCAACTCGTAGGGCAGGTGCACGAGCTCATTGAGGTCGATGCCGTTTTTGGCAGCAGCTTCCTTCCAGTTATCGAGCGAGAAATGCTCTACCCAGGCGTCAAAGCGAGAGCCCGAGCGCCAAGCATCGATGATGACGGGCGTCATGTCACGACCGGCGCGGGACAGCGCGGCCTCGATGAGCGAGGTCTCGGCATCGTGGTAATGCACGCGGACGGCACGGTTGCGAACGCTCGTGATAAGCAACTTCTGGCGACGCTTGACGTCGTCGTAGTCGAGCTGCGGGCACCACTGGAACGGCGTGGCAGCCTTGGGGATAAAGACCGAAACCGAGATGGAAACCGAGATCGAGCCGCGACGAGCCTTGGGCACCACGGAACGACCGAGCTCCAGCACGTGATCGGCCAGATTGGCGATGGCCACGATGTCCTCGTCGCGCTCGCCGGGAAGGCCCATCATAAAGTAGAGCTTCATGCGGTTCCAGCCGGCCTCGAAGGCCGCCTTGGCCGCACGGTCCAGGTCCTCCTCGGTCACGTTTTTGTTAATAATGTCGCGCATGCGCTGGCTGCCGGCCTCGGGCGCGAACGTCAGGCCGCCCTTCTTTTCGCCGGCAACCGACTCGGCCATATCCACGCCAAACGAATCCAGGCGCTGCGACGGAATAGACACGCGAATACCCGTATCCTCCAGGCGACGGTTGAGCCTGCCGAGCACGTCGCGAATGCAGGAGTGGTCGGTCGTGGAGAGCGAGGTCAGCGACACCTCGTCATAGCCAGTCTTTTCCAGACCCTGAATCACCGACGAGACGATCTGGTCGGCCGAGCGCTCGCGCACCGGGCGATACGTCATGCCGGCCTGACAAAAACGACAGCCGCGGGCGCAGCCGCGCAGGATCTCGATAGACAGGCGGTCGTGGACCAGCTGCGCATAGGGCACGCACGACTGCGACAGCGGATTCGTGGCGCCGAAATCCTCGACGACGCGCTTGTAGACCACGGTCGGCGCATCCTTGCCCTCACGCGGCACGGTGTAGCCATGCGGCGAGCAGGGCTCGTCGTGACGAACCTCATAGAGCGACGGCACGTAGTTGCCGGCAATGGATGCAAGCTGCTCGACAATCTGCGCGCGCGGGACCCTTTCGTCACGCAGGCGGCGATGCAGCTGGCAGGTCTCGAGCAGCGATTCCTCGCCCTCACCGATGAGGATGGCATCGAAGAAGGCCGCGTACGGCTCGGGGTTGTACACCGAGGGGCCGCCGGCGATGATGATGGGGTCGTCTTCGCCTCGGTCGGCCGCCAACAGTGGAATGCCAGCGAGGTCGAGTGCCTCGAGGAAGTTCGTCACCGCCATCTCGTGCGGCACATGCAGACCGACGATATCAAACGAAGCGACCGGCGCTGCACCCTCGAGCGAGAGCAGCGGAATGCCCGCCTCGCGCATGGCGTCACCCATATCGGGCCACGGCACATAGCCACGCTCGCAGGAGATGCCCTCGGCCTGGTTAAGGATGTTATAGAGGATGGCGATGCCCTGGTTGGGCAGACCAACCTCGTACACATCCGGGTAGATCAGGCAGCAACGGTAGTCGGCATCGGCCTTGGAAAGCGTGCCCCACTCGTGATCGATATAGCGACTCGGCTTCTCGACCTTGGCGAGCAACGGCTCAATTAAATGAAAACAATCTTGGTATGCAACGCGCAACGGAAAACCCCTAAGCAGCGAGATCTGATGCGTCCTGATAGGACGCCATAGGACGGGTAGCGCCCGCGACCGTGGTTACGAGATCGCGAACGCGGGAGAACGTAGCAGTAACCACCTCGTTGGCACGACTGTAGTCGACATCGCGCTCGTAGAGCGAAACGAGCGCACGGCCCATGCCATAGGTGCCCGCGGCAGCAGTGAGCGCCTTGACGGCAAACCCAATATGCGGCGTCTGCTTGACAAGTGCGCGGGTGACCGCTCGGATCACAAGACCGCCGGCAAGCACGCCCGCGACCTCGTAGCCGCGCTCAGGCTTAATGCCGCGTCCAAAGACGGCAGCGAGCTCAAAGAGCATGCCCACCTGCGCCAGCGCCATAACGGGATAATCGGCGCCCGGCAAAAACACCAGCGCGCCGGTCGCCATATTGGTGAGCGCGCACGAGGTGATGATACGATTGGCCGCCGCGATGCGCATGAAGGCAAAGTTCGCCGCAAAAGCCGTTTCTTTGTCGGTGCGATCGAGAATCCAGCGGGCAAGCGTCTCGAGCAGATACGTCTTATCGGTTGCCGCTACCACGCCGAGCATGGGCGTGGACTCCTCGATAAACGGCACCTCCACAGCAGACTCGGCAAGCACGCACACGGGCGCGCCGGCGATCACGAGCTCCTGCACGGCACTCTCCAAGCGGTCGGAACCACACGAGAGCACCAGCACCACATCGGTATCGGTCTTTGGAGCAATTCGCTCCTCCCCCAGACGCTCGACGCGCACAATGCCCGAGGTCGTCTGCGGCACAAAGGCATCACGCACCGTCTCGGCCAGAAAGCGCGAGGCGGACGAATCCAGATAGACCGAAACGCGCACCGGCGTATCGGAATCCTTCTTAACGGACGCGCCCATCTTAAAAGCGCGGGTCAGCTTATCTACGGGAATTTTCATAGCAAACCCCTCCAGCGGTTACGCGGCGCCCGAACGATGCCGCCATATGGATTGTACGATACCCACCGTCAGCAGCTGAATCATCATCGAAGACGAACCGAAGCTAATAAACGGTAGCGGAATACCGGTAATCGGCATCATGCCGATGCACATGCCGATGTTTTCGAAGGTCTGGAACGCCCACATGCCAACGATGCCCACACACGAAAGACGCAAAAACAGCGACTCACACTTAAAGGCGACGCGAATCGTCGAAAAGATCAGCAGCACGTAGAGGCACAGGAGCAAAAAGGAACCACAAAAGCCAAAGGTCTCGGACAGAAAGGCGAAGACGAAGTCGGTGTGGAACTCAGGCAGAAAGCCGCCGGCTGACTGCGTCGCATGGCCCAAACCCTTACCAAAGAAGCCGCCCGAGCCAACGGCGATAAGCGACTGCTGCAGGTTGTAGGCATCGTCCGAATCAGCATTATCGGGGTCGATAAAGACCGTCAGACGGTTCATCTGATACTGCTTGATGAGCACATCGTGGCCGAGCAGCGAATCAAAGACCGAATCGAGCGCCAGGACGAGGGCCACCAGGCCCACAAGCAGGGCCAGGGTCGACAGCACCCATTCGCGGCGCGCACCGCTCATACAGATGACGATAGCGCCGGAAACCAGCACGACCAGGCCCGATCCCAGGTCGCCCATGGCAACGACGGCCAAAAACGGAATGGACAGCATGCCGCAGAGCTTGACGTAGTCGCGAACGGTATCGATGCGACCGTTATACTGCGAGCCAAGCGTAGCAATAAAGAAGATGGTGATGAGCTTGGCAAGCTCAACCGGCTGGAACGTCAAACCGATACCGGGAATCTTGATCCAGCCCGTCATGCCCAGACCGCCCGTATAGGACAGGCCCGGAATCTTGGGCGAGAAGATCACGATCAGGTCGATGACGAGCAACGCCGTCGAGAAATTGGAAATACCGCGCAGGTCGGTACGCCAGACCAACACCGCCAGCACCGCTCCGATGCCGATTCCCAGCAGATGGCGTGAGAACGAAGCATCGGCCTTAAACTGCGAAGCCGACCAGATGATGATGGCACCGTAGGCGACGAGCGCCACAGTGGCCACGAGCACACCGATATGCACCTTTTGGCGAAACGTGCCGCGCGAGGCCGAAAGTTGCTTGTTGACGCGGTCCAGGCTGCTGCGAGAGCCGGTCTTGGTTGAACGGAACAGATCCGCCGGAGAAAAATCCATCGCAACCTCCTATCGAACCGAAGAATCGCCCGAGGCCGAAGAGGTATCGGGCTCGTCATAAATCACGCCGAGCACGTCGCGCACGACATGCATCGCGGTATCTGAGCCGCCGCCGCCCTGCTCCAGAACAGTAGCGATGACATACTTGGGATCATCGGCCGGTGCATAGGCGCAGAACCACGCGTATTCGTCCTCGCCACTTTTCTCGCCCGTGCCCGACTTGCCGTATACCTGCGGCGTCAGGGTGCCAAAGTGAGCCGCCAGGGACGTCGATGCCGTGTAAATCACGTCATGCATGCCGTTGCGAACAAGAGCCAAATCCGAATCACTGTTGATCTTGGCCTCCAGGCGCTTCTTCTTGCCCTTGCCGTTGTACTTATAGGCATCACCGTCGCCATCGCGCGACACGGCAGACAAAAACACGTGAGGCACGTACTGTTTGCCGCCGTTGGCAAGACCCATATAGGCGCACGCCATCTGCAGGGGCGTCACCAGGATGTCGCCCTGGCCGATAGCAATGTTAGTCATATCGCCGGCATTCCACTTGCGGTCCTCGGCAGATGCGTCGGTGAAGTACGACTCTTTCCACTCGGCATCGGGAATACGGCCCGCGCCCTCACTCGGCAGATCGATACCGCAGGTCTTGCCTAGGCCCCAGCGACGAAAGACCTCCTGCAGGCCCTCGGAATGTTGCTCGTCATAAAAGAACGCCTTGCCCATGTCATAGAAGACGGGGTCGCACGAGTTGGCGATACCCGACTGCAGCGTCATGGTGCCGTGGCCAGACGTCAGCCAGCAGCGCTTGCCCCAAGCCTTGCCCAAGCCCGTCCAATAGCCCGTGCAGTTGGTTGTCTGCGTTGAAGTGTAGGTTCCAAACTCAAGACCGGCCAGTGCCGAGAGCGGCTTGATGGTCGAGGCCGACATGTACTGTCCGCTAATGGCGCGGTTGAGCAGCGGGTGCGAACCCTTGTCATCATTGAGCTCGGTCCACACGTCATTTGAGACACCACCGATAAAGACAGACGGATCGAACTTGGGCTGGCTCGCCATGCCCAGGATCTCGCCATTGTTGGGATCGAGACACACCACAGCGCCGTTGCCGGCATTACTGTAACCAGTGGTCTTGGCAAGCTCGATAGCGCTCGCCAGCGCCGTCTCACAGGCCTGTTGGATCTTAAGGTCGAGCGTGAGCTTAATGTCGGAGCCGGCCTTCGCGGGCACGGCACCGGCCTGACCGGTCACATTGCCCGAGGCATCGACCTTGACGGTCTGCTCGCCACGAATACCCTGCAGCAGGTTTTCGTAGTAGCTCTCAACGCCCGCCTGGCCCACGATATCGCCCGACTGGTACGTAATCTTGCCAGCAGAAGCATCATCATCGCCAGAGGTTTTCTTATTCTGAGCCTCGAGCTGCTCGGAGGTAATGGTGCCGGTATAGCCCAAGATATGGCATGCCGTCTCGCCATACGGATACTGGCGCTCGGTACGCTCGGCAATCTTGACGCCCGGGAACTCGCCGGCGTGCTCCTGAATATAGGCAACCGTGGAGCGGCGGACGTCCGTCGCAATGATATGCAGGCTCTGGGCGCCCTCTGTATTGTCCTGGATATTGCGCAGAACCGCCACGTAGGGCATACCGAGCACGTTGGCAAGATGGCGAACTAAAACCTCATCCTCGGCAAGGTCGCGGTAGGCCACGACAGCAAGTGAGGGACGATTCTGGACAAGCGCCACGCCATTGCGGTCGAGGATGCGGCCGCGCACAGCGGGTGTGGTAACGGTACGAGTCTGATTACTATTGGCCTGCTTCTCGTAATAGTCCGACGAGACCATCTGCATGCCCCACAGCTTGATGGCAAGCGCCGCAAACATCGCGCCTACGCCCGTGGTGAGGATGGAAAAGCGGCCCTTAAAGGCGGTCGCCGCGGTATTGCCCTCGCCCTCGGTGGCGCGCGGGGCCGTTCCATGCTGCGTATCGTAGGTAAAACGGGAATCGCCACGACGCATGATGACCAGCGCGACCACGATGGCCACAACCAGCACGATACCGGCGATAATAACCGTCAACTGGGAAGACATCTACGGGCCTCCCCTATTTGAGCTTGCGGGTCTTGGGCTTAAAGCGCATACCCGTCTGGCGTCCGCCACGTGCGGAGAATCCATAGCCGGACTGCGGCACGACACCGGACATCAAAAACGGAATGGCAACCAGACCCGTCAGGATCGAGGACGGCAGCGCATGGCCGAAGATCGCCACAACAAAGCTCGTCTCCAAACCCATAAACAGCAAGATGATGCTGTAGATCACATTAATGACGAGCGCGAAGGCGCCCACAGTGACGCCGCGCGCACTCGGGGTACCGCCCGTCTGACCGACGGCGCTGTGCACCAGGGCAAAAGAACCCACGGTCAGCAGGAGCGACATAACGCCCACCGGCACGGCAGCGGACAGGTCATAAAACAAGCCGCTGCAAAAACCGCACACGACGGCACGGGTCGGGTCGCCAGAGAACACGCTTAGGCACACCAAGATAATCATGAAGTTGACGCGACCGCGCGCAATGGAGATCTGCGGTGCCAGGCCTGCCTGCAGCAGCACGCACACGATGGCGGCGATTACAAACGTGCGGGAGCTCATCCCCTGCTCGTGTAGATCCATGGACATGCCCCCTATTCGCTCGAGCCGGAATCGGTCGTCTCGGACGCGTCGGAACTGTCATCCGAGCTCTCGTCCTTCGTCTTGGTTGCAGCATCGCGCGACGTTCCCTGCGGCGTGCTGTTGGCCGTGCTCACGTCCTCATCCGAGGCCGACTGTTCATCGGTCAGCGAGGTAATGACCAGCACTTCCTCGTTGTTCTCGGCCGTTGTCTGAGCGCGCACCACAATGGTGTAGTACACGTCGTTTGCCGATTTCTCAACCGACGAGACGGTGCCAAGCGGAAGGCCCTTGGGGAACACACCACCGATGCCCGAGGTCACGATGATATCGCCAACCTTAACATCGGAGTCGACGCTCACGTACTCAAGACGCAGCGTGCCGTCAGCCTGACCCTGCAGCATGCCCTGAGCGCGCGTGTCCTGCACCATAGCGGACACGCCCGAGTTCTCGTCGCCAATCAGGCGCACGGTCGACGTTTTGGCCGATACCTCGATAATCTGGCCGATAACACCGGCAGAACTCGTCACGGGCATGTTGATGGTAAGGCCGTCGGCAGAGCCCTTGTCGATGGTAACGGTCGAGGTCCAGGCATCGCCGGAGGCACCGACAATACGAGCTGCGGTCGATTTAAGGTTGTAGGTCGACTGCAGGCCGACCAGCCCCTCCAGACGCTCAGCGGTCTTTTGAGCCTCGGAGAGCTCAGCAACCTTAGAGGTCAGTTCCTCGTTTTGCTTCTTGAGTTCGTCGAGCGTGTCCTGCGACGCCGTAAGGTTAGAGAACACGTTGCCGATGGCATTGAAGGGAGCCGCCACAGCCGAACCCACAAAGCGCACCGGCGAGGTAATCGTCGTTACGCCCGAACGCACGGCATGAATCGGCCCAGCCTCGCCCTCACGAATATAAAACGTGAGCAGCAACACCGAAATCAGGCTGAAAACAATCAACGGGCGCATACCCGTTGATTGTCGCTTGGTATTCAGATTTGTGGAGAAACCCGAAGATCGTGCCAAATGGAATCCACCTTTTGGAAATTAAGCATTGGTCTGGACGAAGCCGCCATCAAACGCATTGGCCTCGAGCACGCGGGCACAGCCGTTAACAACGTTATCGAGCGCCGTGGGGCTGACGTTGACCGAAACGCCGGTCTCATCGCGCAGGCGCACGTCGAGACCGCGCAGCAGCGCGCCGCCACCGGTCAGCAAAATGCCGTAGTACATAAGGTCCGAGGCAAGATCGGGAGGCGTAGCGTCGAGCGCGTCCTTGACGGCCTTGGCCATCTCGTCGAGCGGCTTGTTGAGTGCGCGACGAATCTCCTCGCTCTCGATGCGCACGGTCTTGGGCAGACCGGTGATCACGTCGCGGCCGTTGACCTCGACGTCGAGCTCGTCCTTGAGCGGCACGGCGGAGCCGACCTTGATCTTGATGTCCTCTGCCGTGCGCTCGCCGATGGCCAAGTTGTAGGCATCGCGAACGTGCGTGAGGATGGCCTGATCGAACTCGTCGCCGGCAATACGGATGGACTGCGAGACGACGATGCCGCCCATAGCGATAACGGCAACCTCGGTGGTACCGCCACCGATGTCGATGACCATGGAGCCGGTAGGCTCCTCGACGGGCAGGTCGGCGCCGATAGCGGCGGCCATAGGCTCTTCGATCAGATAGGCCTGGCGAGCGCCGGCCTGGATCGTGGCCTCAAAGACGGCACGCTTCTCGACCGACGTGACACCGGAGGGAACGCAGACGACAACGCGCGGACGCGGGGTCCACGGATAGCGCTTCTCGGACGCCTTGTCGATAAAGTAGCGAAGCATAGCCTCTGTAACATCGAAGTCGGCGATGACGCCGTCCTTCAGGGGACGAACGGCCACGATGTTGCCGGGCGTACGGCCGAGCATGCGCTTTGCCTCGATACCGACCGCCAGGATGCGCTCGTCGTTCTTGTCGATGGCGACTACAGAGGGCTCGCGAATGACGATGCCCTTGCCGCGCACGGAGACAAGCGTATTGGCGGTGCCGAGGTCGATGGCAAGATCGCCCGCATAGCTACCGAAGAACATATCCATCAAAGAAAACAACGCAACTCCTGATGTGTTGGATGATTGCTGGAAAACTACTAGCTCATCATACTAGCGCAAGCCCGGCACCTCACTTGCGGTGAAGCGCCGGGCAAAGCTAAATCCCATAAGGTCACTACTGGTTGTCAGCAGCCGAGAAATCCATATCGAGCGAGGAAACGGCCCAGCCGATATGGTTGTCGGAGCGCACGAATTTGACGGTGTACTCCTGCTCGCCGCCCTTGGACAGCGATGCCTTCACCTTAGCGGTCGTCTCGGTCATGGACTGATCCATGCCCTCGACGGACACAGTGGCACCCTGCGGAATCGAGGAGATGATCATCGACTTAGCGTCCTCGGACAGGCTCGAGGCCAGGCAAGACTCGGCCTTTGCCGTGTCACCGTCGCCGGCAGCCTGGAACAGATCGGAAACAACAGACTCCTGGGACGGGAAACCAAAGCCGCGCGTGTAGGCAAAGCCCAGACCGCCCACGGCGATCAAAATGAGCAGAAGCAGCACGATGAAGACTTTGAGACCCGTGTGGCGGTGGCGACGACGGACCTTGGCCTGCTTACGATCCTGACGGTCCTGCTGGACCATCTCGGACTCGGACAGCGTAAAGAAGCCGGTGTCCGAGGGATCGGGCATAAACTGACCGGTCGCGCCCGTAGGATCGAGCGGATCGACGGCAGGAGCGTCCATCGCGGGCGCCGGAGCCGTGGCCATAGCCGTCTGGGCAGACAGCGCGGCAAGCGAATCGTGCACGCGGGCAAGCTCATCGGCCTGCTCGGAGGTGAGCTGGTAGATACCATCGGCAGTAGCGGCGTTAAAGGCGTCGAGTGCGTCGGAGGGACGGCCGGCGGCAGAAAGCGCCTGACCCATGCCGGCGTTGAGCGCACGCGTGTCGTCACGGGGACCGGCAAAGTCGATAGCCGTACGGTAGGTCTCCACGGCATCCGCCGGACGGCCGAGCTTAATGAAGCAACGACCAAGCTCGCCGAGTGCGGCGGCAGGAGCCGGATTGGCGCCGTCGATGGCAGCCTGACGGAAAGCAGTACCCGCGTTGGCATAGTCGCCCGACTGGAACAGCGCGTTACCCAAGCCCAGATAGGCCTTGAACGGCGTGGCATAAGAAGCGTCTTGCGTAGCGGCAGAGAACGCCTGGGCGGCCGTCGTGCAGTCGCCCACGGCGGCGAGTGCCTTGCCGCGGTTGGTGAGCAGCGCGCCGCGCTTGCCATAGGTGCCGTCGTTGAGGGCGGCAGCATAAGCCTCGGCGGCCTCGGCATACATGCCCAGGTGCATCAAGGCGTTGCCACGAAGGTGATCGGCCTCGCCCATAATCTCATCGGGAGTCTTTGCCGCCCCAAGCATCTGGGCTGCAGCGGAAAAATCACCCGCGCGGTAAGCGGCGCGGCCCTGTTGGATCAGCTGGCTATTCAAGGAAATCCCCTTTACTCGTGAACGATCTCGACATGGACGATCTCGTCGCCGGCACGCAGCTGCGAAATCACATCGAGACCCTCGACCGTGGTACCAAAGACGGTGTAACCGGAATCGAGGTTATGCTGGGCGCCCAGGCAGAAGTAGAACTGCGAACCCGCGGAATCGGGGTCCATGGAGCGTGCCATGGCAAGGGCGCCATCGACATGGCTGTTGCGCGGATTGGTGGCAAACTCGCCCTTGATGCAGTAGCCGGGGCCACCGGTACCGGGCATGCCGTCGGGGCCCTCAAGACCGGCAGCGACGTCGGCGCCGGACATATCGCGGGTATTGGGGTCGCCGCCCTGAATGACGAAGCCGGGAACATAGCGATGGAACTTAAGGCCATCGTAGAAACCCATCGTGGAAAGCTCGCAGAAGTTCGCGACATGAATGGGAGCGCCCTCGCCGTCAAACTTGACCTTGATGGTACCCTTCGACGTCTCGATTACGGCGCACTCGTCGCCGGCAAGCTGATACTCGGGCGTGTAGAGCTCTTTCTTAAAACCAAACATGTGGTTCCTTCCTCGTGCGTTTAAAGCATATTTGTACGAATTGTAGCAATAAGCACAGGCTTACATCAATTGCGCACGTAGGTTATGCCGACTATGGCGAACTAATTTTAGGAACGCTGCTGCGGCTTCCAGGAACCCACATTGGCGTCGTACTGGTTCAGCGCGCTGTTGCCGCCCTGCGCGATGGGAGCCAGGATCTCGCTTTGGTGGGAACTCATCGACTCGCCATCGGGAATGGCCAGCGAGATGTCCCAACTCTGGCAGATCACGTCGACACGCTCGTACATCCACTCGGCAAGCTGCTTTAAGTGGGCGATGTCATCCGCATAGACCGTATCGTCCTGGTACTTAAGGTTGTTGAGCTCATCTTGCGTCTTTTTGATCTGGTCGCGCAGGGCGTAGGCACTCTGCGACAGCTCCTGACGGGTGGACAGCGGCGTTCGGAGATAACCGTTGTTAAAGGAATCGATGACCTCGCCGATCTGGTCCTCGTCGCCGTAGGACACGATGGTCTGATACAGACCGTCGAGCCTGGTATAGAGCTGATCATCGGTCAGCACGGTTTCTTCCTGGACCACCTCGGCAGAATCGTCCTGCTTGGTATCGTCCTCAGTCGCCTCGCCCTTTTGGCGCGTGGGGAAGGTCGTCTGCGCGGCTTGGCCAAACTGGTCATAGAAGCCAGGCATGACACCCATGGGATCGGTCGTCACGAACCAATAGGCACCACCGCACACAAAGGCAAGGATCGCGATGACGATGAGCGGCTTAGGGATATGACGCTTGTGCTTGTGATAAGCGTCCTCGTCGGGATGCACCTTGCGCTTGGGTTTTAGAGCATCGTCATGCAGGGAAACGGGCGTGGGAATATCTACCTTGGGGATACCAAAATCCTTATCGAAAGCCGGCAGCACGCAGGTCTCGTTAGGATCGGCGGCGTCCGAAAGAACCGCGGCGGCAGAGGCGGGCGCATGAGGCACCTCGGTATCGATCTGCTCTTGCGTTAGGCGCGGAAAGCCCGCCGTGCGGCCCGCTGCCAGGTCGGATGCGGCCGCGTCCTCGGAGAGGATACCCGGAGCGGGACGTCCGCATTTGGGGCACGTACGATCATGCGGAGAAAGACGGGCACCGCAGCCCTCACAGAACACGAACTCGGTGTGCTCGGGACCATCGCCCGGACCCACATAGGCGTTGCAGTAGGGGCAGAACGAGGCGCCGTCCTCGATAGTCTTAAGGCAATGCGGGCAGATCACGGCATCCTCTTTTCGAAGCAATTCAAACAATCGATGTTAGAGCATAACATCGCCACGGCCCCACAGGAGCAAGGCACCAATTCAACATCGCCAGGGCGCGTAGCTACTTCTTCTTTTTGCTTGGCATCGAGACTTTGATGCCTTGGGCGGACTTGGTCACGCGAGAGCGATTGGCTCCGGTACCCTTCTTTTTCTTGGGCTGGGCCTGGGCCACGCCCTCGAGCGCGCGGGCCTCGGCCTCGCGAGCGGTGCGATCTTCGCGGCGCTGCGCCATGTCGGCGGCGACGCGCTTGGCAAAACGCTCGGCCGTCGAGCCCGTCGAGCTCACCTTGCCGCCACCGCGACCCAGGCGGACGCGCACACCGCGGCCAAAACCAGTTGCGGCATGACGACGACGCGGCTTGAGCGAATCCATCATCGTGGCGAGCTTAAAGAACACCGAACAGGTAAAGACCACGATGACGGCCAAGATAACCATCTGGCCCATCGACAGGTTAGCAATAGACAGCAGCTCCGGGAATCCGATAACGCCCACCAGGATGCCGGCGACTACAAACACAAAGAGCACCACTCGTAAGGGTGTGAGCGGCTGCGAGATGCGCCAGATTAGGCTGACGCTCGCCGCGCACGACGTAAGCAGGCACATCGTAGACAGCGTGAGCTGGCTAAAGCCAAACACGCGCGCCACAAAGATATCGAGCGCCGCAGCCAAAATGACCGCAATCGACGCCGGCAGTGCCCGCTTGAGCACGTTCGTCAGGAACGACCCCTTCACGCGAGCATTATTGGGCTCCAGGCCCAACACAAAGCCCGGCGCGCCGATGCAGAAGAAGTTAATGAGCGTCATCTGGATGGGCTCGAAGGGGTACGGCGGCAGCGCGATGCACAGCGCCGCCAGGCCCATCGAGAACAGCGTCTTGGTCAGGAACAGCGAGGCCGAACGCTGCAGGTTGTTGATGGAGCGACGGCCCTCGGCCACCACGGCGGGCATCGAGGCAAAGTCGTTGTCGACGAGTACGATCTCGGCCACGTTGCGCGCGGCATCGGAGCCGGCCGCCATGGCAACGGAGCAGTCGGCCTCTTTAAGCGCCAGCACGTCGTTGACGCCGTCGCCCGTCATGGCCACGGTGTGCTCGCGGCGCTTGAGCGCCTGCACGAGCTCGCGCTTCTGCTGCGGGGTCACACGACCAAAGACATGGTAGCGGTCCACTGCGGCATCGAGCTTGGCCGGCGTATCGAGCGTCGTGGCGTCCACATAAGCGTCCGCCCCCGGCACGCCCACCACGCGCGCGATCGACGACACCGTACGCGGGTCGTCGCCACTGATCACGTTGAGGGTCACGCCCTGCTCGTTAAAGTAGCCGATGGTCTCGGCCGCCGAGGTACGAATCTCATCGCGGATGGTCACAAAGCCCACGGGCTCGGCCTCGCCCACCA
The DNA here is from genome assembly GCA_014871645.1 of Collinsella sp. Lineage (GTDB taxonomy): Bacteria > Actinomycetota > Coriobacteriia > Coriobacteriales > Coriobacteriaceae > Collinsella. The sequence goes on from WGSN01000003.1 coordinate 127,776, forward strand.
TATCGCCATCGGGCGTAAAGCCGTCCACGCGCGCCACCACGAGCACGCGGCAGGTATCGGCAAGCTCAGCGACACGATTCTCGACCTGAGAAAACACACGATCAGAAAGCACAAATTGCGCGGCGCCCATTACGTAGGAGCCCTGCGCAAAAGAAGCGCCGCTCCATTTTTTAGACGACGAGAATGGAATGACCGACAGCGGCTCGGACACCTCGACCGGGCGATCGGCGTAATAGTTAAGCAGCGCCTGGCAGGTCTCGTTGGCATCGGCCGAAGTCGCACGCGCCACGTTAGCCAGCGCAAAATCGAGCACCGTGGTATCGACGGGAACAGCCGCCTCGTCCGAGTCCACGCCAAAGCCAACACCCTCAACAGGCAGCGGGTAGGTACCCTCGACCTCCATACGACCCGAGGTAATGGTGCCCGTCTTGTCCAGGCACAGCACGTCGACGCGAGCGAGCGTCTCGATGCAGTAGAGCTGCTGCGCCAGCACCTTGCGACGCGCCAGGCGCACCGTGGCGATCGCGAGCACCGACGAGGTCAGCAGCACCAGGCCTTGCGGGATCATGCCCAGCAGGGCACCCACCGTGGACAGCAGCGCCGACGAAGGCACATGACCAGCCAACAGCTCGGAGAAACACCACGAAAGCGCGCTATCGCCCGGGGTTCCCGCGGCATCCCACAGCTCGCTCACACTCGAGGCAAACAACGCCAAACCGAGCGGGATCATGATGATGCTCGCAAAGCGCACGATGGCGTTAAGCGCGTTCATGATCTCGGAATTGACCTTTTTGACGTACTTAGCCTCGTTATTAATTTTGGCCACGTAGTTGTCGGCGCCGACATGGATCACGCGGGCGCGCAGCAGGCCCGAGTCGATAAAGCTGCCGCTCATGAGCTCGGAACCGGGCAGTTTCTTAATAAGGTCGCTCTCGCCCGTCAGCAGGCTCTCGTTCACGAGCGCCTCGCCCGAAACCACCACGGCGTCGGCGGGAATCTGGTCGCCGCGCCCCAGGCGAATGATGTCGTCGAGCACGATCTGGTCCAAGTCGAGCTCCACCTCGGCGCCGTCGCGCACCGCGATGGCCTTCTTGGAGGTCAACAGCGTGAGCTTATCGACCATCTTCTTGGAACGCATGGACTGAATGACGCCAATAGCGGTATTGAGGAACACCACGAACAGGAACGTCAGATTCTTAAACGAACCGGTCAAAATGACCAGGAACGCCAAGATCACGTTGATCAAATTGAACAGCGTGCAGAGGTTCTCGATGATGAGCTCTTTGACCGACTTGGTCTTGAGCTCCTTGTTGCGGTTGATCTTACCGGCGGCGATGCGCTCCTCGACCTCGGCGGTCGAGAGTCCGCGCTCGATATCCGTTGCTGCCATACCACGTCCCATCACGTCGCGTCGGTATAAGAAAAACCGCCCGGACCATGCGAGGTTCGGACGGTCTTACGTTCGATGGTGCCCCATGTTGGATTCGAACCAACGGCCTTCTGCTCCGGAGGCAGACGCTCTAATCCCCTGAGCTAATAGGGCCAACGTTTGACATTATACCCAAGTGCACCACGGGCTATCAAAATAAAAGAAAAAGCTTTGCAATTCCGAGGAAGACGCGGCGCAACGGCCCACTTTAGAAGGCAAAAGCGAGTCAGATAGTATAAACTCTCATGCACCATATATACACGGCTCGCGATGCGGGCCGTTTTTGCAAAAGTTATCCATCGAGGTGAGAGGCACACCATGATTGCAATTTTAAAGCAGAGCGCCAGCGACGAGGCCGTCGGCCATATCGTCAGCTGGATTGAGAAAAAGGGCCTGAAGACCGATGTCTCGCGCGGCGAGAATGAGACGATTATCGGCCTGGTGGGCGATACGACCAAGATCGACCCGTTCCTGCTCGAGTCCATGGATGTCGTCGAGCGCGTGCAGCGCGTCTCCGAGCCGTTCAAGCGCGCCAACCGTAAGTTCCACCCCGAGGACTCCGTCATCGACTGCGGCCACGGCGTCAAGATCGGCGGCGATCAGTTCCAGGTCATCGCCGGCCCGTGCTCCGTCGAGGGCGAGAACCTCGTCCGCATCGCCCGCCGCGTGAAGGCCGCCGGTGCCACGATGCTGCGCGGCGGTGCCTACAAGCCCCGCACCTCCCCCTACGCCTACCAGGGCATGGGCCCCGCCGGCCTCGACCTGCTGTGCGAGGCGTCTGCCGAGCTCGACATGCCGATCGTCACCGAGATCATGGACCCACGCGACGTGCAGGTCTTCCTTGACAAGAAGATCGACGTCATGCAGATCGGCGCCCGCAACGCCCAGAACTTCCCCCTGCTCAAGGAGGTCGGCAAGACCAAGACTCCGGTCCTGCTCAAGCGCGGTATGTCCGGCACGATCGATGAGCTGCTCATGGCCGCCGAGTACATCATGAGCGAGGGCAACGACAACGTCATCCTGTGCGAGCGCGGCATCCGCACCTTCGAGACCCGTACCCGCAATACCTTCGACCTCAACGCCGTGCCGGTGCTGCACCACCTGTCGCACCTGCCCGTCGTCGCCGACCCCAGCCACGCCACCGGCTACACCCGCTACGTTGAGCCCATGGCGCTCGCCGCGACCGCCTGCGGCGCCAACGGTCTGGAGATCGAGGTCCACGACGAACCGAGCCGCGCCTGGTCCGACGGCGCCCAGGCCCTCACCCCCGATCAGTTCGACGACACCATGCGCCGCATCCGAGCCATCCGCGAGGTTGTCTGCCAAGAGACCATGGATTAGCCCATGGGTACGGTGAGAAACGCACGCGTTAACCAGGGCGGCCCCAAATGCGCGGGCATCGTGGGCCTGGGCCTCATCGGCGGCAGCTTTGCCCGCGGCTATGCGCAGGCGGGCGTCCGCGTGCTGGCCTGGGACCCCGATGACGATGTCATGACGGCCGCTAGCATGGGCACTGTCGCCGGAGAGCTCAACGACAAGACACTCGGCGAATGCGACATCATCGTCCTGGCCTGCTACCCCGAGGCCTGCATCGAGTGGCTCGAGGCGCATGCACAGGCACTCGCCGATGCCACCGACACCGAGGCCATCATGGGCCCCGTGGTGATCGACACGGTGGGCGTCAAGGGCATCGTGTGCGAGCGCGCCTTTGAGCTTGCCCGCGAGCACGGCTTTTACTTTGTGGGTGCGCACCCCATGGCGGGCACCCAGTTCTCGGGCTACGCTAACTCTCGTGCCGACCTGTTCCAGGGCGCCCCGCTGGTGCTCGTACCGCCCGCGGTAGACGATGCGCTCAAGCTGGAGCTTTTGGGCCAGGTGCGCGAGATGGTGCGCCCCTTGGGCTTTGGCAAGTTCAGCGTGACCAGCGCCGCCGAGCACGACCGCGTCATCGCCTTCACGAGCCAGCTTGCGCACGTGGTATCCAACGCCTACGTCAAAAGCCCCACCGCCCAGGTTCACCACGGCTTTTCGGCCGGTAGCTACCGCGATCTCACCCGCGTGGCGCACCTCAACCCGCAAATGTGGTCCGAGCTCATGATCGACGACGCCGACGCGCTCGCCTTCGAGATCGACCATCTGATCGAGTCGCTCGGCGCCTACAGCCGTGCGCTCAAGGACCGCGACCAGCGCTATCTGGAGAATCTCCTTGCCGAGGGCGACCGCATTAAGCGCGCACTCGACGACGAGGCCTCCCACTAGACCACCTATCACGCCAGGTCGAAAGGACCATAGCTTATGGCGATTACCATCGATATCGACACTGCACGCCCCTACCAGGTGCATGTTGGCACGTTTTTGCTGGAGCAGGCGGGACCGCTCGTTCGAGCCACCGCCGGCGGCTCGCGCGCTGTCATCGTGACGGACACCAACGTAGGCCCCCTCTACCAGATGCCTGTTAAGCAGAGCCTCGAATCCGCAGGCTACGAGGTGAGCATCTGCACCTTCGAGGCTGGCGAGGCCCATAAGCGCGCCGAGACCTACGTTGCCATTTTAGAGTTTGTGGCCGAGCACGAGCTTTCGCGCTCCGACGTGATCGTGGCACTCGGCGGCGGCGTCGTGGGCGACGTGGCGGGCTTTGTGGCCGCCACCTACATGCGCGGCTGCAAGTTTGTGCAGATCCCGACGAGTCTGCTCGCCATGGTGGATTCGTCGGTGGGCGGCAAGACCGCCATCGACCTGGCTGCCGGCAAGAACTTGGCCGGCGCCTTTTGGCAGCCGAGCGTGGTTATCGCCGACGTGGGGTGCCTGGCCACCCTCACGCCCGAGCAGTTCGCCGACGGCTGCGGCGAGGTCATCAAGCATGCCGTGATCGCCGACCCGGAGCTTTTCGCCGAACTGGAGAAGACCCCGCTTACGCTTGAGCTACTCAACCGCGATGTGGCCCGCGTAGCGCTCATCATCGCCCGCAATATCGACATCAAGCGCGCCGTGGTCGTCGCCGACGAGCGCGAAACCAACCAGCGCAAGCTCCTCAACTTTGGACACAGCGCCGGACACGCCGTCGAGGCTTGCGAGCACTTTGAGCTCGGACACGGCAACTGCGTGTCGATCGGCATGGGCATTATCACGCGCGCCGCGGCCCTGCACGGCGTTTGCGATGCTGCACTGCCCGGTCGTATTGAGGAGCTCTGCGCCCGCCATGGCCTCAAGACCCGCTGCGACCTAGATGCCGATGCCGTCTTTGCCGAGGCGCTCCACGACAAGAAGCGCGCGGGCGACACCATCGACCTGGTGATTCCGCACGGCATTGGCCGCTGCTACATCGACCGCACGCCGCTTTCCACTTTCCACGAACTCATTGCCGAGGGCCTCGGCCAGAAGGGAGACGCATCCGCATGCTAGCCCGCATCACCCCCTCCCCGCTCAAGGGCACCGTTCCCGCGATCGCGTCCAAGTCGATGGCGCATCGCCTCATCATCTGCGCTGCGCTTGCCAACGGCGAGACGCACGTTACCTGCAACACCACCTGCGCCGACATCGAGGCCACGGTGCGCTGCCTTACGGCCCTGGGTGCTCGCATCGAGACCGTCGAGGACGGCTTCCAGGTCCACCCCACTATGAAGAGCATTGAGTTTGGCCTGCTCAAGGCACTTGCCGGCGGAACGCTTGACTGCGGCGAAAGCGGCTCCACGCTCCGCTTTATGTTGCCCGTCGCCTGCGCGCTGGGCGCAGAAGCAACTTTTGTGGGTCAGGGACGCTTGGGCGCCCGCCCGCTGTCCCCGCTCTCGGACGAGATCATCGCCGCCGGCTGCGACCTGCAGGGTCTGGGCGGTTTTCCGCTCAAGACGAGCGGACGCATGCGCCCGGGTACCTTTGTGCTGCCGGGCAACGTGAGCTCGCAGTATATCTCGGGCCTGCTGCTGGCAGCCCCGCTGCTTGCGCAGCCCTCCTGCGTGCAGGTGACCGGCCTCATTGAGAGCCGCCCCTACATCAACCTGACAATCCAGGCCATGAAGGCCTTTGGCGTCGAGGTCAACGTCGAGCGTATTCCCGCCAGGGACGGCCAGCCCGAGGTCACAAACTTCCGCGTGAGCAGTGGCTCGTATCGCACGCCCGGCAGCGTAGCCGTCGAGGGTGACTGGTCCAACGCCGCCTTTTGGCTGTGTGCCGGCGCCATCGGCACCGACCCCATCACCGTCGAGGGCGTGTCCCTGAGCTCCGCACAGGGCGACCGCAACGTACTTGCCGCGCTTTCGCGCTTTGGCGCCCGCATCGTGCGTTCCACCAACGCCGCCACCGTGCAGTCCGACAAGCTCGCCGGCTTCGAGATGAGTGCCCACGACATTCCCGACCTGGTGCCCGTAATCTCGGCTGTGGCCTCCCTCGCTCAGGGCCGCACGTTCATCCGTGACTGTGCGCGCCTGCGCATCAAGGAATCCGACCGCCTGGTCACCACCACCCGCGAGCTCACCGCGCTGGGCGCGCAAGTGCGCATTGCCGGTGACGACCTCATCATCAAGGGCGTCGACGCCTTTACCGGCGGCGAGGTCGATTCGCACAACGATCACCGCATCGCCATGATGGCCGCTATTGCTGCAAGCCGTGCCACCGGCGAGGTCGTAATCCACGGCGCCGAGGCCGTCAACAAGTCCTATCCCGATTTCTTCGACCACTACCGCCTGCTGGGCGGCAAGGTCACGCTCGAGGAGGAATAGCATGTCCTCGACCTTTGGCAACGTTTTACATCTGAGCATTTTCGGCCAGTCGCACTCCCCCGCTATCGGCTGCTCGCTTGATGGCATCCCGGCGGGCATCGCCGTAGACCAGGAGAAGCTGCAGGCCTTCCTCGACCGTCGCGCCCCCGGTCGCGACGAGACCGCGACCAAACGCCACGAGGCCGACGCCGCCCACATCATCGCCGGTGTTGTCGATGGACATACCACCGGCGCGCCCATCGCCGCGATTATCGAGAACACCAACACGCGCTCCAAGGATTACTCCGAGCTGCGCCGCAAGCCCCGTCCTGGACATGCGGACTTCCCTGCGCGCGTGAAGTATCACAACATGCACGATGTCGCTGGTGGCGGGCATTTCTCCGGCCGCCTAACGGCACCCTTATGCATCGCCGGCGGCATTGCGCTGCAGGCACTCGAGGCCCGCGGCATTCAGGTCATGGCGCACGTCGCGCAGATCGGCGGCATCTCCGACCTGCCGATGGACGATATGGTCTATCGCGAGGCCGACCGCAAGGCGATCCTTACGAACGATCTGCCGTGCATTGACGCCGCCGCAGCCGGCCGCATGCGCGAGGAGATCCTAGCCGCGCGCGACGAACTCGACAGCATCGGCGGCATCGTGGAGTGCGGCATTTACGGGCTTCCCACGGGCATCGGCGACCCCATGTTCGACGGCATCGAGAACCGCATCGCGCAAATAGCATTTGGCATACCCGCCGTAAAGGGCGTGGAGTTTGGCATGGGCTTTGCCGTGGCCGCCATGCGCGGCAGCGAGAACAATGACCCATATCGAATCGACGCCGAGACCGGCGAAATCGAGGTCGAGTCCAACAACGCCGGCGGCATCCTGGGCGGCATCTCCACCGGCGCGCCCGTCATGTGGCGCATGGCCGTAAAGCCGACGCCCTCGATTGGCCGCGAGCAGCAGACCGTGGACATGGACGCCATGGAAAATGCCGAGCTCTCGGTCCACGGCCGTCACGACCCCTGCATCGTCCCGCGCGCCGTCCCCGTTGCCGAAGCAGCCGCTGCCCTCGCGATTTGGGACGCCCTCCTCGAGGACGCAGCCCAGCTCTAAAAATCTCCGGGGGCCAACTCCGGCCCCCCACGCCCACCCAGTGATTTTTCTGGGACGGGGATTAAAAAATCATTGTGTACCTAATGATTTTTTAATCCCCGTCCCAGAAAAATCACCGACACGTGAAAGGGGTCCCTATGGACCTTGCTGATATCCGCCAGGCCATCGATGGCATCGACACCACGCTCCTCAACAGCTTTGTCGAGCGTATGGACATTGCCACCGAGGTCGCCAAGTCAAAAATCGAGATGGGCAAGGCCGTCTTCGACCCCGCCCGTGAGCGCTCCAAGCTCAACAATCTCGCCAGCCGCGCGCCCGAGCGCTACGAGGCGCAGACCATCACCCTGTTCCGCCTCCTCATGAGCATGAGCAAGGCCGAGCAGCAGCGCTACATCAACGAGCTCAAGGGCATCACCGTCTCGCAAAAGGCACACGCCACGGCTGCAGCCTCCGACACGCCCTTCCCTCAAACGGCCACCGTTGCCTGCCAGGGCGTGGAAGGTGCCTATAGTCAGATAGCCGCGTGCAAGCTCTTCGACGTGCCGGATATTGCGTTCTTCGAGACCTTCGAGGGCGTCATGCGCGCCGTACGCGACGGGTTCTGCGAGTTTGGCGTGCTGCCCATCGAGAACTCCACCGCCGGCTCGGTCAACGCCGTCTACGACCTGCTCGCCCAGTTCGACTTCCACATCGTGCGCTCGCTTCGCCTCAAGATCGACCACAACTTGCTCGTCAAGCCCGGCACCAAGCTCGCGGACATACGCGAGGTCTACAGCCACGGTCAGGCCATCGCGCAGTGCGCTAGCTTTATCGAGTCCCACGACCTGCACGCCACCAAGTACCCTAACACGGCCATGTCGGCCGAGATGGTCGCCAGCTCCGAGCGTACCGATGTCGCCGCTATCGCCTCGCGCAGCTGTGCCGCGCTGTATGGTATGGAGGTGTTGGAATCCAACATCCAGGACTCGGACAACAACTACACGCGCTTTGTCGTCATCAGCCGCGAGCCGCGCGTCTACCCCGGCGCCAACCGCACCTCGCTCATGATCACCACGGCCAACGAGCCGGGCGCCCTCTACCGCGTGCTCGAGCGCTTCTACGCGCTCAACATCAACCTCATCAAACTCGAGAGCCGTCCCATCTCCGGGCACGACTTTGAGTTTATGTTCTACTTTGACCTGGACTGCCCCTTTGGCAGCAAGGCACTCGACGACCTGCTCGATTCCATCGACGACGTGTGCGAGAGCTTTACCTACTTTGGCAGCTACACGGAGGTGCTCTAGATGACCGATACCGCCGCAACCCGTCCCTATGGCGTGCTGGGCCGCGTGCTGGGCCACAGCTACACCCCGACCATCTACAAGGAGCTGGCGGGGCTTGAGTACGTGCGTTTTGAGCGCGAGCCCGAGGACCTCGCGGCCTTTATGAGGGGCGACGAGTGGGAGGGCACCAACGTGACCATCCCCTACAAGCGCGCCGTCATGGAGTACCTGGACGAGCTGAGCCCGCTGGCCGAGCGCATGGGCAACGTTAACACCATCACACGCCTGCCCGACGGCCGCCTGCGCGGTGACAACACTGACTATTTCGGTTTTCAGTGCCTAGTTGAGGAGTTGGGCGTAGAGGTTGCCGGCAAGAAGGCCCTCGTGCTCGGTGCCACCGGTGGCGCGGGTACTACGGCCAGTATGGTGCTCGGAGATCTGGGCGCCATCGTCGTACCCGTGGGTCGCACGAGCGAGGTCAATTACAGCAACATCGCTCAGCAGTCCGATGCAACGCTGCTCGTCAACTGCACGCCCGCCGGTATGTTCCCCCACTGCCCCGACGCTCCCTGCACGCTCGAAGGCCTCGATGCGCTCGAGGGCGTCATCGACATTGTCTACAACCCCGCCCGCACGGGTCTGATGCTCGAGGCCGAGCGCCGCGGCATCCCCTGCATCGGCGGCCTGCTCATGCTTGTTGCCCAGGCGGCACAGGCTGTAGAGCGTTACACCGGCCAAGCTACCCCGCGCAAGCGTATCTTGGACGTAACGGAGCGTCTGTCCCGCCGCGAGCAGAACATCGCGCTGATTGGCATGCCGGGCTCGGGCAAGACCCGCGTGGGCGAGCAGATCGCCCAGCTCACGGGTCGCGAGCACATCGACTTGGATCGCGCGCTCGAGGAGCGTCTGGGCATGCCCTGTGCCGACTTTATCGTCGAGCGCGGCGAGGCGGCCTTCCGCGAACAGGAGACGGCTGCGCTGGCCGACATCTCCAAGCGCAGCGGCCTGGTGCTCTCCACCGGCGGCGGCGTGGTCACACGCGACGAGAACTACCCGCTGCTGCACCAGAACAGCCAGATTGTGATGCTCAACCGCAAGCTCGACGAGCTCGCCCACAAGGGCCGCCCCATCACCGCGCGCGACGGGATCGATAAGCTGGCCAAGCAGCGCATGCCACGCTACCGCGCCTGGGCCGACTACATCATCGACTCACGCGATTGCGCCGCCAACACCGCCCAAGCCCTCCTCGACACCCTCCCATCCGCTCTCTAACCAAAACCACCACAAAGGGGACAGGCACCTTTGTGGTGGTTTTCCAACCGCAAAGGAAGCAACCATGAAAGCACTCGTCATCAACGGCCCCAACCTCAACATGCTCGGCATTCGCGAGCCGGGCATCTATGGCAGTGACAACTACGACCGCCTGGTCCAGATCTGCCAGGAGGCAGGTGCCGCGCAGGGCTTCGACGAGGTCGAGGTCTTCCAGTCTAACCACGAGGGCAGCATCGTCGACAAGATCCAGGAGGCCTACGGCAAGGTCGACGGCATCGTCATAAACCCGGCCGCCTATACGCATACGAGCGTCGCGATCCTCGACGCCCTCAAGGCCGTCGCCATCCCTGCCGTCGAGGTCCACATCAGCGCCGTCGAGACCCGCGAGGACTTCCGTCAGGTAAGCTATGCACGCCTGGCCTGCTTCGCCACCATTACGGGCGAAGGCCTGATGGGCTACGCCCACGCACTGGAGCTGCTGAGGGAGCATCTGGAAAAGTAAAATGCCAACCCCAACAAACAGCAGCGGCTTGCTCGCGCTCGGCTTCAGCAGCACACAAGATGAAAAAAGCCCAGACCACCTAGCGGTCCGGGCTTAATAAACGATGGTGCTCCATGGCGGATTCGAACCGTCGACCTTGGGATTAGAAGTCCCCTGCTCTATCCAACTGAGCTAATGGAGCAAATAACCACACGCCCAAGCAAGCGCAAGCCTGTCGGGCGCAAGTAATTATAACCTAGTTGAACTGCTCGCGATACGCCTTGCAGACCTCATCGACCGGTCCGTCCATGCGAAGGTCACCCTTCTCAATCCAAACGGCACGCTGGCAGATGCGCTCAACCTGCTCCATGGAGTGCGAAACGAACAGAACCGTCACGTCACCGCTCTGGATAAAGTGCTGAATGCGAGCCTCACACTTCTGCTGGAAGAACACATCACCGACGGACAGTGTCTCGTCAACGATCAGAATATCGGGCTCGGTAATCGTCGCGATTGCAAAGGCGATACGCGCCACCATGCCCGAGGAGAAGTTCTTAAGCGGCATATCGACAAAGTTCTGAAGCTCAGCGAACTCAATAATGCCGTCAAAGTTGGCGTCGATGAACTCCTTGGTATAGCCGAGCAGGGCGCCGTTCAGATAGATGTTCTCGCGGGCGGTCAGCTCGGGGTCAAAACCGGCACCAAGCTCAATCAGCGGCGCAATATTACCGTGCACCTTAACGCTGCCCTCGCTAGGCTCAAGCACACCGGCGATAATCTTGAGCATCGTAGACTTACCGGAACCATTGGTGCCAACCAGACCCACAACCTCGCCGCGATGAATATCGAACGAGATGTGCTTAAGCGCTCTAAACTCCTCAAAGAACAGCTCGTGCTTGGCAAGCTTGATGAAGTACTCCTTGAGGTTGGTCAGCGACTCGGACGCCATGTTAAAGATCATGGTGACGTCGTCGACCTCGACAGCCAGAGGCTGCTCGCTGTAATCAACAACAGATTCAGTCATCACAGCACTCCTTAGATGTAGAGGATGAACTTGCGCTCGGATTTATGGAACACGGTGTAGCCAATAACAAGCGCAAGAACCGCCCAAGCGACGCACATACCAAACGTCATAAGCGAGGGCGTAGTCTGGAACAGGAAGATATCGCGCATAAACTGCAGGTAGTTATACATGGGGTTCGCATAGACCAGAATGCGCACGAGATGCGGCATTTGCGCAACGAAGTCGGTCGTCCAGAAAATAGGCGTGATGTAAGTCCATGCCGTAATGACGACGCTCCACAGATGCATGACATCGCGGAAGAAGACCGTGAGGGCGGAGAGCATCATGCCCAGGCCCATGCAGAAGCACATAAGCAGCAGCAGGCAAACCGGCAACAGAATCAGGTGCCAAGAAGGCATAACGCGGAACCACAGCATGACGATGGCGACGGCGACCAGCGAGAAGGCAAAGTTGACCAGCGAGAAGAGCACCTTCTGCACCGGGAAAACCCAGCGGTGCACCTTAACCTTCTTGAGCAGAGGGGCAGCGCCCACGATCGACGTCAGGGCCTGGTTAGTAGACTCAGACATGACGGCAAAGGTGATGTTACCCACGATCAAGTACAGCGGGTACATCTCGGGCGTCATTGAGCCATTGCGGCCCTGGCCAAAAATCGTCGAGAACACGATGGCCATGACGATCATCATCAGCAGCGGGTTGAGCACCGACCATGCGACGCCCAGAACGCTACGGCGATACTTGATCTTAAAATCCTTGGTAACCAGCTGACGAAGGATAAACGCGTCCTTCTCAAATTCGTTCTTAGCAAACGTCGCAGGCAGACTGCGAGTTTCTTGTTGCTTTGTCTGATCCGACACGGATGCAACTCCTTTACTCGTAATCGTTGACAAACGAACAGTATAGACCCGACGGCCATGCAAACGATTCGCGCAACAAAACTGGAGAACTAACCCACATCTTAGGATGCCAGGCCCAAACGGCTATACTTTCTAGGATTGAATGTATAAGGAGCATTAAGTGAATTCTGAATCCATCGCCGTCATCATCCCCTGCTACAACGAAGCGCTCACGATCGGCAAAGTCATCGACGACTTTCACCGCGAGCTTCCGCAGGCGACGGTCTATGTCTATGACAACAACTCGTCGGACGATACCTCACGCATTGCCACCGAGCACGGCGCCACAGTCCGCTTTGAGCCCCGTCAGGGAAAGGGCAACGTGTGCCGCCAGATGTTTCGCGATATCGACGCCGATTGCTACCTGATGGTCGACGGAGACGACACCTACCCCGCCGAGGCGGCCAAGGCCCTCTGCGAGCCCATCCTTAACGGCACGGCCGATATGACCGTAGGCGACCGCCTTTCCAACGGCACCTACGCCGAGGAAAACAAGCGTGCCTTCCACGGCTTTGGCAACAATCTGGTCCGCGCCATGATCAAGTGGATCTATGGCTACAGCTTCGATGATGTCATGACCGGCTACCGCGCCATGAGCCGTCCGTTCGTCAAAACCTTCCCCGTGCTTTCCGAGGGCTTCCAGATCGAAACCGAGCTCTCAATCCACGCCGTCGACCACCGCTGGCGCATCAAAGATGTGCCCATCGAGTACCGCGACCGTCCGGAAGGCTCCGAGTCCAAGCTCAATACCGTGAGCGACGGCATTAAAGTCGTTGCGATGATCGGCACGCTGTTCAAGGACTACCGCCCGCTGAAGTTCTTCAGCCTCGTCGCGCTTCTGTTTGCGGTGATCGGCCTCGCCTTGGGCATGCCCATCGTTGTCGAGTATTTCCAGACCGGCCTCGTTCCGCGCTTCCCCACCGCCATGCTCGCCGCGTCGTTTATGTTCCTGTGCGGCCTGAGCCTTGCAACCGGATTCATCCTCGATTCCGTGGCAAAGGTCGAAAAAAAGCAGTGGGAGGTCAACGTGTACAGCAAGTACGCCTACGACGACCAGCCCTGCCACCCTACTTCCAAGCCAAGCGAGAGGTAGATCTTCCGCAAAGTACTATTGGCACCACTGCGCAAATAGCCACCAACAAGAAAAGCCGCCGTTAAAGAACGGCGGCTTTTACTCTCGAAAAGTTAATAGCGGCTAGAGCGTCTTGAGGTACTCCCCCAGCTCTTCCTCCCAGTCGGGCATGTGGAACCCGATCGACTCGAGTTTGGACAGGTCGAGCGCGGAGTGGACCGGGCGCGGTGCGATGGGGCCCGCGGCACTCGCGTAGTAGTCGGCGGTGCTGACCGGCACGACCCTGTCGCCGTTGCCGTTGGCGGCCTCGAAGACGGCTCGGGCGATGTCCGCCCAGCTCCTCACGGCGCCGGAGCCGGTGCAGTCGTAGGTGCCGTAGGGGGCCTTCGCGTCCAGCACGTGGAAGATGGCCGCGGCCATGTCGCGCGTGAAGGTCAGGCGGCCCAGCTGGTCGTCCACGACGGTGACCTGCTCCAGCTTGTCCTCCGGGTCGGCGACGCGGTCGGAGAGCGCCCTCATGGTCTTGACGAAGTTGCGGCCCTCGCCGATGACCCAGCTGGAGCGCATGATGTAGTGGCGCGGGCACCCGGCCACGGCGATGTCGCCGGCGGCCTTGGTCTGGCCGTAGACGGAGAGCGGGCTGAGGGGCTCCTCCTCGTCGTGCACCTCGGCGGTGCCGTCGAAGACGTAGTCGGAGGACACGTGGACGAGCGTGATGCCGTGCCCGGCGCAGGTGCGGGCGAGAAGGGCGGGGCCGGTCGCGTTGGCCTTCCAGGCGGTCGCGCGGCCCTCGGCGGTCTCCGCCCTGTCCACGGCGGTGTAGGCGCCGCAGTTGATCACGGTGCCGTAGAGCGACCAGTCGTACTGTGTGTAGGCGTCCGGGTCTGACATGTCGAAGGTGTCGATGTCGCAGAAGTCGAAGTCCTTGGCGACGCCGCGCTCCTCCGCCAGCCTGCGCACAGCATGGCCCAGCTGGCCGTTGCAGCCGGTGACGAGCGTCCTCTTGGGCGCCATCGGGACGACGTCCTTGAGCATCGGGTGGTTGAGGTCCGCCTCGGAGACGGTGGCCTGGTCGAGAGGGATCGGCCACTCGATGGCGAGCTCCGGGTCGGCGAGGTTCACGAAGGTGTAGGTCCTCTTCAGCTCCAGCGACCAGTGGGCGTCCACCAGGTAGGTGTAGGCGGTGCCGTCCTCCA
>WGSN01000030.1:0-12198 GCA_014871645.1 Collinsella sp.
ACGCCGGGCCGACTCGCTTCGGATGGGGCTCTACACCAACTTTCTCGACACTACCTAGATGTTCGGGACATGCCTTAAAATCCACCTTTCTGCACTCTGCAGCAAAAAGAGATTCCTAGGCATGCCACATATATCTACTCGGCGAGCAGGCGGCGCAGTTCTTCTTCGACCGTGCGCACGTAGCGGACGCGGTCATTGATGCCACACATAGAGGGATTGCAGCTCTCCATTAGATAAGGATGGCCCACTACGTTGAGCATGTCGCGGTCGTTTTCGTTATCGCCAAACGCCATCATCTCGTCGGGCGAAATTCCCAGGGCACGACCGTAATCGGCAAGCGCGGAACCCTTGCCCGAACCAAAGCCGATAAAGTCCGTCCACTCGGTTCCCGACGTCATCACGTCGACACGGTCGCTAAAGAGGCGCTCAAAATACTCCAGGGCCGCCGGCTGATCCACCTCGGGCGTCTGGAAGGCAATCTTAATGACGTCCTCGTCGATGTCCTCGGGACGGTCGACCACCGCCACATCGCAGTGGACCTCATAGCGCAAATGGTCGACGAACGCATCGTTGCCGCTCATGGTGTAGAGGTGTCCCTCACACGAAAGGGTCACGTCGGCATGGGGATACGCAACCACGGCATTCGCGATATCCATAGCAAGGCTACGCTCCATGGAGCGCTTGACAACGGCACGCCCCTCGCTCATCACCAGGGCTCCGTTCTCGCATACATAGGCGAGCTCATCGGCCACCGGGGTAAACAGATAGCGCAAGCTCGCATATTGACGACCGCTCGCCGGCATAAACACGATACCGCGACGATGCAGCTCATCGATAAGCTCAAAGGCCTCGGAACGCGGCTCGCGCTCCCCCGGATGCAGCAACGTGCCGTCCAAATCGCAGGCAATCAGCTTGATTCCCTCAAGACCCATATGTTCCCCCAAAGCCTCCTATCAACAGCAAGACGGACCTTGATTGGTCGCCCCTCAAAGCCCGTCTTGCGCATATGCGTGCTTAGCCGCGCGCCTTCTTTACGATCGTAAAGTCTGGAGCCATACTCACAACGGCATCCGCCGCACTCGACGCAAAGCGCCGGTCCGAATCGAGTTCACGGGTAACCGTCGAGAGCCGAACGCCCTCGACGCCCCGGAGCATGCGGCCCAAAACAGGCTGCACCGGCGTATACATGCGCACGGTATGCTCGTCCGAATCGCCTCGAAAAAGCGGCGCATGCATATTGCCGATCTCCCAGCACGCATGCGCGAGCGCAATCGGGTCCAAGCGGTCAACTTCGACCAAATAAACCTCGGCGCTGCGCAGGCGCACAACAACCGCCACGGGCACCACGCCCGAACGGTCGACGGCGAGCACGTCGCCGTCGACAAAACGACCGCCGTCGGCAGTATCCAGCCGAACATCGACCGTGCGCCCCAGCTCCGTCACGCCCACAAACGCGTATACATCAGCCTGGTCCCAATCGAGCAGCAGCTCGTCAACTTCAAAGACGCCGCCCAGCTTCCGGCGAAGCAGGAGTTCATAGGACGGATCGTTGAGATTTCCCAAGCATGTCGTCGAAACCAAGCGCTCAGGCATGCTCTAACCCTCGACCTCGACGAGCTCGATATCAAAGTTGAGGTCCTTGCCGGCCAGCTCGTGGTTGGCGTCGAGCGTCACGGCCTCGGGCGTCACGTCAATGACGACGGCGGGGACAGGCATGCCGCTCGGCGTGGACAGGAAGAGCTTCATGCCCTTCTCGATCTGCTCGATGTTGGGAACCTGCTCGGCCGGGAAGGTCAGAACCATCTCGGGATTGTGCTCGCCATAGGCATCGGCAGCAGGAATGTGCACGGTCTTCTTCTCGCCCACCTGCATATCGACAACAGCGGCGTCGAAGCCCTTGATCATCTGACCGGCGCCGCAGGTGAACTCCAGCGGCTCGCCGCGATCGTAGGAGCTATCGAACTGCGTGCCGTCGTCGAGCGTGCCGCGATAATGGGTCTTGACCTTCTTGCCCTGGTTGGACATGGTAACCTCCGTGATAAGGGCGGCGCACAACGCGGGCCGCCGTGAACATATGGCGCTAACTATACCCTAGTCATACAATTCAATGACAGTTTGCAAAGAAACGCTGCAACCGGAGGAACCATGGCATATCCCGTATTTGACCTACACTGCGACACCGCCGACCGCATCGGCTGGGCCACGCTCGATCTCGACCTGCGCTTTACCGCCGGCACCGACGGCTATTTCCCCGGCGACGAAACGCATCCGCAAGATTTCGACCTCATCGAGGGTAACGCCTGTGCCATCTCGCTCGCAAAGATCGGCAACACGCCGTGGGCACAGTGCTTCGCCACGTTTGTCCCCGACGAGATTCCCACCGCCCACGCCGCGCGCTTCCAGGCGCAGATCATGGCGCATATGAGCGGCCAGGCAATGCTCAACCACGACCGTATGGTCAACGTGCGCAGCGCCGCAGACATTCGCCCCGCGCTCAAGGACGGCAAGGTCGCTTGCATCCACACCATCGAAAACGCCACGTTCTTTGCCGAGGACCCCGCGCTGATCGAAGTGCTCAAGAGCTTGGGCGTGCTTATGTCGTCACTCAGCTGGAATGCGCAGGGGCCGCTCGCGAGCGGCCACGACACCCACGCCGGCCTCACCGGCGCCGGCATCGAGGCACTTACGCAGATGGAGCACGCCGGCATGGTACTCGACGTCTCCCACCTCAACGATGAGTGCTTTGACGAGGTTGTCGCCCACGCCACGCGTCCCTTCGTCGCCAGCCACTCCAACTCCCGTGCGGTTTGCGGCGTCAAACGCAACCTTACCGACGACCAGTTCCGCACCATTCGCGACATGGGCGGTATCGTCGGCCTCAACTACTGCAGCGAGTTCCTTTCCAACGACGCAACCGACAAGACCGCCGCAGACGTCACCTTCGACCAGCTAGCGGCACATATCGAGCACTGGCTCGACCTGGGCGGCGAGGATGTCATCGCGCTCGGCGGCGACTGGGACGGTGCCACGGTGCCCGCCTTCCTCTCCGATGCCAGCAAGATGCCCGAGTTCCAGAACATGCTCTCCAAGCACTTTGGCAAGACCGTGATGCAGAAGCTCTGCAGCGATAATGCCCTTGCCTTCTTCGAGCGTTATTAATTTCACATCCCCTGAGCGGGCCGCATGCCGAACGGTCGACATGCGGCCCGTCCCCAATCTGAAGGACCGCTTTTGACGCAGCAATTTACGATTACCGTATCCCGACCGGATGGCACATCCATCCCCGTCGTCGTTACCAAAAAGCGCGTCAAGAACTTCAACCTACGCGTCACATCGAGCGGTGAGGTCCACGCCAGTGCACCGCTCGACGCCAGCCGCGAGCGTATCGAAGCGTTTGTGAAGCGCAACAGCGCCTGGATTATCAGTCGACTTGCCCAGCGCGAGCAACGTCAGGCGACGGCACGAGAGCCGCTCAGCCCCTCGTCCATCATTGCACTTTGGGGCAAGCCCATCACGGTACAAGATGCGCTCGATCGCAACTTTGCATCACCCGCACCGCGGCCCAAGCAGGCCACCTTCGCAAGTTTTATGGGTGCCGACAAATCGAACGAACGCCCACAGGCCAAGCGGCGCGCAACCCTCGACGGCCTGACGTCCGATGAGCTCCAGACCCGCATCGACCAGCTCTATGCATCCGAGGTCACCACGGCGCTGCGCGATATGGCGCGCGCGTACGAAATCGCAATGGGTGTCGCCGTTTCCCGCGTTTCCGTACGTAGCATGAAAACGCGTTGGGGCTCATGCACGCCCAAATCCGGTGCCGTTCGCATCGCACGCGAACTTGCCGCCTATCCCATCGAGTGTCTCGACATGGTTGTCGCCCACGAGCTCGTCCACCTGCTCGAGCCAAGCCACAATCAGCGGTTTCACGCCCTGCTCGACACGTACTGTCCCAACAATAGAGCTCTGTCGCAGCGGCTCAAGCAGCCGCCCCTCAACAAGCTCTAGCGTCGACTAGCGCACGCGCTCGATCTCGACACCGCAGCTTGCCAGGGGAAGACCGACGGGCGCCCAAGGCTTATCGAGCTTAACGTGCACGCCAAGCAGCAGGGGGTAACGACGCAGCAGCATCTGGGCCACACCCTCGGCTGCAGCCTCGATGAGCTTAAACGTATGCTCGCGCAGATAGCCATCGACATCGTGGCATACCGAGCCGTAGTCAATCGAGGCGTCCAGGTTATCGTGCTCCCCCGCTGCACGCAGGTCGGCATAGAGCACCAGGGACACGATGAACTTCTGGCCCAGCGCGTTCTCTTCGGGATATACGCCGTGGTTAGCAAAAACCTCAAGACCTTCAACGGTGATGCGGTCGGCATGGCGCAGATCGTCATAGCTCACGTGGGGTACCGCCGTTGCGGTGGATATTTCGCCCCTTCCACGGCGGGCGAGCTCGGCGCCTTCAGTCTTGGTTGCATTCTCGGGCAGTTTCTTGTTGCTCATCGCGATCGTCTCCTTCGTTTAGAACCCCGACCGCGCAAACTAACTACACGCGAATCGACAGGTTCTTTTTATCCTCGCTCCAGTTGCAAGCATTGCGCGCGGGGCATGCAAAGCAGGCGCGCGACGCTTTGTCGGCTGCATAGAGCAGACGCTCAAGCGGTTGGCTGTTCACACGCAGCTTTCGATGGCCCAGAATGGCCGTCTTAATGGCTGCGGCATCGGCCGGCTCAAACGCCACATCATCGGGCATGCCGCCGAGAATCGCATCAGCGACGCGTTCGCTTGCAACATCATGGGATATACCCGATTCATACTGTTCATCTTTGCCGATATCGTGAAGAAGTGCCGTGGCGTAGATGACCTCACGGTCAAATTCGAGCTGTTCCTCGAGATTCTTGATCCACATAATGCGAGCGACATCGAGAAGATGGTCAATACCGTGGCGGCAGAAGATGCGCCCCGATTCCAACTGTGCAATGTTGCCCAGGTGCCGCCGGAACAGCCCGTTGGCACAAATGTAATCAATGCGAGGCATGGCACCAAAGGGAGTCAGACCCGAAGCCATAAAGCCGCGACGCGACGTCCCCTCATCGGTCTTCGATGTAAAGTCGTTGACGACCCTCATGCTAACGGCCCAGCATCCTAAAGAACCGCTCCTCGAGCGCGGGATCGGTCTCAAAGACGCCGCGGCGAGCGAGCGTCACGGTCTTGGTGCCAGGCTTTTGCACGCCGCGCATGGTCATGCACATATGCTCAGCTTCCATGAGCACAATCGCTCCCTGGGGAGCGAGATACTCCATGAGGGCATCGGCAACTTGTGCGCACAACTGCTCCTGCAGCTGCAGACGACGGGCGTAGACCTCTACCGTGCGGGCAAGCTTAGAAAGCCCTGCGACACGGCCGTTGGGGATATAGCCAATGGCAGCCTTGCCGTAAAACGGCAGCAGATGATGCTCGCACAGCGAGTAAAACGTGATGTCGCGCTCGATAACCAAATCGTTCGAAGCGACGGCAAAGGTTTTGGACAGGTGCTCCTCGGCACTCTGGTCCATACCGCCGGCGATCTCGCCATACATACGGGCAACGCGCGCCGGGGTCTCCAGCAGGCCCTCACGAGTTGGGTCCTCGCCTATGCCCTCAAGCAACAGCTTAATGGCGGCCTCGACTTTTTCCTGATCGACCATCTGGGCCTCACTTTTCCGATTTTGCGTTCGCGCTATGGTACCACGCCCTCCGGCATCGGCCACAAGCTACATAGTATGGGTCGAATAGACCGGATCGTCCCGCCAAAGCTCCACGGCGTCGCAAAGCGCAACGTTCTCACGCTCGGCACGGGCACGCGTGGCGTTCATGTCAATCACGCGTTGATTGCTCGAGCCCCTAAAGCGCAACGAGATATCGTACAGATCCTGAACGAACGGGCCGTCCACCAACATGTCGAGGCAGGCCAGGATACGGTCCGTCACCTCGGTATGATGACGGCCACCCGGCATAAGCTCCTCGAGCACGTCGCCGGTAAAGCACCAAATGGTCTTGCCCGACCCCGCGGGATAGGCCGCACGCACGCGTTCGATAAAGTCAACAAGCCCCACCTGATTCTCGGGCTCCATAGGCTCGCCGCCCAGAATCGTCAGGCCATCAATAAAGGGATGGTCGAGACTCTCGATAATCTTGTCCTCGACGGCACGGTCGAACGGCTCACCCGCAGCAAAGTCCCACGCGACAGAGTTAAAGCAGTTCTTGCACCCACGACGGCACCCGCTCACAAACAGAGAAGTACGAACGCCTTCCCCATCAGCAATGTCGAAATACTTAATGTTCGCGTAGTTCATAGGTAACTCTCCCGGGAGGCCGGGACATATCATCCCGTCCTCAAACATTCTCGGCCTTCGGCCTGCGAAACTGCGGGCGGGACGATATGTCCCGGCCTCATGCAAAGGGTAACTCAATGAACGAAGCGAACATCGAGTATAGGGTTCGAGATCTAATAAAAACTGGGTTGCGGCTCAACCGCCATCGCAAGTAAATCGCAGCTGCAGCTCGAATTATCTCCGCTAAGAACTTCGAGGAGTGAGCAGACCGCATGCCGCATCTCAGCTACGTCAACTTGGCCGCCCCGTAGCGAGGCCCCGGACCTTTGCTCGATATGAGTTCCGCACGAACAGGAGGCGCCAGTGGCGCCTCCGTCGTGAGCCAGGACTGTCCGAAATAGCGAGTAAAGGTCCGGGGCCTCGCTACGGGGCGGCCTGGGATGGTTATTAGAGATGCAGCACGCGGTCGCGGATCTCCTCGGTTCGGCCCTGGTTCCAGAATTGAGTACCGATGTAGCCGCACGTACGACGGGCGACATTCATCTTCTCCTGATCGCGGTTGCCGCAGTTGGGGCACTCCCACACCAGCTTGCCGTCATCCTCGACAATCTTGATCTCACCGTCGTAGCCGCACACCTGGCAGTAGTCGCTCTTGGTGTTGAGCTCGGCGTACATGATGTTGTCGTAGATGTACTGCATCACGCGAATGACAGCCTTGAGGTTGTCCTGCATGTTGGGAACCTCGACGTAGGAGATGGCACCGCCCGGCGAAAGCTGCTGGAACATACCCTCGAACTTGAGCTTGTCGAATGCGTCGATCTCCTCGGACACGTGGACGTGGTAGCTGTTGGTGATGTAGCCCTTGTCCGTCACGCCCGGGATGATGCCAAAACGACGCTGCAGGCACTTGGCGAACTTGTAGGTCGTCGACTCAAGCGGGGTACCGTACAGCGAGAAGTCAATATCGCTTTCGGCCTTCCACTCGGCGCACTTGTCGTTCATGCGCTGCATGACGGCCATGGCAAACGGCGTGCCCTCCTTCTCGGTGTGGCTGTGGCCCGTCATGTACTTGACGCACTCATACAGGCCGGCATAGCCCAGGCTGATGGTGGAGTATCCGCCCACGAGCAGCTTATCGATTGTCTCGCCCTTCTTCAGACGAGCGAGGGCGCCGTACTGCCACAGAATCGGTGCGGCGTCAGAAAGCGTACCCATCAGGCGCTCATGACGGCACAGCAGGGCACGGTGGCACAGCTCAAGGCGCTCATCGAAGATCTTCCAGAACTTATCCATGTCCTGATGCGAGCTCAGCGCGACATCGGGCAGGTTGATGGTCACAACGCCCTGGTTAAAGCGACCGTAGTACTTGGGCTTGTTCGGGTCATAGTTCAGCGCGTTGGCCACGTTGTTAAATCCGTTACCGGAGCGGTCGGGCGTCAGGAAGCTGCGGCAACCCATGCAGGTATAGCAGTCGCCGTTGCCCGCGGTCTCGCCCTTCGACAGCTTGAGCTCGCGCATCTTCTTCTCGGAGATGTAGTCGGGCACCATGCGCTTGGCGGTGCACTTAGCAGCCAGCTGGGTCAGGTAGAAGTACGGGGAATTCTCGTGAACGTTATCGTCCTCGAGCACGTAGATGAGCTTGGGGAACGCCGGGGTAATCCACACGCCGGCTTCGTTCTTAACGCCCTCATAGCGCTGACGAAGCGTCTCCTCCACAATCATGGCAAGGTCGTGCTTCTCCTGGGGCGTACGGGCCTCATTGAGATACATAAAGACCGTCACGAACGGCGCCTGGCCATTCGTGGTCATAAGGGTCACGACCTGATACTGAATCGTCTGAACGCCGCGACGGATCTCGTCACGCAGGCGGTCCTCAACAACCTCGCGGACCTTTTCGGGAGATGCGGAAACGCCAAGCTCCTCGAGCTCGCGGGCGACCTCGCCGCGAATCTTTTGACGGCTCACCTCGACGAACGGGGCAAGATGGGTCAGCGAAATCGACTGGCCACCGTACTGGGAGGAAGCAACCTGAGCGATGATCTGCGTCGCGATGTTGCAGGCAGTCGAGAAGCTGTGCGGCTTCTCGATCAGCGTGCCCGAAATAACAGTACCGTTCTGGAGCATATCCTCCAGGTTCACCAGGTCGCAGTTATGCATGTGCTGGGCAAAGTAGTCCGAATCATGGAAGTGAATCAGACCCTCATTGTGAGCATCCACAATCTCCTGGGGCAGCAGCACACGCTGGGTCAGGTCCTTGGAGATCTCGCCGGCCATGTAGTCACGCTGAACGGAATTGACGGTCGGGTTCTTGTTGGAGTTCTCCTGCTTAACCTCTTCGTTGTTGCACTCGATCAGCGACAGGATCTTGTCATCGGTCGTGTTCTTCTGGCGCTTCAGGCTCTGAACATAGCGATAGATGATGTAGTGGCGGGCAACCTCGTAGCAGTCGAGACGCATGATCTCGTCCTCGACCAAATCCTGAATCTCCTCGACCGAAACAGTGTGGCCCGCGTTCTCGCATGCCTCGGCGACGTTTTGTGCCGCGTAAACCACCTGGCGGTCGGTAAGACGAGAGCTCTCCTCGACCTCCAAGTTTGCGGCACGGATGGCATTGACGATCTTATCGATGTCAAAGACAACCTCGGTGCCGCTGCGCTTGATGATCTTCATCCTCTTGCCTCTTTCGCGTCGTAGTCTCATTGCGCTTCAGAGCCAAACGATGCCCGGCAGGGCGTGCCCCTGTCTTGCGGCGCCGTCGCGCAATCTGTGTTCTCGATAACCATAGTCCCTCATGCGGACAATCCTCGCAGCCAATCAAGGGGCTCAAAGATCTATCCAAATGGGGCGAATAAGGTTCTCGTTCTCTGTCCGCCATCTATCATACGACAAAGAGGCATCTATATCCTGTATTCTTTTTTTAGGTCAAACACAACATATAGTGTTTCAGCAGGTCAAAGCAATTAGTCATTTTGCAGACGCATTAAAAATGAGGGGTTCTTGGGAAGTCGGTAAAACGTTACCAACACGGCTACCTGCATGGCAGTTATAAAACCCCCTTAGTCAAGCCGCTGACAAATCCTACCAAAACCAAGCCGCTCACGCCAAAAGAATCCAAAAGATTATGCTTGACCAACATGTTGCGGTCACGGTCGGCCAGGACGTATGCAATCTGCCGGCACCTCTACGGGGACCTTGGATCAATATTTGGTGGCATATTTGACGGCGTGCTTGGTAGCAAAACAAAACAGCCCAGAGGACATAGCCTCTGAGCTGCGAACATTTGGTGGGCGTTAGAAGATTTGAACTTCTGACCTCTTCCGTGTCAGGGAAGCGCTCTCCCCCTGAGCTAAACGCCCAAATGGAGCGGACAACGGGGCTCGAACCCGCGACCCCAACCTTGGCAAGGTTGTGCTCTACCAACTGAGCCATGTCCGCTTACGAGGATTAATCTTACGTGATGCCCGCATCCTATGCAAGAACTTTTTTAAAAAGTTTTGCAACGCCCTCGCGAACCTCGCGAAGACATCAGCCACCACGGAAGGCGCGGGCAAACGCAATCTCGCCGCAAGAGACCCCTACATCTCACCGAGCATGATCCAGGCAGAGCTGTCCTGCGCGAGCCTGCCGTCTGCAAGCGGTGATGAGGTGAGCAGGACCCTGCCCGCCGGCAGCTCCACGGCTGCTGCGCCGAAGTTCGTCACACACGCCCAGCCGTTGTCGCGGCGATAGGCGATGACGCCGCCCTCGGCGCCCTCGGCACCATCCGCAAGACCGGTGCGCCCGTCAAGATCGAGCCACGCAAAATCGTTGGCGCAACCGCGCAGCTTGCGCCGAAGCCAGAGGGCGTCACGATAGAGCGCAAGCATCGATGTCGGGTCCGCTTCTTCCCTATCGGCAGCGTAATCGGAAAACCATGCAGGTTGCGGCAGATGGGGCGCCGCATCGGCGTCCGCCGGCGAAAACCCAAACGATCCGCCCTGCGCGGGATCGTCCGCCGCCACCCACGGCAGGGGCACACGGCAGCCGTCGCGCCCCTTCTCACGCTTCGGTCCGCGCGTATTGGTCGCAGTAGGATCTTCGAGTGCAGCCCACGGGATGTCAGCCACCTCAAAAAGGCCGAGCTCCTCACCCTGATACACGTATGCCGAGCCCGGAAGCGCCAGTTCAAGCAAAAGGGCCGCCCGCGCGCGGCGCTCGCCGAGTTCACGGTCCTCGTCATAAGACAACCCGTCGCGTAAGAGCCAGTCGAGCGTAATCTGGTGGTAGCGCGTCGCCTTGATTTGCGGCAGGGCATAGCGTGTCGCCACGCGCGGCACGTCGTGGTTGGAGAGTACCCAGGTCGAGGCGGAATCGGATTCGACGGCTGCCTTCAAGCCCTTCTCGATTGCAGTGTGCATGTCATCATAGGTCCAAGTGGCCTTGGCAAACTCAAAGTTGAATGTCTGGCCAAGCTCGCTGGGACGCGCATAGAGATACTGGCGCTCGGGCAGCACCCACGCCTCGGCAACGGCACTGCGCGGCGGATTATAGCGGTCGAACACGCGGCGCCACTCGCGATAGATCTCGTGGACCTCATTGCGGTCCCACAGCGGATGGGTGCCGTCGTCAACCATGTCATCGCCCTCGGCGAGATGCCACCGGTCGAGGTCATCGCGGTCGAGATCCTTGGCGAGACCCTGCGCCACATCAATGCGAAAGCCGTCGACGCCTCGATCGCTCCAAAACGCCAGGACGTCGCAAAAGAGCGCATGAACCTCGGGGCATGACCAGTCAAAGTCCGGTTGCTCGGGCGTAAACATGTGCAGATACCACTGACCGTCCGCAACACGCGTCCATGCGGGGCCACCAAAGTTGGCATTCCAATTGGTGGGAGGCAGCTCGCCATGCTCGCCGCGACCATCGCGGAAGATATAACGGGCGCGCTCGGGCGATCCGGGGCCGGCGGCAAGAGCGGCTTTGAACCAGGGGTGCTGGTTGGATGAATGGTTGGGCACGATGTCGACGATGACCTTGATGCCGCGCGCGTGAGCCGCAGCGATCATGTCATCGAAGTCGTCAAGCGAGCCGAGACGCGGGTCGACATCGCAGTAGTCCGCCACATCATAGCCGCCATCGACAAGAGGCGATGGATAAAACGGGCTCAGCCAGATGGCCTCGATACCCAGTCGCTCAAGATAGTCCATCTGCTGGGTAATGCCCGCGATATCGCCCAGACCCGAACCAGTCGAATCCTTAAACGAGCGCGGGTAGATCTGATAGATCGCGGCATCGGACATCCATGAGCGCGAAGAAGACTTTTCTGTAGCCATGGGGCGTATCTCCCTTGCAACGAGGTTATGCGAGATGCCCACGATGATACGCCCAAAGCGGACATTCGCGACAAACAACGCCACAGCCACGCCCCAAAACGATCGCCCCCTCTCGGGTTCAAGCCTCCTGGGACGAATCGACCGATTAGTGAAAAGAACGGAAGACCCACTTTCCCGGCCACGACAGCGAGCGGGCTCCGGGTGCCCCAGGTTGCCGCGAAAGAGGAGGGAAGCGTACTTTATGTACGCGACCGACGATTGAGGGGCAAGATGGGGTGCCCGGGGCTCGCGCAGCGTCAACAAAAAACGCGGTTCGTTAGAACCGCGTAAGATAGTTGGAGCGGACAACGGGGCGTCCGCGTATCCGCTTCGCGGATCCGCACCGGCTTCGGCCGCCTGCCGGCGACCTCGCCAGCTCGCTACAAACGCTCCGCGTTTGCTTAACGCTCGCTCCCTCTCGGGTTCGAGCCCATGCGATGGATACAAAAAAGCCCGGCTACCGTAGTAGCCGGGCTGTTGCGTTTGGAGCGGACAACGGGGCTCGAACCCGCGACCCCAACCTTGGCAAGGTTGTGCTC
>WGSN01000031.1:0-11519 GCA_014871645.1 Collinsella sp.
CGCAACGCGTTGCGCTGAGTCCTGAGGCTGTTGCAATGAAAATGAGAATCAAGGACCGGCATCGTTTACCGAAACCGCGGCGTGCTGCGGCGATTTGCGTCCGCGCCGCACGGTATAATAAATCCGTTCAACAGATCTGCCTGCCGAAGCGGGCATACACAGAGGACTCATCGCTATGAACCGTGAGAGGTATCGCGGCGACCTGCCCCTATCGGGGGTGGGCGCCTATGTCATCGCTTAAGACGACGCATCGCTGGGCGGTCGCTCAGCAAAACTCCGAGCTCGAAAAGGAGCTTTCGGCTGGTCTGGGCATTCCCGGGCTGGTGGCGCGCATTATGGTCGCGCACGGCATTGGCTCCATCAAAGAGGGCCAATTGTTTTTGACGCCTTCGCTCGATCGCGACTGGGCCGATCCACTCATTATCCCGGGCATGTCGGTCGTTGCCGACCGCGTCGAGCGTGCTATTCGCAACCACGAGCACATTGCAGTCTTTGGCGATTTTGACGTTGACGGTATTACGTCGACCTGCCTGTTG
The DNA here is from genome assembly GCA_014871645.1 of Collinsella sp. Classification (GTDB taxonomy): domain Bacteria; phylum Actinomycetota; class Coriobacteriia; order Coriobacteriales; family Coriobacteriaceae; genus Collinsella. The sequence goes on from WGSN01000031.1 coordinate 537, forward strand.
ACCGAGGCGCTGCGCACGTTTGGCGCCGATGTCACGCCGTTCATTCCGCATCGCTTTGATGAGGGCTACGGTCTTTCGCGCGCGGCACTCGACCGCGTTAACGAGCTCGCTCGCCCCCAGCTGATCGTGACCGTCGATAACGGCATTGCCGCCAAGGAAGAGGTTTCCTATTTGGAGGACCTGGGGATCGATTTGGTGGTCACGGACCATCACGAGCCCTCCGACCAGGTGCCGCAGGGTGTGCCCCTGACCGACCCCAAGCTCGAGGACGAGGGCCCCTCGCGCGAGCTTGCCGGTGCTGGTGTGGCGCTCAAGCTGGTGCAAGTCCTGGGTGAGCGCCTGGGCAAGCCGTCGTATTGGCGTTCGCTAATCGAGGTCGCGGCGCTGGGCACCGTGTCCGACATGATGCCGCTCACGCCCGAGAACCGCGCGCTGGTTGCCGAGGGCATCCAGCAGATGCGCGTAACCGCTCGCCCCGGCTATATCGCGCTTGCCGCGCTTGCCAAGGCGGACCTTTCGAGCATTACGGCGGATGGCCTGTCATTCTCGCTCATTCCCCGCTTAAACGCTGCCGGCCGCATGGCCGATCCCAAGCTGGCGCTCGACCTGCTGCTTGCCCGCAATCCCATCGAAGCAAGCGCGCTGGCGGCTGAGCTCGAGGAAATCAACCGCCAGCGCCGTGAGATCGAGGCGGAGCTCACGCGCGATGCCATGGCAAAGGTCGAGGAGACCTATGACGGCGGGCGCGCGATCGTTGTGGGCGGCGAAGGCTGGCACGAGGGCGTCAAGGGCATCGTGGCAAGCCGTCTGACCAACCGCTATCACGTGCCGGCGCTGCTGTTCTCGATCGAGGACGGTATCGCGCGCGGCTCTGGTCGCTCGGTGGGCAAAGTTAACCTGTTTGACGCCGTCGAGCGCTGTTCCGACCTGCTGATTCGTCGCGGCGGACATGCCGGTGCGGTGGGTGTGACCATCGAGGCATCCAAGCTCGATGAATTCCGTCGTCGCCTTTCCGCCGTGCTATCGGAGATTCCCGCTGAGGACTTTGAAGACATCGACGAGGTTGCCGCCACGGTCGACCTTTCCGAGCTGAATATCGAGACTATAGAGCAGATTTCCCGCCTTGAGCCGTTTGGCCAGGGTAATAAGGTGCCGCTGCTGGCTGCCGAGGGCGTGACGATGTGCGATCGCGCCGTGGTGGGTAAGACCGGCGAGCACATGCGCTTTGTGGCGACCGATGGCGCCGCGAGCGTGCCGGCCATTATGTTCCGCGTGCCGCAAATCGATAAGCTCATCAACTGCGATAGCGCTGTCGACTTGGTGTTTGAGGCCGTTGCCGAGCATTGGCAGGGGCGTGTGAAGCCCAAGCTCATGATCAAGGATGTTCTGGTCCGCGATACCACGCTGCCCGGCGTCGACGATCCGGCATGCGAGCTTCGTCGTGGCGTGCAGCCGGCGGATTCTGGCCTGCGCCTGGAGTCGCGCAAGCGCGAGACGCTCGCCCAGCTTTCCTATACCGAGCTCACGCGCTCGCTTATCCATAGCTTTATCGGCTCGAACCAGCCGCACCGCGCGCAGGTCGAGGCGCTCGATGCCCTGGCCGATCACCAAAGTGTTCTGGCCGTTATGGGAACGGGGCGCGGCAAGTCGCTCATCTTCCATGTACATGCCGCGCGTGAGGCGGTGCTTCGCGGACGTGCGAGCATCTTTGTCTATCCGCTGCGTGCGCTTGTTGCCGACCAGGCCTATCACCTCTCGTCGACGATGGCATCGCTTGGCATTGGCGTTGGCGTGCTGACCGGCGAGACCGTGGAGGCGGCGCGCGATGACGTGTTTGCCGGCTTGGCTTCGGGCCGTACCGGCATCGTGCTCACGACGCCCGAGTTCCTGTCCATTCACCGCGACCGCTTTGCGCGTTCGGGGCGCATCGGTTTTGTCGTTATCGATGAGGCGCACCACGCTGGCCTTGCCAAGGGCGGCGACCGCAGCGCCTATCTCGACATGCCCGATATCCTCAAAGCCCTGGGCGACCCGGTCGTTATGGCCGCGACGGCCACCGCGACGGCTCCGGTCGTGGCCGAGCTTGCCCGCATGCTTCCGATCACTCACACGGTGGTCGACGAGACGGTGCGCGAGAACCTGCAGCTCGAGGACGACCGTGATCTTGCAAGTCGCGAGAACCGTTTGGTGTCGATCGTGGCGACGGGGGAGAAGACCGTCATTTACGTCAATTCGCGCGACCAGTCCGTGGCGCTCGCCAAGACACTACGCAAACGCGTTCCCGACTGTGCGACCCGTATCGCGTTCTATAACGCTGGCCTTACGCGCGCCGACCGCCATCGCGTAGAGGAGGCGTTTCGAGACGGCAGCCTCAGCTGCATCGTCTCGACATCCGCCTTTGGCGAGGGCGTCAACCTTCCCGATATTCGCCATGTCGTGCTCTATCACATGCCGTTTGGCGGCATTGAGTTTAACCAGATGAGCGGCCGCGCCGGTCGCGATGGCCAACCCGCCGTGATCCATCTACTCTATTCGTCGCGTGACGCCCGTATTAACGAGCGCCTACTCGACTGCTATGCGCCCGAGCGCGACGAGCTCGTCACGCTCTATCGCGCGCTGCAGACCATGTGGCGCTCCAACCGCGGCAAGACCGGGGACGATTTCTTTAGCGCGAGCGATATCGACATCGCGCAGATGTGCCTTGCCATCGATGCTCGCACGCCGGTCGACGAGCGCTCGGTGGAAAGCGGCTTGGGAATCTTCGAAGAGCTTGGTTTTTGTCGCGTTTCGGGGTTTGACGACACCCGTCGCATCGCGATGGCCGAAAACCCCGGCCGCGTGCAATTGAGCAGGTCAATTCGCTATTTGGAGGGCTTGCGCTCGCGCATGGAGTTCTCGGCTTTCCGGAGTTGGGCGCTCGATTCGTGCGCTTCTGATATGCTAGCCAAAGTTAACCGCCCGATCGTACCGCGGGCCTAGGGGAAGGGGACCTCGATGGATGCCGCAGCCCGTACCGCCCATGATTCCACCCTCCAGCCGTTTTCGGAGATGGAGCACTATAAGCATGCCGATGAGCTGCCGCCCGAGATTATGGCGGACAGCTACGACAAGCTGGAGCGCCTGTGCCTCAAATATATGAATGAGGACGACTTTTCTAAGGTGGAGCAGGCCTACTGCTTTGCTGCCGAGAAGCACTGCAACCAAAAGCGCCGCTCGGGTGAGATGTACATTAACCATCCCGTCGAGGTGGCCATCATTTTGGCCGATCTCAAGATGGACTGCGATGTGGTGTGCGCCGCGCTGCTACACGATACCGTCGAGGATACCGAGACCTCGCTCGCCGATGTTTCCGGCCTGTTTGGCGATACGGTGGCCGAGCTCGTCGATGGCGTGACCAAGCTCACCAACATCGAAGTCGATAGCATGGACGAGAAGCAGGCGCTTACGCTTCGCAAGATGTTCCTCGCCATGTCCAAGGACATCCGCGTTATCATCGTCAAACTTGCCGACCGCCTGCATAACATGCGTACGCTGGCGGCCCTTCGCGAGGACCGTCGCCTGTTTAAGGCTCGCGAGACCATGGACGTGTATGCGCCCCTGGCCGACCGTCTGGGCATGAGCTCTATTAAGTGGGAGCTCGAGGACCTGTCCTTCTTCTACTTGGAGCCCGATGCCTACCAGCGCATCGCGCGCATGGTGGCTGAGTCGCGCGAGGTCCGCGAGCGCTACCTTGCCGAGACCATCAAGACGCTTACCGATGAGCTCAACCGCATTGGTCTGGAGGACTTCCAGATCAACGGCCGCTCCAAGCACTATTGGTCCATCTACCAAAAGATGAAGCGCAAGGGCAAGGAGTTCTCCGAGATCTACGACCTGGTGGCGCTGCGCGTAATTACCCATTCGGTGCGCGATTGCTACTCCACGCTCGGTGCGGTGCATACGCTGTGGCACCCCATGCCCGGTCGCTTTAAAGACTATATTGCCATGCCCAAGGTCAATAACTACCAGTCGCTCCACACGACGGTCATCGGCCCTACGGCTCGTCCGCTCGAGATTCAGATTCGAACCTACGAGATGCATGAGCAGGCCGAGTACGGCATTGCCGCCCACTGGCTATATAAGAAGTCGGGCGGATCGTCTGCTTCCAAGACCAATGACGCTCAACGTTTGGACGACCAGATCAACTGGCTCAAGCATTCGCTCGATTGGGCGGCTTCCGACGAGATCACCGATGCCAAGGAATACCTGCACTCGCTGAAGGTCGATCTGTTCGATCAGGAGATCTTTGTCTTCACGCCCAAAGGCGAGGTCATGGCGCTTCGTGCCGGCTCCACGCCGCTCGACTTTGCCTATGCCGTTCACACCGAGGTGGGAAACCACTGCGTCGGCGCCAAAATCAACGGTGCGGTGGCTCCGCTCACGCACGAGATTAAGACGGGTGACCGTGTCGAGATCCTGACTAACAAGAGTTCCAAGCCGTCGCGCGATTGGCTCAAGATCGTTAAGACGCCTTCCGCCAAGTCAAAGATCCGCCGCTATTTTGCCGCCGCGACCAAGGACGACGACGCTGCCGCCGGTCGCGATATACTGGCCAAGGACCTGCGTAAGCGTGGCTATGGCATTTCTACGCCGCGTTCGACGCGCGCGCTCAACGCCGTGGCGGAGCAGTTTAACTACAAGCAGCTCGAGGACTTGTTTGCCGCCGTCGGCGCCGGCAAGGTTGCCCCGCGCGCTGTGGGTAACAAGGTCGAGCAAATCTTGGACCCCAAGCCCGAGGAACAGCTCACCAAGGCCGAGGCTATCGCCGAGGTCGTGAAGCAGCCCGCTCGCGGCTCCAACCGCAAGCCGCAAAAGCGCGGCAAGAGCGCCAGTAACGGCATTATCGTCAAGGGCGAGAGCAACAGCGGCCTGCTGGTCCGTCTGGCTCATTGCTGCAACCCCGTGACGGGTGACGACATCGTCGGCTTCATCACGCGCGGTCGTGGCGTTTCGGTGCATCGCGCCAACTGCCCCAACGTCAAGGGTCTTATGGAACATCCCGAGCGCATGATCGATGTGGAGTGGGACGGCGCTGCCGACACCCTCTTCCAGGTCGAGATCGTGGTCGAGTGCCTGGACCGCATGGGCCTGCTCAAGGATGTCACCATTGCCATTGGCGATGCGGGCGGCAATATCCTTTCTGCCGCCACGTCGACCAACCGCGAGGGTATTGCAACCCTGCGCTTTATGGTCGAGATCTCGGACGCGAGCGGTCTGGATCCGCTGCTGGCTTCCATCAGCAGTGTCGATTCGGTCTACGACGCTCGCCGTCTTATGCCCGGCGAAGGCGGAGCTCAGCTCAAGCGTCGTGTGTAGGTGCGAGAGCCTCTCAGCATCATAGATATTGGTTACGTTCGAGGCATCGTTTGGTGCCTCGAACGTATTTTAGAAGGAGGGTATGCGCATGGGCGATATGACTTTGGACCTGACACCCCGAGGTTCGGCTTCGATTGAGGCGCTCGTCAACGGCCCCATTCAGACCAACAGTTACGCCGTGATTTCGAATGACGAGTGCTTAATCGTCGATCCGGCGTGGGAGGGCGAGCGTCTTGTGGAGCATATCCGCACCGCGCATCCCGAGGTTCGCGTACTCGGCTCTGTCTGCACGCACGGTCATGCCGACCATGTTGGCGGGGTTGCCGGGGTTCGAGCTGTCGTTGGCGACGGCGCGCTATATGAGTTGTGCGCTAAGGACGTGACGGTACCTCGCGCAAATATCGAGGAGCAGCGCACCATGTGGGGTATCGAGACGCCCGATCCGGGTGAGCCGACGCGGCTGCTTGCCGAGGGCGATACGATTGAATTGGGCGATATCTGCCTGCAGGTGATCGAGACGCCGGGACATACGCCGGGCGGCATCGTCCTGTTCGCCGCGACCGAGCAGGGGAACATCGCCTTTGTGGGCGACACGCTTTTCCCGGGCAGCCACGGTCGTACCGATCTTTCCGGCGGTGACGAGGCGGCGATTATGCGCTCGCTCTCCAAACTTGCCAAGACGCTTCCGCCCGATACCGTTTGCTTGACGGGCCATGGCGATTCGACCACGATGGCGCGCGAACTTATGCAGAATCCGTTTATGCAGATGTAGGCTCGAAGCCGTCTTTCGAACCACGAAGACCGCTCAATCGTCAAGCTATTTTCCCCAGTGGGTCGATTCTGTGGGGCAAACGGTCAAAATTTGTCCAATCGGATGGTATTCGTGAACAAACGAACGTTTATGCTCGGGTATGTCGTGGTAAAATCTCAGGCGTTATCGGAGCAACCTTACAGGAGGTTTCTTTTATGCTCGTCAACGCAGCAGACATGCTCAAGAAGGCCGAGGCCGGCAAGTACGCTCTCGGTGCCTTCAACACCAACAACCTCGAGTGGACCCTGGCTATTCTCCAGGCCGCCGAGGAGGCCAAGTCTCCGCTGATCCTTCAGTGCACCGCTGGTGCCGCTAAGTGGATGGGCGGTTTCAAGGTCTGCGCCGACATGGTCAAGGCTGCCGTCGAGGCAACGGGCGTTACCGTCCCCGTCGCCCTTCACCTCGATCACGGTTCTTACGAGGACTGCTTCAAGTGCATCGAGGCCGGCTTCACGTCCATCATGTATGACGGCTCTCACGAGGAGACCTTCCAGCTTAACCTCGACCGCACCAAGGAGCTCGTTGAGCTCGCCCACTCCAAGGGCATGTCCATCGAGGCCGAGGTCGGCGGCATCGGCGGCACCGAGGACGGCGTGACCTCCAACGGCGAGCTCGCTGACCCCGCTGAGTGCAAGCAGATCGCTGACCTGGGCGTCGACTTCCTCGCCTGCGGTATCGGCAACATCCACGGCGTGTATCCCGCCGACTGGGCTGGCCTTTCCTTCGAGCGTCTGGGCGAGATCAAGGCTCAGACCGGCGACCTGCCCCTCGTTCTGCACGGTGGCACCGGCATCCCCGAGGATCAGATCAAGAAGGCCATCTCCCTGGGTATCTCCAAGATCAACGTCAACACCGACCTGCAGCTCGTCTTCGCCAAGGGCGTTCGCGAGTACATCGAGGCTGGCAAGGATCAGCAGGGCAAGGGCTTTGACCCCCGCAAGCTCCTCAAGCCTGGTCGCGACAACATCGTTGCCCGCACCAAGGATCTCATGGAGGAGTTTGGCTCCGTCAACAAGGCGTAAGTAGCGGTTTAACTTTCCCGTCGGAGGCCCCGTTCACCCTACGCTTTTCCCTTGCGCTCACCTGGCTTTGCCAGAAGTCGCGCAATGGGAAAAGCTCCGGGTGAACGGGGCCTCCTTTGTTAACTCGCTACAGGGTTACTGGGCTGAATTTATTTATTGACTACCGTTCGGCGATGTTGATGGCTCCCTTATTGGGGCTTTCTTTTTTATCTCGCTACAATGGGCTTCAAGAGTTCTAATGACTTGGAGTTTTGGTATGGCTGTTATTGATGTGCTGCCTTCGGATGGGAAGGTTATTGACGAGGGTCCTGTTGGTTGCTCTGTTGATGTTTGCTGTGATGACTTTCGTTATCTCGATATTGGACTGCCGCCCGAGATTCTTCGACTCAAGGATGCCGGATATTTGACGCAGGCTGTTGCGGCTTGTGATTGTCTTTTGGGGCAGAATCCCGATCCCTCGCTTGCTGCCTGCGTTCGTGCCGAGCGGTATCGCATGCTTGAGACGCCGCTTCATTTTTCGGTGTCGCGCGATCGAGCTATTGCGATGATTCGCGAGGAGTGGCCTGAGTTTACCGAGGAGCAGTTTGACGATCTGATTGACCGTAAGCGTATTGACTGGCGCTTTATCGATGGCGAGCTGTTCGTTCTCGACAACTTCCTCGATTCGCTTCGCGTATATCCCAAAGAGGTCCCCGGCATGCGTCCCGATTCTACGGACGGAATAGCACTGCGCGACGAGATGCTCAAGGAGATGGAGTCACAAAACGGATTGGCTCGCGTCATTACGCTTAAAGCGTCCGTGTCTGTCCCCGGCGCTCTGGAGGGGGAGACCGTTTGCGCTTGGCTTCCCGTCGCGGCTGCCTGCCGTCAGCAGTCTCGGGTCGAGATTCTCGACATGACGCCGGAGGGTGCTGTTGCTCCCGCGAACGCTTCGGCGCGTACCGCCTCGTGGTCTTCTTCGAGTGAGCGCTCATTCTCGGTGACTTATCGTTATCACATCGATGCTGCTTATTGTGATGTCTACGGTGGCACACTTCCGGTTCATCCGCGTATGGACGCGCCTCTGCCCGAGGATATTTCCGAGGACCGTCCGCACATTGCATTCACGCCGTATCTGCAGCAGCTGACGGCCGGTGTTGTTGACGGACTCGAGGATCCGCTCGATCGCGCTCGTGCTATCTATGATTACCTGACACAGCATATCGACTATCGCTATCAGCCACCGTACCTGCTTTTGGGATCTATTGCCGACGACTGTGCGCATTCGCTCCGCGGCGATTGCGGCGTTATGGCGCTCACTTTTATCACCATGTGCCGCATCGCGGGGGTGCCTGCTCGTTGGCAGAGCGGCCTATATGTTGCGCCCGATTCGGTGGGACCGCACGACTGGGCCGAGTTCTACACACCCCAGACCGGTTGGCTTAACGCCGACGTATCGTTTGGTTCCTCGGCACGCAGGATGGGGGAGGAGTGGCGCCGTCGTCACTACTTTGGCAATCTCGATCCGTGGCGTATGGTGGCCAACGATCGATTCCAGGCTGAGTTTGTGCCTGCTTTCGATGGCATGCGCGAGGACCCCTATGACAACCAGATGGGCGAGGCCTCGGTTGACGGACGTGGATGTCGTAAGCGGGAGATGTTGCGCAAGGTTGAGCTTATCGAAATGCTCGAAGTACCATTTTCGGACTAATCAACAGAAAGCTGTGATAAACTAACTCACGCATTACGTGCCCGAGTGGCGGAATTGGCAGACGCAGTGGACTCAAAATCCACCGTTGGCAACAACGTGCGAGTTCGAGTCTCGCCTCGGGCACCATACATGCAAGTGGGCGTTCAAGGGGGTCAAGGCCCCCTTTTTCGTGCCGAACTCGCGTGAGCGCGCGGAGCGTTAAGTAAACAGGCCTGTGGCCTGTTTGTAGCGGAGCGTGGTGAGGGCGCCATGCGCCCGAAGCCCGGGGCTTCGCGAAGCGAAGGCCCTTCGAGTCTCGCCTCGGGCACCATACATGCACCTGCGCTTTGAGGGGGTTGTGGCCCCCTTTTTCGTGTACGTAATGTGATAATGCGCTGTACGTGTTATTATTCGCAAGGCATTGTTCCCACAATGCCCTAAAGAGGAACCCGAGGGCTCCCACCTTTTGGCGCCAATGAGCAGCTGACTGGTCATACAACTTAGATTCCCTTCCTCAAATCGAGGAAGTCTATGTGTATGACCTGGTTGCTGAGAAGCGCCGGGTTATTTTTTTATGAATGGAGGTAGGGAAAATAGCTAAGTCTGATGACACCCGCATCAACGACGAGATTACTGCATCTTCGTGCCGTTTGATTGGCGTCGATGGCTCTCAGCTCGGCCTGTTCGCCATCCGCGATGCCCAGCGCGTCGCCGACGATCAGGGTCTCGACCTGGTCGAGATCGCTCCCAACGCGGAGCCGCCGGTCTGCAAGGTCATGGACTACGGTAAGTTCAAGTACCAGCAGGCCATGAAGGCCAAGGCTGCTCGTAAGAACCAGTCCAAGGTCGAGGTCAAGGAAATGAAGTTCCGACCCAAGATCGACGTTGGCGACTACGAGACCAAGAAGGGCCACGTTCTGCGTTTCCTCAAGAAGGGCGCACGCGTTAAGATCACCATCATGTTCCGCGGCCGCGAGATGGCTCACCCGGAGCAGGGCCTTAACGTTCTCGAGCGTCTCGCCGAGGATCTCAAGCCTTACGCTACGGTCGAGTCCAAGCCTAAGATGGAAGGCCGTAACATGCTTATGCTGCTCGCCCCGATTAAGGGCGCCTTCGATGAGGATAAAGCGGCAAGCGATACCAAGTAACTAGTGTTCTGTAACCGATTAAGGAGTATTTCATGCCTAAGATGAAGTCCCACAGCGGCACCAAGAAGCGTTTCCGCAAGACTGGTACCGGCAAGCTTATGCGCGCCAAGGCTTTCAAGAGCCACATCCTGAGCAAGAAGTCCACCAAGCGTAAGCGTGGCTTCCGTCAGGAGACCGAGATCGCCGCTGCCGACCGCAAGGTCATCAAGTCGCGTCTCGCCTAAGTTCGCGTTCCCGTTTTTCGTTTTACCGTCTAGGAGTTGATAGAACATGGCACGTATTAAGCGCGCTGTTGCCGCCAAGAAGAAGCGCCGTACCGTTATGCACCGTGCGAAGGGTTACTACGGTGCCGCTTCGCGTACTTACAAGCATGCTAAAGAGCAGGTCCAGCACTCCCTGCAGTATCAGTATCGTGATCGCCGCAACAAGAAGCGCGAGATCCGTTCTCTTTGGATCACTCGTATCAACGCTGCTGCTCGCCTGAACGACATCTCTTACTCTCAGTTCATGCACGGCCTGAAGGTTGCCGGCATCGAGCTCGACCGCAAGGTCCTGGCTCAAATGGCTTACGAGGACATCGAGTCCTTCAACGAGCTGGCTACCATCGCCAAGAAGGCTCTCGAGGCCTAATAGATTCTCTTGAATCGCTAGGGGAGTGTCGCGTTGTGCGCGGCGCTCCCTCTTTTTATCTGAAGCGCGGTTTACATTGCTAAAAGCGCGGGTAGATAAACACTTACAGGTGACCGATCTCTATATATTCCTGAACCAAAGGGTCATCATCTGATACGTGCGGAAGATCCGCACCAGTCTTTCTATTACCTATAGAAAGCAATATGTTGTGTAGGACTTGTGAAGAGTGGAATTGACGTCCCACAGAGCTTCGCGGTCTGGCAATATATCTCCTTGCCGCGCGGCCCGGTCGGACCGGATGAGCCGCAAAGCGTGCACCTTGAGAACCGGATACTGCGAGGATGGACA
>WGSN01000032.1:0-11348 GCA_014871645.1 Collinsella sp.
CCCGCGCAGCGTCGACCGGTCCGCCGTTCGTTAGAACGGCGGAACTGAGGGCAGCGTCGAGCCGTTACGCGGTTCGTAGAACCGCGTAACTACCTAACTACATCAAGTTGCAAACAGCCGCCGCGAAGGCAACGGGGTCCTCGGGCAAAATGCCCTCGACCAGCAGAGCCTGGTCATAGAGCAGACCGGAGCACTGCTTGATCTTGTCGGCGTCGCCTGCCTTCTGGGCAGCGACAAGCTTGGCAAAGACCGGGTGCTTGGCGTTGAGCTCGAGCACGCGTTGGCTCTTGGGCATGCCGTCGGGCGCGCCCTCGGGTCCTTTCTGGAGCACCTTCTCCATCTCGAGCGAAAGTGGGCCCTCGGTGGTGATGCAAGCGGGGGCATCGGTCAGGCGCGCGGAGACGGCAACTTTCTCGACCTTGTCACCGAGCGCCTCCTTCATTGCGCTAAAGAGATCCTCGTTCTCCTTGGTGGCGTCCTCGGCCTCCTTCTTCTCGTCCTCGGTCGCCAGATCAAGATCGCCAGTCGCAACGTTCTTGAGCTCCAGATGACGATCCTCGACCTCGGGCTCGGCACCGTCGGCCACGGCCTTTTCGGCAGCCTCGCGGGCAGCATCGTCCTCGTAGATCTTGGGCATATCGGCGGCAACGTACTCACGCATAGCCTGGAACGTGAACTCATCCACATCCTGCGTCAGCAGCAGCACGTCATAGCCGCGGTCGAGCACGCCCTTTACCACGGGCATCTTGGCCAAGCGCTCACGCGAATCGCCGGCGGCGTAGTAGATGGCCTTCTGATCCTCGGGCATGCCCTTGGCATACTCGGCCAGGGTAATCATCTTCTGTTCCTTGGCAGACCAGAACAGCAGCAGGTCGGCAAGCTCATCGGCCTTCATGCCATAGCTCGAGTAGATGCCGTACTTAAGGCCGCGGCCAAAGTTCTCAAAGAACTTCTCGTAGGCCTCGCGGTCGTTGTCGCGCATATCCTCAAGGTCGGCGGTAATCTTCTTTTCCACACGCTTGGCGATGGCCTTGAGCTGACGGTTCTGCTGCAGCGTCTCGCGCGAGATGTTGAGCGACACGTCGGCGGAATCCACGACGCCGCGGACAAAGTTGTAGTAGTCGGGCAGCAGGTCGTCGCACTTCTCCATAATCAGGACGTTGGAGCTGTAGAGCGACAGGCCCTTCTCGTAATCTTTGCTGTACAGATCGAACGGCGCGCGACCTGGCACAAACAGCAGTGCGTCGTACTCGAGCGTACCCTCGGCGTGGAAGCTGATGGTGCGCGCCGGATCGTCAAAGTCGTGGAACGTGGACTTGTAGAACTCGTCGTAGTCCTTCTGCTCGACATCGGAGCTGCGCTTTTTCCAGATCGGCGTCATGGAGTTGACGGTCTCAAGCTCCTGGTAGTCCTCGTACTCGGGCTTGTAATCGTCGCCGGCGTCCTCGGGCTTGGGTTTCTGGCGGCTCTTGGACACCATCATCTGAATCGGGTAGCGCACATAGTTGCTGTACTGCTGAATCAGGCTCTTGAGGCCCCACTCGGTCAGGAAGCGATCGTAGGTCTCGGCCTCGCCGTCGGCGTCGAGCTTCTCGTTCTCGCGCAGCGTCAGGATGACATCGGTACCGTGCTCGGCGCGCTCGCCGTCCTCGATGGTGTAGCCCTCAAGACCGTCGGATTCCCACACATGGGCGACATCCTCGCCGTAGGCGCGGCTGACGACCTTCACATGGCTGGCGACCATAAAAGCCGAGTAGAAGCCCACGCCAAACTGGCCGATGATGTCGACATCCGAACCCTGCTGCTCGGCGTTCTCGGTCTTAAACTCCTCGGAGCCGGAATGAGCGATAGTGCCTAGGTTGCGCTCGAGCTCCTCGGCGGTCATGCCAATGCCGTTATCCGAGATGGTAATGGTGCGGGCGTCTTTATCAAAGGAGACGCGAATGGCCAGGTCGCCCTGGTCGATCTTGACGCTCGGGTCCTGCAGACTCTTAAAGTTGAGCTTGTCGACGGCGTCGCTCGCGTTAGAGATAAGCTCGCGCAGGAAGATTTCCTTATTGGTGTAGATGGAGTTGATCATGAGGTCGAGCAGTTTTTTGCTCTCGGTCTTAAATTGACGCATGTGCAGTCCTTTCGCGCTACCCCCGTCCGCAAAAACGGCCCGGTCGCCCGAGCCGAATCGCAGACCTGCTATGTTCAGACTTAGATTTTATAACCCATTAGCGCGCATATATACATACGGAATCGAAAAACTGTATGTCTAAGCGCTCCGATGCGCCAATTGCCAAGGAGCGTCCCCAACTGCCGGCAGAAAAGGAACGTCCCTATCTGCCATCTACGCGCTTGGCCATCCAGACATGGGGCTGGCCCTCGTCTTCGTAATCTACCGGGGCGATTTGCGTGTAGCCCGCCTTTGCATAGAGCGGCAACACGTATTCCTGCGCATGCAGCTTAATAAGCTTAGCGCCGGCATCGCGTGCACACGAAGCACTGGCCTCGACGATCGCACTCGCCAGTCCGCGACGACGCATAGCCGGCAGCACGGCGACGCGCCCCATAATGTAGGCCTCCCCCGCCGCAACGCCTTCGTCCATGTCGCATGCCGGCAACACCGGGGCCTCTGCGTCAGCCGCGCGCTCAAGCTCTTCGGGAAACACGCGCGAGCAACCGGCAAGCTCGCCGTCTACATAGAGCGTCACATGAATGCAGCTCTGATCCTCGTCGATAGCGTCGAACTCATTCTCGTAGCCCTGCTCGTCTATAAAAACGACGCGGCGCACCAACGCCGCGTCATCAAAGCATCCCGTCTTAAGTTGGATATCCATGGCTGCCCTTTCATTCAATGCGAACGTTAGGGACAGATATTAGCGAAAATGAGCTCCGCGCACGCTAAACTTCGCGCGAGCCTTCGCCAGGCAGTCGTAATGACCCACGTTATGGGCATCGCTCGCGATGAAGCTGTACAGGTTCTGATCGAACAGGCGCTGTGCCGGCTTTTTCTCGCGACCAAAGCGACCGCCGGCAATAAAGTCCGCCGAAGCCTGCAGCTTGCAGCCCATATCGACCAGGCGCTCCGCCACGCTTACATCCTTTTGAACCGCACGATAGCGCTCAGGATGAGCGATAATCACCTGGTAACCACGGCACTGCAAATCGTAAATCGTGTTCTCGTACTCTCTAAACGCATACGCATCGGCATGCGTCGAAAGCTCGAGCAGAAACTCGTTGGTCCCATCGAAATGCAAGTGCTCCGCGGCATCGATACCAAGCTCAACGAGCTTTCGATGGTTGACCTCGAAGCCCATCTGGAGCGGAAAACCGTCAGCGTTATCGCGCAGCAGCTCAAAGGCATCCCACATCTTGTCGTAATCAAAATAGGGATCACGGCAGTGAGGAGTGCAAACGATTCTGGTTACACCGGCCCGCTTGGCAGCCTCGAGCATCGCCAAGCTCTCTTCGAGATCGGCGGCGCCGTCGTCTACACCCGGCAAGATATGGCAATGAATGTCACGCATAGGTCAGCCTTAATCAACTAAACGTTTGCTCGGTTGGTGAAGATGCCCTTTTTGGAAGTGCCCTGATCGTCGGAGCCCTTCTTAACCTTCTTACCGTCCTTGGTGTAGTAAGAATAGTAGTACTCGCTGGTCTCGGTCTCACAGTAATTCATGACGGTACCGATGAGCTTGACCTTCTCGGACTTCTTAAGCTGGGCGATAGCGTTGAGCGCCTCTTCGCGCTTGGTAAAGTCCTCGCGCACCACGAACAGCGCGCCGTCGGTCAAGCTGGCAATCTCGGCAGCATCGATGAAGGTGCCGACCGGAGGAGCATCGAAGATAACGTACTGGAACTTGGCGGACAGTGCCTTTACCAGCTTGGCAAAGCGATGGGAGACGATGATGTCGGCAGGATTGGGAATGTGCGGCTCGGCATCGAGGAAGTAGAAGTTCTTCTGACCCGTCTCGACAATTGCCTGGTCAATGGAGATCTGCTCGGAAAGGACCGCATAGAGTCCGCCGCGCGAACGAACGCCGAGCATATCGGAAAGGGACCTGCAGCGCATATCGGCCTCGACCAGGAGCACGGACTTGCCGCTCGTGGCGATTGCCTGAGCAAGGTTAATGGAAACCGTAGACTTGCCCTCGTTGGGAATCGAGGAGGTAACGGTGATGGTGCGAATGGGGTCGTCCACGCTCGCAAAGCGGATGTTGGCCAGAAGGGTCTTGGCGGCATTCTGCACAACGAGCTTATCGGTGTTCTTTGCCTTAGCCATGCCTATTTACCACCTTTCATAGCCGGAATTCGGCCAACAACGGGAATGCCCAGGAGCTCTTCTGCCTCTTCGGCACCGCGGATGCGGGTATTGAGCATGTCTGCCAAAACGACATAGGCAACTGCGATAAAGATACCGGCGAGGAACGCGACGGCAATATACAGCGTGCGCTTGGGGCCGCTGGGGGCTTCGGGGGTCTTGGCCTCGTCGATAACGTTGATGCTCTGGGCAGCGCCGACGTTCTGAGCGACCGTACTCACTGAGCTGGCAATGGCCTTTGCGACCTCAGCCGTCTCCTTGGCATCGGTGCCGGTAACCGAAAGCGTAATGACACGCGTGGTGGTCTCGGAGGAAACAGACACCTTGTAGTCATCCAGATCGGTGAGGCCCAGTTCTTTGGCGGCGCCGCTCTTAACGCTATCGCTGTCCAGCAGCGTGGCGATATCATTGGAAAGCATCTGGCTCGCCGAGAGATCGTTGTAGCTCATCTGACCGCTATCGTCGGTCTTGGCGAGAATGTACATGCTCGTCGTCGCGGTATAGGTGTTGTCCATCGCAACGAAGGACACGATGCCCATGGCGATCGCGCAGACCACCGGAAGGGTGATGACCAGCTTGAGGTGCTTCTTCAGCAGCTGGAACAGTTCGAGAAGGGTCATGCAGCTTGCCTTTCATTTCCCCAGTTCGGATTGACAAAACTGTCCGTATGTTATCGCATCTTTTTACCGAGACCAAACTCTATACATAAGAAACAGGCTCTCCTGTAAAAATGTCGGAAGCAATCGTAAAATTGCACAACAACGCCGCACCCGAAAGTCAAATGCGGCGTCTACATCAATATCTGTGTTGTATCGCTATGCGAATGGCTCGTCCTGCTGTATGGGAAACGTCACCGTAATGGTGGTTCCCACGCCCAACGCGCTCGACAGATCGAGCGTGGCGTGATGATACAGGGCCGCATGCTTGACAATGGCAAGCCCCAGGCCGGTTCCGCCGCGTGCCTTGGACCTACTCTTGTCCACGCGATAGAACCGCTCAAATACCTTGCCCTGTTCTTCAGGCGCGATACCGATTCCCGTGTCGGCGACAGCGAGGAACGGATGGCCTTCGTCGTTGGTGCCGCACTGCAGCGTAACCGTACCACCGGGCCGATTGTAGCGGATGGCGTTGCTTGCCAGATTATAGATGAGCTCGTCGACCAAGCGCGACACGCCTTCGATGACCACAGGCTTGGTCTCATGACTTATCGTCACATTCGCCTGACGGGCAACCTGTTCAAGACGCTGCTCAACCGCGTAGATCGCACGCGAGAGCTCAATAGGCTCCGTGGACCCAATGGGCACTGCCTCGCCTTCAGTTGCACGTTCGGCCTCGTCCAAGTTAGACAGCGTAAGGATATCGTTGACAAGCGCTGCCAAGCGGCCCGCCTCACGATAGATGCGACCGCCAAAGTTGCGCAGGTCGCCCTCGCCCTCGACCATGCCGTTTGCGATGAGCTCGGCATAGCCCGAAATCGCCGTAAGCGGCGTCTTGAGCTCATGGGTGATATTCGCCGTGAACTCGCGGCGCATACGGTCGTTGTCCGCCAGCACCGCCATTTGGCGCTTGAGCTCCTGGCGCTGCGACTCAATACGCTCAAGCATGGGGACCATCTCGGCATAGGCGTGCTCATAGCTACGGCGTGGGTGGTCCAAATCCACCTCTTGCAACGGCGCGATGATGGCACGGGACTCGCGGCGCGCCATAAAAAACGAGAGTACCGCACCCGCTGCTGCGATAAGCAGCATCGGCGCCACCATCGACAGCAAAATCGCCGCAACGCCAGGCTGGGCCTGCGCCAAGCGGACAACCTGGCCGTTATCAAGGGCGACGGCGCGATACAGCATAATCTCGTCGAGCGTAGAGCTTGCGCGCTCCGCGGAACCCGAACCACTCTCAAAGGCCTCGATGACCTCGGGGCGATCGCCATGGTTGGGCAGTGTGGAAGGCGACGCCTCGTTGTCGTAGGCAACCGATCCATCCTTGTTAATCAGCGTGATGCGCAAGTCCTCTCGATCGAGGCTACGCAAGAACGGGATGGGCTCCTGCTGCTCGTCGAGGGCGGCAGCAATGAGCTCGGTTTCTTGCGCCAGGTTGGCACTCGTGGCATCCGCCAAGGTGTTTTGCACAAAGAACGCACCCAGCACCGTAAACGCCACGATAACCGCCATGGCGCAGACAAAGATCGTCACAAAAACGCGGTGCGACAGCGTATGTTTTCCCTGGGGGGCGAAGACCACGGGTTACTCCTCCGATGCGGTGGCCGCGGTGTCGTCACCTTCGGCACCATCACCGGCAGAAGGCTCGGCCAAGCGGTAGCCCACGCCGCGCACGGTCTCGATGGCGCTGGCATGCTCGCCCAGTTTTTGGCGAAGCGTCTGCACGTGCACGTCAACGGTGCGCGAACCGCCGTCGAAGTCCCAGCCCCACACGCTCTGCAGCAACGACTCGCGGGTAAAGACCACGCCGGGCTTGCGCATGAGGTACTCGAGCAGGTCGAACTCGCGCAGGGTGAGCTTAAGCGACTCGCCGGCAACAGTCACCTCACGATGGCTGGGCGAGAGCACAATGTCGCCCACGCTGAGCACATCGCTTGCCTGTTTGACCATGCCGCCGCGACGCAGCAGTGCGCGGCAGCGGCTGGCGAGCTCCATGAGCGAAAACGGCTTAGTCAGGTAATCGTCGGCACCGCCATCGAGCGCCATCACCTTGTCGAGCTCGGTATCCTTGGCGGTAAGCATCATGATGGGCACCGTCGCCGTCAGGCGATCGGCACGCAGTCGACGCATAATCGCCAAGCCATCGGTATCGGGCAGCATGATGTCGAGCAGGACGGCATCGGGTACCCGTCGCGCCACGGCAGCCTTAAACTCACCGTCGCACGAAAAGCCTTCGGCCTCAATCCCCTGCTTGCGCAGCGCATAGACCGTCAAATCCCTGATGTTGTCATCGTCCTCGACGTAATAGATCATGTTGAACCCCTTTGCGGCCGGCATGACCGCATCTTAACCCTAAAGGTACCTTTACTAGATGGTATCAGCCAAAACGCCCCGTCAAATAATCCGCCGTGCGCGGATCGGTCGGATTCTTGAAGAGTTGCGCGGTGGGCGCGTGCTCCACCAGCTCACCCAGCAAAAAGAATGCGACCGAATCGGAGATACGCGCCGCCTGCTGCATATTGTGCGTAACGACCACGAGCGTGCAGGTCTCTTTGAGGTCGCAGGCCAGCTGCTCCACCACCAGCGTCGACACAGGGTCGAGTGCCGAGGTCGGCTCGTCCATCAGCAGAATGTCGGGCTGCACGGCAAGTGCGCGGGCGATGCACAGACGCTGCTGCTGGCCGCCCGAAAGACCCAGACCCGACTCTTTGAGCTTGTCCTTGACCTCATCCCATAGCGCAGCGCGACGAAGGGAGTCCTCGACCAGCTCATCCAGCGCAGCGCGATCGCGCACACCCATACCGCGCGGACCATACGCGACGTTGTCGTAGATGCTCATGGGAAACGGGTTGGGGCGCTGGAACACCATGCCCACGCGCTGGCGAAGGCGGCAGATGTCGTAGTCGCCCAGGATATCTTGACCATCGAGCGCAATCTTGCCCTCGATGCGGCAGTCCTTGATGCCGTCGTTCATGCGGTTAAAGCAGCGCAGCAACGTGGACTTTCCGCAGCCCGAAGGCCCGATGAACGAGGTAATCTGCTTGTCGCGGATCTTGATATTCACGTCCTTGAGCGCATGGTGGTCGCCATAGAACAGGTCGAGGCCCTCAACATCGATTCGCGTCGGCGAGGCGGCAAGATCCTCTGCCGTGGGGCGAGTCGCATCCCCAACCTCGCGCTCGTGCGCGGCCTCGGCCTGCGCTTTCATGAGTTCTTCAAGCTCCGTGGGCTCCACAGCCGCAGCAGCCGTCATACCGCATACCTCCACATCGATATCAATTCAGCAGTATCGATAGTAGGAATCGCGGCTCATATGCACGTGAGCGCATTGTCAAGTGTTTGTAAGGGCACACTGGCTATGCGGCGGGCAGCTCGATGGTGAATATCGTGTGTTCGGGCGTCGATTCACATGCAACGGTACCGCCGTGCGCGCATACGATCTCCTTGGCGATGGCAAGCCCCAGTCCAGCGCCGCCGCGATTGGTCGCACGCGCCGCATCCAGGCGATAGAACTTCTCAAAGATCACCTTGAGCTTTGCCTCAGGGATGGGATCGCCCTGATTGATAAAGCGCACGCGCACGCCACCGCCGCCCCGGCGTCTGGCCTCGATCGTGATGGTCGAGCCCTCATAGCTATAGGCAATAGCGTTTTTCATGATGTTGTTGAACACGCGAGCCATTTTGTCGCCATCCACGAGCACCGTCAGGTCCTCGCGAATATCAACTTGGACTTCCTTATGCTGCTCGTTGAGGATGGGATAGAACTCGTCAGCCACCTGAGCCAGCAGCAACCCCAGATCAACATAGCCGCGCGTGAGCACGATATCGTGGAAGTCAAAGCGCGTGATATCGAAGAACTCTTCGATGAGCGTATCGAGCCGGTGCGCCTTGTCGAGCGCCACGCCCGTAAAGTGCGCACGTTGCTCAACCGGCAGCTCGGGAGCCTCTTGCAGCAGCGAAAGATAGCCCACCACACTGGCAAGCGGGGTGCGTAGGTCATGTGCCAAGTACGTGACCAGATCGTCCTTGCGATGAGATTCGTCACGCAAGGCCTGTTGCACCTTGCGCTCACGGTCACGCACGCGGTTAAGGGCGCCCTCGACCTCCAAGAAGTCGCCGTCGATGTTGTCCCAGGTGTCGGGGTGATCGATCAGGCGATCTTGAATACGAGCAGCCAGCACACAATCGGCATGCTGCTCGCCCTGCTCGTAGCCCTGGTAGTACAGGGCGCGGCCGCACAAGAACAGCACGCACGCGGCAAGCGCCAGCACAAAGCCAAGCATGTTGAATACAAAGCCGGCATCGAACAGCACCGGCCCTTCGATGCCGCCGAGCGCCATGGCGCCAATCGCCAACGTCATGGCCCACGCGGCGCCGCCAATCACCACGCAGCGGCACACGATCTCAAATCGATCGATCAGCAAAAAGCCAACAAGCAGCACCGCCAAGATTCCAGCGATGTTATCGATGCCAATCAGCAGCAGGCTCAGCAAAAAGAGCAGCACCGTTGCAAGTGCGCGGTTGTCGACGACTGACCTCACGTATTCAAAGAGTCGATCGAGCACCTCGAACGCTTGCCTATCGTCTTTTGTCATATCAAGATCCTCACAAGCGAAAAGCGTTATTCGATGATGTAGCCGACGCCCCAGACGTTTTTGATAAAGCGCGGCTTTTGTGCGTCGTCGCCGATCTTTTCGCGCAAGTGGCGAATGTGCACCATCACCGTATTGTTGGAGCCGGGCATAAAGTCCTCGTTCCATACCGCGCGGAACAGGTCCTCCACGGCCACCACACTGCCGCGATGCTCGACCAGATACAGCAAGATTGAATACTCGGTGGGTGTGAGGCGTACCGGTGCACCGTCCACCGTCACGGAACGAGCGTCGCGGTTGATCTCCAAGCCGTCGAGCTGAATGGTCGGCGACTCGGCCGCCTGTGCACGGCTACCGTAGCTGGTGTAGCGGCGAAGCTGAGCGTGCACGCGCGCGATGAGCTCCAGCGGGCGGAACGGCTTGACCACGTAATCGTCCGCGCCAAGCGAAAGGCCCTCGATCTTGTCTTGCTGGGCATCGCGCGCCGTCAGCATGATCACGGGATAGGTATGGCTGGAACGGATCGTACGCAGCAGCTCAAAGCCATCGATATCGGGCAGCATGACATCCAGCAGCGCCAGATCGAACTCCTGCTCCAAGATTGCCTTGGCAGCATCAGCCCCGCTATAGGCAATCTGGACGTCAAAGCCTTCTTTTGTAAGGTAGATGCCAACTAGGTCGGCAATGGCCTTCTCGTCATCAACTACCAAAATGCGCTCGTTCATGCGTGCTCCTCTCGCGCTCCATTATGCCTGAGGCGACGCACGCCACACACAACAAGCGTGGGTGATTAAGTCGGCCTTAAGCACCCTTGTGCCCGTTCGGGTGCGGATGTGGGCCACGCGCGCACGCGATGATCGCCGACGCCGGCAAACGATATACTCTAGTTCCAGAAGAGACCATCCCGTCGAAAGCGAAATCCGTGAAGTCCCTCACCTCTTTTGCAAAGCGCTCAGCCCAGCTTGCCGCCGGCTTTGTCTGCGCTATCGCCCTTGCCGCTGGCGCGCCCACCGTCGCCGGCGCCCAAGTGCTCACGACCGACAATGTTTGCGGCAAAACCGCCGATGCGCGCGGCATCACGGCCGAAAACCTGCCCGATATCGATGCGACCAATGCCCTCGTCATGGGCAAAGACGGCACCGTCTACTATGGGCGCGGCGCCGATGAGCAGGTCAAGATCGCCTCGATCACCAAGGTCATGACCGCAATCCTAACCGTCGAGAATTGCGAGATGGACGAGAAAGTCACGGTGAGCAACGCCGCAGCCACCGTGGGTAATTCGACCGCCGGCTTGCTCGAAGGCGACGAGCTTACCGTGGAGCAGGCACTGCGCGGCCTGATGATTCCCTCGGGCAACGACGCCGCCATCGTGCTCGCCGAATATGTGGGCAAGAAGATCGACCCTAAGACCAAAGACGCCGAGGCCACATTTGTGAAGGCCATGAACGAGCGCGCTAAGAAGCTCGGCTGCACCGGTACGCTTTTCGAAAACCCGCATGGTCTGGACTTTGATGAGTGGGCTGGCGATATGCACTCAACCGCACACGACGTAGCGCTGATGATGCAGGAGGCCATGAAAAACGACACGATCCGCGAGGTCGTAGCGAGCGAGGATTCCTGGATCGAGGTCACGGGCGCCGACGGCACCGACCATTCGCATTCCATGGACACGCATAACTATTTGCTGGGCCAAGATGGCAACATCGGCGGCAAGACCGGCACCACCGACGACGCGGGCTATTGCTTTACGAGCGCCTACAACCGCGATGGCGACGAGATCTACACCGT
>WGSN01000033.1:0-9285 GCA_014871645.1 Collinsella sp.
CTGCGGAAACGCGGGGTCCGTTCAGGCTGTTGCGTTGAGATTGAAAATCAACCTAAATCGGTGGGCGGACGTGTTGGGGTGTTTGTCGTTTTCGTACTGTTGCCACATTTGGGGCGGTTCCGGCGTCCGGCATCCTCGCGTTCGTCGGCTACAGGCATAAGAAAGGGAGGGTCGGTTTACCGGCCCTCCCTGGGTACGAAGCGCTGGGGTACCGTCGCTTGTTTGCACTGCGCCCGTGTTTCCCGCTGCGCTCGCCAGTCGCTTAGCGCTTGATCTCGATATCGTCGAGCTTGACGTCCATGGCTTTGGTCTTGGCTTCGGCGATGTCGTCGGCAAATTCCAGAGACTTCATCATGGTTTCGACGGCATCCTTGTGCTCCTCGACGTTGTCGATGCGCACGTAGACGCTGCCGCCGCCTGCTTCGGTGAAGTACTCGGTCGTCACGCCGCCCGAGTGTGTATAGGAAGCGTTGCGCCAAGTCTTGCCGT
Source organism: Collinsella sp. (assembly GCA_014871645.1). Taxonomy (GTDB): domain Bacteria; phylum Actinomycetota; class Coriobacteriia; order Coriobacteriales; family Coriobacteriaceae; genus Collinsella. Next base: position 490 of record WGSN01000033.1, read on the forward strand.
TGTACTTGACGGGGTCATTCTCGGTCCACTCAAAACTGGCATTCCACTTTGCCTCGTAGTCGAACAGCTCGTCAGCGTTCTTGTCAGAGTCGAAGACGGGGATGAAGCGGTCGCTGGCGTGCTCGCTCTCGGTGAACTTAAACTGGGCCCTGTCGGCAGTGTCGCCTGCGACGTCGGTGATCTCGACGCCCTCGGGGACCTCGACCTTAAACCAAATGAAGTCGGTCCTCATATCCACGGCTGGCTTTTCTGCGCCGCCGCCACCGCCACTGCCGGTAGCGCCGCCGCTGCCACCGCAACCCACCAGGGCAACCGCAGCAAAGAGACTCAAGCAGAGGGTGAGAATCGCAAAGGCCTTCTTTTTCATGGTCGTGTCCTCCTCGATCTGTAACCGCCCATGGATTACCTGTCTTTACTGTACGCGCGGACGGCTCGCTAGGGTGGGCCATGTGTCCCATTCTGGGGGCTGGATTTGCGCCGTTAAGTGGCAATATGCGAGGGCGCAAAAGAGGGGAGGGCCGATGCTGTCGGCCCTCCCCGGGTGGGGCGCCGGTTGTTTTAATGGGGCGCGCCTACGCGGGTTCGCGTAGGCGCGTACGGGTGCCCCGTTACTTGATCTCGATGCTCGAAATCTCGACTTCACGTGCCTCGTCAACTGCTTTCTTCATGTCGTCGGGGAACTCGATGGAGTTGAGAAGCGCCTCGGCTTCTTTCTTGTGCAGGTCGAAGTTCGCGATGAGAACGCAGACGCTTCCCGGCTCAACGTCGGTAAAGAGATAGGTATGGGTGCCGCGGTTGTCCTTGCACGTTCCGGTGAGCCATGTCCTGCCGTTGTACTCGACGGGGTCGCCAACTTCCCACTGGAACATGCTGCTCTTTCGACCTTCATCGGCAAGAGCCTCTTCTGCCGTCATCTTCTCTTCCCAAACAGGTATGAAGCGGTCAACCGTGGTGTTCTCGTTCTCGGGGAAGGTGAGCTGGACCCTGTCGGCGTTCTTGCCGGCGGAGTCGCTCACGCCAACGCTCTCGGGCATCTCGACCTTAAACCAGATAAAGTCGGTCTTCTTGGCGACGGGGACCTTTTCCTTGCTCTCGCTCTTGGGGGCGCTGCCGCCGCCCGATGCGCTCCCGCCGCAGCCGACAAGGGCAAACGCGGCAAAGAGGGCGATGCAAAGGGAAAGGATCGATAGGGTCTTTTTCTTCATGGTGGCGTCCTCCTTGTCTGCCAGGGACATCGTGTGCCGCGGATCGCTGGGGCGGTGGTTACGCATGCGCATGATGTCTTTGTTTACTGTACGGTTATTCTTCCATTCGTCGTCCGGTGCCGTGATGAGCTTGCCCCAGCATAGGGCTCCTTACCTATATGTATGCCCCAGTTACCGCTGCCCGGAAGTCTCGAAAGGTGGGCCATGTGTCCCATGTTTGCGGTGCCGACGCCTATCGCTCGTCATAGAAATCCGCGATGGCCAGGTGCGCTGACGCTTATGTACTTATGGGCTAGACTTAGCACCATTATGTGATCGATGCGGTCGGTCGGCGGTTTCCACCCGACCGATGTATATGACTTGAAGGTGCATGCGTATGAGCCAAGAGATGATGGACAAGACCTGCCGCGGGTTTGCCGAGGCGCTTGCCGCGCGCGAGCCGGTTCCCGGCGGTGGCAGCGCGAGCGCCTTTGTGGGCGCGCTGGGCGCCTCGCTGTGCGGAATGGTTGCCCGCTACGGTGCGACTAATCCCGCGCTTGCTGATCGTGCGGATGACCTGACGCGTGCGTTTGCCCAGGCAGACGAGTTGGCGCAGGAGCTTGTGGGTCTGGTCGCCGAGGACGTTCGTGCGTACGGCCAGGTGTCCGCTGCGTACGGTATTCCGCGTGAGGACCCGGCCCGACCGGCTGCGATTCAGGATGCGCTGCGTGTGGCCGCTATGCCGCCGTATCGCATTATGGATGCCTGCGGGCGCGCACTGGCGCTGCTCGAGGACATGGCCGACAAGGGTTCGCGTCAGCTGCTGTCCGATGTGGCGTGCGGCGCCGTATTCTGCCGCGCCGCCATGCAGGGCGCGAGCTTGACGCTCTTTGCGAACACCACGTCTATGAAGGATCGTGCACGCGCCGAGGAGCTCGAGACGGCGTGTGATGAGCTGCTCGACACATGGTTGCCGCGCGCCGATGCGCTGGCGCGCCGCGCCGCCGACGCTGCAAGGAAGAGAGGATAGCCATGGCTGAGCTACTGAAGGGTGCTCCTGTTGCTCGCGCGCTGACCGAGGAACTTGCTATTCGCTGTGCCGCTTTGCGTGAGCGCGGCGTTGTGCCGACGCTCGCCATCGTTCGCGTGGGCGAGCGCGAGGACGACCTATCCTACGAGCGCGGTGCGCTCAAGCGCTGTGAAAAAGTGGGGATTGAGGTTCGTCGCATTTTGCTTCCCGCCGATGTTTCGCAGGACGAGCTGTTGACGGCCATCGAGGACATCAATACCGATTCGGCTGTCCATGGCTGTCTGATGTTCCGCCCGCTGCCCGCCGGCCTTGACGAGAACGCCGTCGCCGCAGCGCTCGATCCCGCCAAGGACGTTGACTCCATGACGCCGGCTTCGCTGCTCACCACGCTTTCGGGGCGCGGTGAGGGTTTTGCCCCCTGCACAGCCGAAGCCGTGCTTGCTTTGCTGGATCATTATGGCGTTGAGCTGGATGGAGCTAAGGTTGCTGTGGTCGGGCGCTCGCTGGTGATCGGGCGTCCTGTTGCTGCCATGCTTACGGCGCGCAATGCGACCGTGACGACGTGCCATACGCATACGCGCGACCTTGCTGCCGAGTGCCGTGCGGCTGATATTGTGGTTGCCGCCGTTGGACGCGCGCGCACGATTGGCGTGGATGCCGTTCGCGAGGACCAGACGATCATTGATGTGGGCATTAACTGGGATGAGGACGCTGGCAAGCTGGTGGGTGACGTCGATTTTGTTGCCGCGGAGCCGGTTGTTGGTGCCATCACCCCCGTGCCGGGCGGCGTGGGCGCCGTGACAACGGCGATTCTCGCCAAACACGTGATCGAAGCGGCCGAGCGCGCATCGAAATAGGCATTTTTGCACACAGGGGTCCCGAGGGGTCCTGAAGGGTTGCGGTTTCGCCCTTTTTGCGTCGAAGCGATACACTGTTGCCGTTTGATTTCTTCGCTCAAGGAGGATGCGCATGCCGTGCACAACGATTCTGGTCGGTAAGAACGCGAGCTACGACGGGTCGACGCTTGTCGCGCGTAACGAGGACTCGTCCAACGGGGTGTTTGAGCCCAAGCGTATGCGCGTAGTGCATCCCGACGAGCAGCCGCGTGTCTACATGAGCGTCCTGAGCCACCTGACTGTTGAGCTGCCCGATAACCCCATGCGCTACACGAGTGTCCCCGATGTTGTCCCGGGCCACGGCATCTGGGCCGAGGCCGGTTTCAACGAGCTCAATGTGGGCATGTCCGCAACCGAGACGCTCACCACCAATGAGCGCGTTCGCGGCGCCGACCCGCTCGTGGACTACGTGCCCGCCAAGGGCAACGAGGGCGAGGACGGCTATGTGCCGGCGCAGCCTGGTGGCCTGGGCGAGGAGGACATGGTGACCCTGGTCCTGCCGTACGCTAAGTCCGCCCGCGACGGTGTTCGTATCCTGGGCGACCTGCTCGAGCGCTACGGCACCTACGAGAACAACGGCATCGCCTTTAGTGATGTGGACGAAATCTGGTGGCTCGAGACCATCGGTGGTCACCACTGGATTGCCAAGCGCGTGCCTGACGACGCCTATGTGACCATGCCCAACCAGTTGGGTATCGACAGTTTTGACCTGGATGACGCCGAGGGCGCCCAGGCCGACCACATGTGCTCCGCCGACTTGCGCGCCTGGATGGCCGAGTGGCATCTGGACCTGACGCTGGGCGTCGAGGGCGACGGCCCGGCTGCGGTCTTTAACCCGCGCGAGGCCTTTGGCTCGCACAGCGACAGCGACCACGTCTACAACACGCCGCGCGCGTGGTACATGCAGCGCTGTCTCAACCCCAGCGACGTGTGGGATGGCCCCGACGCCGACTACACGCCCGAGAGCGACGACATCCCCTGGAGCCGTGTGCCCGAGCGCAAGGTGACCATCGAGGACATTAAGTACGTACTCTCGAGCCACTACCAGGGCACGGAGTACGACTGCTACGGCAGTAAGGGCACGCCCGCCACGCGCGGCACCTATCGCCCCATCGGCATCAACCGCAACAGCCAGCTCGCCGTGTTGCAGCTGCGCCCCTATGCGCAGCCGGCCTATCGCGCCGTGCAGTGGATGGCGTTTGGCTCCAACTCGTTTAACGCGCTGGTTCCGCTGTACGCCAACGTCGAGACCATGCCCGAGTACTATGCCGACACGCAGGCTCGCGTGACGTCCGAAAACTTCTACTGGGCCAACCGCCTGATCGGCGCGCTGGCTGACGTCCGCTTCCATGAGTGCGGTCGCGCGGTCGAGGATTATCAGGAGAAGGTCGGTGGCATGGGCCACAAGCAGATCCATGACGTCGACGCTGCCGTAGCCGCTCTGCCCGAGGCCGAGGTGCCTGCCGAGCTTGCACGCGCCAACGAGGCCTTTGCCGAGCGTGTCCGCGTGGAGACCGATGCCCTGCTGGGCAAGGTGCTCTACACCACGAGCTGCGCCATGAAGAACTCTTTCGCGATGAACGACAACGTGAGGTAGGGATTTCCCGTCGATTGAATAGCGCTAAAACGCTTTGTCGCTTTCGCTCAATCTTGGGTACAAGAACGCCAATGCAGTTGTTTGTGATTGGAGACAACCATGGTTATGAAACTCGATCAGCTTGTTAACGGCGCCATTAACGTGGGCTTTGGCGCTGCCGCCGTTGCTGTCGAAGGCGGCAAGAAGGTCCTCGACGACCTTAACACCAAGGGCGAGCAGGTCCGCAAGGACACCGCCACCCCCGATATCGCCCGCAGTGTGTCCGACATGTTCGAGCAGGCCGGTGGTACCATCTCCGATCTGACCGAGCGCTTGGGCATGCAGGGCGAGACCGCGGCCCAGCGCGTGCTCGACGAACTCATCCTTGCCCGCGTCCGCGTTATGACCGCGCCCGAGCGCACGGCCTTCCTGGCCCATGTGCGCGACATCGTCGATTCGGTCGAGGACAACGTGACCTCGGTGCCCGTCGAGTCCGTTGAGCCCGACGATGCGAAGGATACCGAAGAGGCCGAGTAGCAGCGCAGATGGCAGATTCCACCACCGATTACAACAATCTAGATCCCTTGGGTGACGAGGCAGCGGTTGTCGATGAGGTCGATGCCGCCGTCTCGGGCGCTCGCAAGAAGCCGCGCGCTGTCGATATGGTGCCCGAGGAGCCCGACGCGATGGCGCCGGACGAGGAATACCAGCTCACGCCGGCGGGTCGTCGCGAACGCATTGGGCAGATTGTTCGCCTGGTCAAAAAGTACCGCGTGTGGGATAACCTCACGCCGGTTCGTTTGCGCCGCCTGCTCGAGGAACTCGGCCCCATGTTCGTCAAGATGGGGCAGATTCTGGCCAACCGGTCCGAGATTCTGCCGCAACGCTTTTGCGACGAGCTGCGTCGTCTGCGCTCCGACGTGGAACCGGTGCCGTACGAGGTCGTACTCAGTTGTCTGGAAGAAGAATACGGCCTGCGCCTGGGGGAGATGTTCGATGCGATCGACCCCAACCCGCTCGGTAGTGCGTCGCTCGCGCAGGTACACCGCGCTCGTCTGGTGACGGGCGAGGACGTGGCCGTCAAGGTGCAGCGCCCCGGTGCGCAGCAGGTTATGGCACAGGACATCGATATCATCCGCTCGGTGGTGCGTATCGTTTCCAAGTTCGTCAACACCGATCAATTCGTTGACCTGCACGGCGTAGTCGAGGAGTTGTGGACCTCGTTTCGCGAGGAGACCAACTTTTTGGCCGAGGCCAAAAACCTCAACGACTTCTACGAGTTCCATAAGAGCGTTCATGGCGTGACGTGCCCTAAATCCTATCTGGACCTGTGCACCGAGCACGTGGTGGTTATGGACTACGTCGACGGCATTTCGATTGCCGATCCTGAACGCTTGGTGGCCGAGGGCTATGACTTGGAAAAGATCGGTGCCGCGATTGTCGAGGACTACTCGACGCAGGTGCTCGACGACGGCTTTTTCCATGCCGACCCGCATGCGGGAAACATCATTCTCAAGGACGGCATCGTTTACTTTATCGACTTGGGCATGGTCGGACGCATGTCGAGCCACGATCGTGGCATCGTTAAGGACATGATTTTCGCCGTGGCCGAGGGTGACGTGCCCAAGCTCAAGGATTCGCTCATGCGCTTCGCCGTGACGCGTGGCGACTCGGCCGAGCTCGATCATTCGGCCTTTTTGTCCGACTTGGACTTTATCGTCGCCGACTTTGCGGGTCTTGACCTGAAGGATCTGGATATCGGCGAGTTTTTGACCTCGCTGCTAAACCTGGCGCGCAAAAACGATGTTGAGCTGCCGAGCGTGGTGACGATGTTCGCCCGCGGCATGGTGACGCTCGAGGGTTTGCTGACCGAGTATATGCCCAACGTCAACATGATCCAGATCATCCAGACGCACATCAAAAACGAAAAAAGCACCTATGCGCGCGTGCGTGATATGGGACGCGATCTTGCCGCGAGCAGCTATCGCGCGGCAAAAGGCTCGCTCGAGGCGGCCGAGTATCTGGGCTTGGCTTCGCGCATGCTCACGCGCGGCCAGCTTAAGGTGAACACGCAGATCATGAGCAGCGATAAGGCACTGCGACAGCTGGGCGGAATTATCGACCGTATGTCGATGGCTATCGTTATCGCTGGCCTGTTTATCGGTTCGTCGGTGGTGTACTACGCGCGCATCGAGCCGGTTGTCCTCGGCATTCCGGTCATCGGCTTCTTTGGCTACGTGAGCGCGCTGGTGCTGGCGCTTATGCTGGGCCGCAATATCTGGCTCAACAGTCACGGCGGCAAGCACTAGAGGCTGCGACCGTCACCGCATTTTCCTATCGCAAACAATAGCTTTTACCTTGGGCTTCGCTTGCGTGCGAGGCCCTTTTGCGTGATACCCTACTGACGGTAATAATCGATGGCCTAGATGGTGGTGCGGAGACGCACGAACGCGCGGTTTTCCTGCGCGTTTGGGAGAATCGGGGTGCAAGCCCCCGGCTGTACCAGTAACCGTAATTCCTCTTGGCTCGGGATGTTCGTGTCGCAGATCGGACGGCGCGCCTGAGCCGTTAAGGTTAAGTCGGATCGCCTCCCATCTTGCATGCGGTTGCGGCATATGCCGCCGGTGTGCATAGGGCTCTGGAGGGAAGGGGGACCCCGATGGGGGAACTCGAGCGCAACATGCGCGATGACGTGGGACAGCCTCAAGGCAACGTTCCAAGTACAGACAGTAGGAGACAAATGGATATGTTTGAGGACGAGCGCGAGCGCGCCTCGTTGCATCGCCGTGGCGCGATTGCACGCGGTGTAGCCAAGCGCGGCCTGGTGGCATTCCTGGCTTTCGCGATGGCCTTTGGCACCACGCCGGCTCAGCTGTGGGCCGAGGGCGCCGAGGGCATTGCCGATGCTGTGGCTCAGGCTACGACGCCGGGCGAGGACACAGCGCTTGCGGGCGGTGCCGCTGAGCAGAGCGGCGCCGAGGTTTCGGATTCCGGGAGCGCGCCCGCAGCCAGTGCCGCCGCAAACGAGGCAGCAACTGGCGACGAAGGCTCGGCGACGGGGGAGAGCTCTGCCACGAGCGAGCAGTCTTCGACGGCAGCCGCTGGCCAAGCAGGATCTGCCGCCGCGGCTGCCGTTCAGACGGAGAACCCGACAGAAACCGGCGATGTCGCCAAGAAACAAGTCGAGGTCTCGTTCTCGATTATCGGCACCGATGCCGACGGCAAGGCTCAGACTTGGGTGGCACCTACGCAGCTCAAGCTCGAAGAGGGCGCGACGGCTGCGGACGCCTTCGTTAAGCTGCAGCAGAAGACGGGCTTCAAGGCGGATTACGATCCGAACACGGCATACGGTTTCTACCTCAAAAGCATCACGTCCCCGAGCGATGGCCGTACGCTTGCCTACGATCCGACGACTCATGCCTACTGGCAGCTGTTCGTCGACGGCGTGTCTTCCTCGGTTGGCGCGAGCAGCGTTAAGCTCGCCCCGGGGCAGAAGATTGAGTTTGCCTTTACGGGTGGTAGCGCATCCCCCGTCGTTAAGGACCAGCTTGCTGCGAATGTGACCGTCATTGGTCGCGATGCCCAGGGCAAGACTCAGACTTGGGTCGATAACGCGCAGTATGTGGTGACGTCCGGTTCGAGCGCACTTGACCTTACGAAGGTCGCGCTTGAGGCGAATGACATCGACGCCGTTGCTGCTGGCTCCTTCATTCTGAGCCTTAAGTACAACGGTGTTGAGCTGGGTACGCCCCAAGATTATTCGACCTATTGGCAGCTGTTTATCAACGGCAAGTCGAGTGACTATACGGCGGACAATGTCACCATCCATGCCGGCGATACCGTCACGTGGTTCTACGGTGGCTGGGGCGACCAGTTGCCGTCCGATTCTGTCCATGCTTCCGTTCAGGTGCTTGGCAAGGACAAGGACGGCAAGCAGCAGGTTTGGGCTTCGACGGGCCAGACGAGTCTCAAGGCAGGCTCTACTGCCAAGGATCTCCTTGAGCAGACCGGCCTTACTCTCGATGCTGGCGAATCGTCTTGGGGCTGGTTCCTCAACGGCATTACTTCGCCGTTTGATGGTAAGTCCTATGGCTGGGATGCTGCGACCAA
>WGSN01000034.1:0-6033 GCA_014871645.1 Collinsella sp.
AGTTCCGCACGCAAAGAAGGCCACTTAATGTGGCCTTCGTCTTGCGCAGGACTGTTCGAAATTTTGAGGAAGCACCCGCCCTGCCGGGGCTCCCGGGCTCCCGCTTACGAGAGCGACGTTCTCAGCAACTCGTTGAAGAGCTTCGGGTTGCCCTTGCCGCGGCTCGCCTTCATGCACTGGCCTACCAAAAAGCCGATGACCTTCTGGTTGCCGTCACGATACTGCTGCGCCTGATCGGCACAGTTTGCCAGCACCTCGTCCACGATCGGCTGCAGCGCGCCGGCATCGCTCACCTGACGCATGCCGCGCTCGTCGACGATCTTGTTGGGGTCGTCGCCGGTCTGGGCCATGGCCTCAAAGACCTCGTGCGCCTGGTTGGAGCTGATGGCATCGGTCGCCAGCAGCTTGGCCAGCGCTGCCACTTGAGCCGGCGCGATGCCGGACTCGGCCAGCGACACGCCCGCGCCCTTAAGATAGGCGATCATCTCGTTCACCAGCAGGTTTGCGACCGTCTGCGCCTCCTTGCCAGCCATACCGGCAGCAGCAGCCTCAAAGAACTCGGCAAACTCGGGGTCGCCGGCGATCTGCTCGGCGTCCGCCGCCTTAATGCCAAAGTCGGCCTCAAAACGGGCGCGCTTAGCATCGGGCAGCTCGGGGATCTCGCCACGGCAGCGGTCGATAAACTCGTCGTCCAGATCGAACGGCGCCAGGTCGGGATCGGGGAACAGGCGATAGTCGTCGGCCGTCTCCTTCACGCGCATGACCACGGTGCGCTTACGGCTGGGCTCCCAGTGACGGGTCTCCTGATAGATGATGCCGCCCTCCTCGAGCACCTCGGCCTGGCGGCAAATCTCGTAGGCAAGGCCATCGTGCAGGCTCTTGAACGAGTTGAGGTTCTTGAGCTCGGTCTTGGTTCCCAGCTTGGTCTCGCCACGGCGACGCAGCGACACGTTGCCGTCGCAGCGCATGGAGCCCTTCTCCATGGAGCAGTCCGAAATGCCCAGCGTCACAAAGATGCGGCGGAGCTTCTCCATAAACAGGCGAGCCTCCTCGGGCGTACGCAAGTCGGGCTCAGTCACGAGCTCAATCAAAGGCGTACCGCAGCGGTTGTAGTCGACGAGCGACTCGGCCGCGGCGGTGATGCGGCCCTCGGCGCCGCCCACGTGGACCATCTTGGCGGCGTCCTCCTCCATGTGGATGCGCAGGATGCGGATGGGCACCGTGTAGGAACCGTCTTCGCGGCGCTCGGGCATCTGCAGGTTGGACGCGTCATAGCTGGCCAGGTGACCGGCGCGTTGATTGCCCTCGCGCATGGTCGACGTCATGGACGTGGACAGGCCCTCGGCGTTGGCCGAGGCGCTCGCCAGGCTCTGGGCCTCGGCCTCGCCAAACGCGCAGTCGGGGCGTTCGGCGGCACCGCGACCGGTCACGTCCAGGTCCAGGTGACCGTACATGGCAAAGGCGACCGGACCCTGCGTGGTCTGGAAGTTCTTGGCCATATCGGGATAGAAGTAGTGCTTGCGGTAGAACATCGAGTGGCGCTGAATCTCGCAGTTGGTGGCAAGGCCGGCCTTGACGATGCTCTCGATGGCGCGCTTGTTGGGCACCGGCAGGGCGCCGGGCAGGCCCAGGCACACCGGGCACACGTTGGCGTTGGGCTCGTCGTCATGGCTGAGCTTGCAGTTGCAGAACATCTTGGTATCGAGTGCGGTGAGCTCGGTGTGGATCTCCAGGCCGATCACGGCCTCCCAATCCTGCAGGACCTCGGAAAGCTCCTTCATTACAGCTCGCCTCCCTTCCCGGCAAAATCGGGCGCGACGGAAAGCGCGGGCGCACCCGTGGCGGCATCGGCAAAGCCGCGCTCCAGGGCGCGGGCAAACGTGAGCAGCTGACGGTCCTTGAAGGCCGGACCCACCAGCTGGGCAGAAACGGGCAGCTGAGTATCCTCGCCCAGGCCCAGCGGCACCGAGATGCCACCGTTGCCGCAGATGTTGAGCGAGATGGTGTACAGGTCGGAGAGGTACATCTGCGTGGGGTCGCTGATCTCGCCAAACTTAAAGGCCGTGCGCGGCGAGGCGGGCATGAGGATGGTGTCAACCTTGGCATACGCGGCGTCGTAGTCCCGCGTGATGAGCGTGCGGGCCTTTTGCGCGGCGTAGTAGTACTTGTCGTACACGCCCGAGCTCAGCAGGTAGGCGCCGAGCATCTGACGGCGCTTGGCCTCGGCACCAAAGCCGTGGGCACGCGAAAGCGAGCTCTGGTCGGACAGGTTAGCGCAGCCCTCCTCCTGATAGCCGTAGCGAATGCCGTCGAAACGTGCCAGGTTGGAGAACGCCTCGGCCGGGCCGATGACGTAGTAGGCGGCGATGGCGGCGTCCAGGTGCGGCAGGTCGACCTCGACCAGCTCGGCACCCTGGTTCTGCAGCTCCTGGGCGGCGCGCTGAACAGCGGCCTTGACCTCGGGCGTCAGGCCCTCGGCCTCCATAAACGCAGGGATGATGCCTACGCGCTTGCCCTCGATGCTGTCGTTGAGGTGCTCGGTAAAGTCGACGGCGCAGTCCTGGCTGGTGCAATCGTACGGATCGTGGCCCGCGCCGGTAAGCGCGTTCATGGCCAGCGCGACATCCTCGACCGTGCGGCCAAAGGGGCCAACCTGGTCGAGCGACGAGCCAAAGGCAACCACGCCGTAACGGCTCACGGCGCCATACGTGGGCTTAAAGCCCACCACGCCGCACAGCGACGCCGGCTGGCGAATGGAGCCGCCGGTGTCCGAACCCAGCGAGAGCGCAACCTCGCCCGCGGCGACGGCGGCAGCGGAGCCGCCCGAAGAGCCGCCGGGCACGCGCTCGGTATCCCAGGGGTTGTTGGTGCGATGGAACGCCGAGCTCTCGGTAGAGCTGCCAAAGGCGAACTCGTCCATGTTGGCCTTGCCCATGGGCAGGCAGCCGGCATCGAGCATGCGCTGGACGCAGGTAGCGGTGTAGACGCTCTGATAGTTCTCGAGCATGCGGGAAGCGCAGGTGGTGCGCGTGCCCACGAGGTTCATGTTGTCCTTAATGGCCAGCGGCACGCCCGCGAGCGGGGGCAGCGGCTTGCCTGCGGCACGGTCGGCATCCACGCGCGCGGCGGCCTCGAGCGCGAGCTCGGGCGACACCTGCAGGAATGCCTGAACCCCGACCTCGCGCGCCTCGATGGCAGCAAGGGAGGCCTGGGCCACCTCGGTGGCGGTAAAGTCGCCGGCGGCAACGCCCGCGGCGATCTGGGCGGCGGTAAGGGAATCGAAGCTCTGCGCCATTACTCGCTCTCCCCCTCTCCCAAAATGGACGGCACGCGGAAGTAGCGGTTGCGCGCGCTGCCGGCGTTTTCGAGCGCGACGTCGAGCGACAGGTCGCGCTCGGGCTCGCGTAGGTCATCGCCCATCACGTTGGACAGGCTTCCGATGGGATGGAACGTGGGTTCCACGTCGGGCAAGTCATATTGCAAGACGGGCTCGAGCATCTGGACGGCGTCGTTCATGTAGGACGTCATCTGGGTGAGCTCGTCATCGGTCAGTGCGATCTTTGCGTACTCGGCGATGCCGCGCACGTCTTTCTCGCTGAGTGCCATAGGCGCTCCCTTCCGCATAACAGATAAACCGCTCTAGTATACAAGGCAACGCCGCTTGGAGCAGGTGCTTTACCCAAATGCAGCGAAAACGTAACGAGGGCGGCGGTTGGCAGGCGGCGGGCTGGCGGTTCCGCAGCGAAACCGCGCCGTCCATAGCGAAAACCGTCCCGCCCGCAACGAAAACCGTCTCGCCCGCAGCGAAAAGCATCACAAGATTCGACACTTTTCGTCCAAATCGCGATTTTCATCGAATGTTGTGATGGTTTGGAAGTCCCGACCACCACAAAGGTGCCTGTCCCCATTGTGGTGGTTCTGAAGAATGTCTTATGCCGAGGCCTTGGTCTTGCGGCGCTTGCGGACCGCGTGGATCACGATGTCCAGTAGCAACAGCACAATGGCCACGACCACGATGAGCACGGCAAACTCGCGCTTGCCCCAGTGGCGGCCGGCCAGCGACTTTTGCTTGTCGACGTCCTTCTTGTTGTACTTGGTGCGCACGCAATGCACCAGCAGGCGATGGTCGTTCACGCCGTAGGGCGTGCAGGTGACGAGCGTCACCTTGTCGGCGCCGGGCTCGATGGTCAGCGACTCCATCTCCTCGGGCAGCACGACCTCGGAGTCCACCATCTTGTAGGCGAGCGTCTTGTTCATGGTGTGCAGCAGCACCAGGTCGCCGGGCTCCAGCGAGTGGATGTCGTCGAACATGCTCAGGTTGCGCATGCCCGAGTGCGCGGTGAGCACGCAATGCGTCGAGGTGCCGCCCACCGGCAGGCTCGTGCCCTCCAGGTGGCCGACGCCCGCCATAAGGACCTCCTCGCTCGTGCCGTGGTAGATGGGCATGCTCACGTCGATGGAGGGGATCTCGACCCAGCTCATCATGGGGTCGCGGTCAAAAATGAGCTGTCGGGCGTAGGGCTCGATCTGGTCGGCGGGGAGCTCGGTGGCCTCGCCCGCCAGCTGTTCGTTAAAGGAGCGAGCCTGGAGCAGGATGCGCTCGCGCTCCTCGGCAGACAGCGCGTCCACGGTGCTGGACACGGTGCTGATCTGGTTGAACACGCCCGAGGCCTCGAGCCGGTCCAAGATCCACGGCCAGGTCATAAGGCCCACGCCAATAAGGATGATGACGATGGTGATGAGCCGATCGGCCCAGCGCGGCAGTCGCTTTCGACGGCGCTTGGGCTTTTGTTGAGGTTTGGGCTGAGGGCTTGAGCCGCCGTTGTCCGCGGCGTTATTGCTCTTCATATGTTTGGCGCCCTGCACCATCGCCGGTCACTCCTTTACAGCTCAGGTTGTCTGAACAAATAATAGCCGATTGGAAGGCTCCCCCGCCGGGCATAGGCCCGTATTTGAGTTTTCAAAATATCGCGAATCAGCAGAGCAGTTCGGGATACAATGTCAATAGGAAACGACGCATCCCGCGTAAATGAAAGAGAGCGCGGGCGGCCTAGTTTTCTGGTTTTGTTAAATGCCCGGGCCTCTAACCCCGGGCATTCTTATTTGCGCTTGTTGCGGCGCAAATGCCTTCCACCGTCCGCACCGCGCGAGCGCCTACGGACCTTAAACCGAACCTCATACGAGTCAAGAAACGCGATGACGGATGAGTCCGCATCGGACGGTGGAGGCTGCCTGTGTTGTCCAAAAAACGGGGCAGACTCCAGTGCGGAGTCTGCCCCGAAAAGAAAATGGCAAAGCAAGAACGTCGATGGACGAGAAAAGTGTCCGCAAGTCTCATGGCCATCACATCCCACCTGCCAAAGGGATGGGTGAGCGAGCGTTACTCCTGCTCGGACTCCTCGGCCTGCTTACGGCTGCGGATGAGGTGCGCCACGCCGATGCACAGCACCGCGCCACCAGCAATCCAAGTGAAGGTCACACCGTTGAGACCGGTTAGCGGGAGGTTGGAGCCTTTCTTGTTCTTGACGGTGAGAGTAATAGTACCGTTATTAACGCTAGGCGTTTCAACAAGGTCAATGTTCGACTTGCTGGCAGAAACGGTCAGCTCGTTTTGTCCCTCACCCTGTTTGAGACTATCGGTGCCGTCCTCCTTGACAGTCGAGATTGTGAAGGTAAAGTCATCCAACGTGTTGTAGCCAGGGTTACTGCCCTCAACCTCGTGCACCGTGTAGGTACCGGCATCGAGGCCCTTTACGTTGATTTCACCCTTCTCATTAGTCTTGAACCTGTACTCGTCATCGCCAAGCGAACCGTTCTCATGAACATACTGCGTGCCCACTTTGCCAGACTCAAGCTCGTCAGCGACCGTGGCCTTGATGGTAAACATGACGTCCTTGAGCTTGGTGTTACTATCGACAGAGTCTTCCTTGACGAGCTTAAGCGCATAGGTGTAGTCGCGGACGGTATCAGGCACGGACGATCGCGTCGGAAATGTTGGTGTAAGCGCGCCGACGGCTGACCGCCAAACGCAAG
>WGSN01000035.1:0-5213 GCA_014871645.1 Collinsella sp.
CGCAACGCGTTGCGCTGAGTCCTGAGGCTGTTGCAATGAAAATGAGAATCAAGGTAAAAATCAAATTCAATAACTTTTTTTGAAAAACGCTTGACCTTTATTCAGTCCATGTGCATAATAATCAACAAGTCGCGGCGTTACCTCAGCTGGATAGAGGGTCTGACTACGAATCAGAACGTCATAGGTTCGAATCCTATACGCCGCACCAATTGAACTTGAAGCCTCCGGCAACGGGGGCTTTTCTTTTATGTCGCCGCTGCATGGATTCGAACCTCGGTCGAGGCGCGAGCGCCAAGAAAACGCGGAGCGTTTTTAGCGAGCGGGCGAGCACGCCGGCAGGCGGGCGAAGCCGGTGCGGATCCGCGCAGCGGATGCGCGGAATCCTATACGCCGCACCATTTGAGATTAAAGCTCCCGGCAACGGGGGCTTTTCTTTTATGCCGTCACCGCATGGATTCGAACCTCGGTCGAGGCGCGAGCGTGAAGCGGACGATTTCTTATCGACTCGTGTAAGATTCCGAGTAGGTATCGCGGCCTATCCGCGACCGCTCCTTCTCTAGACGACCGATCAGGGTGATATTTCGTGGCAGAGCGTCCGACATACAAGCTCAGGTTTCTCGATCCCAAGAAGCGCTTTCCGGCGATGCCCGAGCAGCCTGCGGGACGCTCATATGGCGTGGTCTGGAAACTCTTTGGCGAGGATCAGCATGAATCTTGTTATGTCGTCGAGTTCGTTGGCAAAAGTCATGTGTCGCTTTTGGGCTACGTAAGCGTTTCGGGTGAGGTGTACAAGGTGGACCGCCCCGTCAGCGAGGCTCCGCTGCCCAACGATCCCGACATGGAACTGGTCCTTGACGAGTCGGATTCCGGTATTGGTGAGATTATGGTAAGGGAAGCCAACGGTGCAATGCGCGCGTGTGCGCAAACTGTCGGCTCTCCCGAAGGCCCCATGCGCGAGCAGTCCGACCACGAGACATGGAATTCGACCCGCGCCCTTCCTTACGGCGAGTTCATGGCCTCGATGTTCTTGCGCTACGTGATATTTGCCAACTCCGAAAGCGCTATTGTGAACACGTCGGACGCCGGCGGACTCGACGAGGGTATGCAAAACGTTGTCGACAAGATCAAGCTCGTAAAGTTGTCCGAGCCGGTCGAGGTGTTTTTGGGCTTTAACACGGCACCGCTCCCCGATGCTATCGAGACGCTGCTTTACCGCGTTGACCATGCCGAGAATCCGAGCGGTATCGAGCGCTATGCCGCCGCCCTTATGAGCGAAATTGACTTGCCCTGCCTGCGCACCATCGCTGCTAAGTCCGAGATGAGCCTGGCTCGCATTGATCGCTCAAAGATTTTCTATCTCAATTTTGATCGTAGCCTGTTGGACCAGGACGAGATTGACATGCTGCTTGCCATCGAGTGCCGTCTCAACCGCCTCTCCGGCATCCTTGAGCGCATCGGGGCCGGATTGGTCCCTGCGGCATCCTCGCCGAGCCTTGAGGGCTGCGCGCTCTTTGATGCGTGGCATATCGCCAAGACGACCAACGATGTTCCCCGACTGCTCGATACGGCCTCGAGCGATAACCCGTGGGCCAAGCCGGGAACGGTTTCGTGCCAACCGGGCGGCGAGTGGGACGTGCGCACCCGTTTTGCGCGAATCGTTGAGGCGCTCAACGTGGTCACGCGGCTCGACTATACCTATCGGGCAAACGTTGCCGAGGGGATTATGCTCGTTCGGTTTGGGCAGTCTGTCGTTGATGCCATGCCGCAACGTGAATACGACGCTCAGGATGACGCCTGGCGCGAGCTGGACGAGGACACGCGCGCGATCTGGGCCGCGGAGCACGATGCGCGCGTGGCACTCACGCTTGCGGCAGCGTGTTTTGCCGCGGGCACCTGCATCACGCGCTGCTATGTGCAGATTGCTGCTACCGACAGTGAGCAGGGCGAGCGCGTTGTCGCAACGTATTTCTTTGGGCGCGCGGCCTATCTGGCCGATTGCGTGCCTGTCGCCAAGGATCTTGAGAGCATGGACATGGACGATATGCCGTGCAAGCGTGTGCTTGAGGCGTATGAGTCAACCGCTCCGGAGACGATTGAGCCTGCGGAGGTTCATGCTCGTCCGCGTGATGACCATCGCACGCTGCCGCCGGCGCTGCGCAATCTGCTGCTTGCCGATACGGCTGACGAGTTGGAGGTCATGGAAGAGGACGACGACCCATACGTGGCCCGTGTTGTTGAATTGCGCGAGCAGGCAAAAGTCGACCGTACAGGTGCTTTTGAAGGCTTTTCCCGTCTTGTCGAGGAGTTGGAGGCTAAGTGCGCCGTCGCCGAGCTTTTGGCGACAGGTCCGGTTCAAACGCAGTTTTGCGATAACCAGCTGGTGCGCATGGTGCTACCGGTGTTGGAAGAAGACCGCTCGGTGCGGATCCTTCGTGCGCCTGATGCGCTGTACTTTGCCCAGCACGAGATCTGCAGCTTTTACGCCGAGCAAGAGGACTTTGAACGAGCACTGCCCGAGGTGCGCCATCTTTACGATCTGGCGCGCTCGTCCATGCAATCGCACTTTGCGCTCATCAACGTGCTTGCGCGTCTGGAGCGCTTTGACGAGATTATCGAGGTGGCGCGCCACGGCCTACGTATTGCCAGCGATCGTTCTGCAATTGGCTACCTGTTCTACCGCTTGGCGTTTGCCTATTGGAATTGCGATCAGCTCGACCTGGCGCTGGCTTGTTACCGTCTAGTGCCGCGCGGCGAGGAGTCGGGCAGCAGCGCGCTGGAAGAAATGCAGGGCCTTATGAACGAGATGGGCGTCAGCGAGCCTCCGACGTTCGAGGAAGCGGTCGAGACCATCCGCAAGGCCGGACTCGAGCTGCCGCCAGTGTCCGCCGTGACGAATCAGCTGGCAGATGCCGCTGTTCAACTGGTCGACAACGGCTTCTTTTTCCTGGCACGCGGTTGCATCTTCCAAATGTGGCGCACCATGGGCAACGACGAGCTCGGCTCCCTCAACCGCTCGCTGGGGTAGGGGCGGTATAGAGGGGCCGCACCGCGCTATTTGTATCGGTGCGGGCGGGAGGACCCGACAGAATCGGTAAGGCATAAAGCCGCCGAGCCTGCTAAAACTGTTAAACTCTGCTAAAGTTGCTAAACTTTGTTAAAGTTGTTAAAACTGGCAGAGGAGGTCGAATGTCAAAAGCTATTAATCCCTTTAAGCCAACAGCGGGCATGAATCCACCTGAGCTTATCGGACGCGACGCTGTTTTGGATGACTTTGCCGAAGCTCTTGAGAATGGCCCTGGTGCCCCCGACCGACTCATGCGCATCTCGGGTGTCCGAGGCACGGGTAAAACGGTGCTCCTCAACGCATTGGGCGATCTTGCGCGCAAAAAAGGATTCGAGGTTGTCGACGTCGCCTCAAATGCCGGTTTTTGCGACAGAATTCTCGAGGCTCTGCAGCGAAATGTTCGTCTTGCATCAATGTCGATTTCCCCATCGATTTTAGGAGTCAGCCTTGGCTCCGTAGAGCTGTCGAAGTCGGCCTCTCATCTGGGTGAGGCGATGTACGATGCCGCGAAGCGAGGTGGTTTGCTCATCACACTCGATGAGATTCAGGACGCCTCAACTGAGGAAATGCGCGAGCTGGGTAATGAAATGCAGCTCTTGATTCGCCAAGGGGCGAATGTCGCCTTTGCATTCGCTGGTTTGCCAACCTCGGTGGATGGCGTGGTGGTGGATGATACGTTGACGTTCCTTCAGAGGGCGAAGCATATCGAGCTCACGCGGCTTTCAGATTTTGAAGTCGGCGGATCGTTTGAGGATACGATGAGGCGTGCGGGCAAGGAACTCGACGAAGGCGTTGCTGAGCTTTTAACAAAGGCTTCGGCAGGCTATCCCTTTATGGTCCAGTTGGTCGGATATTACGCTTGGCAGGTTGCTGCGCGCAGCGGGGCGGAGAGCGTGAACGAAGGGTCCGCGCGTAAAGGTATCCAAGCGGCTCTTGATAGCTTTAATGCTATGGTGATTGCCCCGGCGCTGCGCAGGGTTTCAGAGCGACAGTTTCAGTATCTCGCGGCAATGGCTCAATGCGAGAGCGATGAGATTGCCAACGGTGATATCGCCAAGAAGATGGGGTTGCCGGCGAACAAGGTCGGCTCGTATCGTAAACGTCTCATCGATGCGGGGTTGATTGAGCCTGCGGGCTATGGCTGTGTTTCGTTTGCAATTCCGTATATGCGCGACTATTTGTTGGAGGCGGTGCGGGAAAGGTAAAAATGGAATCGCTCCAAATTCCCTCTTGCCCATCCTTGGCTGTTTGGTTACTATAGAACGGCTGTTACGGAGAGCTGACCGAGAGGCCGAAGGTGCTCGCCTGCTAAGCGAGTATGCCCCAAAAGGGCATCTGGGGTTCGAATCCCCAGCTCTCCGCCAGTAAGACTTTAAAGAAGGGTTCCGAAAGGGGCCCTTTTTTAGTTGAACCACGTTAGCTGGGGATTCGAACCCGAGAGGGCACGGGCGTTAAGCAAACGCGAAAGCGTTTGTAGCCCGTGGGAGAAAAGCTGCCAGGCTTTGAAGCCGGAGGGCATGCGCAGCGTGCCCGGACATCCCCAGCTCTCCGCCAGTACGAATTTGAAGAAGGGTCCCATTTGGGGTCCTTTTTTATTATCAAGAATGGCGGCTGGGGATTCGAACCCTCAAAAAGGAGGCATCCTTTCGGACGCCTCCTTTCAGTGGACTTATTATTCTTGCGCCCTACATCTCAGGAGCCTTGGCTACGGTCTCGCTCTCTGCCGCAAGTGGGCGGTTGTCGATGCGGCGGCCCAAGCGATCGAGCTTCACGAGCAGCCATTCAATGGGATTCGGCCCTGCGCCTTCCTCGTCGGCAACCAGGTCCATGACGGCGATCTTGGTGCCGTCCTGCTTGAGCGTAACGCTGCCCACCTTGTCGCCCACATGCACCGTGCCCGAAAGATCGTCGTAGCTAACCTTTTCGGTCACTTCGCCGGCGAGTGAGAACACCGTTGCCTGTGCGGCGGGGTCGGCGAGCGTGGCGTCGATTGTCTTGTCCGTCCAATCTGTCTGGCTAATGCGTGCCATAAGCGGGTTGTCGTTGGCGGTCTTTTCCTGCGTGTTGGCGATTGCGACCGTCATCTTGTGACCGTAGTACCAATTGGCAAGGGTTGCGGTATCGGTAAAGCGCTGGTCGGTGGTGGTGG
>WGSN01000036.1:0-2721 GCA_014871645.1 Collinsella sp.
CACTTAATGTGCTTTCCGTCTTGCGCAGGACTGTAGAGCAGCAAACTTAACCCCCGCCCTCGGCCCCGGAAGCCCTCCCGGATGGCCCCAAAAAATTTTTCAAAAAAGTTGTTGCGCGCCGGACAGACTTCTGTGTATACTAATCCCCGCAGCGCACGCGAGCGGAAACAAACGCGAACGTCTGCCTGGGGAGTTAGCTCAGTTTGGTTAGAGCGCCGGCCTGTCACGTCGGAGGTCGCGGGTTCGAGCCCCGTACTTCCCGCCAACGCAATTAAAGCCACGTCTTCGGACGTGGCTTTTTGCGTTTGATGCACTTTGTTTCGATAGAACGATCGCCCTGGTGCATCTTCGCCCAGAATCCCCGCGCCTTCGGGAACGCAAGTAAAATCTAATAAGTATATTTGTCTGAACAACAGCTTTGTTGCGCAACACCTGTTCTACGAGGCAGGGGGTTAGGTTATACTAAATTGCACTGTGCGCCGCATCTGATGCATTTCGCTCCAAGCGCGGCACTCAGTGGATATCCGATTTACCATTTGGATGTCCTAGCGGTCATTTAGCGTCTCGACACAAGCTCGGCCCCGGAGCTCGTTCGAGCTGTTCGTATTCCTTGAAAGGGGAAAATGGACATATCGAGGAAGACTGATTACGCCCTTCGTATGCTGGCGATGCTTGCCGAGGATCCGGAGCGTTTGCTTTCTGTTCGCACCGCTGCCGAAGAGGTCAATGTCCCGTATTCGTTTGCCCGCTCGATTCAGCACGGTTTGGTCCAGGCCGGTATTGTGGAGAGCCTGCGCGGCGTCCACGGTGGCATGCGTCTCAAGGTCAGTCCGGACGATGTCACTATCCGCCAGGTCGTCGAGGCCGTTCAGGGTCCTATGGTTATGAACGATTGCACCGCGCCCGATGGTGACTGTGCGCGCATGGGCACGTGCTGCTATCATCCCCTGTGGGCCGGAGCCCAGGCGTTGATGCGCGACTACCTCGATTCCGTTTCGCTCGGCGACATCGTCGCTCACCGCCAGTTCCCGGCCGTCGATCCCAAGTTCGCCGACCGCGAAGCGTTTCCCGAGTACGCCACCTGCGCGTGCGCTTACCGGGAGGAATAGCGCCGCATAAGGAGCATAGCCATGATTCAGGACCCCTTTCGTTCGATGATTCGTTCGGAAGGGGTCCTGCGTTATCGCGACCTTCCGTGGCGCCGCACACGCGATCCGTACATCATTTGGCTTTCTGAGGTCATGCTGCAGCAAACGCAGGTGCCGCGTGTGGAGGCGCGCATGCCGGTGTGGCTCGATCGTTTTCCGACTGTGCAGGTGCTTGCCCAGGCCGCGCCTTCCGATGTTTTGGACGCTTGGCAGGGCATGGGCTACAACCGACGCGCTCTGGCGCTTCATGGGGCCGCTCAGCGCGTTGTAGAGGACTGGGACGGGGAGTTTCCGCGTGAGACGCGTGACTTGGTCGCTCTGCCCGGCATTGGCCCGGCAACGGCGCAGGGCATCCGTTCGTTTGCGTTTGATCTTCCAGGCGTGTATCTAGAGACCAATGTGCGCACGGTCTTTTTGCATCATTTCTTTCCCGATGTGCCGGCCGTTCCCGATCGCGAGCTGGTGCCGCTGATTCAAGCCGCCTGTCCGGCGGCCCCCGGTGCGGCGGCGGATGAGATTGCGCCCTTTGCCGTGCCTCAAGACGATGCCGACACGCCGCGCGCATGGTATTACGCGTTGCTGGATTACGGCGCGTATCTTAAAAAGACGCTGCCCAATCCGTCCAGGCGGTCGGCGGGCTATAGTCGTCAGTCCAAGTTTGAGGGCTCGCGTCGCCAAAAGCGCGCGCATATCGTGCGTATGTTGTTGGCAGCGCGCGATGGCCAGCCGGCGGGGATTACGCTTGCTGATGCCGTGGTGGGCGTTAACGAGATGGAAGCGGCAGCCGGTCGCGGGCCGGTCGAGTGCGACTTGATTGCGGGCATTCTAGCTGACCTGGAGCGCGAGGGCTTTTGCCGAGCCGAGGACGATCGCTGGTTGAGTGTGTAGCCCGCTCAAATCTGAAGAACGGGATTGTAAGGTTTAAATTCGCGGCTTGAGGGCATCCTAAAGACAAGGTCGCTCAAAGCCTATGGGCGGCACGTGTTGAAGGGAAGTACACCTATGGATTTTGAGAACTCTCAGACCAAGAAGAACCTCGAGACTGCTTTTGCCGGTGAGTCCCAGGCACACACCAAGTATCGCTACTATGCATCCAAGGCCAAAAAGGATGGCTACGTTCAGATCTCGAATATCTTTGCCGAGACCGCAGGCAACGAGTCCGAGCACGCCAAACTGTGGTTTAAGTATCTGCACGACGGCGCCGTTCCGGGCACTCTGGACAACCTGCGCGACGCCGCCGCGGGCGAGAACTACGAGTGGACCACGATGTACGACGAGTTCGCCAAGACCGCCGAGGAGGAGGGCTTTGCCGAGATCGCCGAGAAGTTCCGCGGTGTCGCCGCCGTCGAGAAGGCCCACGAGGAGCGCTACAACAAACTCGTCGAGCGCATCGAGTCGGGCGAGGTGTTTGAGCGTGAGGGCGTGAAGGTATGGAAGTGCCTGAACTGCGGGCACCTGCACGTTGGTGCCGAGGCGCCTGAGGTGTGCCCGGTGTGTAACCACCCGAAGGCGTACTTTGAGGAGCAGGTGGTGAACTACTAGCGCGTGGCGCTGGCATGAGCTGGGCCGGGAG
>WGSN01000037.1:0-1873 GCA_014871645.1 Collinsella sp.
TCGTGGCCACCATGGTCGTGGGCATCATCGGCGCGTTCTTCGGCGTGCTGGCGTAGGTTCCTGCGTTTTATTCTGCCCCCAAGGGAAACGGCGACCTATTGCGGTCGCCGTTTTTTATTACCGAAAGCTAGCTGGAGGTGCTTCGTGATTCGATCTGACAATCCACCCGATAATGGCGTGAGCGGGGCGATGTATCTATTTGGCACGGCGCTCTTGTGGAGTTTTATCGGCATCCTCGTTCGCGCCAATTCGCAGTCAGCTCTTTTGATCGGTGCCGTTACGGCAATATTTATGGCGCTCTTTATCCTGCTCGTTGGCAGGCCCGTCCTCCGCGTCAGCCGTCTTATTGTCCTTGTGGCCGTCTGCAACTTCGTGACGGGCACCACGTTTAACTTTGCCAACCAGCTCACGACGGTCGGCAACGCGATCGTCCTGCAGTACACCTCGATGATTTTCGTTATTGTGTATCAATCGCTCGCAACTCGCACGTTGCCCTCGCCTGCGAAGATTGCCTCCGTGGTGGTTGCTTTTACGGGTATGGGACTTTTCTTTTTAGGTGATTTGAGCGCCGAGGGCATGCTCGGCAACCTGCTTGCCGTCATTTCGGGCGCCACCTTTGGGCTGTGTTTCTTTTTGAACTCTCGCCCCGATGCGTCGCCCATGGTTTCCTCGCTCATCTCCTGCGGTATCTCGATGCTGCCGATCGTCTATTTTGCCGGGGCCCTAGACTCCGTGAGACCATTTGAGTGGGGGCTCATGCTGGTGCATGGCCTTTTTTGCAGCGGCCTTGCGAGCGTGCTGTATGCCAAGGGGATCGCGCGCACCAATGCGTTTGCAGCCAACTTAGTCTGCATGAGCGAGGTCGTGCTCGCTCCCTGCTGGTCGGCGCTCCTCTTTGGCGAGGTCTTTCGCTGGAACGAGCTTTTGGGCGCGGCGATTATCGTTTTGGTGATTGTAGGCAACTTGGCATGCGATGCCTTTGGCGATGGCTTTTTGGTGGCGCTTGTCCGCCATCGAAACAAGGAACGTGCCTGATGGGATGCGTCTGCCGTTTACGGTAAAAAACACCCCGCTGAGCGAGTGGTATTAAATAGTAAGAACCTGCATATCTATAATTGGTATCAAATCATTTGTGCCTGGCATGGGTGTTAGCAGCACACCAGGTACGCTTCGAGCCGTGGAATCGAACTCCCGGAATTGATATCAACAACGCGCGCGACGGGAGTGACGACGGTTCGAGATTCCTTATTGGGAGGAATTATGCTTGTCCAAGCAATCCTCGTCGGCTTAGTCGGAGCGTTTGGATGCCTCGACTACCAGCTCGGCACCCTCTACGCGTTCCGCCCCATCGTCCTGTGCCCGCTCGTGGGCCTGGTGCTGGGGGACCTGCAGACCGGCCTTGCCGTCGGCGCCAGCCTGGAGTTGCTGTTCATGGGCTCGATCTCCATCGGCGCCTACGTACCGCCTAACGAAACCGTCGGCGGCGTGCTCGCCTGCGCGTTTGCCATTCAGCTCGGTCAGGGTACCGAGACGGCCATCGCGCTCGCCATGCCTATCGCCGTCCTTTCGCTGACGATCGGCAACATTACCAACGCTCTGTTCGCCGTGTTTGTCGACATGGCAGACAAGTTCGCCCTCAAGGGAAACCTCAAAGGCATCTACGCCGTTCATTGGGGACTTGGACTTTGGGGCTGCCTCGAGTACTTCCTGCTGTGTGGCGGCGCCTTCTATCTGGGTTCCGGCGCCATCCAGGGCCTGCTCGACTTCATCCCGCCCTTTGTGATTGACGGTTGCGGCGTTGCCGCCAACATCCTGCCGGCCATGGGCTTCGCCATGCTCGGCCGCCTGGTGCTCACCAAGCAGCTCGTGCCCT
>WGSN01000004.1:0-128794 GCA_014871645.1 Collinsella sp.
GGAATCCGGGGGCGGGACGGGGGCTTCTCTCCGGAACATTCCGCACTGATATTTTCTGTATTGAAGACGTCGATGATGCACCCGTATACCATTGACGTCGACACCATCAGATGCGGACCGCGCGGTGACCCCACATTCCGCTGGCGCCCATGGGGCTGCCCTCGTTTCCTGACATGTCCCGCGCGGGCCGCGGCGAGCCGAGACCGCCGCATGACCTAATAGGAGCATGGAGCGATACCGCGGACCCGAACAACCGCATTCTATCGCGCCCCGTCAGTGTGCCGTCTGCCCGGTCCAGGCGAGCACGGAAAGAACGGAGCGAGACATGCAAAACGAATCGACACCCGACGCCCGCGGGCCGGTCTTCTGCGGGGTCGACACCCACGCCGACTCGCACTGGCTGTACGTCCTGGACTGGAGGGGCCGCAAGGTCCTGTCCCGCCAGTTCCCCGCCGACGCGGCGGGCTACGAGGCGCTCGCCGGGGCGATCGCCGCGGCCGGGGAGCCGGCCTGCATCGCGATGGAGGGGACGTCGTCCTACGGGGCGGGCCTCACCAGGCACCTCGCGTCGCTGGGGATGCCCGTGCGCGAGGCGCTCTCCCCGGCAGGGATGCAGAGGAGGCGCCCGGGGCAGGGAAAGTGCGACGAGTCGGACGCGGAGAGGGCGGCCCGCGCGGCGATGTCCGGCTCGAAGCTCGGGACCCCCAAGAGCCAGGACGGGTGGGTCGACGGGGTGCGCTGCATGCTCGCGGCGCGCTCCGGGGCGGTGAAGGCGCGGACCTCGGCGATCAACACCGCGAGGTCGCTGCTCACCACCGCCCCGGAGGGGCTCAGGTCGAGGTTCCGCGGGATGGCGGGGCCGAGGCTGATGGAGGAGCTCCCCTCCGTGCGCGCCGAGGGCGCGCTGGGCGCCGCGCTCGGCGCGCTGGCGGACCTGTGGGCGGCGGCGCGCGACGCGGCGCTCGACATGGAGCGCGCGATCGAGGCGTCCCTGGAGGAGAACTGCCCCGCGCTGCTGGCGATGTACGGGTGCGGGCCCGTGAGCGCGGCCAAGCTCGCGGTCGCGGCCGGGGACAACCCGGGCAGGCTGCGCTCCGAGGCGTCGTTCGCGGCGATATGCGGGGCCTGCCCCATCCCCGCCTCGAGCGGCAAGACCGTGAGGCACAGGCTCAACAGGGGCGGCGACCGGCAGGCGAACAGCGCGCTGCACGAGATCGCGAGGCAGAGGGTCATGCGCGACCCCGAGACCGCCGAGTACGCCGAGAGGGCCAGGGCGCGGGGGAAGAGCGACAGGGAGGTCATGAGGTGCCTCAAGCGCTACGTGGCCAGGGAGGCGTACCGGGCGCTGATGCGCCCGCACGAGATCAGGAGGCCCGAGGACGCCTCGGAGCTCGTGGCGGCCAGGCGCGCGGCGAGGGTCAGCCAGGTGAGGGCGGCGTCCATACTGGGCACCAGCGAGAAGTACATCTCGATGCTGGAGAGGGGCCAAAGGGAACTCAAGCCCATAAGGAGGGCCTACGAGGCATGGGTCGAGGCGGGACTTCCGCTCGATTGGGACAGGCAGGCCTTCGAGGCCGAGCGCAAAATGGATTCTAAAAAACACCTTGCCAAATAGGAGCCTCTTTGCATGTCCGAGGACGTTCCGGAGAGAAGCCCCCGTCCCGCCCCCGGATTCCCGGTGGGAGTTCTAGACCTTGTCGGCCTTAGTACATACCGCCGCCCTGCTGACCAGCGGTGGCAGCAGCGATAGCGTCCTCAAGCTGAGTGTTCTTGGGCACATCGGAGACGGTGGCCTCGGTGATGAGGATCAGGCTGGCGACAGAAGCAGCGTTCTGCAGGGTGACGCGGCTGACCTTGACGGGGTCGAGGACGCCCATCTCGATCATGTCGCCCCACTCGCCGTTGGCAGAGTTGAGACCCTGGCCGGCGGGCAGCTCGGCAACCTTGTCGACCACGACAGCGCCCTCAAAGCCAGCGTTCTTGGCGATGGTAGCGACCGGAGCGGTCAGAGCCTTCTTGACGATATCGACGCCAATCTTCTCCTCGGGGTCGTCGATCTCAACAGCGTCGAGCGCAGGAGCAGCGTCCATGAAGGCGACGCCGCCGCCAGCGACAATGCCCTCCTCGACAGCAGCGCGGGTAGCCTGCAGGGCGTCCTCGACGCGATGCTTGATCTCCTTGAGCTCGGACTCGGTAGCAGCGCCGACCTTGATGACGGCAACGCCACCGGAGAGCTTGGCCAGGCGCTCCTGGAGCTTCTCGCGGTCGAAGTCAGAGGTGGTGTTCTCCATCTCGCCCTTGATCTGAGCGATACGGGCGTCGATGGCCTCCTTGGAGCCAGCACCGCCGACGACGACGGTGTTGTCCTTGGAGATGGTGACGGACTTAGCGGTACCGAGCATATCGGCGGTAATGTCAGCGACCTTCACGCCCAGCTCGTCCAGAGCGGCCTGGCCACCGGTGAGGACGGCGATGTCCTCGAGGATGCGCTTGCGGCGATCGCCGTAGCCCGGAGCCTTGACGGCGCAGACGTTGAGGGCGCCACGGATCTTGTTGAGGACCAGGGTCGGCAGAGCCTCGCCGTCGATGTCCTCAGCGATGATGAGCAGGCCACGGCCGGCGCGCTGGACAGCCTCGAGAACAGGCATGATGTCCTGGACGCTGGAGATCTTCTGGTCGGTGATGAGGATGTACGGATCCTTCATCACGGCCTCCATGCGGTCGTTGTCCGTGACGAAGTAAGCGGAGACATAGCCCTTGTCGAACTGCATGCCCTCGACAGTGTCGATGGTAATGTCGAACGTCTGGGAATCCTCGACGGTGATGACGCCGTCCTTACCCACGACCTCCATGGCCTCGGCGATCTTCTCGCCAACCTCGGGGTCACCAGCGGAGATGGTGCCGACGGAAGCGATCTGCTCCTTGGTCTCGACCGGCTTGGCCTGCTTCTTCATCTCGGCGACGGCGGCGTTGACGGCCTTGTCGATGCCGCGACGGATGGCCAGCGGGTTGGCGCCGGCGGCGACGTTGCGCAGGCCGTCGTTGACGATGGCCTGGGCGAGCAGGGTTGCGGTGGTGGTGCCGTCACCCACGGTGTCGTTGGTCTTGGTGGCGACCTCCTTCACCAGCTGAGCGCCCATGTTCTCGATGTTGTCCTCGAGCTCGATCTCCTTAGCGACGGAAACGCCGTCGTTGGTGATGGTCGGGGCACCGAACGTGCGCTGCAGCGCAACGTAACGGCCCTTGGGGCCCATGGTGACGGTAACGGCGTCGGCCAGAGTGTTGACGCCCTTTGCGAGCTTGGCGCGGGCATCGGTGTTGAACGTAATGTTCTTTGCCATGGTAGGTAATCCTCCAAAAGAAATGTGACTCGCGTCGCCGCTTCCGAGTCCTATGCGGCGGGCGCGTTCAAAGACGAATCAGAGATTCTGACGAGACTAGGCCTCGACGACAGCGTAGATGTCGTCGGCGCGCATCAGCAGATACTTCTCGCCGTCGACCTTGACCTCGTTGCCACCAAACTTACCGTAGATGACAACGTCGCCGACCTGAACGTCCATGGGGATGCGCTCGCCCTTGTCGTTGACCTTACCGGCGCCAACGGCAACGATGGTGCCGCGCTGCGGCTTCTCCTGAGCGTTGCTGGCGATGTACAGACCAGAAGCGGTCTTCTGCTCGGCCTCGTCGGGCTTGACCAGGACGCGATCTGCAAGCGGCTTCAAAGACGACATGCTTGTTTCCTCCTTTTTGGGCCGCGCGGTTGAGCCGTGCGGGTTAACCCTTTTTGTTTGCGTACGCGTTGAATGGTACCCACGAATGGCGGGTTATACAACACAGAGTCAAAAAATCTTATTTTTTGGCACTTAGATTTTCTGAATGCCGAGGGATAACTTGGCAGTGGCTCCCGGGGCGGACCGGAGGGCATGAAGTTTGCTGCTCTACAGTCCTGCGCAAGACGGAAAGCACATTAAGTGCTTTCCTTTGCGTGCGGAACTCGCGACAAACTTCATGCCCTCCGGTCCGCCCCGGGAGCCAGGTTGACTAAATCGGGCCCGGCGTTCAGAAAAGTCAGTGCAGCAAAATGGCGATGCAGATGGTGCGAACAAGAAAGGGGCACGTTGCTGAAACGTGCCCCTTAAGTTGCGGTGGAATATGGACTGTTTTTGGCTGTTGAGGTGTTATTTAGTCCGTATTTCACCGCAACTGAGGGGTGGGATGTGGGGTTAGCGCTCGTAGATGAGGTTGCCTGCCAGGTAGGTGGCCTGAACCTTGGTGGCTTGCAGCTCTTGGGGGTCGATGGTGAGCGGGTTTTGGTCCAGGACTACCAGGTCGGCGTATTTGCCGGGCTCTAGGCTGCCGAGGTTTTGCTCGTCACCTGCTGCGTAGGCGCTACCCAGGGTGTAGTTGCGCAGGGCCGTTGCCGCATCGATGCGCTCGCTGGGGAGCCAGCCGCCCTCGGGCCAGTGGCTGCGAGGGTCTTGGCGCGTAATAGCCGTGTAGAGCACGTTCATGCTGGTAACGGCCGTGATGGGGCTGTCGGTACCAAAAGCTTGGCGGATGCCGCGCTGCTTATAGGTCGCAAACGGCCACATGATGCGGCTGCGTTCCAGGCCCAGGTCGCGCTCCGGGCCACCCGGGTCGAGCGTGATGTGGCAAGGCTGGCTCGAGGCAATGACGTTGAGCTTGCGCAGACGATCGATGTCCTGAGGCAGCAGATTCTCCAAATGCTCAAGCGTATTATGACCGTGCTGGGGCAGGCCGTAGAGCTCTGCCGCCTCCTCAAAGATATCGAGTGCGGCATGGATGGCACCGTCGCCGATAACGTGGATGCGCACGGTGTGGCCGCGCTCGGCTGCCGCCAGAACCAACTTGCGCATGCGCTCGACAGGAACCGTCAGGCGCCCCTGGTCACCCGGGAAGCGCGGGTTAGTATAGGGCTCAGTGAGGTATGCGGTATGCTCGCTCGACACGCCGTCGAAGAACTGTTTAAATCCTGGCGCCGAGAGCAGCGCGTTGTTCGCGTAGCGGGTCTGGAGTTCTTCCAAGCGCGATTGGTCATCCAGCAGCGTGGGAAACAGATGGGCGCGGATGCCCAGCTTGCCGGCGGCCTGCAGCCTGTCGTAAACATCGTCGCGAATAAAGTCGCAGCCCGGCATGGGCATGAGCGACATATCGCAGATTGAGGTGATGCCTTGCTCGGCCATACGCTTCATCTGGTCGCCGTAAGCGCTCGCGATGCGGTCCTCGCCCAGCCATTCCAGGCAGCGCGGCAGCAGCTGCATAGCAGCTGCCTCGTGGGCAATACCCGTAAGCTCACCGTTTGAGTCTTTGTCGTAACTGCCACCCGCCGGAGGCTCGCTGTCACGCGTCACGCCGAGGGCTTCGAGTGCGCGGCTGTTGAGCCACAGCGTATGCCCATCGCCCGAATACATAACACAGGGGCGACCGGGGAAGGCGGCGTCGAGGGAGGCCTTGGTAGGATGCTCGGGCGGATCCCAGCGGTAATCGCGCCAGCCCTGGGTCACGACCCAGGCGTCGTCGGGCAGGCCCTGGGAAAACTCGAGCGCATGCTGCACCAGTGCCGCCTCGGACGTGCCCATATCCATGAGCATATACGGCGAGGAACCGACCGAGGTATGGAAGAAGTGCAGATGAGCGTCATGGAAACCGGGGCAGACAAACTGCTCGCCGTAATCGACCACCGGCGTGGCGGCAGGTGCGGCGGCAATCACGTCATCGGGCGCGCCGACAGCGACGATGCGATCGCCCGCGATGGCGATCGCCAACTCGCGGGCGGTATCGATGCCGTCTTGGGCGGTAAAAACGTTCTTGGAGCGGATAATCCGATCGATATGCTGCATGGGCATCCCCATCTCTGGCAGGAAATTCAACACTCCCGAGTGTACTCCCCCGCCCTTGCAACAAAACCCCAAGCGGCAAACGGCAACTTTACCAGCCCTAGCGGCAGGTGGCATACTGGAGAGAGCCTGTACGATTTTGCGATCGAGCCAACAAGGAGCAAATCGACCATGACGAAGACCAAGGCACAGCAGATTATGGCGGCAACCGAGGTTCGCGCGGCAGACGACGTCACCGCGGCCATCCAGGATATCGCCGCCGAGTTTGAACCCTACATCATCAAGCAGCGCCGGCACTTCCATAAGCACCCGGAGCTGAGCCTTGCCGAGGAGCGCACGACTTCCGACATCGCCAACCAGCTCGACGCCATGAATATCCCCTACGAGCGTCCGCTCAAGACGGGCCTGGTGGCGACGCTTCGCGGTACCGCGCCGGATGCCTACCGCGAGGACGGCACGCCGCGCCGCCGTATCCTGCTGCGCGCCGATATCGACGCCCTGCCTGTCACCGAGCAGACCGGCGAGGAGTTCGCCAGCGTCAACGAGGGCTGCATGCACGCCTGCGGTCACGACTGCCATATCGCCATGATGCTCGGCACGCTGCAGATTCTGCGCCACATGACCGATGACATCCACGGCGAGATTCGCATCGTTTTCCAGCCCAGCGAGGAAAACGGCCAGGGCGCCAAACTCATGATCGGCACGGGTGTGCTCGACGGCGTCGACGGCGCCTACGCTGCGCACATCTGGAGCGAGGTCGACGCCGGCACCGTAAGCTGCGAGCCCGGCCCACGCATGGCAAACACCGACTGGTTCCGCATCGACGTCCGCGGCACCTCGTGCCATGGCGCCATGCCCCAGCGCGGCCACGACGCCGTTATGGTTGCGGCAGAGATCGTCAACGCCCTGCAGACCATCGTCTCGCGCGAGATTAGCCCCTACGAACCCGCCGTCATCACCGTCGGCGAGCTGCACGGCGGCACCGCGCGCAACGTTATCGCCGGCACGGCGTACCTCGCCGGCACGGTGCGCACCTATGGCGACAAAACGCATGAGGAGATGCCCGAGCTTATGCGCCGCATCGTGGAGCACACCGCAGCAGCGCTAGGCGCCGAGGCCGAACTCACCGACTACACCATCGCCAACTACAAGGTCGAAAACGATGCTGCCTCGAGCGAGCGCTGCCGCCAAGCTGTGCTCAAGTGCCTGGGCCCCGCAGGCGAGGGCCATTACCGCGGCACGCTTTCGGGCGAGGACTTCTCGGAGTATCTGCGCCGCGTACCGGGCGTGCTCGCCTTTGTTGGCACGCGCAACCCCCAGATCGGCGCCACCTATGCCCAGCACTCCTGCTTCTATAAGATCGACGAGAGCGTGCTCGCCAAGGGCTCCATGGTAGCCGCTCAGTATGCCATCGACTTTTTGGCCGAGCCCACGCAAGAAGAGCTCGACGGCCCCACGATCGCCGCGGTTGCCGAGACCAATCCCGACCTGGCAGCCAAGCTGCGCTCTGCCAAGGCAACGGCCGCCGAGGCCCGCGACGCCGTGCACGACGCCCGCACCGCCCGCCATGCCGCCATCAAGGGCATTCACGATGCCCGTGCCGCCGCTCGCCACGAGGAGAAGCGCGACGAGTAGCCGTCACGCCCATCCATAACAGCCTGGCTAAAGCAAAGCGGGGGCGGACGTTATCTCAACGTTCGCCCCCGCTTATGTGTCGACCGTTTTTCTAGCGCGTCCTCCGTCACGCCAGGTAAGAGCGAAGGATGGTGAGCCAGCGTGGGGGTTCGAGGTGGATGATATCGTCGGGAACTCCGGCGGGCGCATAGCCGCCAAAGAGCAGACCGGCATCTGCCGGATTGACGAGGCGCACGATCCATACGACGACGACCAGCACGCACAACACGGTGACCGCAATGTCGATACCACGCTTTAGCTTGCTCGATGCCACCTCCTCGCGCACGAACGCGAGCACAAACGCAATCGGCACCACCCAAAACAGCGGATGGTAGGCAAAGGCAGCCGCATAATCGAGGCGCAGCGCCGCCAGCCACGCCCTCGTCATGCCGCATCCCGGACAAGGAATGCCCGTCATCAATCGAAAAATGCAGCCAATGTCGAGCAGGTAGAGCGCGAGCCAGGCGACAAAGAGCGCGCCGGTGCAAAAAAGGGCGCGGCGAAGGAGCTCTGCCGTGCCCCTATGTCCCTGGAAGCTGTTCACGCCGCCCTTATTGTTAGGCACGAGCGCCAAGGCGAGTGTTGTAAGCCGTTGCCATGGCATTGGTATTATTGATGACGATGTTCATAGCGAAGATGGGACCAAGGCCGCACAGGAGCGCGCCGAAGATCTGCCACAGAAGAACGGTGGTGCCGTTTTCCTGGAACACCAGGCCGTAGCGAGGAGCGTTGGCCTGCAGGCGGTTGCCAATCTTGTAATACCAGTAGTACGCGTAGAAGCCGCAGGTCACAAACGATAGAAGGATGAATTCCGCCAGACCCGGCGTGTAATCGCCGTCATCCTGACACAACGTGTTGACGTCGCGTGCCAAGCAATACAGGAAGTAGAACGAATAGATACCGCAGGTCACAAGAGAGAGCAGCAGCCAGCCGATCAGGCTGCGGTCAGCCTTAATGGGGTCATAGCCCATCGGAGCGGATGCGGACTGTTGGGCGTATTGACCGGTGTACTGCTGCTGAGGCTGGGGCGCGGGCTGAATAGCCTGGGCCGGAGCGGGCTGGGGCTGCGGGGCCGCAGCGGCAGAAGCGGCACCAACGGCGGATCCGCAAACAGGGCAGAATTTGGCATCATCCGAAATGGGAGAACCACAAGTGGGACAGAACATGAGCCTCTCCTTTTCCTAAGGCGTCGCACGCCTTCAAACCTTACACGTCTACGTTCTCAACAATAGCCGCGACGTTGTTGCGCAACATTGACCAATTTCCGAGAAATTTTGCTGCAACCGTTTTCCCAGGCATTTTCTTGCTTTCGCAGTAGAAAAAGGCACCCCGGGCTCAGTTGCCCAGGGCGCCTCGACCGGCTATTCGGTTTGATTGTTTTCGGCAGCAGGATTATCGCCCGGCTCATCCGCCGGCGTGGCAACGGCATCCCAATCGGGCTCCGCAGGCGTCGCCTCGGACGCCGGTGCGGGGACAGGAGCAGGTGCCGGGGCAGGGGCAGGCGCGGGTGCCGGGGCAGGTGCAGGCGCGGGCGCCGGGGCAGGCGCAGCACCAGTGGCTGCCGTGGGATTGAATCCCGCAGGAGCAGGCTTCTTCTCACCCGGGAGCACAAAAGTCAAAACGTCGTCCTTGTCCTCATCGGCCCATTCGCTTGCATAACGTGCAGCCCAATAGCCAACGGCACGGTGCTTGAGCATCTTGCCAAAGACCGTAAGGAACACCGTGACGAATGCAATCAGCACCAGGAACAATACGAGCGTGACACCACCGGCGGTAACAATCGCCTCGATACCCGTGGGGCGATAGTAATAGCCGTACGCGCCAATTCCGGCGATGGCACCAAAGACAGCTGTCAAGATCCACGTAATGGCGTTGGAAACCAGGCCCGTCAAAAACTCGGGAAGGAACGAAGCACAGAACAGCTTGGTCTTGTTGTGCTTAAAGGCCGCCCAGACCTTATCGAGCGAAAACGCGCTCTCGACGCGCCCGGTCACCGCAAAGTGCATCACGGCAATGTCGGCGAACATCTTAAAGAAGACACCCAGAATCGCCGAGGCAATTAGCGCCAGGACAAGCAGGCCAAGCGAGCCAAACAGCGCAGCCTCGAGCGCATAAGAGCCGTAATAAGAATACGAGCCCGCGGCGCCAATTACCACGCCCTCCACCAGCGAAAGCACTACACCGATAATGGGAATGGCAGCGATAACCTCGAGCACGACCGAAATAACGCTCGAAAAGATTCCGAGACCAAACGACGTGGAACGCATCAACGGACGACCCATGCCGTCATCGATCTTAAGCGACAGGTCGCGACCCCACTCGATGCCAAAGCCCGAACCGCACACGCTCGCCACGTAGGCAGCCAAAAAGCCGATGGCAGCCGCAATACCGCCGATAACGGGGATGAACAGCACGAGTACCGACACGACACAGATAAGCGCCGGCAAAAAGGCAATCTGGCACACGCGCTGCAGCACGCCCGGAGTCTTGGTCATATCCTCAAACGCCTGAGCCGTGCAGCCCTTGGACGCGTTCGCGACAGGTTGAGGAACAAACTGCTGAGGCTGAGGCTGACCCTGAGGGGCGGAAGCTGCAGCACCGGCATTGGGGGCACCACACACGCCGCAGAACTTGTCGTTATCGCCCATGGGGGCGCCACACTGCGAACAGAACATCGAAATCATCCCTTCGTATCTAGAGCGAATCACCTGGATCGCAAACGATGTCATTGGCATCATTATCGCCCAATGTGGGGACAAATACTCTTAGATGACGTATTTGCAACGCGCGAGGCGCTTTTCGATTGTTTGATGAGTGCGTCCGCGTTAGTTCGTTCCGCGGAAACCCTTGCCGACGATCTCGGAGCTGTCGACGATCGTGATAAAGGCACCCGGATCGACCTCGCGCGCATAGCGGCGCAGTTGCACGGCCTCGCGACGGCTCAGCACGCTCATGATCACCGTCACGCACTTGCCCGAGAAGGCACCGTAACCGCGGCTGATGGTCGCCGTGCGGTTGAGATGCTTGACGATAAACTCCTCGACCTTGCGCGGCTCGGAGCAAATAACCGTGCAGACTTTGCGCAGGTGAATGCTCTCGATGGCCTTGTCGACCACGAGCGTCTTGGCAAACAGGCCAAGCACACAATACAAACCAACACGCGGGCCATACAAAAAGGCCGCGATGGTCACGATGCCGATATCGACCAACAGCAGTGCGCGTCCAATCTCGAGCGTCGTGCGGCGCTTGAGGATCATGGCAAGAATGTCCGTGCCACCCGTCGAGGCGCCAATATCAAAGACAATAGCGCTGCCGAGCGCCGGCAGGATCACGGCAAAGCACAGGTCGAGCCACATATCACCCGTCAGAGAGACATCGGTCGGAATAAAGAGCTCAAACAGCGAAACATAGGCGGACAACGCAAACGAGGCGAAGACGCTCCACAGGATTGCCTTGCGCTCCAAAAAGATAAAGCCCAAAACGACGAGAACCGCGTTGATAATCCACATAAAGACGCCGACGGGCAGGGTCGGGAACAGCGTGGACAGAATGACCGACACGCCCGAGGTGCCGCCAAAAGCAAAGTGATTAGGGGTTTTAAACGCAACGATGGCATAGGCCGTAAGAATCAGGCCCAGATTGAGCTCGGCAAAAAAGCGCGGGAAGCCCGGCTCCTGGCTGCGCTTTTGACCGGCACGCTCGCCGCGCTCGATATCGGTGCGATCGACCACGCGCTCCATCGGCACCACGGGAGGACGATGCATCTCCTCGGCAGCACGTGATGCCGCCTCTGCCGCGGCGGCCTCAATCGCCCATGCCTTGCTTTCTGTTTCGTGCTCGTCGGCCATTACGGCAACCCCTCGTTAACAATTTGGAAACAATGCGCCCATTAGGGTAACGCGGAACGCGACGATTGCAACCCCTAGTTAGACGAGCGGTATGCCTACATCGGGGGGCATACAAATAACGGCCGGCCACGCTTTTGCTTGCGCGGTCGGCCGTTTAACGTTTTCGCAGATAAAATCTGCCAAAACAAACCTGTCCCTTTTTGGAAGGTTATTCGTGCTGGCTGGTGCGGTGCTCGTACTCCTCGGGGGTGATGACGTCCTCGATACGCAGGTTGACACCCGCCACCTCAAGGCCGGTCATCGCGGCAAGGCGCTCGGTGACACGTGCCTTGACATCGTCGAAGATCGCGGGCGCATAGGCGCCGTACTCGATGATGACGGAGATGTTGACGACCACGCGATTGTCATCGGTGACCTCAACCGTCACGCCCTTGGTCAGATTCTCGGCACCAAACTGCTCCTGCACAAAGTGCATAAGGTTACCCTTCATGCCCAGGACGTGCGGCACCTCGCGGGTGGCCATGGCGACGATCTTCTCGATCACACCGTTGGAATAGGTCAGCGAGTCCTCGGACTCGTCTGTTTCCTCATCATCCTCGTCCGCGTCATCGGCGGACTCGGCCTCGACGAGCGCCTCATCCTCGAGCGTCACATCCTCGGCTTCGGCGACGGCCGCCTCGTTCTCCTCGAGCTCGGTATCGGCCACATCGACCTTCGTATTAAAAGCCATGGTTCCTCCTTATGCCTGCCGCGGATGCGACAGTCGAATACATATTAGCGGCCGCTAAACAGACGGCCGAAGAAGTTGACGATCCCGTTTTCGCCGTCGCGAATTTGGCCGATCACGGCGCCGATCAGCACGAAGAATGCAATGACGAGCGTGTCCCACAGGCCGAGCGTGAGCACCAACACGGCAAGGATAAAGCCAGCGACGGCACCGAGCGTGGTGTTGGGATGACGCACAGCATAGCTCCAGATGGCAGCGCCCGTACCCTTGATGAGACCCATAGCCTCGTCAAAATCCGCGGCCGCTGCGTCTTGTAACTCAGTTGCCTCTGCTTTGGAATCAACAGGTTCGTTCGCCGGCGTGGCGCTCTGGTCAATCGTCAGGCGCGGCGTACGAGCGGTCTTATCTTGATTGGTATCACTCACCGGAAACCTCCACGGTCTGGACGGTAGTCTTGGACGGCAAAAAACGGACGCGCGTGGTCGTACCCGGCGTGCCGAGCATGGTGTCGCAAGCTTCCTCGATGCGCCGCTGCATCGCGGTAGCCAGAGATGCCACGTCCTTATCGTCAAGCGCGATAGCCTCGACCTTAAAACGGACATGCGAATCGTCGGAACCTTGGACGCGGGCCTCGACATGCTCGATCATCACGCGATCGTCGCGCTCGGCAGCAGCCCTGGCGCACGAAGAAAGCGCCGCGAGCGTGACCTCGATATTGCGCTCCCCCGCCGGATGCACGCAGGACGGCTCGCGACGAGCAAACATCAGGCGGAAGAAGCTTACCAGCACGCCAATCGCCACAACTCCGCCGCATGCCGTCACGACAATGCGCGGCATGGGGTCGCGCATCAGCAGCATAAAGCGATACGTATACGGCCCCCAAAACTGGCAGACAAGCGTACCCAGCGCCACGATGGTGGCGGCAAGATACACGATCGCTAGGGCTCGTTTGAGTACGCGCACGCGGCGCTCCCTTCAAATCTCGGCTCTCGAAATGCAAAACGGTTCGCATCATTATAAAAGAGCCGGGTCCGGTGCTCTACGCACGCGGATCCGGCTCATCTATTCCACGAGGCTTGCATGCTCGCTTCATTATGCCCAGATATGCACGGCTTAACCCGTGCGGGCGCTACTCCTCCTCGAGGGCAGCGATGACCTCGTCGGTCATGTCCATGGTGCTGTAAACATCCTGGACGTCGTCGAGCTCCTCAAGACGGTCGATGAGGCGCTGAACCTTCTTGGCGTCGGCGCCGGAGACCTCGGTCGGGGTGGTCGGGACCATGGTGGTCTCGGAGCCCTTGACCTGGACGCCCTGCTCCTCGAGCGCCTTGGAGACAGCCATGACCTCGTTGGCAGTAGTCCAGACGATCCACTCCTCGCCGGCGTCCTCGTAGTCCTCGCCGCCGGCCTCGGCGATGGCCATCATGAACTCATCCTCGTCACCGGCAGCACCGTTGGCGATCATGGTCTCCTTCTTGGCGTTCTCGTCCAGGATCTCCTTGGCGACGACGATCTGGCCCTTGCGCTCAAACTGGAAGGCGACGGAGCCGGAGGTGCCCAGGTTGCCACCAGCGTGGGAGAAGGCGGAACGGACATCAGCAGCGGTACGGTTGCGGTTGTCGGTCAGGCAGTCGACGTAGACGGCGACACCGGCGGGACCGTAGCCCTCGTACACGATATTCTCGTAGACGGCGGCGTCAGCACCCGAACCAAAAGCCTTGTCGATAGCGGACTTGATCTTGTCCTTAGGCATGGACTGAGCCTTGGCCTTGGCAACGGCAGCGGCGAGGCTGGCGTTGTTCTCGGGCAGCGGGTCGCCGCCGAGACGGGCAGCAACGGTAATGTTGCGGCTGAGCTTGGAGAAGAGGGCGGAACGCTTGGCGTCCTGCGCGCCCTTACGATGCTTGGTTGTGGCCCACTTAGAGTGTCCGGACATACGTGTCTCCTATCGGTTTCGACCTAAAGCCCAGCGCAGATGCTCGGGCAATATAAACAAACGTCGTTATGATATACCTACTGGCCTGCGAGATAAACCCCAAAATGAAGGCGTCGTGATGATGCCCCCCTTTGGTGCAAAGAAACCTGACCCCAATGCACCAAGTTAGGACCAGAGGAGATCGCTGCGGGTGATGGTGGCGCCGATGGCAAAGGGCATGCAGGCGATGACCGGATACAGATAGCGCATGTAGGTCGAGCCGTTGCAGGGACCGATCAGGCACACGGCGAGCACGCCCAGCAGCGGCACCCAGATCGCCAGCGCACGCCACGAATGACGACGTAGCAGATAGACCACCACGGCGATCATGATCCACACATAGGTGGCCGAGCTCATGGTGAGCGAAATAAACGGGATGCGCTGCACCGCCACACGGTACAGATTGATCAGGTGGTCGCACCAGCGCACTACGTTGCTATCGACCGGATGGAAGTCGAAGTACTTGAGGTTGTCGGGACGCGCCATGATCTCGGCACTACGCGCCGTGCTGTAGACCCAGGCATCGCGCGCGCTCGGATAAAAATAACCATAGTAGTTATTGATAAGCGCCGAAATATAGCACTCGGGATCCTTCTTAAACATCTGAGCCCATACCTCAAAATAGGCATCGATGTCCTCCTGCGAGGCGTACTCGTTAAAGCAGTTCTTGACGGCATCGGACTTGTCGGGGTTGTAGCGGCGGCCCAGGTTCTCGTACTTGAGTACACGATCGATCACGGCACGCTCTTCGTCGGTCACCGAACCGTCGCAAGGAGCTTCCACGATGGTGCCGTCCTCCTTAACCGTAGGGTTGACGCCCGAGTTAAGGCCGTCGTGCTTTTGGACGAAACGAGCCGTCTGTTGGAACGGAATCGAAAGGATTTCGCGCTTGGAACCAGGCGTGATGTCGTGCGCTGGCATAAAGACCTTGGTGAAGTACATATTAGAGGCAAGGCAGAGTGCAAGCACCGCAAGAACTCCCACCCAGCGGAAACGCGGGATGCCGCCCGAAGGCGCAGCACCAGCCTGCTTGGCTGCACGATGAGCCACATGCGCGTCCCATGCGCAAAACGCCGCCGCGATTACGCATGCCGCCAGGGGAAACACCAGGCCGCCGTTGCGCAGAAACGTGGAACCCATGGCGCCCAGAGTGAGCAGCAGCCAGTCATGTCGCGCAAAGAGCACGGGCCTCTGTTCGCCCGCACGCTCGGCATTGGCATCACGACGGGGCAAGCCACATGCCACGAGCTTGACGATCTGTACCAGCAGCACCAAGAACGCGTCGGCAAAGAGCACGTCTTTGGTGAGCAACGCCGCGTAGTTAGAGAACATCGGCATAAACGCAAAGAACAGCAGGATCGCACCGCGAACCGGCAGGCTCACGCCCAATTTGCGCAGCGACGAAATGGAATAGGCCATGCAGGCAGCCGTGATGACAAATTGAGCGCAGGTGTAGATGGCAAGACCCGCGTTAGTGCTGTTGAACAGCGAAAGCCCCAGCTGAACGCACGAGCCGATAATGGCCGTGTGCACTACGGGATGATGCCCGTTGAGCAGCACGTTGGGGTTGAGTAGGCGCAGGTAGTCGCTCGTGCCGTTGGGATAGTTGAACCACTGGCGAATCTGCGCGCCCGTATCTCCCATAAAAAGGCCGGGCAGCGAAGCGATGAGCGTGGGCGTCCAGGCGATCATAAGCACCAGGAAGGGCCCGGCAAAGGGATGGACCGAGAGCACGGCGTGAGCCACACGCCATACGCGGCCAAAGTGCGCCTCGGAAAACGGAATGCGCCGAGAGCTCAGCCAATCTAGACACTCAAAGGCAAGGTAGAAGGCAACGACCGCCAAGAGCATCCAGCCCGCGCCGCCAATCCAGGCGCAGATGATGCGGGCTTTGTCGCCAAGGACAATCTCGGCCGAGTCGGTGAGATCGTAGCTGCGGCCGAACACCATGCAGATGGCGAAGAACAGCGACGGCAGAATGATCGATGGACGCCAGGTGTCGCCACGGCCAAAGAACACGTAGCGAAACGGCAAGGTGAGCAGGCAGGCAAGTGCAAGCAGCATGACCGCGTCGGTATGGCCGGCAAACGAGAGGAGCACCTCGTAGCACACGTACAGCATGCCCGAGGCTTTGGGGTCAATCGCCAAGACTGCGTTGCTCGACACCGGGGCAGGATCGATGGAAAACGCCGTGGTCGCCAACAGCGCGAGCAAAAATGCGATGAGCGTCTGCTTGGCGGGGTAGCGCTTAAACCAGACGATGCGGGCAGCGTCGCGCGCAGCCGTTGTGGAGAGGTCGGAATCCTTCACAGTCCGAAAGCCTTTCTAGAAACCTGCCAAAAAGGGACAGGTTTATTTTGGCAGGTTTTATCTGGGGAAACGTTACGGTTCTGTCATCGTCGCCCAGCGAACCACCACAAAGGTTCCTGTCCCCTTTGTGGTGGTTTTGGTGGTTAGGCGTCCAGGTAGACGCGCTGGGGCTGGTTGCGGCGACGAGCAAAGATGATGAGCGCCAGGCCCGCGATTACGAGCGGCAGGCTCAGCAACTGGCCCATGGTGATAACGCCACCCAGTAGATAGCCCAGCTGCGCATCGGGCACGCGCACAAACTCAATGAGGAAGCGGACGATGCCGTAACCCATCACAAACACGCCCATAAACGTGCCTTGGGGCAGTAGCGGCTTTTTGCGGCTGAGCACCTGCAGAATGCAAAAGAGCACGATGCCCTCAAGAAATGCCTCGTAGAGCTGGGAGGGGTGACGCGGCATATCGCCCGCGGTGCCACCGAAGACCACGCCCCAGGGCAGATCGGTCGGCTTGCCCCACAGCTCACCGTTGACAAAGTTGGCACAACGGCCCAGGCACAAGGCCAGCGGCGCGCCTATGACGGCAAGGTCTGCCAAAGTCCATGCGTCGAGCTTGTACATGCGGCACACGAGCACGCCGCCGATAACGCCGCCCACCAAACCGCCATGGAAGCTCATGCCGCCCTCGTTGGTGGCAAAGATCTCGAGCGGATGCGCCCAGTAGTAGCCGTCGCCGTAAAAGATGACGTAGAACAGGCGGGCGCCAATGATAAGGCCAAAGACCACGCCGACCACGACACTCGTCAGGTCGTCGACCGTAATGTCAAAACCCCAGCGACGCTGCGTGCGGTACATGACGACCGCCGTGAGCAGGGCGCCGACCACGTAGGCCAGGCCGTACCAGTAGATGGTGATGGGCCCCGCCGAGATGGCGACGGGATCAAGCATATGGTAGAGGTCGTTGAGCATATCGGTCCCCCTGCTCCCTACATACAAATGCGGCCACGGGCCTTGCGCTCGCAGCCGCATATTCGGGCGTGACGTCTATGCGGAGCATATCGCCCGCAGCTTTCACTTCTTAGAACGGCGCATACTCGTCGTACAGGTCATCGGTCTCGCCGGAGGCATTGACCTGCTCGACACGCGTAACGCCGGGCACGTGCTCCTTCAGGATGCGCTCAATACCCATGGACAGGGTCAGCGAGCTCATGGGGCAGCCGGCGCAAGCGCCCTGCAGCTCCAGTTTGACGACGCCCTCGTCGTCAACGCCCACATACTCCATATCGCCGCCATCGGCCTGCAGGTTGGGGCGAATCTCTTCAAGAACCTTCTTAAGCAGCTCTTCGTTAACAGCCACAGGGGCTCCTTTCTCACAATTACGCGGGCGCGCCCGCGGACAGAAGCTATGTTACTACAGCCGTGTACCCGCTCACGAGCCGTCCATGCGCGCAGACGCGACTTTCACGAGTAGTCAATTTGGGACGGGGCTCTTTGAGCTGCGTTCGTCGTCAGATAGCGACAACGCATATTACTGTCGAGCCTGTCCCCCGGTACCAATCTGGACATCGACGATGACCTGGCGGTAGCTGATGCCACAGGAGTCGAGGATGCGGCGGCTGATGCGTCCGTCATCGGTGTCGGCGTACTTGTTGTCCAGGTAGACAACCTCGCCCACGCCCACCTGCGCCAAAATCTTGGCGCAGTCGTGGCACGGGAACAGCGTGACGTAGACCGTGGAACCCTCGAGGTCCTTGAGCGAGCCACGGTAGTTGAGCACGGCGTTTGCCTCGGCATGGACCACGTAGTTGTGCTTGTCCTGCAGCGGGTCGT
The DNA here is from genome assembly GCA_014871645.1 of Collinsella sp. Taxonomy (GTDB): domain Bacteria; phylum Actinomycetota; class Coriobacteriia; order Coriobacteriales; family Coriobacteriaceae; genus Collinsella. The sequence continues at coordinate 18,219 of WGSN01000004.1, forward strand.
CGCTCGTACCCCACGGGAAAAAGTCGTCGTTGAGCGCCGAGGGCGTACCGTTGTAGCCCACCGAAAGGATGCGGTGGTTGGTGCTGGCGATGCACGCACCCACCTGCGTGTTGGGGTCCTTGCTGCGGCGCTGCGCGGCGATGGCCACGCTCATAAAGAACTCGTCCCAGCTAATGACGTCCAGGCGCTTGCCTGACGAAGTTTGATGAAGATCGTCCGACATGGCAGACACCTCCGTAATCGCAATAGTTTGACCCATTGTAGCAGGTGAAAGGTGGAGGCGTTTGTCCCACCGGCGCCCTCACTTTTACACGCGGCGGGGCTTTTGGTTGATGTGGTAGAGCTCGGCGAGACCCCGCAGCGTCAGCGCGTCGTCTACCGTCAGGCTATGGCCGACCAACGCCGCGAGCGCCTCGGCATCATCGCCGGTAATGACGATGGGCACATCGCCCTCCCCCGCGACCTTGGTCGCGCGCATCTCGGCGAGCACCATGTCGAGCATGCCGTCGATGCGGGCCACCTCGCCCAAAACCACGCCCGAGCGCATGGCCTCACGCGTGTTGCGGCCGATGACGTGTGTCGGCGCCGAGGGCTCAACCTGGGGTAGGCGCGCTGCTGCCGCCGAAAGCGAACGGGCGCCGAGCGCCAGACCCGGCGCGATAACGCCGCCGACAAAGGTGCCGCGCGCGTCGATGACCTCGATATTGGTCGTCGTGCCCAGGTCGATCACGATGCACGGCGAGCCGTAGACGGCGCGAGCCGCCACGGCATCGGCGATGCGGTCGGGGCCGATCTCGGCCGGGTCATCGTAGTGCACGGGCATGCCGGTCTTGAGGCCCGGCCCCACCGTGAGCACGCGCCCCGTGCAGGTACGGGAAAGAGCCGCCTTCCACGGGCGCTCGAGCGCCGGGACCACGCAGCTCAGCACAGCAGCCGCGGGCACAAGCGCACCCGGCATGCCTGCGTCGGCCGCTAGTGCGGCCATGACCCGCACGAGACGCATGCGCGCCTCGTCTGCTGTGATGCTCGACGGCGTGGTGATCTCGCACGTCGCAAGCGGGCATTCCTGCGCCGCGGCTGAATCCTCGGCAAACAGGCCAAAACGAATGAACGTGTTGCCCACGTCGACCGTCAATATATATGCACAGCCATTAAGCATCGTCGGCGCTCCTTTCGTCTGTCCAGCAGTATATCCCGATGATTATTCTGGGACGGGGATTTAAAAATCATTGCGTACCTAATGATTTTTAAATCCCCGTCCCAGAATAATCATCCGGCAAACAGGGGCAGCTAAAAAAGCCCCGTCCCAAATGAGCTGCCGTGCGGCTATACTGGTGCGCGGTCGTTTGCGAGCTCACGCGGCGGCCCTTGGTAACCCGACTTCCCGCGCCGTATCCGTAGCGGCGCTCCCGGGGGAAGCGGATATACGCAAAGGAGTTCTATATGAGCAATCCCTCGAACCGCACCTCGATGCGCGGTCAACTCACACTGCGCGGCGTCGTCATCGGCGTCCTTGGCTGCGTGATCATCACGGCAAGCTCGGCCTACACGGCCCTCAAGATGGGCGCACTCCCCTGGCCGATCATTTTCGCTGCCGTCATTTCGCTGTTCTTCCTGAAGCTCATGGGCAACGCCAGCCTCAACGAGGCCAACGTCACCCACACCATCATGTCCGCGGGCGCCATGGTCGCCGGCGGCCTGGCGTTTACCATCCCGGGCGCCTGGATGCTGGGCTATGCCGACCAAATCAGCTGGCTCGACATGCTTATCGTGGCGCTCGCCGGCACCATCTTGGGCCTTCTGGCGACAGCGCTCATCCACCGTCACTTTATCGTGGACGCCGCGCTGGAGTTCCCCACCGGCAACGCCGCAGCTCAGACCCTGCGCGCCACCGAGGCCGGCGGCAAGACCGGCAAGCAGCTCTTTGGCTCCATGGCCATCGCAGGCATCTACAGCGTGCTTCGCGACGCTCTGGGCGTGGTGCCCAGCATGCTGTGCACGCTCAATATCCCCGGCGTGACCTTTGCCATCTATAACTCGCCCATGTTGCTGTCCATCGGCTTTTTGGTGGGCTTCGCCCCCGTCGCGTTCTGGTTTGCCGGCGCGCTGCTGGGCAACTTTGGCATCATCGTCGGCGGCACCGCTGCCGGTCTGTTCGATGTTGTGACCGCGCAGGGCATCGTCAAGTCCCTCGGCATGGGCCTTATGATGGGCTTTGGCGTCGCCGTCGTCCTTAAGGACATCCTGCCGCAGGTCACCGGCATCGTCCGCGGCCTCGCCGCCGACAGCTCCACCGACACCAACGAGCAGTCGCTCATCTCGGGCTCCCTTAAGCTCGATGCCGGCATCATCGGCCTGGGCACCGCAGCCATCGCCGTGATCGTTGCCATCGCGCTCGACCTTGGTCCCGTCCCGGCCGTCATCGTCACGCTGTTCACCTTTGTCACCACCATCATGAGCGCGCAGAGCTGCGGCCAGACGGGTATCGACCCCATGGAGATCTTTGGCCTCATCGTCATGCTCATCGTGGCTGCCTTCGCACAGATCGCTCAGGTCAAGCTGTTCTTTATCGCCGGCATCGTAGCCGTGGCGTGCGGCCTTGCGGGCGACGTCATGAACGACTTTAAGGCCGGCGCCGTGCTGGGCACCAACCCGCGTGCGCAGTGGATCGGCCAGGCCATCGGCGGCATCGTGGGCGCCCTGGTCGCTGCCGCCGTCATGGTCGCGCTCGTCACTGCCTATGGTCCGGACGCCTTTGGTCCCGACAAGAGCTTTGTTGCCGCGCAGGCAAGCGTCGTCGCCACCATGGTCTCGGGCATCCCGAGCGTGCCGTGGTTTGCGGGCGGCTTTATCGCCGGCATCGTCATGTACTGGCTCGGCATTCCAGCCATGATGATCGGCCTGGGCGTGTATCTGCCGTTCTACATGTCTCTCACGGCCTTCTTGGGCTCCTGCGTCAAGCTCGCCTACGACAAGTGGGCCGCACACCGCGACGCCGAGGCCGGTCTTTCGGACGAGGAGAAGGCCGCCAAGGATGCCGCCTTCCAGGAGCAGGGCCTGGTTGTCGCCAGCGGCCTGCTGGGCGGCGAGTCCGTCGTCGGCGTTATCCTGGCGTTTGTCTCTGTTGGCCTGAGCCTACTGGGGTAGGCCGAACAACAACGCACCAGCGCAGAGCGCGGGGCCGGAGACCATCCGGCCCCGCGCTCTTTCTGTATCTGTCGAAACCCTCGGCAGTACTCGTATGTGGCGTGTCTTCCTTTGCCTGCTCGCCTAAGTTCCATGTCAAGATGACCGCCCCGCCCGTCACGGTGTAGAGTACATGCTGCGAACGCACCCGCGTTCCTGCGGCAATACGAGGTGGACATGGAACTCGATAAACAACAGCTCAAGCGACTGCGCGAGCGCCATCATCGGCGCCATGGCATCCGTCCTGCCCATAGCGAGGCAGCCGAGCAGGCAAGTCGCTTTTTGAAGCAGGCATTCAACATTCGCGAGGGACGCGCGCCCTATCACGTGATTCGCAAGCGCTTTGTAAACGGGGCGCGGCTGACCGGCTCTCACCTGTGCATTCTCATCATCGCCATGCTCATCGCGAGCATCGGACTCGATATCGATTCGGACATCGCCATTGTGGGCGCCATGCTCATCTGTCCGCTCATGGGCTCGGTTCTTGCCATGGCATACGGCGTTGCCACGCTCGACCGCGAGATTACCGTCGAGGCCGTCGCCGGCCTCGCGCTGCAGATGGTCTTTTGCCTGGTCACGTCCACGTTGTACTTTAAGCTCTCGCCCCTTGGCGCCACCACGGCAGCCATCATCGACAACTCGACGCCCACCGTGTGGGACCTTGCCGTCGCGCTCGCGGGCGGCTTTGCGGGCGGGCTGGGCAACTCGCGCGACCAGGAACCCGCCACGCTCATTGCCGGTGTAGCCGTGGCAACCGCGCTGATGCCGCCCCTGTGCGCGGCGGGCTATGGCATCGCCATCGCAAGTGGGTCGCTGTTTCTCTCGGCGCTTTATGAGTTTGGCATCAACGTGGTCTTTATCGCGCTGGCCGCCGAAGCCGTGCTGCTTCTATTGCGCGTGCCGCTCAAGCGCGACCTCAACGGCGACGGTATTGTGACTGCCGAGGAAGATGCCGAGGTCGACGAGCTATCACGCAAGGTGCGCCGCCGCATCATTGTGGGCACGGTAGTCTTTGCCATCCCCTGCATCGTCATGACGGCGGGGTCTATTGGCTCGGCGCAGTCCGGCGTGCAGGACGGCTACGGCGTCACCGAAACCACGCGCGAGCTTGCGGCGGTGCTACCGGGCTTTAAGGACTACACCGTCGCCGTCGAAACCTCGGCTACCGAAGGCGAGGAAGAGGGCATCGTCGAGCGCGAGATTGTCGCCCATGTGACGACAGGCGAGGCGCTTGGGGCACACGACCGTCACGTCGCCCGCAAGCTCATCGACCTCAATGTGCCCGAGCTCGATCGCGTGGAGTTCGATGTGAAGTGATACCGGCGCGGGATGAATGCGCGCACGGACGCAAGTTACGACGAGACGCAGACGCGATACGGACACGAGCAAACAGCGGGGTGCAGTTCACCCGCGCCCCGCTCGCTGTTTTATTGCCGTGAATCAGACGTCCGCATCGACATCGTCAGATTCCACTGTAAACGCCGGATCGGTGCTCACCAGATAAAATCGGGTCACCTTAGTATTTCTAATTAGGTAAATCTGCCCCTGATTGCGTCGGCGCGATATATACGCAACGTGAATCGTGCCGAATTCTTCGCCGTTTTCCTTCTTTAATATCAGGATGTTGGGGTCATCCGTACGCTTAAACTGCCCGTCAACGCAGCTGCCGTCTTTGTCGACCAGTTGCCACCGATGGTTATCCTCTTCAAGAAAGGCCAGGGTTTCCAGACTCGTCTTGTCGTCCCGATAGTAACCGTCAATGGCAAACCCTTCGGAAGCGCATTCCTGCATATAGGACGTTTCCCGGCTTATAGCAAACAGCCCTGTAGCGCCCAGGAGCACAGCCAGGCAGACCACTGCAAGGGTTATCGAAATAGCACGGCGACCCATGTTAGCCCAACCGATAGTTGTTTAACGGAGCGCGAAACATACCTGGAACCTCCGATATCAGGGGGAACGTCGCCAGCAGGCTGACGACAACTATATGTTTCTAACATCAAACCATATGGCTGCCACTCGCGGAGGGGGCATCGGCGAACGGCGTGTTTTCATACTCCATTGGTCAAACCTAAGCGCGGCTCTACAGCTCGTACTTGTACACGCGATAGATGTACTTTTCGGCTTCCATCTCAAAGGTAGCGATGGGTAGACCATACCGATCGTACTCGGTAAAGGTCTTGGCCTGGCCCGATGCCACGAGCATGCTATTTGAATCGCCAACGCGCTGCGCACTGCTCACATAGCCCGAAAACGGCACGGCGATCTGGTCCTCAAGTTCGTAGGTGCGCGCCGTCTCGTCCATTGTAAAGATGCGCCCAAACGAATGCGTGCCCTTGTTGTAGTCGGTCACCACCGCGGAGCCCAGCTGGCCCCAGTCGAACTTGGGATAGCTTTCGGCCGCACCAAAGTTGTTGTCGTATAGCAGCACCTGATAGCGACCGGTCGTTGCCGTGTCAGAACTCGGCAGATACGTCACGCTGTGCTGGCCCGCGTTGAGCGAAAAATCGCCCTGGGCCTGCAGCAACTTGTCCTCAAAGCCCGAGCCGGCCCATTGCCACTCCTTTCTATTTCTGGGTCCATCTTCTCACTGCTGGCGACCAAAAATGATTCGTTTTCCTCCGTTCCCGAGGAATCATTTTTAGTACTTAAAGAAGCCCTCGCCCGAGCTTTCGCCCAGCTTGCCTTCGTCGAGCATTTTCTTGAGGACGGACGCCATGGCCTTAAAGTTGTAGGGCATCATCATCTTTTTGAGCAGTGGGCTCACCAAGCCAGGCACCTTCTGATACTGCATGACGATGTTGTAGGCCGTCTGGATGCCCACCGTGTCGAACACGCGGAACGGACCTTTGGGTGCGCCGGTGCCGCGCGTCCATGCGAGGTCGATGCTCTTGGGGTCACTCACGCCCGAGACATACAGGTCAAGGCCCGAAAGCAGCCACGGCACCAGCATGGAATTGAGCAGGTAGCCGTTCTTTTCCTTGTTGACGGGAAGCGCCAGCATGCGAATGTCGTTGGCGAAGTCGACGAGCTCGTCGAAGTAGCGCTTGTCGGTTTGGTCCTGTGCCATGACCTCGGTCATGTTGTTCTTCCAGATGGAGTTGGCAAAGTGCAGCGACAGGTACTTCTCGGGGCGGCCGGTGTACTTGGCAAAGGTGCTCGGCAGCAGCGTAGAGGAGTTCGTTACGACGACGGTCTTTTGCGGGAGGACCGGGGCGAGCTTCTTGTAGAAGTCGATCTTTGCCTGGGCGTCCTCGGCCATGGACTCGATGACCAAGTCGGCGTCGGCCACGGCTTTGGCGAGGTCGAGCTCCAGCTTGAGTGTGGAGTAGGCACGCTCAACGGCGGCGAGCGCCGCCTCCTTGTCGAAAGGCTGGTCGCTATCGGCGATACCGGCGCACCACTCGCCCGTGCCGTCCGCCATGCCCTCGATAGCAGCGATGTACTCCTCGCGCACATGATCGATCTTGGGCTGGGTACGGCCGATGCTGCCCTCGCTGCGCAGCCAAATCGTTACATTAAAGCCGCAGTAGGCTGCCTGAAAGGCAATCTGGCTTCCCAGCACGCCGCCGCCGACAACGCAAACGGTCTTGTAGCTCATGGGACGGTCCTCTCTTACGTAATTCCATAGATGTGTATTTATTCAACCGTAAGGAGGGTTGCACGCTGGGGGTGGGTTCTATAAACGGACGGTAATTTGCGGCGAACGGCTACATCTGTTCATTAACTCTCGATTTTGAGGGCATTTTTTGACGCTGCTGAACCGCTGTTTTCGGAAGTGCGGGGAAAAATCGGGATTCGCCGACCAGACCGGCTTTTTTTACAACAAAACCGCAGGTCGTGAGAGTCTAAAAAAGCGGTGTGCTCAGGAGGTTCGCGTTTTTTCCCGCACTTCCGAAATTCGAGTGCACAGAAGGCTGCGACAAAACGATTTACGCAACATATGTCCAGCAAAAACGGGCGGTAGCCGGTACGGCTGCCACCCGTTTGTCTCATATCTAGCCCAAAGCAGGCCAGTTACTTCTTAATGCCGCGTCCCAGGCGCTCAGCGACCGACGCCACGGCACTCTCGTCGACCGAGCCGCAGCTCACGCAGCCATCGTGGGCACGCATCTGGCCGGTGACCTCGTCCATCGCGAGCGGCGGCACCTTCTCGAGCTTAAAGCCCTTGCCGGCGCGCATGTTTTCCTTGGCCACGCTGATCATGAGCTTAATACGGTTGAGCTGGTTGACCTCGGACGCGCCGGGGTCGTAGTCCACCGCGACGATATTGCTCTCGGGGTGCTGACGGCGCAGTTCCTTAATCACGGCCTTGCCCACCACGTGGTTGGGCAGGCACGCGAAGGGCTGCGTGCAGATGATGTTGGGCGCACCGTGGTCGATCAGGTCGAGCATCTCGGCCGTGAGCAGCCAGCCTTCGCCCATGTTGTTGCACACCGAAAGCACCGTACGAGCCTTGTCCGCCATGGTGCCAATGCGCTCGGGCGCCTCGAAGCGGCGGGACTTTTCGAGCATCTCCTCCACCGGCGTGCGCATCCAGTCCACCAGCTTAATGAGCGCCTGCATGCTAGCGCGCGCCGTGGCAGAGCTTCCCAGCTCGTCTTTTTGAAGCTCGGCGTTGCTCATGGAGTACAGGAAGAAGTCGAGCAGGCCCGGTACCACGGCCTCGCAGCCCTCGCGCTCAATGACATCGACCACGTGGTTGTTGGCCGTGGGATGGAACTTGACCAGGATCTCGCCAACCACGCCCACGCGCGGCTTGGTACCCTCGCCCACAAGCGGCATGGTGTCGAACGCGCGGATGGCCTCGCGGCACAACTTGGTGTAGTTGTGCCTGTTGAACTTAGGCGCCAGCTTGCGGGCGCGCGCCATGTACTCCTCGTAGAGTGCGTTGGCGGCACCGGGCGTGGCCTCGTACGGGCGGCAACGATAGAGTATCTGCATCATGACGTCACCAAAGAGCACTGCGTAGACTGCCTGCTTAAGCAGCGCCGGCGTAATCTTGAAGCCGGGGTTGTCCTCGCCGAGTGCCACGGCCGAAAGCGAGATTACCGGGATCTCGGGGTGGCCGCTCTCGCGCAGGGCCTTGCGGATGAGCGCGATGTAGTTGGTGGCACGGCAGCCGCCGCCGGTCTGGCTGATAACCACGGCCGTCTTGGACAAGTCGTACCGGCCGCTCTCGATGGCCTCCATAATCTGGCCGGTCACCAAAATGGATGGATAGCAAATGTCATTGTTCACATAGCGCAGGCCGGCCTCGACGGCGTCGTGATCGGTCGAGGGCAGCAGCTCCAAGTTGTAGCCAGCACCACGGAACACCTCTTTGACCAGGTCAAAGTGGATCGGCGCCATCTGCGGGCACAGAATGGTGTAACCCTCGTCGCGCATCTGCTCGGTAAAGGGCACCTTGGGCCACGCGGTCGAAGCACTCTCGCGCTGCGCCTCGAACGTGTACTTACGGCTCGCGAACGCGGGGGCATCCGTGGAGGGCGCCACCGGCGCGGCATCGCCTTGCTCGTAGGCCTCGCCCGCGGCCGTGGCATCGGCCAGGCGCTCGGCCTCCTGGTCCTTGAGCGCAGCCATGAGCGAGCGGATGCGGATGCGCGCGGCGCCCAGGTTGGACACCTCGTCGATCTTGAGCACGGTGTAGATCTTGCCACTGGCTTCCAGAATCTCCTGCACCTGATCGGTGGTCAGAGCATCCAGACCGCAGCCGAAGGAGTTGAGCTGGATTAGGTCCAGGTCGTTGCGCATCGTCACAAAGCGGGCGACGGCGTACAGGCGGCTGTGGTACATCCACTGGTCAACGACGCGAATCGGACGCTCGGGCTTTATCAGATGCGCAAGCGAATCCTCGGTAAAGACCGCAAAGCCAAAGCTCGAGATAAGCTCAGGCAGGGCGTGGTTGATCTCGGGGTCATTGTGGTAAGGACGGCCGGCGAGCACAATGCCGTGGCCGCCGTGGTCCTCGACCCACTTAAGAGCCTCCTCGCCCATGGTCTGGATGTCCTCGTGGAAGCGCGCATCGGCCTCAAAGGCAGCGTTGACGGCGGCATCGACCTCGGAGCGCGTGATTTTAGGACCGCGCACGCGACCGCGACCGGCCTCAGCATCGGCCACGCGGTCGACGGCGAGCACCTGGTACAGACGGCGCTTGAGCTCGGTCTTGTCGTGATAGGGCACAAACGGGTACAGGAACTCGATGTTCTGCTCGCGAATCTCGTCGATATTGAGCGCCAGCGCCGTGGGGTAGCTCATGACGATGGGGCAGTTATAGCAGTTGCCGGCGGTCGGATCCTCCTTGCGCTCCCAGCGCACGCACGGCATCCAGATGAAGTCGACATCGCGGTCGATGAGGTTCATCACATGGCCGTGGCTCATCTTTGCCGGGTAGCACACGCTCTCGGACGGCATGGACTCGATGCCCGCCTGGTAGGTCTTTTTGCTCGACTGGTCGGACAGCTGCACGCTAAAGCCCAGGCGCGTAAAGAACGCGTGCCAGAAGGGGTAGTTCTCGTACATGTTGAGTGCGCGCGGGATACCCACGGTGCCGCGCGGGGCCTCGTCGGGACTCAGGATCTCGCGGTTAAAGAGCAGCTCGTTTTTCTTTTTGAAAAGGTTGGGGGCCTCAGTCTTCTGCTTTTTGTGGCCGGCGCCCTTCTCGCAGCGGTTGCCGGTAATGAAGCGCCTACCGCCGCCAAAGTCGTTGACGGTAAGCTGGCAGTTGTTGGAGCAGCGACCGCAGCGGACATGCTTTTGCGTCACGGTGAGGTGCGCGATGTCCTCGGCAGAAAGAATGGTCGAGGTGCCGTCGGCACCGGCGCGATCGCGGGCGAGCAGGGCCGCACCGTAGGCGCCCATGCAGCCGGCGATGTCGGGACGCACGGCATGAACGCCGGTGAGCTGCTCAAATGCGCGCAGCGTGGCATCGGACATAAAGGTGCCGCCCTGGACGATCACCTGGCTGCCGATCTCCTTGGGGTCGCGCAGCTTAATGACCTTGAACAGGGCGTTCTTGATGACGGAATAGGACAGGCCGGCCGCGATGTCGCCCACCGTGGCGCCTTCCTTTTGCGCCTGCTTGACGCGCGAGTTCATAAAGACCGTGCAGCGGCTGCCCAGGTCGACGGGAGCCTTAGCATGGATGGCGGCATCGGCGAACGCGCGCACGTCCATGTTCATAGACACGGCGAAGCTCTCGATAAAGCTGCCGCAGCCCGACGAGCAAGCCTCGTTGAGCATGATGTGCTCGATGACGCCGTCCTTGACGCGCAGACACTTCATGTCCTGGCCGCCAATGTCCAGGATAAACTCGACGCCGGGCAGGAATGCCTTGGCGCCGCGCAGGTGCGCGACGGTCTCGATCTCGCCGGAATCGGCCTTGAGGGCCTCAATGAGAAGCGCCTCGCCGTAGCCCGTAGTGGTGACGTGGCCGATGGTGCAGCCCGCGGGGATGTGGTTGTAGAAATCGGCCATGATGACCTTGGCCGTGCCCAGGATGTCGCCGTTGTTGTTGCCGTACCAGGTGTGCAGCAGCTGACCGTCCTCGCCCACGAGCGCGGCCTTCATGGTGGTGGAGCCGGCGTCGATGCCGATGAACACGCGGCCGGTGTAGCCGTCGAGCTTTCCCTTGGGGACGACTTCCTGGTCGTGGCGGGTCTTGAACTCGGCAAAGTCCTCGTCGTTGGCAAAGAGCGGATCCAGACGCTCGACCTCGGCACCTTGTGTGTCACCCAGGGCATCGATGGCCTCGATAAGCTGCGGGAACGTGCTGAGCTTGTTGGACTCGTGCGCCATGGCAGCGCCGCTCGCCACAAACAGGTGGGCGTTTTGGGGCACGATACGGTGTTCCTCGTCCAGGTTGAGCGTGAGGTAGAAGCGGTGGCGCAGCTCGGAGAGATACTGCAGCGGGCCGCCCAGGAAGGCGACGTTGCCGCGGATGGGACGGCCGCACGCCAGGCCCGAGATGGTCTGGGTCACGACAGCCTGGAAGATGGAAGCGGCCACATCCTCGGGGCGAGCTCCCTCGTTGAGCAGCGGCTGGACGTCAGTCTTGGCAAAGACGCCGCAGCGGCTGGCGATGGGATAGATGGTGGTGGCATTGGCCGCGAGCTCGTTGAGGCCGCTCGCGTCGGTGTGCAGCAGGGTTGCCATCTGATCGATGAACGCGCCCGTACCGCCGGCGCAGGTGCCGTTCATGCGCTGCTCGATGCCGTTGTCGAAATAGATGATCTTGGCGTCCTCGCCGCCCAGCTCGATGGCGACATCGGTGGCCGGAATAAGGGTCTCGACGGCGCGTTTGCTGGCGATGACCTCCTGGACAAACTCCAAATCGAGCCACTGGGACAGCAGCAGGCCGCCCGAGCCAGTGATGGCGCAGGTCATCTGGGCCGTCGGCAGCACGGTCGCAGCGCCCTCGAACAGGTCGCGGGCGCAGGCACGGACATCGGTGTGATGACGCTGGTACTTGGCGTAGACAATCTGGTTGTCGTCGTTGAGCACGGCGAGCTTAACGGTGGTGGAGCCCACGTCGATGCCCAGGTGCAGGTTGCCACGAGCGTTCTCGGAGTTGAAGATCGCGCCTTCGGGGGCCCGGCCGGTGGCTACGGGCTCAGCGGCGGTGGTGGGCTCGCTGGTGACGGACGCCTCCCCTGCCGCGTTCTTGGCATCGACAATTGCCTCGGCAACTTTCTCGGCGGCGGCAGTCGCGGCCTTCTGCGCGGCGTCCACCACGGCGGGCGCGGCCTCGCGTGCGGCAGCGACCATGCGGTCCTTAATGCCCTCGACGAGTTTGCTCATTATCTCTCCTCTTAGTTGTTGGACTCGACGGTTGCGGCGGTGTCGACCGCGTCCTCGAGCTGCAAATTCAATAACTTCATGCCGTACTCCGGCACGTTAATATCGATGGGTTGGCCATACAGGTCGCCGGGGCGCACAAAGGCGAGCACCGTCATAATGCGCGCCATGGCCTCGGGCGATTCGGTAAGCCCGCGCTCAAACCAGCGCTGAATCATGCCGACCTCGGCACTCACGACGTAGGTGACGTAGTAGTCAAAGAACGTGCCCAGCGCCAGGCCCAAAATGCCCGTCTGTGCACGAGGCACTACGGCCTCACGCGCGGTATCGATAATCCTTTTAATGAAGGCCTGGTCGCCGCCCGGACCCAGCAGGGCCCCGATAAGGTCGCGATTAGCCGCAAGATAGCGCAGCAGCTCAACCGAACCGGGCGCCGGCTCGAGCTCATCGATGTTGTGATAGAGATCGGGCAGCTGAGCTGCGGTGATGAGCTCAATGCGCTCACGGATCTCGGCCAGCAAGCCGTCCTCGATTTGATTGATAAAGTCGGGAATATCGCGGTAGTGCGAATAGAACGTGCGGCGCGTAAGGCCGGCACGCTCGGTGAGCGACGCGACGTTAATGCGCGAAAGGTCGCCGCTTTCGGCAAGCTCGCTGGCAAGTGCCTGGCGAAGGGCACGCTGCGAGCGAAGGGACCGGCGATCGCATTTCTCGAGCTGGGACAAGCGTCCTCCTTGTTACTCAGCCTGTGCGCTATTGCACAGTGCGAGTATTATTGCACACCGTGTGCATCAACACGTAAAGGCAATATTTGGGATGTGACGAAGAGACAGTCCCTTTGTCACATTATTCGATGACGGTGCGGGAGTTTTGCTTGCGCATGGTGGCGAGCATGTGTTTGGGGACGGCGTGGACCATGCAGCTGCCGATGGTCGCGCTCGCGGCGGCCTTGGCTGCATCGCTTGCGTTTTTGGTCGCGTAGCTGTGACGAAAACGATTGAGCATGGCGATATCGTTGCCGCCGTCGCCGTAGACCGCGACCTCATCCTCGGCAATACCGTAGTAGCCCGCCAGCCAGGCCACGCTCTCGCCCTTGTTGCACGCCACGTCCGTGATCTCGAACATCACCGGATCGAACGGCGCGTTGACCACGCGGTCCGATCGCTCGGCCAAATATGCTTTAAGGTCACGCTCCAGCTCGGGCGAGGTCACGCGGCAGTTGATCTTGCACACATCGTGGCGCAGGATGTCACCGATCGACTGGTCGAAATATTGCTCCTCGTGATACCCGCCACGTGCACGCATGCCACGCATCACGATACGCTTGATAGGGCTGTCCTTTTTAAAGCCCGCCTGATGCATCTCGAACGAGCCGCTCGAGAACATGCCATCGGGCGTGGAGCAATCAAAGCAAATGTCCGGAAACTCCTTGAGCAGTTCCTCGGTGATCTGCGGGTCAATGGTCCAGGTTTTGAGCACCTCGCCATGACTGTCGCGCACGATGGATCCATTGGAGCAGCAGGCGTCAAGCGCCAGGCCCGTAAAGCCATGCTCGCCGATCGGCAGCGTCGAGCGTCCGGTCGCGGGAACCACATGCAGGCCAGCTTCGGTCAGCTCGCGAATGGCACGGCGGATGGTCCCATCCACCTCATGCAGGGCGTTCAGCAGCGTTCCGTCTAAGTCACTCGCAAACATCTTGATCATGGGCGTGCCTCTCCTTCGTCTGCACGATATTGTAGACGAAGGAGAGGCACGCCCAAACAATGCCGTCACGACGCGACGTGCCACTGCCTTCACAAATTCACGGTGCCCCAGCGCGCTAAGACAATCGCCACAAGCGACTTTTCAGCCGATAAAACAGCGCCGTCGTCAACGTCAGCACCGCCAACATGCCTGCGAATACAATCGCCGGTGTCCATCGATCATATGCGAGCCCGTAAACCAATTGGCCAATAGGCGTTGCACAGGAAAGCGTCATATAAACGAGTGCCAGCACTTTTCCGCAGAGTTCCTTTGGCGCTGACCGCTGAACAAATGAAACGATTTCGACCGATGTAATGCTTGCCCACGCCATGACCCATGCCGAGCCGGCCGCAAGCGCGGCAAACGCTAATTCATCAGGACCGCTCAGTAGCGTGACAATAATCGGCACGACTCCAAAACAGATCATCGCAACATATCGACATATGCCCTTGAAGGAAAAACGATGCGGCCAAATACCGACCAAACCACTGCCGACAAGACCACCTAAGCCCATAGCCACCTCAATAATCCCAACGAAGGATGACTGCATTCCGAGATGCTTTGCAACAATAACGGGAGCACCAATCGTTAACCCAACTAACGCAAGGTTCAAAATAGCCGCAATCAAAAACACAACGAGCAATGATGAGTTTTGAGACAGGTACCGAATCAACTCCCGAAAATCGTTTCGGCGTGTCGTACGAGTCGCGCCGTCTCCCATCGTTTCAGATGAGGCATTTTGCTTGAGTGCGCCCCCGAACAGCAGGGCTGAAATCGTAAACGTCAACGCCGCGGTTTCGCATAGAGTATCGATACCAAAGCACCCATAGACTGCCGTCCCGACTACAGGCCCCAAGATATTGCTCATCATGATTATCTGCGAGACCAACGCAGTGGCACGCTCAACCTTTTCTTGGCCCGTCATGCGCACCGCCTCAATTTGAAGCATCGGTTTCAGCAGCGATTGGATGCCATATTGGACGCAAAGCATTGCTGCCACGACAACCGCAAGAGGCAGCGAACGCTTCATGGGGATAAACAGCAGTGATGCAGCCATCAGAACAATGCCGAGTACCACAAGAACCCCGCGATGTCTTCCCCGATCCGCCAAAATCCCGCCAACCGGAGTCGCGAGCACGCCCGGTATGAACGCTATCGCCGCGACGGCGCCATATAACGTTGAGGAGCCGCTGCAATCGAACAAGTAAAGCGGACACGCAAAGCACAGTGCCGACAGCATCGAATACGCACACAGCTGTGCAACAAGAAGACCAAATAGCCTGATAGATCGCACTGTTTTTGACGCCAATGAAACGCTAATTCTTCGCATCCCAGCCATAAGCCTGCCCCCAAATACATACTGTCAGTATGTATTTAATGACTTGAAAAGGGCAGCCGTGGCTACCCTCACAAATCAATTACATACCGTTGGTATCTATATTACCACCCGGCACGGTTCCATACGTCCCAAATCTGGGCCGTTGTCTGGAGCACTTCATTACCCAAATCAAGCCCCACCGCGGCCGCCATCTGCGCCAAACATTGTGCGCGAGCAAGCATTCGCTCCTTGGGCTCGAGCGGACGGAACAATGGCAGCAGCCAAAGATTCGCTAACAACGATACGGCCTCCGCTGCTTCGCGCGGGCATTCGCACGCAATGGAGCCGTCGGCGATGCCCTCCTCGATTACTGGCAAGAGATTGCCATCGGCCGACTCGTCAAACGAACCTTGGTACTGCATCGCCAGCAGCCGCGAGCTTTTTACCGGATCTGCCGCAGGATGCATGCGAGCCCATAGCTCGATTTGCGGAACGACGGACTCGGGCGCATAAAGTCGTTTGAGCTTTTGAGCTCCCGTCATATTGCCAGCACCGAGTGTCGCGCGACGGTGTTCAGCAATCGGAGCCGTTGCCCGATCAAATGCGGCGTTGAAAATCTCCTCTTTGCTCTTAAAGTGATGATAGACAGCACCCTTGGTCATGCCATCGAGGCGGTCGACGATGTCTTGGATGCTCGTCCCCTCATAACCCTGTACGCAGAATAGCTCCAGCGCCGCGTCGAGAATCTTCGCGACAGTCTCCTCGGGATATTTATTACGACCCATAATCCGTCCATCCACAACGCAAGTCTTGTGCCTCATTGCAGCATTTTAACGTTGCGGATGGTAGACGGTCGATTCTACACCGCGGCGGGGCCGTGTTCGCCGGTACGGATGCGGATAACCTCCTCGACCGGCTCGACCCAGATCTTGCCGTCGCCGACGGCTCCGGTGCGAGCAGCGTTGCAGATAATCTCGACAATGCCGTCGACATGCTCATCGGCACAAATGAGCGTGAACTGCACCTTAGGGATCGTGTTGACAAGCAACTCGTTGCCGCGCACGTATTCCTTCCAGCCATGCTGTGCGCCGCAGCCCTGCACCTGGTTGATAGTCATACCGCGAACATCAGCAGCAAACAGCGCATCTTTAAGAACCTCAAGCTTCTCGGCGCGAACAATCGCCGTAATCTTCTTCATAGTGAATTCCTCTCTTTAATAAAAGAAATTGATTGTTCTTCACATGGCACGGGTTTTCCAGGTGCCCGAGATTGCCCCGAAAGAGGAGCGCCGCGTACTTCGGTACGCAAGCGACGGTTTGAGGGGCAAGGTCGGGTGCCTGGGAAGCCGTGCCGCTAGTCAAGTCCCGAGAAGGAGGGATACGCGCTCTCGCCGTGCTGACTCGCATCCAGGCCCAGCGCCTCGTCGGCCTCGTCCACGCGCAGACTGCCGTGGAACAGCACCTTGACCACCGCGGCGATCACCAAATCGAGCACCAACACAATAGCGACCGTCACCACAATGCCCAAAATCTGCGAGATGAGCAGCGACACGTCGCCCGTGTAGAACAGGCCGCCCTTACCAGTCCACGAGAGCTCCGGCACACAGAACAGGCCTGTGAGCACGCCGCCCAAGATGCCGCCGATGCCGTGGCAACCAAACGCGTCGAGCGCATCGTCGTAGCCAAACTTGGTCTTAAGATGGCTGATGGCCAGGTAGCAGACGGGCGATACGATCAGGCCCGTGACCAGCGCCGCCCACGGCTCGACAAAGCCCGCACCCGGCGTGACCACCACAAGGCCCGCAACCAGACCGGTGCTGGCACCCACCAGCGTGGGGCGGCCGGTGCGCACGCGCTCGACGGCAAGCCACGAGACCATGCCCGCCGCGCTGGCCGTCACGGTGTTGAGGATGGCGAGCGCCGCCACGGCGTCGGCCTTGAACTCGCTGCCGCCGTTAAAGCCAAACCAGCCAAACCAAAGCAGGCCGGCGCCCAGCGCCACAAACGGCACGTTATGCGGGCGATAGCTCACCATGCCAAAACCGCGACGACGGCCGAGCATTAAGCAGAGAATCAGGCCCGTGAGACCGGACGAAATGTGCACCACGTCGCCGCCGGCAAAGTCGAGTGCGCCGATGATGTCGCCGATAAAGGAGCCATCGCCGCCCCAGACCATGTGGGCGAGCGGCGCATAGACCACGAGCAGCCAAATGCCCAGGAAGGCCGTCATGGCACCAAACTTAACGCGGCCGGCCAGGCTGCCCGTGACGATAGCTGCCGTGATCATGGCAAACGCCATTTGGAAGGCGATGTTGATGATTTGAGGGTAGACGGCACCGTCCGCGGCATTGCCCTCGGCCGCCTGCAGCACCTGGCCGAGCACCGGCAGGCACAGCAGCTGGTCAAGGCCTCCAATAAACGGGCTGGAACCGTCGCCGCCGTAGGCCAGTGACCAGCCGGCAACAATCCACAGCACACCAACCAGGCCAATGGCGCCAAAGCACATAAGCATGGTGTTGATGACATTTTTGCGCCTGGACAGGCCGCCATAGAAAAACGCCAGGCCCGGTGTCATTAAAAACACGAGCATGGTGCAGATGAGCATAAACGTTGTCGATCCCGTATCGAACATTCGCTCCCCCTTGATCGCATGAACGTTGTCGGCGCCCATAATGCGGCCGAGGGGCAACTGGTGTAGACCAGATACGGCGTTGTTAAACGCGGCGTTGTCGAATGGAAACGGTGCCGCAATCTTGGAAACGGCGCGGCAACGGGCGCGAAACGAACGGGAAATACGCGAGCAAGGGAGCCGTGAGCGCGCCCATCCCGGCTAGCGCCGAAACAGCTCGTGGGCGCGGTCGCGGAGATTAGTTGCTCGAATGACACCTTCGTAGCGATTGATGCGCAGACGCGGGAAGGCATTGAAAAAGCGTAGGTCGCGGCGGCTGAGTGACACGCTCGGTACCGGACGGCTCATGCACTTACCGGCAAGGCGACGACTGAGCGACGGACGTGGCATGCTCGGCGCGGCATCGGCCACGCGGCGGGCGGCAAGCGCCAGGCCGCGAGCACCATCCGCGATAAACGTCGGCATCGAAGCCTTCTCGCGCAGGGCATCGAGCGCGGCGTCACCCAGCTCGGCCAGCCACGCGTTAACGGCACGGCTACGGATGTGCGTCTGTGCCACCGAGTCAATCGTAGAATCGGGAATGCGCTCGAGCATTGAGTCGGACGCGTCGGCAAGCGACTCGTTGATGCGGTCGGCAAGGTCGGCCCGGACGCGCTCCAGCTGATCAGACAGACGCCGCCAGCTCGCCAATGAGCACAACGCGTCGACCATCATCGCGACCGCGACGATAAAGGCGGACAACCGCACAATCAGCACCGGCAGATGGCCAAGCAGCCCCAGCAATGCCGGCTCCACTAAACGGCAAATGCACAACGCACCCAGGCCAAACGCGCAGGCCCAGTACAGACAGATACGTCCGTGCAGGTTAAACGGCAGATGCGAATAGTCCCAAAAGCGAGCGCCCGTTGTTTTTTCCAACAGCACGCCTACGCTGTACTCAATCACGCTGCATACGAGCGCTGCAGCGACAAACTGGCTCGGGGCATCCGGAATCCCGCGCAACAGCAGCCAGCAGGCAATGCCGCCCGCGCCATAGATAGGGCAACACGGTCCCAGCAAAAAGCCGCTGTTGGCAAAGCGTCCGTGGTTGAGCATGGCGCAGACTGTCGATTCCCATGCCCAGCCGCAAAAACCGTAGAAGGCAAACGAGAGCACCAGTGCCGAAAGCGGGCAGGCGGCAAGCGTCGCGCCGTCAAAGGACATGTCGATTGCGGTCCCCACCGTCTACCCTCTCCTCTTTTCACTCGATGCTTTACTCACGCTATCGTCCGTCTCGTCCTTGCGCGGCAGGCGGCCGGCGACCGTCTCACGCAGAGCACACCATTTATCCGCCAGACAAACAATCCACGCCTCGCGACACGTCGGCGGCACCGGCACCAGCGGAAACATATGCCGCACGATAATATTCCGCTCTCGCGGCGTCAGCTCAAAATCTTCCTCGGCACGCGCCAGGGCAAAAAACGGATGTCGAAATCCGTGCAGTCGATGGCTCGGGTCGGGGTCGTGCCAATCATAGAGAAAGTAGTCGTGCAGCAAGGCCCCGCGCAGCAGCGAGGCACGGTCGATCGAAATGCCAGCACGGCCCAAGTGCTCGGCAAAGGACAGACTTGCCCGTGCCACCGAGGTCACATGTGCATAGACCGTCACGTCGCCATGCTGGATAAACTCGCGCGTCAGGTCCAAGCGGCCCGCCTGGGCGAGCTGGCGGGCGGCATCGTCGACCTCGTGCGCGATTTTCTCGGCACGAACGGCATCGGACATGCTGCCTCCTTCCAGCGGCTCACGGCGGCAAGCCACGGCCTGCACGTATTGAAAAAATCATCATCGAATCTATCAGTATGGCATCGGACAAAACGTTTTGCCCCACCAGTTGTCGAATTACCGCGCCGCCGTCACATATCAAACGCCAAAATGTGCGAGACTGTCTTGTGCAATTGTGTCGGCCGAGGGAGCGCCGGCGCTCGATTCGCATGGAGTAACCCACAACGATGCTGCTTACGCAAACGACAACGCCCGAGGACGTCAAGGCTCTCGACCGCGCCGAGCTTCCGCTGCTCTGCGGCGAGATTCGCCACGCCATCCTCGAAAGCTCCGCCGCTGTCGGCGGACACGTTGCCCCCAACCTGGGCGTCGTTGAGCTTACGGTTGCGCTTCATCGCGTGTTTAACTCCCCTATCGACAAGATTGTCTTTGACGTTTCGCACCAGACCTACGCCCACAAGGCGCTGACCGGGCGCGCGTATACCTATATCGATCCGGAACGTTTTGGCGAGGCTTCTGGCTTTGCCAATCCCGACGAGTCCGAGCACGACCTGTTCGCCATGGGCCACACCTCCACATCGGTGAGCCTGGGCTGCGGCTTGGCACACGCCCGCGATCTGGCGGGCGACAGCTACAACGTCATCACCATCATTGGCGACGGCTCGCTTTCGGGCGGCTTGGCGTTTGAGGGCTTCAACAATGCCGCCGAACTCGACAGCAACCTGATCATCATCGTCAACGATAACGACCAGTCCATCGCCGAGAACCACGGTGGCCTCTATCGCAATCTGGCCGAGCTGCGCACCAGCAACGGCACCTGTGAGCGCAACGTTTTCCGCGCGATGGGACTCGACTACCGTTATTTGGACGCCGGCAACGACGTGTTGGCCCTGGTCGACGCGCTGCAGGAACTGCGCAATATCGATCATCCCATCGTGCTGCACGTCTCCACCGCCAAGGGCAAGGGCTTTGAGCCGGCCCAGAGCGACCCCGAACGCTGGCACCACGTGGGTCCGTTTGACATGGCGACTGGGCGCAAGCTTTGCCCGGGCCATCCGAGCGAGCCCGCGCCGCGCACCTATGCTGACATTACGGGCGAGGCGCTCAGCGCCGCCATCGAGCGCGATCCACAGGTCGTTGGCATCACGGCCGCCACGCCCTACATTATGGGCTTTACACCCGAGCTTCGCGCTGCCGCCGGCAAACAGTTCGTCGATGTGGGCATTGCCGAGGAGCACGCCGTGACCTTTGCCACCGCGCTTGCGCGCTCGGGCGCCAAGCCAGTCTTTGGTGTGTACGGTACGTTTTTGCAGCGCGCCTACGACGAGCTGTGGCACGACCTGTGCCTCAACGACGCCCCCGCAACCATTTTGGTGTTTGGTGCGTCAATCTTTGGCACCACGTCCGAGACGCATCTTTCGTTCTTTGATATTTCCATGCTGGGCGGTCTTCCCAACATGCACTACTTGGCGCCGGCCTGCATGGAGGAATATCTGTCCATGCTGAGCTGGTCGCTCGACCACCGCGAGCATCCCGTGGCGATTCGTGTACCTGGTATTGGCCTGGTGAGCCGTCCCGATCTGGCGCCTGCCGAGGACACCGACTATAGCGCCGTTCGCTACAACGTGGTGCGTCAGGGCCGCGATGTGGCCGTGCTTGCGCTCGGCGACTTCTTTGAGTTGGGCGAGCGCGTGGCAAACCGCTTGGCCGCCGAGTACGGCATCGAGGCCACGCTCGTCAACCCGCGCTTTGCAACCGAGCTCGACCGCGAGTTCCTCAACAGCCTTGCCGCCGAGCATCGCGTTGTCGTCACCCTCGAGGACGGCATCTTGGACGGCGGCTGGGGTGAGCGTGTGGCATGTTATCTGGCATGCACGCCGTTGCGCACGCGCACCTTCGGCATCGCCAAGGGCTTCCCCGACCGCTACGACCCCAACGAACTGCTCGCTCAAAACGGCATGACGGTCGAGAACATGGCCGCCGAAGCCGCAAGACTACTCAACGAGTAAGAAAACCTCCGCAAGGGAAGCATCCCTGCGGAGGTTTTTGTTTTCGCGACGCGATTATCTCAATCTGTAACATCCAGGGCCCGAATTCCCGTCTAACTGTTACAGATCTAGACAAGACGTCTTAGTCCCTGACCTTTGTCTCAATCTGTAACAGATAGAGACCTTTTAGCCATCCAGATGTTACAGATTGAGACATTCGAATTCCCCTGAAGAGAAAATCTCGATCTGTAACAGTTAGAACCCATTTCCTCGTCTACCTGTTACAGATTGAGACAAAGCAGCGAGGCAGGCCGTCACATCTGCAAGAACAACCACAAAGGTGCCTGTCCCTTTTCGGTAGGTAGAATAACCCATAAGGCAAGTATGTTTCTGAGTTATTTCGTGTTGACCCATTTGAGCGCGATGGGGTATAACTCTACTCAACCGCTAGGGATTTTATTGAGAAAGGTGTTCTACCATGAGCAAGAACCTCTCCCAGCAGGTCGTTCTCGACCGCCGCGGCTTTGTCGCCGCTACCTTCGCAACCGTCGCCGGCCTTGGTCTTGCCGGCTGCTCCGACACCAGCGCCGAGGCCGACAAGGGTTCCGCCGCCGGCTCCTCCAAGGGCTCCGAGGATACCGAGGTTTCCGCTACGCTCGATGCCAAGGCATTCGACAAGCTCGTCGACAACGGCCCCAAGGCCGATGACGACGCCATCGCCGCCAGCACCTGGGCCACGGCCGTCAAGGACGCCGGCGTCTTTAAGATCGGTGGCGTTCAGACCTCCACGCTCTTCTCCCTCCTCAACGAGAAAGACGGTCAGACCCGCGGCTTCGACGCCGGTATCGCACAGCTCCTGTCCAACTACATTCTGGGCGAGAACAAGGTCGAGATCACCCAGGTTACCTCGGACACACGCGAGTCCGTCCTGCAGAACGGCCAGGTCGACGCCGTCTTTGCCACCTACACCATCACTGACGAGCGCAAGAAGATTGTCTCCTTTGCCGGCCCCTACTACTACACCCAGCAGGCCATCCTGGTGCTCGCCGATAACGACGACATTAAGAGCGTCGACGACCTGGCCGACAAGAACGTCGCCGTCCAGTCCGGCTCCAACGGCCCCGCCATCCTGGAGGAGTTCGCCCCCAAGGCCAGCCAGCAGGAGTTCAAGACCGACGAGGAGGCCCGCCAGGCACTCCAGCAGGGCCGCGTTGACGCCTACGTCATCGATAACAACATGCAGCAGAGCGCCCTGGTCCGCGAGCCCGGTAAGTACAAGATCGCCGGCAAGCCTTTCGGCAGCAAGGAGCCTTATGGTATCGGTCTGCCGCTCGATTCCGACGGCGTCGCCTTTGTCAACGACTTCCTTAAGAAAATCGAGGACGACGGCACCTGGACCGAGCTGTGGCAGATCTGCATCGGCGACCGTACGGGCGACACCAATGTTCCCGAGCTGCCCGAGATCGGCGCCTAGGCAGCGAGCCTGGTAACGGCCGCAACGAAACCATACGGAAACGCATGATCCGCTTTATTGCGGTAAACTGTTTCCTCACTGAGTTGTCGGGGCTTCCGTACACACGGGAGCCCCTTTCCTTATCGGCGGGAGGTCCGCATGAGTCTCTCCGAACTCTGGTCGCTCTATGGCCAGAACTATATCGACGCGCTGCTAGCAACCTGGGGCATGACGCTTGAGTCGTTTGCCATCGCCATGGTACTGGCCGTCGCCGTCACCGTGATGCGCGTGTCGCCGCTCAAGCCACTGCGCGTCTTTGGCGACCTGTATGTCCAGGTCTTCCGTAACATCCCCGGCATTGCGCTGCTCATCATCGTCGTCTATGCGCTGCCGCCGCTCAAGGTCGTTCTGCCCTACCGCACCTGCGTTATCGTCGCTACGGTCCTTTTGGGCTCGGCCTTTGGTTCCGAGAACTTTATGAGCGGCATCAACACCGTCGGCGTCGGCCAGGTGGAAGCCGCACGTTCGCTGGGCATGAGCTTCAGCCGTATCCTCGCCAAGATCGTGATTCCGCAGGCGCTGCGCTCGAGTGTGCTGCCCATGACCAACCTCTTTATCGCCGTCATGCTCACCACTGCGCTCGGCAGCCAGGTGCCGCTTAAGCCGCAGGAGCTCACCGGCGTGGTGAGCTACATTAACACGCGCTCGCTCGGCGGCGTCGCCGCGTTCTTTATCTCGGCGCTCGGCTACCTGGGCACGGCCTTTGTGGTGAGCCACATTGGCAACTATATCGATAAGAAGGTGAGGATCCTCCGATGAACAAGCATTCCTCCCCTGCACTTACCATGCGCGATGCGCTCTACGAGGCTCCCGGCCCCAAGATGCGCGCCAAGATTCGCATCGGCACCGCCATCTCGCTTGTTGCCGTCGCCGCGCTCATCGTCCTCGTGTTGCAGCGCTTTTATGTGACCGGCCAGCTTTCGGTCCACTATTGGTATTTCTTTACGCACCTCACCACCTGGAAGTTCCTGCTTGCCGGCTTTGAGGGCACCGTTAAAGTCGCACTCACCGCTGGCGCCATCGCGCTGGTGCTGGGCTTAGCCCTTATGCTCGGCCGCACGAGCGACATTAAGCCGCTGCAGCTGGTCTGCCGCGTGCTCACCGATTTCTTCCGCGGCGTGCCGAGCCTGCTGTTCATCTACTTCTTCTTTTTGGTGCTGCCCCAGTACAAGATTGCGCTGCCGTCGTTTTGGATGCTCACGCTTCCTGTCGCGCTCGCTGCAGCCGGCGTACTTGCCGAGATCTTCCGTGCCGGCGTCAACGCCGTACCGCGCGGGCAGGTCGAGGCGGCCCAGGCGCTCGGTCTCTCCAAGGCTAAAATCACCTTTAAAATCGTGTTGCCGCAGGCCATTCGGTTTATCATTCCGTCGTTGATTTCGCAGCTTGTGGTCGTAGTCAAAGACACCACCGTCGCCTATGTGGTGAGCTACCCCGACCTCATGCAAAATGCTCGCGTGCTCATTACCAACTACGACGCCCTCGTGTCGGTCTACCTGGTAATCGCGGTCATCTACATCCTCGTCAACGTCGCGATCAACAAGGCCGCCGTCTACGTTTCGCAGCGCACTGGCGCGACCATCATCCGCTAAGTACCCACGTTCTCAAAGCATAAGGAGCCGAGCACCATGGCACAGAGCACCTCTTCCACCGGCAATCAGCCGCTGATCGAGCTCAAGCACGTCGATAAGCACTATGGCGATCTACACGTCCTCAACGACATCAATCTCTCGGTCGACCGCGGCGAGGTCGTCGTTGTGATCGGCCCCTCGGGCTCGGGCAAGTCGACCATGTGCCGCACCATCAACCGCCTGGAAACCATCGACTCGGGCGAGATCCTCATCGAGGGCGAGCCCCTGCCGCAGGAAGGCAAGGATCTTGCCCGCATGCGTGCCGAGCTGGGCATGGTGTTTCAACAGTTCAACCTGTTCGCACATATGACCGTACTGCAGAACGTCATGCTGGGGCCGGTCGACGTGCTGGGTGTCTCCAAGGACGAGGCCCGCAAGCGTGCCATGGACCTGTTGGGCCGCGTGGGCGTTGCCGAGCAGGCCGATAAGGTACCCGCACAGCTTTCGGGCGGCCAGCAACAGCGCGTAGCCATCGCCCGCTCGCTTGCCATGCAGCCCAAGGCCATGCTCTTTGACGAGCCCACAAGCGCACTGGATCCCGAGATGATCAACGAAGTACTCGAGGTCATGGTCCGTCTGGCCCAGCAGGGCATGACGATGATCGTCGTCACGCACGAGATGAACTTCGCCCGCCGCGTGGCCGACCGCGTCGTGTTTATGGCCGACGGCCAGATCGTGGAAACCGGCACGCCCGACGAGTTCTTCGACCACCCCCAGACCAAGCGCGCCCAGGACTTCCTCAACTCCATTAAGGGCCACTAACCAGACCGCTCACCCGCCCGCCATGCCCATCCAAACTCGAAAGCTACACCTATGATCGGAACTCGCACTTCATCGTCATACACCCCGCACGTCGACGTCGCCCCCGCCGACCGCCCACTCATCCTCGTCGCACCGCGCTGGGAAGAGGCAAAGCCGTTTTTAAGCGAGACGCTCTCTCCCAACGAGGAAATCGCAAGCGTCTTTGTCGATGCCATCCTTGCCGCCGGCGGCCTGCCACTGCAGATGTCCATCACCGAGGACATTGAGGTCATCCGTCATTACGTGGAAATCGCCGATGGTGTCGCTATTCCCGGCGGCCCGGACGTCAACCCCAAACGTTGGGGCGACGAGCGTCCTTACGATCCCACGCTGTGCTGCGAGATTCGCGACCGTTTTGAGTTTAAGATGGTTAACGAGGTGCTTCGCGCCAAGAAGCCGCTCTTTACCACCTGCCGCGGCACGCAGCTGCTCAACGTCGCCACTGGCGGCACCCTGTGCATGGACGTGCCGAGCCTGGGCGCTCGCGAGGGCCGCACGCAGTGGCGCCACACCCACGTGCTCAACGACCCCGTGCATCCCGTCGAGGTCGTGCCGGGTTCGCTGTTGGAGCGCGCGGTTGGCGGGCACAGGCTGATCCAGACCAACTCCGCACACCACTGCTGCGTCGAGCGTCTGGGTAAAAGCACGCGCTTGGTCGCCAAGGCAACCGACGGCGTTCCCGAGTGTATCGAAGTCGAAGGCCAGCCGTTCTGTCTGGGCGTGCAATGGCACCCTGAGTACACGTGGAAGACGCTCGAGACCGACTTTAACCTGTGGAAGTCGTTTGTCGAGGCAGCGGCCAAGGTTAAGCAGGCTCGCTAGCCCGCAAACCACTCAGGTTAAAGCCTCCTATGCCAGGCGGGCGAACACCAGCCACGGTGCCCGCCCGCCTGCATTTGGTTTGCTCGGTATGATTATCCCTCACAAACAATCAAATAAATCTCGACCGCAATCGGTCGATAGTGAAGCAAATGGTAAAAACGCTTGCTACGTTTATTAGGCAGTCAATTAAAATCGAAACGCATTGGCCGTCCCCCAACGGGGTCACACCGCAAATCCACATGAGCATCGAGGACGGAAGCGGAAGCATGGAATTGGCCCCGAGCTGTATGTAGATCGCTACAACATTGACAAGCAGCAGCATGCCAATCGGACCGAAGCCGGACCCAAAATAGGAAACAGCAATCACGCAAGAGACCACATATGCAAGGCAGACGACACTCGCCAGAAGAAGTCGATAGCAAAAAATATTCAGGTTGAAATACTGCTGAGCATCCAAAACGATTACGCAGTTAAGACAGTACAAAACGACACTTGACAGGATAAATGCGCCCAAAAGGGCAAAAGAAGACAGCACCACTCGCGCAACGATAGCGCACACACGCTTCCCTCCCCGAGCCTCCGACAACCCCCACGGTTCCTCAATAAAGCCCGAACTGACAAAGCGCGGCACAATGCAAGCCGCGATGAACGGAAAGAACAATGCATGAGCCAACGGGGCCACGTTGAACAGCAGACCGCGGAAAACCTCTGCATTACCAAATAGAAGGACATCCTCTGCCGATAGCCGAAGTGTCGGGTCTGGGAAAAAGCCCAAGAAACTGTTCTCACGGAGGCTACAGAACCACATCGGGAAAGAATTAAGCTGCAATACCACCATGTACGCATAAATTACCAGGATTAAGGCGTACGCCCATTTGCTCACATGCTTCAATTCTGACTGGAGAAGTCTTTTAATCTGACGAGTCATTGAGCACACCCCCAGCGCGAAAGCTCACGAGAACGTAAATCAATACCGATAGACAGCTGGCTGCCACGCCATATCCCAGAAGTGTCAGCTGCCCCATATCGCTATACCCAAGGGCGCATCCAACTCCAAGGTACGGCCCCGGAAGAAAGAAGATCCATCGCAAGGACGGTATAGGTGTCTGAAGGAAGGTTCCGTAGAGCGTCAAGCTCATGACAAATCCAACTATTAGCACTGCCCCGCTAAATACAGCGCTGCTTGTGATCCGATAGATGGTCACCGTCTCCAGCGCAACCGATATCACTAATACGGCGTTGATCATCATTGCCGGCAAAAATGCAGCCAGCATGCCATGCGAGTAGTTTTGCCCTCCACGTGTTATGGCTATTGCAAACAGAAGAAGGCAAAGCGCGCTATAAGCTGCGCCAATTATTACTGCAGACGAAAGCACATGTGCTAGGGCCCCATTAAAGCGGGTAAGACCTCTTGCTGAAGAAATTCGGTACCCCTCTTTATAGCCATGCTCCTGTAAAAGCACCAAACAAACGATGAGTGGGACGAACAGGGATGTACCGGCAAAAGCGCTGCGAGCAAAGGTTTCATCGGGTGCAGAAGGATCGATTACATTCCAGCAGAAGCCAATATCCTCCCCAAAAACGCTATTGCCAAAGGCGAGCAACGTTGTTCCGTTTTTTAGAAAGACACCGAAGAGAAGGCCGAACGCCAGAATAAGCGCAAGACCAAACCTCGCCGGAAACATCCTGTGCAAACGCATCATATCTGCCTTTATGGGACGGATCGCCCGCTTCATAGCGAGACCGCCTTCATCAAGCGCCTGTAATACTCTTTTAGGGATGGCGCCTCATCCCTTATGACGTCCATCGATTCCATTTTCAGCAGTTCGCCGTCATGAATAAACACGCAACCTGTTGCAACTGATGCCAACTCATCCAAATCATGACTAGAGATGAGCATGGTCTTACCCTGTTCTCGATTCAATCGACCGATAAGGGCCCATATACTCTCGATGGCCAGCGGGTCCAACCCATTTGCTGGCTCATCAAAAATAAGCAGATCAGTGTCACCCAACAAAGCCGTAGCTATATCCAGCCGCCGTTTCATTCCCAGAGAAAAACTGCTCACGCTCTTTTTCTCATCGACGTCCAGCCCGACTAGGCTCAAAACGCGAGGAATCTCACGATTCGCATCAAGCCCCCATTCCGCACATCGGATTTGAAGATTCTCAACCGCGCTGAGAGATTGGTATGCTCCGCTGGAATCTGGCACATAGCCGACACGCGTCCGCATCAGGCTCAGGTCTTTTTTCGACTTGCCTCCAAAGAGCTCCACGCTCCCCGACGATGGTTTACAGAGGCCCAGCACTATTTTAATAAGCGTGCTTTTGCCCGCACCGTTTGCACCAACAAGGGCACAAAGCTCAGACTGATGCACCTCGAAGGAAACATCATGCAACACGCGCCGTTTCCCATAGCGCTTTGACACCTTTGATAACTTTATCGCTGATGCGTTCATTGGCCTCCCGTTCTGCTTGATAGCAAAACCGCTCATATCGTTCCTTCTTTTCTTTATCGTTTTTCATAGTTGTTATTGTTTTTCGATAACTCATATTTGTCAAGATAATTAATAAAGAAGGGACCCGTGTTAGACACGGGTCCCGTTACACTGATATTTCGTTATAGCTGTTCGCTTTATGCTACTCGTCGCTCAAATCTACAGCAAAGACTGATGTCGGAAGCAACGCCTCATTGCCTCCGCCGTCCCGCATCTGCCTCACGACATTTTTTGCACGCTCAACAATAAGCTCCTCAAGCTCTTTCTCGCTCACGCGCTGAATAATATCTCCCGGTTGACAGTCAAGTTCATCGCAAATATCGAGAAGCGTCTTAAGGCGAATAGCTTTAATTTTTCCGTTTCTTAGCTTAGAAATATTAGCCGGAGTATGCCCCGTGGCACGAATCAGATCAGCACTGGTCTTTCCGGTCTTAAGTAGCTGCGTCTCAAGCTCGATGATGAGATAGCTCATGCTTCCTCCTACACAAGCTCGTCAGACTGCTCTTGGAGCAGCGAGGCATAACTCCAGATCACCGAGATACACAGACAGACAGCCGCGCCGATAAGCGACCCCGCATCAAAGGCAACGCCTTGGCAAATCTCAATAACGAAGGAATGAGGCACGACGTAAAGCTCCAGCCCACCAATGGTAAGATTGACCGATCCGTAGGCACCAATAAGCGAAACCGCGGCGTTAACAGCAAAGGCAAGCGCAAGAACACGGATAAGCCGCACATGCGTCTTGGTAAAGGGCGAGACGCCTCGCGAGATGTTACGGCTGATCCCACACAGAACGACAAGCGAAATACCCACGACGAGTGCCAGGCACAGTCCGCTTGGGATAACGATGCACCCGCCATCGAGAAGCGTCACGACGCCGAAAGAATCGACAGAGGCAACGTTTGCAACCGCATACCAGATCACGTAAACAACCAACGCGGCAAAAGCGACGAGCATCCCTGCAAAAACGGCTGCCATGCAAAAGCCAAGCTTCCTGATATTTTCGCCCGCTTTGGCCATACGCTGAACGCTGTTAGACATACACTCACCCTCATCGACTCTATCGTTATTCGAACAGTTTATCGAACAACGATATTGATTGCATGCGGAAAGCCCCGCCAGTGCGCATAGGCCATTTACTAACCCGGAGGGGTGAGCGTGGATTTTTGGACACATATCGAACGAGAGTGGATAATCTCCCACTTTGAGGCCGCCACCGGGCCTAAAACGGGAGATTATCCACTCTCATAGTCATCAAGGCCCGCAAGCTCTTATTCAGCCGCCTCGCGCAGAGCCGACATCGTTGCCGCATATTGTTGCTGCCGCGCATGCATTCCCTCGCGAGCGCCGTCAACGGCATCGGCGCCGCGCAGTGCTTCGGTCACCACGACCGCCGGCTCGTACAGATTATCGAATCCCAGGTTCTGGCTCACGCCCTTGAGCGTGTGCGCTGCCATAAACGCACCTTCGGCGTCTCCTGCCGCTATGGCGGCCTCCAGCTTGTCCATGCTCTCGTCATCCAAAAACTTGAGGGCAAAGCGGGCAAGCATTTCCTCGCCCATCAGCCGAGCGCACGCGTCATCATAATTAGCGCCGATCTTCTCATACGCCTCACGCATGGAAATCATGGATTAAAACTCCTTAGGTCAAACTAAATCGTGGGAAACGCGACAACGTCGGCGGGGCGTGCCAACGTCTCGGCAATACGGTCTTGCACCTCGAGCAGACAGTCGAGCAACAGCGGGTTAAAGGTGCCGCACTTACCGTCCAGGATCATCTGGATCGCCTCCTTGTGCGGAATAGCGTCCTTGTACACACGCACGCTCGTCAGAGCATCGTACACGTCGGCCACCGAGACCACCTGCGCGGCAATGGGAATATCGTCGCCCTTAAGGCCATCGGGATAGCCCTTGCCGTCCCAGCGCTCGTGGTGCCAACGCGCAATTTGGTACGCATATTCCATAAGCGCATTGCCGACGTGATGGCAACCCAGCTCAAGCAACATGTCGGCGCCGATCGTGGTATGCGTCTTCATAATCTCGAACTCCTCGGACGTAAGGCGTCCGGGTTTGTTGAGAATCGCATCGTCAATCGCCATCTTGCCGATATCGTGCAGCGCCGAAGCCAGGGCAATCGTGGAGCGTTCCTCGTTGTCGAGGGAAATGGTGTCGCTACGCTGGACTAGACAGCCAAGCAGCAGCTCGGTCAGCTTTTCGATATTCGTAACGTGCCTGCCACTCTCGCCATTGCGAAGTTCCATGACACCGGCCATGATGTCGATGAGCATGCGACTGTTCTTGACGCGCTCGTTGTACTGCTGGGACAGCAGGCTCGTCAGGCGGCGCTGCTTGGCGTATAGGCGGATGGTGTTGCTTACACGGCGGCGCACGACACGGGAGTCAAACGGGCGGCTGATATAGTCCGAGGCACCCAGCTCGTACGCGCGCAGAACCACATCGTCGGAATCTTCGCTCGAGATCATGATGACAGGTAGTTTGTCAACAACCGATCGGCGCGACAGATCGGCCAGCACCTCAAAGCCGCTCACGTCCGGCATGACAATATCCAG
This sequence comes from Collinsella sp., assembly GCA_014871645.1. Lineage (GTDB taxonomy): Bacteria > Actinomycetota > Coriobacteriia > Coriobacteriales > Coriobacteriaceae > Collinsella. The sequence goes on from WGSN01000004.1 coordinate 49,466, forward strand.
CATCACGAGCGACAACTCATCGACATAGCGGTCGACCATGTCGAGCGCCGTACGACCGTTATCGGCCTCGAGGATACAATACTCGTCCTTGAGCATCTCGTTGAGAATGGCTCGGTTCATCTCGGAGTCATCGACAATAAGTACCAAAGGCTTGTCGCTTTGGAAGGCCTCGATGGAATCGCCATCGGTCACGACCGTACCGGCTTTTGCCTTAGCGCGGCTCAGTAACTGGACAGCGCGGCCAACGCCCTCATCGACCGTCTCGCCATGAATGCGAACGCCACCAACACATGCCGTCAGGCTCATGTGCTCATGGCCCGGAATAATCGTGGCATGAACGGCATCGGATACCTGACGCAGGCGACGGGCGAAGTCATCGGAGGGAATATCGGGCATGACGGCCACAAACTTGTCGCAGCCATAGCGCACAAGTTCGTCAGTCGAACGAATACCGCTGCGTATGGCTGTCGCCACGGCACCGAGCGCAAGGTCGCCGGCATGACGGCCACACGTATCGTTGAAGACCCTAAAATCGTCAAGGTCGATCACCGCAACGCCGGCCTTCATGCGGGCGCTACGGAGCTTTTCCTCGTAATATCGGCGATTGCGCACACTCGTCAGCACGTCGGTGTAGACAAGGTCCTCTTCTGCGGCCTCTTGCTCATCAATCGGACGCACCATCAGCAAGACGTGAGGCTCGCCCTCGACCTTCAGAGGACGCAGACGGGCGCGGTACTCAACACCATCGTTGAGCAGTTGCTCCGACACCTCACCCGAATCTGCCAAAGCCTCAAGACTCGACTGACGCAGACAAGGGCAGCGATCGCCGGCGAGCAGGCAGTTAGGCTCGCTCTTAATCTGATCGGCCGACAGCAAACGTACCACGGGGTAGGTCTTCGCGACACGGGCGACCTCGGCGGCAGCCTCCTCGTCGGTTAGATTGGCCTCGTGATTATTGAGCATATGGGGCCCTTTCGATAGTTTCGCATGGTAGCGATGGGTTCCAAATGTTACAAGGTTAACACCTTGCCGATGCAGGTAAGCACGTGAATGCTGTTACATTTTTATGAGTTGGCAGACGGTGGTAATGGAACCGCGGGCGCGTGGTTATTGGCGCATTCGTTAACAATGACGAAACGCTAACAGTCCCCCTCCCCGCAGGTCATCGAGCGTGCTGACGCTCCAAGACATCGCGAACGGCGTTTGCCGCCGTAACGGGGCGATCGCGCAAACCGTTATGCGCGCCCGGGATCGTCACAAGGGGGCAATCGAGATATTCGGCAGCCGCTCGCGTACCAGCCTCGCGGGGTGTACCGACCGAAAGCTCGCCCAAAAACACAGCCGACACCGCCTTTGATTCGCGGGCGCGCTCCCAGTCGGGAGCATATGTCATATTTGTTCCGTATTCATTGGCCATAAAGCAACGACCATTGCGCAGGGCATGCTTGGCTTCCGCTTCGGTCGTCCCAGGAGCCTCGGGGTCCAAGTCGCCGAGAGCTCCCAAGAAAAGCCGAAGCGCCCTTGAAACCTTTCCAGCCGCAATCATATCGAGCAAAATCGGAGCTGCGCCCATGCCGACGCCTTCGGCCGACACAGCCGGCTCATGCAGAATCGCACGGGCGACGAGATGGGGTTCGGTGCGAAGAAGCTCCAGCGCCACCAACGTACCGGCGCTGTGCGCAAGCACATTTGTCGGAGCGCCAACGTGTTCGATCACGGCCTGCAGGTCGGCGGCCTGAGCGGCAAGATCATAGCTGCCGTCTGCCGCTTCGCTGCTGCCGCCACAGCCGCGGCGGTCGTAGGCAATTACGCGGTAGTTGCGACTGAGCTCACAAGCGATACCGTCAAAAAATGTGCCGTCGACACAAGCGCCGTGCACGCACACCAAGGCAGGAGTATCAGGCGACACATCCGGGCCGGCATATTCGCGACAGGCAATCGTGGTGCCCGCATTCTCGACCGTAAAATCCATGTTGTGCCCCCATCATCAATGCTCATCCAGTTGCACGTCAGTGCGGTTGGATGGACCCGCATTGCCTTACACCTTGTTAACAGATTAACTTTACCCGACCCGAGGCTTTTCATGACACGGCATAATGAGCGACGTGAAAAAACGAAACTTGTAAAGCAAGAGCCCGCACCTTGCTTTGGAGCCGATGCTATGCTTAGGCACAATTGTCTTGAGGAGCATATGCCTATGTCTACGTTTTTGAATGCCAGCCCCATCTTTGGGCCCGTTCGCAGCCGTCGCCTTGGTCTCTCGCTCGGCGTCAACATGATGCCGGCCAGCGGCAAAATCTGCACGTTCGACTGCATTTACTGCGAAAACGGCCTCAACGCCGAGCGCCCCTGCCATGAGCCGCACAACACAGCCGCCGCGGTACTCGACGCGCTCGAGGCAAAGCTGCGCGAGATGGCAGCCGAGGGCGAGCTCCCCGATGTGATCACCTTCGCAGGCAACGGCGAGCCCACCGCCGCACCGGAGTTTCCGCAGGCCATCGCCGGCGCCGTCGCGCTGCGCGACGAGCTTGCCCCAAACTCCAAGATCGCCGTGCTCTCCAACGGCACGCGCGCCGACCGCCCCGAGGTGCACGACGCGCTCATGATGGTCGATGACAACATTCTTAAGCTCGATACCGTCGACCCGGCATTTATCCAGCTGCTCGACCAGCCCGTTGGCCCCTACGACGTCGAGCACCAGATCGAGACGTTCGCAAGCTTTGACGGTCACGTTATTATCCAGACGATCTTTTTGACCGGTGAGTATCAGGGCAAGCCCATCGACAACACCGGCGAGGAGTACGTTGCCCCCTGGCTCGCGGCGCTCGAGCGCATTCGCCCACAAGAAGCGACCATCTACACGGTGGCGCGCGAGACACCGGTCGCCGGCCTTGCCAAAGCGGCGCCTGAGGTGCTCGACGCCATTGCCGCGCGCGTGCGCGCCATCGGCATTCCCTGCCAGGTGAGCTACTAGCAAAACCACGCAGCAGCTAGTGTCCGCCATCCCACTCCATCAGTTGCGGTGATATAGTTCCTATTTATGCTGTTAAACCGCTTAAATCGGAACTATATCACCGCAACTTTTATGGACGCGTGGGTGGGCTATACTAGCTGCGGATGAAAGGAAGTTAGCCATGTTTGACAACGGACCCGTGCCTGGCCGCAACGATGCTTGCTGGTGCGGCAGCGGCAAGAAATACAAGAAATGCCATAGCGCCTTTGATGAGCGCCTTGAGCGCCTGTGGGAAGAGGGCTGGGAGGTTCTGCCCCGTACGCTCTACAAGACGCCCGCCGATATCGAGGGCATCAAGCGCTCGGCAGCCATCAACGTGGGCGTGCTCGATTATGTGGGCGAACACATCGCCGCGGGCATGACCACCAACCAGATCGACCAGATGATCTACGACTACACCGTCGAGCACGGCGGCACGCCGGCCGATCTTAACTACGAGGGCTATCCCAAGAGCGTGTGCACCTCGATCAACGACGTCGTCTGCCACGGTATCCCCTGCGATGCGGATGTGCTGCACGAGGGCGACATCATCAACGTGGACTGCTCTACGATCCTAGACGGTTACTTTAGTGATTCGAGCCGTATGTTCTGCATCGGCGAGGTCTCGGCCGAGCGCCAGCGCCTGGTCGACGTCACCCGCGCCAGCGTGGAGGCGGGTCTGGCGGCCGTCAAGCCATGGCTACCGCTGTCCGTGATGGCCGAGGCCGTGCAAAAGACGGTCGAGGACGCCGGCTTTAGCGTGGTGCGCGAGTACGGCGGACACGGCATCGGTAAGGAGTTCCACGAGGACCCGTTTGTCGGCTTTACCACCGAGGCGCCCGATGTGGACACCATCATGGCTCCGGGCATGGTCTTTACCATCGAGCCCATGGTCAACGCCGGAGCGCCCGACATCAAGATCAGCAAGGGCGACGGTTGGTGCGTGCGTACCAAGGACGGCAGCGATTCGGCCCAGTGCGAGGTACAACTCGTGGTGACCGAGGATGGCTACGAGCTGCTGAGCTGGTAGCCGTGCGGACGCCGGATGCTGACGGTCACGCCCGTCTTGCATCCGGCGTTTTATTTAAACGTTTCGCCTGATATAACCTGCCAAAATAAACCTGTCCCTTTTTGGCAGGTCGAGCGGAGAGGACTGCTTGTGAACATTCTGGTTATGTTGCCCGTCAACGACCGCCATCGCGCAATTCTTGAGTCTAGTGCTCCGGGCGAGGACTTTATCTACACGAGCGCCGATGCCGTCACGCGCGAGCAGGTCGCCGATGCCGACGTGATCCTGGGCAACATCGACCCTGACATGCTCACGGCATGCGAGCATCTCCGGCTGTTGCAATTGCAGACCGCCGGCTATGACGACTACCTTGCCGCCGGCACCGTGCCAGCCGACGCCAAGCTGTCTTGCTCGGTGGGCGCCTATGGCCAGGCCGTGAGCGAGCACATGTTTGCCATGGTCCTTTCCATGATGAAGCGCCTGCCCGACTATCACGACTTGCAGCGCGAGCATCGCTGGGAGGATTTAGGGCCGGTCACCTCGCTCAAAAACGCCAACGTGCTGGTGCTGGGCGCGGGCGACATCGGTGGCCACTTTGCCACGCTCTGCCGCAGCATGGGCGCGCACGTCCGCGGCATCAAGCGCCATCCGCTCGTCTACCCCATTGTGTTTGAGGACATGGACGGCATGGATGCCCTGTCTGAGCGCCTGACCGAGGCTGACATCGTCGCATCCTTTATGCCCAGCACACCCGAGACCCGCGGCCTGGCGAACGCCGAGTTCTTCGCCGCGATGAAACCGGGCGCTTTCTTTGCCAACGGCGGCCGCGGGGGCCTTGTGGTCGCCGACGACTTGGTTGCCGCCCTGGAGTCGGGACATCTCGCCGGCGCCGCGGTCGACGTCACCGACCCCGAACCGTTGCCTGAGACAAGTCCACTGTGGGATGCGCCCAACATGCTCATCACGCCGCATATCTCGGGCTGGTTCCACCTGGCAGCCACGCTCAACAATGTGGTCGACATTGCCGCGGAGAATCTGCGTCACCTGCAGGCAGGCGAGACCCTGCGCTGCTGGATCGAACATTAGGGTTCCGCCGTTCTAACGAACGGCGGACCGGTCGACGCTGCGCGCCGCCCAGAGCGACAATTTGTCATTCAAAAGGCAAGGCATGACAAGAAGGTCTATGCCTTGCCTTTTTCATGCCAACTTGTTCGCTCTGGACATCGCTCGCTGACGTTTGCTCAACCTGCGGTGTCTTAACAATTCTGTCCAGCTGTTGGCATTGCGGCATTTGCCCAGATAAAACCTGCCAATATAAACCTGTCCCTTTTTGGCAGGTTTTAGAGCTCCACGCTTTCGGCGCCGTTGATGGTTAGGTTGCGCTCGTAGAAGGCGGTGAGAGCGCGGATGGTGTACATCACGTCGCGCACGCCGCCGGTCTCGTAGCTCGAGTGCATGGCAAGCTGCGGCAGGCCCACGTCTACGGCATGCATACTCGCCTGCATATTGGACAGATTGCCAAGCGTGGAGCCGCCGGCCATATCGCTCTTGTTGGCGAAGGCCTGCGTGGGCACGTCGGCGTCATCGCAAATAGCCTGGAACACCGCGCGGCTAAAGGCATCGGTGCAGTAGTGCTGGTTGGCGGCTTCCTTGATGACGATGCCGCCGTTGAGCACAACCTGGTTGTGCGCATCGCACTTCTCGGCGTGGTTGGGGTGCACGGCATGCGCGTTGTCGCAGCTCACGAGCATCGATGCGGCAAGGGCGCGATGGTACGACTCGTCGTCAAAGCCCAGTGATCCGTTAATGCGGCGCAGCGCGTCGGCCAAGAACGTCGACATGGCTCCTTGCTTGGTCTCGGAGCCAACCTCCTCGTTATCAAAGCAGCAAAAGACCGAAACGTCGCGCGCGTTCTCGGCACCCAAAAATGCCTGCAGCGAGGTGTAGGCGCAGGCCAGGTCGTCGAGCTTGGGCGTCGAGATAAACTCGTCGGCCCAGCCCCAAATGCGCGCATCCTGGCGGTTGACCAGGAACAGATCGCGGCCCAGAATCTGCTCGGGCTCAACGTCCAGCTCATCGGCGATCAGGGCATCAAAGTCGCCCTGCTTAAGGTCACCAGCGCTGATGAGCGGGCACAGGTCGACGGCGCGGTTGGGCGCAAAGCCCTCGTTGACGCCGCGGTTCATATGGATGGCAAGGCTCGGAATGATAGCGACCTCGCGCTCGGTGGCAAGCAAGCGGCTCTCAATACGGTCGCCCTCGCGCACCAGCACGCGGCCCGCGAGCGCCAGCGGGCGATCGAACCAGGTGTAGTCGATCATGCCGCCGTAGGCCTCGGTGTTCAGGCGTAGCGTCTCGCCTGCGCCGTCGAGTTCGGGCACGGCCTTGACCTTAAACGTCGGCGAATCGCTGTGCGACGCCGTCAGCTGAAAATGGTAGTCGCCGGCAACGCCGTCCTCGCCCCACGTCGCGGCCAGGTCCTCGCCCACCTTAAAGGCAACAACGCTCGAGGTGTTGCGCTGCGTGTAATAACGCCCGCCCGGCTCGATGTCCCACGCCGCATTCTCGGGCAGATAGGTAAAGCCCGCCTCGTCGAGCTCGGCCATAATGGTCGCCGCCGTATGGAACATGCTGGGGCATGCCTCGATAAAGTCGATAAGGTCGTTGGCGGCCTCGATATCATCGGCCGTCACATGCGCGCGCTCGGGCGTTTCCTGATCCGTCATGCTCTCCCCTTTCGCTGGGTTGATGGTCCCTTCCAGCATACCCCGCCGCGCCAGCGCCGCACTCTTCATTCCGTGTTTAATCCCGCGCCGCTCGCCAAGTTGAGCCATCATGCCCACGCTCCTTTTGCGACAATTACGCTAACAGGACGAGAGGAGCCGTCATGAAGCCACGTAACATTGCCATCGCCTGCGGTGTCGCGGGTGTCGCCGTCGGCCTTGCCGCTGCCGCCGGCATCGTTTACCGCAAGCAAATCAAGTCCGCCGCGTCGCTCAAACGCTTGACCGGCTACGCGGATGGCTATGACCTGTACGCAATCGACATCGCCTACGACTACGATCTTGATCGCATCATCGCCGCTGGCGTGCGCGACGACCAGGCCTACATCGATGCCGTGGTGGCGCAGGTGCTGCCCGGTGTGCCGGTACATGTCCAGGCGCCCCACTTTGCCTGCAGCGCTTTTGTCGCCGTAGATGCCGAAGGCCGCGTGCGCACCGGTCGCAATTACGACTTTAAGGACGACACCTCGGCGCTGCTGGTGCGCAATCACCCACGTGGCGGCTATGCCTCCATCGGGTTTGCCGCCCTTAACAACCTGGGAGATAACACTCCGCTTGACTCCGTCGTCGGACGCGCCGCCGCACTCATGGGCCCGTTTGCCCAGCTCGACGGTGTTAACGAATGCGGCGTGTCCATTGCCGTACTCACTCTGGATTCCAAGCCCTGTGACCAGGACACGCAACGCCCCGTCATCAATACCTCGCTCGCCATCCGTCTGGTGCTCGACCGTGCCGCCACCACGCAAGAAGCTGTCGACCTGCTTTCCGCCTACGACATGCACGCCATGGCAGGACGCGATTACCACTTCTTTATCAACGACGCCGCCGGTGACGCGCGCGTAGTAGAGTGGGATCCGCGCGATCCAGACCGCGCTTTCAAAGCGACTCCTGTACGACAGGTTACGAACTTCTACGCCTGCTATGGCGACGAAGTGCTGCCCAACCAAAAGAATGGCGAGCTGGGCCATGGTAAAGAGCGCGCCGTCGCAATCGCCGATGTCCTTGACGCCCATGTCGGTGCCCAGGACGAAACGATTGTCTGGAAAGCCCTGCGTGCCGCAGCGCAAGAACCCAATCCGGAAGACATCACCAGCAATACGCAATGGTCGGTCGTCTTTGACAATACCGAACCCGCCGCCGCCATCACGCTGCGCCGCCACTGGGGCGACGTCGACGCCTTCGCACTGTAAGGACCCAGGCTCGTCGACCTTACGCTCGCCTGACGTTGTTTACATTTCTATACGCTTGAGCTAACACGTTTTACCCCCGTATCAACAGTGTGCGGGGGTAAACTTATGCGCATGTTATAACTTGCCCGGAAGGATTCATCATGCTTAGGATCGGTCTTCTTACCAGTGGCGGCGACTGCCAGGCGCTCAACGCCACCATGCGCGGCATTGTCAAAACGCTTATGACCAATAGCGAAGAGCCTATTGAGATCTATGGTTTTGAGGACGGCTACCAGGGCCTTATCTACAGCCGGTTCCGCGTCATGACGCCCGCCGATTTTAGCGGCATCCTTACCCGTGGCGGCACCATCCTGGGCACGAGCCGCACGCCGTTCAAGCGCCTGGATACTCCCGAGGCCGATGGCGTTGAGAAGGTGCCCGCGATGGTCCACACCTATCATAAGCTGCAGCTCGACTGCCTGTTTATGCTGGGCGGCAACGGCTCCACCAAGACCGCCAACCGCCTGCGCGAAGAGGGCCTCAACGTTATCGCCCTGCCCAAGACCATCGATAACGACACCTGGGGCACCGAGCTGACGTTTGGCTTTACGAGCGCCATCGACGTCGCCACCAAGTGCATCGACGACATTCACACCACCGCTTCGAGCCACGGCCGCGTGTTCGTTATCGAGATCATGGGCCACAAGGTTGGCTGGATTCCACTGTACGCCGGCGTCGCGGGCGGCGCGGACGTCATCCTGATTCCAGAGATCCCTTACGACATGGAAAACGTCATCAAGACCATCGAACATCGCATGGAGACCGGCAGCCGCTTTACCATCGTGGCCGTCGCCGAGGGCGCTATCTCCAAGGAGGACGCGGCGCTGTCCAAGAAGGAGTACAAGAAGAAACTCGCCGAGCGCACGAGCCCGTCGATCGTCTACGACATCGCCAAGGAGATCGAGGCCAAGACCGGTCGCGAGACCCGCGTCGCCATCCCCGGCCACACGCAGCGCGGCGGCCAGCCCAACGCCCAGGACCGCATCTTTGCGACCCAGTGCGGCGTCGAGGCGGCGCTGGGCTGTCTACGCGGCGAGTTTGGCTACATGATCGCCCTGCGTGACGGCAAGATGTGTCACATGCCGCTCGAGGATGTCGCCGGCAAGCTCAAGTATGTCGATCCCCAGAGCGATCTGGTGCGCGAGGCCAAGGCGTTGGGCATCAGCTTCGGCGACGAATAGCCTCGGCCGAAACTGCTCTCATCGGAGACCCCAGGGCTTACCTCCCAAATCGTCCTCGGACATGTCAGGATCCCGCCGTGCGCTTCGCGCGGCGGGATCCTTCCGTCCTGCGGAAAGATTTGGGAGGTAAGCCCTAGGGCCTCCTGCGGTGACTGGGGAGGCCGAGACTATTCGTCTTCTTGCTGCGGGTGCCTGGTCTGATAGTAAGTTGCGGTGGAATAGTTCCTGCTTAGCCCGCAAATGGCTGAATCTAGGAACTATTCCACCACAACTTACTGAGTGGGGGCTCTTGGCTGCTACTTGCACTGACATTTGTCCTGAAATAGCTGGTCGTTAGGGGTTGCTACCGGTAGTTGCGGTAGGGTTGGGGCAGATTCTAACTAGAAATGGTGGTCGCTACCGGTTGTTCTCGGCATACTCGCTTCATTCAATTCGACCATCAAACGAAAGGAACCACCATGGATCTTGTGATGGCGCAGCGACTCGTTGATCGCCGCAAGGCTGCCGGGCTTTCTCAGGAGGCGCTTGCCGCCCAGCTGGGTGTGAGTCGTCAGGCTGTCAGTAAATGGGAGCGCGGCGAATCCTCACCCGATACCGATAACCTTATTGCGCTCGCCGCACTGTATGGCGTGTCGCTGGATGAGCTGTTGTATGGGGAGGCGGTGGATAGCATTGACGACTCGCAAGCTGATGATGAGGCACAGGACAGCGACGCCGGCACCAAAGCTTCAGATAAGGCTGAAGAGGCTGAGGCTTCTACTGAGCACGCTGATTGCGGCGACAAACCACTTGTCGATATTTCCCTCGCGCGCGGTATCCACGTCATTGATCCCAATAAAGGCGAGGAAGTCCATGTTGGCTGGAGCGGTATCCATGTGACCAACGAGCGCAAGGGTGAAGAGGTGTATGTGGGGCCAGGCGGATTGCATATCGATACGCTTGAGGACGATGGACATAGCGTGCATACCAATGACGACGGCACCGTCACCATCGACGACGAGAGGTTTTCCAGCTGGAAGGAAGCACACGACAAGCTCGACCATCATGGCAAGCATTTCCGCACCAAGACTGGACGCGCTTGGAACAAGTTCCCCTTTCCCGCACTCGTCGCCTTCGCCTATCTGGTGCTTGGCATTATCTACGGCGCGTGGTCCATGGGGCTCTTCCTCGTCTTTTTGATTCCCATCTACTACGCGCTTGGCGACTTTATCGATCGACGCCGCCTGTCCAAGCTGATTGACGGCGTTTATCCAGCAGCCGCCATTGCATGGTTTCTCTATATGTGGCTTTGCCTGGGGCAGCCCCATCCCGCATGGGCCATCCTCATCACGATTCCCGTCATAAAGGCGCTTATGCGCTGGTGCCGCAAACAATGGAAGCACCGCAAACAGGCCTAAGCCGCCCTAACCTGCCAGCACCACTCATCCGACACCGCCCGCCCCTTCCAAGTTGTGGTGGAATACGGACCGTTGAGGACCTTGAGCGCCTAACAGTCCCCCTTTTCACCGCAACTTACGAACAAACTAAGCAATTCCGGCACAGGAATTGGCATTCAACTCACCGCCACGAAAAGGGGCTATCTACTACGATGAACTCAATGAAGTCGACCATACCCACCTTTTTTGAAAATCGACAGGCCTTCTACCTGCGGTTTTATTTTTCGTTTTCCCGACATAGTTGAGGATATCCAATTAAACGTAGTAGATAGGCCCGTTTTGTGGCATACGACCCATTCAAGCTCAGTCTCGAAGGCTGAAGAAAGCCCCTCATCAACGCTTGCGAGCAGAAGATAGCAAAGCATGGCGAAGCAACAAACGCCGGGTCGCCCGTAGGTGTCCGGCGTTTGCCCAGATAAAACCTGCCAAAATAAACCTGTCCCTTTTTGGCAGGTTACTCGGCGCTCTTGAGGGCGCCGACCATGTCGATCTTGTTGAGGGTACGATTAGTGGCGAGGTTGACGATAAACGTAAAGCCAAAGGAAAGCACCACGGCGAGCACGTAGCTTAGCGGCTCAACCTCAACGTCAAAGTACAGCGACGGCATCTGCAGGATGTACGTAAAACTCTCGGCCAGCAAGCCGCCTAGCGGTACGCCCAGTGCGGCGCCAATCGCCGTGAGGATCAACGTCTCCTTGTTGACGTAGTGGTGCACCTCGCCACGGCGGAAGCCCAGCACCTTGATGGTCGCCAGCTCACGCTCGCGCTCGGAGATATTCGTGTTGGACAGCGTAAACACCACCACAAACGACAGGCACGCCGCCATAAAGGTCACGAGCACCACGACCGAATTGATAATCGTAAAGTTCGCCTCATAGTTTTCCCAATGCTCGGCCGTGCTCGAAATCGAAAGCCAGCCGTCACTCTTAAGCTTCTTGCTAAACGCAATCTGGTCGGCCGACGAACCCTTGAGCAGCGCAAAGATGCCATTGAGGCGAACGCTGCGCCCAAACGCTCGCTCATAGGTGCTCTGCGTCATGTAAAGCGTGTTGCCCAGATAGTTGAGCGAAATGTCGCTAACCTTGACCTTGGCGACGTTGAGCGACGAATCCTGGACGTGAGCCGTATCGCCCGGCTGAATCCCCAACACCAGCTGTGAACTTTTGCTCAGATACACGTCTCCGTCACGCAAAGACAGCGGTTCTTTGGACTCATCCTCCAGGCGCACGTAATCGCCCAAGTCACCCGTGCGGTCGTTGGGAATCACGATGAGCTGCACAGTCTCGCTCTTGCCGCTAAACGTAAAGGTGACGTTGTCGGTCATAATCGGCAGGGTCGAGGTCACGGTCACGTTGGAATCATTGGCTGCGCCGCGTTCCTCTAGCGCCGCACATGTCTGCGTAAAATCGTCGGGATTGGCGACCGCCAGCAGATCGTAGCGTGTGATGTGGCCGTACTGCTTGGGCGAAAGCGCCACCGACGTGTCGCGAATGCCCATACCGCAGATCACAAGCGCCGTGCAGCCGGCGATACCGAAGATGGTCATAAAGGCGCGCTTTTTGTAGCGGAACAGGTTACGTGCTGCCACCTTGTTCAAGAAGCCCATGCGGCGCCAAATAAAGCCGATGCGCTCAAGCAAAATGCGTGAGCCGGCGCGCGGAGCCTTGGGGCGCATGAGCGAGGCAGGGGTCTCGGCCATCTCGTGGCGGCAGGCGATAATCGTGGCGCCCACCACGCCCACGGCAAACAGCGCCACTGACACAATCGACGACACGATGTCGTACGAAAGCTGCATCTGAGGCAGCGTGTACATGTCGTCGAACACCGTAAACAGAAAGAGCGGTAGCCCCACAAAGCCGATGATGTTGCCGAGCACGCCGCCGATCAGACAAGCCCACAGCGCGTAGTCCACGTATTTGGACAGGATGCGCCCGCGCGAATAACCGAGTGCCTTATACAGGCCGATGAGTGTGCGCTCCTCCTCGACCATACGCGTGGCGGTGGTGAGACTGATGAGCACGGCGACGATAAAGAAGATGAACGGGAACACCGTGGCGATGGCCTCAATTGACGAGCTATCGCTCTCCACGCTCGAGTAGCTTGCGATATTGCCGCGGTCCTGGATGTACCACGTGCATTCGCCTAGATCGGAAAGCTCGGCGCGGGCATCGGCAAACTGTTGGTCGGCGGCGGCGCGACGCTGGTCCAGGTCGGCCTGCGCTTGTACGCGCTCCTCGCTGCCCTCTGCCATGCGGTTGATGTTATCTTGCTCGATCCCAAAGAGCATATTCGCCTGGCGCTCGGCCGCATCCAAGCTTGCCGGCGTGTCGACCGTCAGCTCCTGAGCGCGCGCCTTCTCACGCTCCTCGCGAATCTTCTCGATATTGCCTTTGACCTCGTTAATCCTTGCCGTATAGGTATCGGAATAGGAGTTAAGGTCCTTGGCCCCCTCAACGACCACGTGGATTGCAGAATAGGACGAAGACGTCGCGGCGTCCTCGCTCACATAGAACTTGTAGTCGGCAGCCGAAGCGGCACGGAAGGCGTTGACGGTCGAATCGGAACTCACATCAGTGGGGTCGAGGACCTCGGCCGTAATGGTGTAATCGCCCGCAGCAAACTGGTCCTTGGCGCTTTGGTTCGACGAGCTCGCATCATTGGCGGCAAAACTCACCGTATCGCCGAGCTTTTTGCCCGAAGCCTTCAGGAATTTCGAAGTCACCGCGACCTCGCCGGCGCTCTCGGGCAAATCGCCGCTCACCAGCACCGGTTGATCGATATTCTCTTTGGAAAGGCTCTGCACGACCACGCGCTCGCGCGTGGTGCCCACGGCGGTGTAGGCGGTCTCGGTGTAGATGCCCTCGGCCGTCTCGACGCCATCGACCTCTTGGATCGCAGCAAGATCGTCGCGCGTAAGACCATAGGTCGACTGCACGTTGATGTCATAAACATTCTGCTGGTCAAAGTAGGCGTCGACCGAATCGCACAGATCCTCGCAACCCGCCTTAAGACCGCACATCACACTCACGCCGAGCGCGGTGATGACCACGATGGACAAGAAGCGCTTAAGACTGCCTCGGATTGTGCGGTAGATGCCACGGCGAAACACCGCCGGCACCATATCGTTTGAGCTTTGGGCAGTGCGGTAGGTCGTAATATCCTGCTCGCGCTCCGTGTTCTGCGCGTCGCGGCGTAGGCTGTTTTGGCGGTCCTGATTCATGGGCGCTACCACTCGATTGTCTCGATAGGCACGGGATTTTGCTGAACCGTCTCGCTCTCCACGCGACCACTCTTAAAGCGGATCAGGCGATCGGCCATGGGCGCGAGCGCGGAGTTGTGCGTGATGATGATGACCGTAATGCCCTGCTTGCGGCAGGTATCCTGCAGCAGCTGCAAGATCTGCTTGCCGGTTTTATAGTCGAGTGCGCCCGTGGGCTCGTCGCACAGGAGCAGCTTGGGGTTTTTGGCCAGCGCGCGGGCGATGGACACACGCTGCTGCTCGCCGCCCGAAAGCTGCGCCGGAAAGTTGCCCAGGCGCTCGCCCAGGCCAACCTGACGAAGCGTTTGCTCGGCATCGAGCGAATCGGGGCAGATTTGCGCCGCGAGCTCAACGTTTTCGAGCGCCGTCAGGTTGGGGACCAGATTGTAGAACTGGAAGACAAAGCCGACGTCGGCGCGGCGGTATTCCACGAGCTGCGCCTCGTTGGCGGAGCTCACGTCGCGCCCGTCCACCGTTACGGTGCCGGAGGTTACCGTGTCCATACCGCCCAGGATGTTAAGCGCCGTGGTCTTGCCGGCACCCGAAGCACCCAGAATGATGGCGAGCTCGCCGCGCTCGACCGTAAAACTCGCGCCGTCGAGCGCGTGAATGCGGGCGTCGCCCTCGCCGTACGCCTTGATGACGTCTTTGAATTCGATATAAGCCATCGATTAATTCCCATCTGGTCGGATAACGCCTTTTTAGTATTACCCATTTCGCACCGACTAAAAAGGGACGGGTTTATTTTGGCAGGTTCTATATGGGGAAACGGCAGCTATAGATGAGGCGCCGGGGAGGCAGAGAAATCATCGATGGGGTCAGGCCGACCGCCAAACACAACGCACGCATCTCAATCTGTCAGCCAAATCATTCGAACAGCTGTTCGTTTCTATGATATGATTCCGCTATCTAAGCAGGCCAATACGCAGAAAGGCGGCCAACATGGCGTTCGACTTTAAGAAGGAATGCAAGGAGCTCTACAGACCTGCAAGCAAGCCGAGTATCATAACTGTCCCGCCTATGAGCTACGTTGCCGTTCGCGGAAAGGGCGACCCAAATACCGAAGGTGGCGAGTATCAAAATGCCCTGCCGCTGCTTTACGGCATCGCCTATACCGTCAAGATGTCAAAGAAAGGCTCAAGGAGTATCGAGGGCTATTTCGACTTTGTGGTACCGCCGCTCGAGGGCTTCTGGTGGCAAGACTCCCCGAGCGGCGACATCGATTATGTACGCAAGGACGATTTCAACTTTATCTCGTGCATCCGCCTGCCCGATTTCGTCACTCAGGATGACTTTGACTGGGCGGTCGCGGAAGCCACGGCCAAAAAGAAACTGGACTTTTCTGCCGTCGAGCTGCTTAAAGTTGACGAGGGTCTCTGCGTTCAATGCATGCATACCGGACCCTACGACAGCGAGCCGGCAACCGTAGACGCCATGCATGAATATGCGACCGAGCAGGGCTATGTCCCCGACTTCTCAGACACCCGTTTACATCACGAAATCTATCTTTCCGATCCACGCAAGTGTGCGCCGGAGAAACTTAAGACTGTGGTTCGTCATCCTATCAAGCGCGCTGAATAGCGTGGAGCGTCATTTCACGCGCTGGGTTTTAAGCCAGCCAACCAGCCGCCTCCTAGGCCGTCCGGTAATTATCTTGACGCGGCCCGTCGCATCTTATAAGTTTGTTTTGCTAAAGCTGGAAAGCCTCTCAACGATGCGCAACTCCAGCTCTTTTTCTATCAAGAGGCTTAATGAAATACCAGAAGTCGCGGATATCCATCAACGAACAAATAGCACTATTGACAGAAAACAAGGGTCTTAAGTGCTCTGATCAAAGCGAACTCGAGCGAGCTTTGGTCGAAGCCAACCACTACAGACTGTCGGCCTACTGGTTTCCCTACAAAACCAAATGCAAGTCCGGGATTACCATCTTTCGCGAAGGCACAACATTCGAAACCATCATCTACACGTATGAATTTGACCGAGCCCTCCGGCAGTTAATGTTTGATGCGGTCGGCAGTGCGGTCGGCAGAATTGAGATCTACCTCAGAAGCAGAATTGCCTATCTTGCCTCTGAGGAACGCGGGCCTTTCTGTTACCCAGATGTCGCCATAACGAGGCTCAACTCGGCATGCCCGTCGAGCTCTGCGCCGCACTGGGCTACGCAGCCGTCTTTGGCAGCGCCACCAATACGCTGCTCGCACCCATCCTTATTGGCTGCGAAGTCTTCGGCTTTGGTAACTTGCCGATGTTCATTATTGTCTGCGTTGTGGCTTACCTGTTCAACATGGATAAGTCCATCTACGCCCTGCAGGAGCGGGCGTAGATCGATGTCCAGGCAGATGGTCTCAGCCGGAAACGGCGTCCCACTCTGAGGCTGTATTCCGGGACACGGTTTCCGCTTGGAACGCCATTCGGAAAGCGCATCCCGCTTTAAAACGGAATTCCGGGACGTAGTTTCCGTCTGAGCCTCCATTCGGAAAGCATGTCCCGTTCTTTCACGGCATCTTGGCTATGCAAAGTGCTCGAGCGTTACTCCTCGTACGCGCCCTCAAGCCGCAGCAGCCACTCCTTGCGGTCGAGGCCGCCGGCATATCCGTTGAGCGAACCGTCGGCGGCAACCACGCGATGGCACGGCACAATAATCGAAATGGGATTACGCGCGACCGCGGCCCCCACGGCACGGGGAGACGCAACGGGTGCTTCGTTTCCCGGTACACGATGTCGAGCCGCAACACGCTGGGCGATCTCACCATACGTAGCGACCTCGCCACGCGGGATAGAAAGCAGCTCAAACCAAACCTCGCGCTGAAACGCCGTACCAATCATATGCAACGGCGGCGTAAACCGAGGCTCCTGCCCCGCAAAATAAGCATTCAGCCAAGCCCAAGAACGCTCAAGTACCGACGAGGCAGCACCGTTTGTCGGATTCACCGAAGACATGCCGCCAGCACCAGAAACCGCATCGGCGCCTTCAACATGTTCGGGATCTTCTTTGAGAAGCGTGGAGCCAAAGTGCTCCTGCCCCTCAAACCAAAGCCCCGTCAAACCGCGGCCATCAGCGGCAAGCAGGATTTCGCCCAAAGGCGAAGCAAACGTCGTCGTGACCACCAGCGGCTCCTTTCAAAACTCCGCAACATAATACCGCGAATTGTGCAGACAACCCCAATCGACCCCAAAGTCACCTCAGGCAGCAGGCGCGAAGCGCCGCAGCTGCCGGCCGCGCCCCACAGTCCCCAAAGGCGGCAGGCGCACAGCGCCGAGGCCGCCGCCGGGACCAGGGCCCGCAACGGCCACGCGCCCTCGCATCAGCCCAGCGGCCCCAACCAACAATGGCCCCATCGCAGGCCGCTCGCAGCAGCGTCACCGCAGGCGGGGGCCGGGCTTGGTTTTCAGAACACTCCGCAGACCAGTGTGGCGCCTTGTCCGCGGCTCCGAAGGAGCAGGACAAGGCGCCACACATGGTCGAGGACGTTCTGAAAACCAAGCCCGGCCCCCGCCGGACAGGTCACACTACTCGCAGAGCAGCTTAGCGATCTGGACGGCGTTGGTTGCCGCGCCCTTACGGATTTGGTCGCCGCAGCACCAGAAGGTGATGCCACGCGCGGCCTCGGGGTTCGAGATGTCGCGGCGCACGCGACCGACCCAAATCAGGTCCTGGTCGGACGTATCCATCGGCATGGGGAAGCGGTCGTGCGCATCCTCGGCGCTCATGTCGTCAACCAGCTTCACGCCCGGGGCAGAAGCCAGCGCAGCACGGGCCTCCTCAACCGTAATGTCACGCTCGAACTCGAGCGTAATGCTCTCGGAGTGCGAGCGCAGCACAGGCACGCGCACGCAGGTGCAGTTCACGCGCAGCTCGGGCAGATGCATGATCTTACGGCCCTCGTTCTGCAGCTTCATCTCCTCGGAGGTAAAGCCCTCCTCCTTGACGCCGCCAATCTGCGGAATCAGGTTGCTCGCCAGCTGGGCGGCAAACGCGCGCGGCTCGGGAATCTCCTCGCCACGGCCCAGGGCGGCCAGCTGAGCCTCGAGCTCGGCCATACCGGGAGCGCCAGCACCCGAAGCCGCCTGGTACGTCGAAACGATCATGCGCTTCACGCCGGCGAGCTGATGCAGCGGCCACGTGGGAACCAGCCCGATGATGGTCGCGCAGTTGGGATTGGCGATAAGGCCGTGATGCCACTTGATGTCGTCGGCATTGATCTCGGGCACAACCAGCGGCACCTCGGGATCCATGCGGAAGGCATGGCTGTTGTCGACCACGACGGCGCCGCGCTTGACGGCCTCGAGCAGTAGCTCCTTCGCGATGTCGTCGCCGGCGGCTCCAAGTACGATGTCGCAGCCCTCAAAGGCCTCGGGGCAAGCCTCTTCGATCACAATCTGCTCGCCGCGGAACTCGACGGTCTTGCCCGCAGAACGAGCGCTCGCCAGCAGCTTGAGTTTGCCAACCGGGAACTCCTGCTCGTTGAGGCACTCGAGCATCTGGGTGCCCACGGCTCCCGTCGCGCCCAAAATAGCAACCGTGTACTGTTTCATGCTTCCCCCTTTAAAGGTTTTGGCTTTTGCCCGCACGCCGAGCAGGCTGATTATTGTTGTCAGTGTATACAAGAACGGGGCGGACACGAAACCCGCCCCGTCGAAACGAAACCGAAACGAAACGCCCCGCCGTAGATATTTGAGGCGAGTCCCAAAAATCTAGCGAGATAGCAGCTACTTGTGGAGCGCAGCCAGAGCGGGATCGACCGGCGCGGAAGCCTCCAGGTCGGAGACCTTCACAATGCCGTTCTCATCGGAGAAGGCACGGTAAATGGTCCGAATCGCCAGGTCGAAGTCCTTCTCCTCGACACCGATAATGATGTTGATCTCGTCGCAGCTCTGCGAAATCATACGCACGCTCACGCCGGCCTGGCCAAGCATACCAAACAGATGGCCCGAGATACCTGCGCGGCCGCGCAGGTTACGGCCGACGGTAGCGATGAGCGCCAGACCCTCGACAACCTCGATCTCGAGCGGCTCGACCTCCTGCTGGATGTCGCCCACGAGTGAGTACAGCGAATCGTGAACGTCCTGCTCCTGCACCACGGCGCCAAAGCGGTCGACGCCGGTGGGCATATGCTCGACGGAAACGTCATAGCGCTCGAAGACCGAAAGCGCGCGGCGCATAAAGCCAACACGGGGCTTGGTGCGGTCGCGGGCCACGTTGATGGCGACAAAACCGCGCTTGCCGGTCACGCCGGTAATGATGGGCTCTGCCTCGCCCTCATCAGCCGTCTCGCTAATGATGGTGCCGGGGTCCTGCGGCGAATTGGTGTTCTTGATGACCAGCGGAATGCCTGCCTCGCGCACGGGGAACACGGCCTCCTCGTGCAGGACGCTTGCGCCCATGTACGAGAGCTCGCGCAGCTCCTCGTAGGTAACGCGCGCAATGGGCTGAGCCTCGGGAACAATACGCGGATCGGCAGAATAGAAACCCGAAACGTCGGTCCAGTTCTCGTACAGATCGGCGCCCAGGCACTTGGCCAGGATCGAGCCCGAGATATCGCCGCCGCCACGGTCGAGCAGCTTGATCTGGCCCTCTCGCGTCGCGCCGTAGAAACCGGGCATAACAAAGCCGCCCTGCTGGCCGTACTCCTGCACCAGCTCGGAGGTGCGATTCATGCTGAGCGTACCGTCGTGATGGAACGCCACAACCGTCGCGGCGTCCAGGAACGGCAGGCCCAGGTACTCGGCCATCAAGCGAGCGGTGAAGTACTCGCCGCGGCTCACGAGCTCCTCGGTAGAGTAACCGCCCGAGCGGGCGCGCTCGGCAAAGGCCGCGAACTCCTCGCGGATGGGATAGGTGAGCTCCAGCTCGTCAGCGATATCAAAATAGCGCTGGCCAATGTCCTCGAGCAGTTCCTCGCACGACACGTGATACTTAACGTGCGCGTTAACCAGGTAGAGCAGGTCGGTCACCTTGGTGTCGCCCTTAAAGCGGCGGCCGCAGGCGGAAACCACCACAAAACGGCGGGCAGGGTCGACATCGACGATGGCCTTGATCTTCTTGAAGTGTTCGGCGTCGGCGACCGACGAGCCGCCAAACTTGGCAATCTTAATCATGGGCTTGAGGTTACCTTTCTAAAAGCCTCTGCAAACCTGTTTTGCGCGCTCTGATACCATGGTTTCACCGATTGGGACCAAGGCATCCGAGGAGCAGTGTTATATGGGAACTTATCATAGTACACGAGGACGCACTTTATCGTGCTCAAGTAAGGTGGCAATCCGCACCGGCATCGCTCCCGACGGGGGTTTGTTTGTCTCGGACGAGCTCGGCACCCAGCAGGTCGATATCAGCTCGCTTGCAGATAAATCGTACTTTGAAATCGCTCAAGATGTGTTGGGAATGTTACTGAATGATTACACGGCCGAAGAAATTTCGGCGTGTGTCGACGAGGCATACCGCGGCACGTTTGCGAGTGAAGAGGTCACGCCGCTCGTCAAACTCGGCGCTGCGCCGGGCGCTGACGCCCCTCAGACCTATGTGATGGAGCTCTTTGGCGGCCCCACGAGCGCCTTCAAGGACGTTGCTCTGCAGATGCTCCCCCGTCTGATGGCCCGCACTTCCGCCAAGGACGGCGGCGCCGAGCGCATCATGATCGTCACCGCCACGTCGGGCGACACGGGCAAGGCCGCACTCGCCGGCTTTGCCGACGCCCCGGGCACGGGCATCACCGTCTTTTATCCCGAGGGCAAGGTCAGCCGCGTCCAGAACCTGCAGATGTCCACGCAGGAGGGCGACAACGTCGCCGTCTGCGGCATCCGCGGCAACTTTGACGACGCCCAGAGCGCCGTCAAGCGCATCTTTGCCGATAAGGAGCTTGCCGAGCGTCTGGAGGCTGCCGGCACGGTGCTTTCGAGCGCCAACTCCATCAATGTCGGTCGCCTGGTACCGCAGGTCGTCTACTACTTTGCCGCCTATGCGCAGCTGCTGCGCGCCGGCGCCATCGAGGCCGGCGACGCCGTGGAGTTCTGCGTACCGACCGGCAACTTTGGCGATATCTTGGCCGGCTACTACGCCAAGCGCATGGGTCTGCCCGTCGCCAAGCTCGTCGTGGCGAGCGACAAGAACAACGTGCTTGCCGACTTCCTGACCACCGGCGTTTACGACCGTAACCGCCCGTTCTTCACGACCATCTCGCCGTCAATGGACATCCTCATCAGCTCCAACCTCGAGCGCATGCTCTACTTCCTGTCCGATGGCGACTGCGAACTCGTTGCCGGCCTTATGGAGCAGCTGGCACAGACTGGTCGCTACGAGGTTCCCGCCGACCTGCTGGCAAAGATTCAGAGCGTCTTTGGCTGCGGTTGGGCCAGCGAGGACGAGGTCCGCGCTGCCATCAAGAGCTGCTGGGACGCAAATGGCTACGTGATCGATCCGCATACTGCTTGCGGCTATCACGTCTTTGAGCAGGTCGCTCCCGCCGAGGGTGCCAAGGCCCGCGTGCTGCTTTCGACCGCAAGCCCCTACAAGTTCCCGCGCGCCTGCTGCGACGCCCTGGGCCTCGACGTTCCCGAGGATGATTTTGAGGCTATGCGTGTGCTCGAGCAGGCCACCAACACGGTTGCCCCGACCCAGCTCGCCGAACTCGAATCCAAGCCCGTCCGCTTCGAAGACGTCTGCGACGTCGATGAGATGGCAAGCTACGTCGAGTCTGCAGCAAAACGAATGAGCACCAACTAGATCCCTCATTAAGCGCCGGCGAAAGCCGGCGCACCTTCTTTTTATTTAGCTTTTGGGATAATGACGAGCATGCGAGCGGGTCTGGCCGTTTAGTTCGTCGCGAGTTCCGCACGAGCCGGAAAGCACTTAATGTGCTTTCCGAGCGAGCCAGGACTGCCCGAGCAGCGAACTAAACGGCCAGACCCGCCCAGGAGGACTCACATGATCAAAATCACCGTCCCAGCCACGAGCGCAAACCTAGGCATCGGCTACGACACCCTCGGCATGGCCGTCAGCCTCTACTCGCACTTCACCTTCGAGCGCGCCGACAAGCTCACCATCACGGGCTGCCCCGAGGAGTTCCAAAACGAGAATAACCTGGTCTATGTGAGCTTTGTCGATGCGCTGGCCGCATGGGGCGAGCCGGCTTTTCCCGTTGCCATCGACATTCAGACCGACGTGCCCGTCGCCCGCGGCCTGGGTTCCAGCTCCACCTGCGTCGTCGCCGGCATCATGGCTGCCGCCGCGCTGACGGGCCACACCGTCGACCGCGCCGAGCTCGTCCGCATTGCCACCGAGGTCGAGGGCCATCCCGATAACGTCGCCCCCGCCATCCTGGGCGGCGCCGTCTGCTCCTTTACGCCGACCGACTCGCTCCCCCAGTGCCTGCGCTACGAGGTGAGCGATCGCTTGCGTTTTATTACCGTGATTCCGCCCTACGAGGTGCATACGAGCGAAGCGCGCAAGGTTGTGCCGCAGGAGATTCCACTCTCCACCGCCGTATGGCAAATGGGCCGCATCGCCGGCATGACGCGCGGCCTGGAAACCGGCGACCTTGACCTGATTGCCGCCGCCAACGACGACCGCATCCAGGAACCCTATCGCCGCCGCCTCATCCCCGACTACAACGCCGTGCGCGACACCTGCCTTAACGGAGGCGCCAAGACCATCTGGATCAGTGGCTCCGGCTCGACCCTCATGGCCGTGACTGACGACACCATCGTGGCAAAGTTCCTGCAGGTCAAGCTGCGTGAGCAGTTCCCCAAGTGTGACACGCATATTCTGACGTGCGACACCGAGGGCGCTCAAATCGAGTACCTGTAGACATCCTCCTCATATACCTGTCCGGGACGGTCGGGATGTTCCCTCAAAATCGTCCTCGCGCATGAAGGCCCCTTGTCCTGCTCCTACGGAGCGACGGACAAGGGGCCTTCGCGCTGCGGAATGATTTTGAGGGAACATCCCGACCGTCCCTGCGCCTACCTTGCTGAGGATGTCTACAGGGACCCACGCTTTGAAGGGGCGCTGGGCCGATAGTTTGGCTTTTTATTGATAGGAGCTCTTGCTAGGCTGGAGCACTTCCTAGAGGCGGGCATCGGCTGTGTGCTTGGTTTACGCTGCGTTTGTTTCTTTGTATTCGAAGACTGGTTCTAGGAGGTCTTCGATGTTACAGTGGAGGGCTTTTGCTATAGCTCTTACGGTTGTTACCGAGGCTTCGTTGATGTTTCGTTGGCGCTGTTCGTACATTTGGATTGAGCGGAGCGATACGCCTGATTCGTATGCCAGGTCTTGTTGGGTTTTCTTAAGCTTCTTTCTTGCTAACGCAAGTTTGGTTTGCCTGGACGCTTTTTTCGCCATATCGCAGACGAGGCGAGCCACGCGTTCCTCCGAGGCTTCGTGCCAGGGATAGTACAGACTGCGCAGTGCGTCAAACGGAACGACATGCAGCAGGTCTTCGAAAGACTCTCCTAGGCGCCACTGAAGGTATGCCAATATCCAGCCTGCCCAATATTCCGGTGTCTTTTCGAATCGGTAGGTTCGATTTGGCATCGGCCTTGATTGATAGCCCGACCTTTCGGCGATAAGCGCAAACAGCTCAACGCCCGATTTTCCCGACACTACCCATGCATTGCCGCGCTCAAACTCTCGAGCAACCCCGCTCAGGCAAAAGAGTTCAGCAACTTCCGATCCTTCTGCTCCATAGTCATTGACGGCATAGTCGAAGCAGTCGCCGAGGTTGTTCATTGCATCCTCGAGGTAGTAAACGGGGTATGTCCTACTCGGCCCACAATCCGTTAACTCTTGGATCATTTAAATCAACCCTCCCTGCCATCAAATCCCTAATGTCGACACCATCAGAGTCAAATCCGTTTACCGTATCCAGGTACTTTCGTCGAGCGTTCTGTTCTCGCTCAAATCGTTTGGGATAAAACTCGGCTCCTGAGGCCTGCTTCCAATCGCGGAACCTGATCGCCGAGAACGCGCGCTCACTCATAAGCGCATATTGAATGCCCAAATCCCCCAAAAACATAATGCGCTGCAGTTGCCTAAGCGAGATCATGCCGTTAACGAACTGCCTTGCAAACGAAAAGTGGGAATCGTCTGCACGATAACCTCGAATAACGTCATAGGGAGAAATATCAATCAGGCAGTTATCCAGCAGATAGCGAAGTCCTTCGCGCGCTAGCGGTGTCGAAACATTGAACTCCCTATTGTTAGCCAAAATCGCAAGCCAATTGAGAATTGAAAACTCCCCGGACTCCAAATCCAAGACCGCGAGACCATCCATATCAAGCTCATATCGATTCGCGATACCATCGGACTCGGTCCGACATGCCCATTCCATTGCCATTTCCTCATGAGGCGTGCAATAAAACCCGCGCCCATAGTCATTGAATTGCCTGCATTTATCCAACGACGGATGCTCGACAACAACCTCCGACCCGTGCCAAAGCTCCATATCGACCTCCTAAAAATATCACCCCAGTGATAGTTTACCAATAACTATCACTGGGGTGATATAGATGAGAGCTTTTGAGGGGCTGCAGCCTGACTAGAGGCAGGCCTCGGCGATGCGGCGCTTGAGTTCGTCGATGCCGGTGCCAGTCTGAGAGCTTGTGATGATTACGTTCTCGGCCGGAACGTTGAGCTGCTTTTTGATGGCTGCTGCCTGGCGGGCCTGTTGGGTGCGGCTGAGCTTGTCGGCTTTGGTGAGGCAGACGATAAAGTTGAACTCGTTGCCCTGCAGGTAGTCGATCATGTCATGGTCGAGTTTACTGGGGTCGTGGCGAATGTCCACCAGCGACACAACCAGGTTAAAGCTGCGCTCTGAGTCGAAGAAGTCGCCGATAAGCTCGGCCCAGCGGTCGCGCTCGGCCTTGGAACGGCGAGCGAAACCGTAGCCCGGCAGGTCCACAAAGTGCACGTCGTCGGCCTCGAAGAAATTGATATTGCTCGTCTTGCCCGGCGTGCTCGAAACCTTGACCAGGTTCTTACGGCCAAAGAGCTTGTTCATGATAGACGACTTGCCCACGTTGGAGCGGCCGACAAAGCTCACCTCGGGGCAGGTGGACTCGGGAATCTGCGAAACCTTGCCGTAGCTGGCAACGAACTTGGCAAGCTGGTAGTTAATGGAATCGGCCATGGACACTCCTTGGTCGTAGGTTCTTACAAATAAACGCGCTATTGCGCAGCGGCAATGCGGCGGACGATATCGAGCGTGATGCCGCTCGCGGTGCGAGCATACTCATCCAGATCGAACTCGCGCTCGCAAAACGCGTCATATGCCTCGTCACAATTATCGCTGATAGCGCGCAGCACCAGGCAATCGACACCATTCTTGGCCGCGATGTGCGCAATTGCCGCGCCTTCCATCTCGACGCAATCGGCATGCGTGGCCTCAATCGCAGCGTTACGCATGGCGTCACCCGTAACAAAGCGGTCACCCGTGGCGATAGTGCCACACAGGAACTGCTTGGGGTCCTTCTCCGCAGAATTCTCATCCGCCGAGGCATCCACAAATCCGTGCTCGGCAAGCACGGCGGCGGCAACATCAGCCAACGCCGGCGTCGAGACAAACTCCTCGAGCCCCGGCGCGGACTCGGCGATGAGTGCCGTATCGGTATCCAGATAGCGCAGGCACTTGCCTATAACCACGTCGTTAATATGCAGTTTAGGGTTAAGGCCACCCGCAATGCCCGAAAACACAACGGCCTGCGGGGCATATTTGCTGATGAGATGCTGCGTTGCCGCCGCGGCGTTTACGGTTCCCATGCCAGCGGTCGTAGCGACAACGGACAAACTGTCGAGCTCACCGCTGACAACGGTCAAACCCGCCTCTTGCGACACACGAGCGCCGTTCAGTTCTTCTTTAATCTGCGCGACCTCTTTTTCGAGCGCACCGATGATTGCGATGGTAGGCATACCATCCCCCAAACCTGTGAAAACTGCTTATCCACGGTATGGTACCAGCATTTTGACTCAACCGTGTCAGCACCAAGCCGTTAGGCCAGTACAGCTCGAGTATCATAAAGGGGCAAAATGGCTTGTTAGCCGATAGCCGACCTGAGCTCCGCACGGCGCTTTTTCATGCCGGTCATAACGGCATTGCGCAGCTCGGGCATGCGCGCGGTATCCATCTGGGGCACGCCCTCGAGCTTATAGGGAATGCCCAGTTGCTCGTACTTAACGACACCCATCGTGTGATACGGCAGCATTTCCAGGCCCACCACGTTGTGCCATGGAGCGATGAGGCGACCGAGCTTCTCGCACTCCTCCACCGTGTCGGTAATGCCCGGCACCACCACGTGACGGATAACGACCTTGATCCTGCGACGCGCCAGCTCATCGCCAAACGCCAAGATACGTGCAGGATCGCAACCGGTCAGCTTTTTGTGCTCAACCGGATCGGCATGCTTAATGTCGAGCAGCACCATGTCAGTCTCGTTGAGAACGGCATCGAACTTCTCGGGATGGTTGGGGTCAAACGCATATCCGCAGCTGTCAAGGCAGGTATGCACGCGGCCATCGGGGTTGTTGTGCATTGTACGGAACAGGTCGGCCAAAAACTCGGGCTGCAGAAGCGGCTCGCCACCCGAAACCGTAATTCCGCCGCTGCGGTAAAACTCATGGTTACTCTGGAACTCGTCCATGAGGTGCTCAACGGTCACCATGGTGCCGCCGTTAACAGACCAAGTATCGGGATTGTGGCAATACGCGCAGCGCATGGGACAGCCTTGGACAAACACTACGAAGCGGATGCCGGGACCGTCAACCGTACCCATCGTCTCAATCGAATGTACGCGGCCCAGGGCAAACGCGGAGTCCTCGGGACGAGCGTCCACACCCTCGAGCGTCATCTCAGCCATTCCCGCTACCTTGCCTCTCATTGGTTTTAGTTACATAAATGCCAGAGCCATTCTAGCCCATACGCATGATAGCGAAACGGTTTAGAGGTCAATTAGGTCGTCCTATTTGACTCCACGCAAAAGCGGCGGGAAGGTTGTCACTACCTTCCCGCCGCCGAGGAAATAGAAAACGATAGACGCCATGCCTTACGCCTTAAGCGTGAGCACCGCGCCGAAGGCGGTCGGGCCGCAATGGCTCGAGATGACGCCGCCGACCTGAGTCCAGGTAACGTCCTTAAAGCCCAGGTCATGCGCATAGACTTCCATGTCATCGCGCAGCTCCTCGGAAAGGCCCACCGAATACGCCAGGCCAATGCGCGAGTAGTCAATCTCGCCCTTCGCAACCATGTGGTCAATAAAGGCGCGGGCGCACTTGAGCATAGAGCCGCGGAACTTCTTGGTCGCCACAAACTTACCGCCCGTTACCTCAATGCAGGGCTTAATCTTGAGCAGGTGGGCGCCAAGGAATGCCACGTTGGACAGACGACCGCCTGCCTTAAGGAAGGCTAGGTCGGTAGGAACAAAGCCCAGCAGCACACGGTCCATGACGGAGTTCGTAAATGCAAAGATCTCGTCGACGGTGGCATCGGGGTGAGCCTCGATGTATTTGGCGGTCTCGACGACAACGAGCGACTGGCCCACCGAGACAAAACGCGTGTCCATGGAGTAGACGTAGTCGCGATTCTTGGCGGCGATCTTCGATGATTGATGGGAGCAGGTCGTTGCCTCGGAATACGCGAGATGCAGAATAGTCGCGTCGGGCTGCTCGGCATGGATGCGGTCGTACACGTGAGCAAAATCCGCCGGCGAGCAACCACTGGTCTTGGGCATAACGCCAAACTCGTTGCAGCGCGAATAAATCTCGAGCGGATCGATCGAGCCGTCCTCGACGGTCTCGTCACCAATCGTGACATGCATGGGCACGCGAACGATGCCGTAGCGTTCGCAGAGCTCTGGCGTCACATCCGAACCAGATTCAACCACGATTACGTACTTGCCCATTCTTATCACGACCCATCTCGACGTTGGCTTTTAATATGCGACACACGTCCGCCGTCCTACTGTGCAACGGCCCCCAAGCGCCAAAGAGACGCCGCCCCTTGCACACAACAAAGGACAGCGTCTCCCTGGAAAACTCCGTGCATCCTGAGATTCTACACGGTTTATTAAGGAGTGTTACTTATTCCGCAAACGGTCGCTATACGCGATAAACGGTAGTTCGCTGCGGCAACTGCGACACATTCCGCCCGGCAAGTCCAATCGTGCTCCACGCACGGTTAATGCGCGAGGCGGAAGAAATCCATCGACGCCGCACCCTCGGCATGCAACCCCATCGCCGAAACCGCCGGCGAATAGGTACGGCTCGTAAGTGCCGCCTCGCCGCTGTTGGTAAAAATCTCGACCATCGTAGTGTCCGAAAGCACGCGCAGGTCGCGAAGCTCGCTGAGCTCGATCGACCTTTGGTCGCGCCCATAGCCTTCGTCACCCATGTCGAGGGTAAGCATCCCGTCCGCATAACGTACAAAGACACCCTTGCGGATTTCGAGCTCGACCATCTTGGCGCCCTCACAGGAAACCACAAGATCAAACAGGCGGCCCGGCTCCTCAACGGTTTCACCGCCTGTCACGCGAACGCAGTCGCCGCGCATCCTCTCAATCTCGTGCGCCGGCTGCTGGCAGAGCTTACCATCGCGCATGCTCAGTTCTCTCGGCACCGTCAACGCGCACTGCCACCCGCGTGCCACCGTCGGGCTTTTTACCGTCGCATCGGGGCAACCCGACCACCCGATCATCAAACGCCGACCCGCAGCATCCTCAAAGGACTGCGGTGCGTAGAAATCAAAGCCGGCATCGACCATCGGGGGCATGCCCTGCCCGGCGATCTTAAAACTCGGCGCCTCCCAATCGGCCTCGATGGGAAACCACACGCACTGGTGCGGATTGCGGTAACGCCATCCATCGGCGGACACACCCTGCGGACAGCAAACGAGAATAAGCTCACCATCGAGCTCAAACAGATCGGGGCACTCCCACATAAAGCCAAACTTCTCGCCCAACTCAATGCGCGTCGCATAGCTCCAGTCCTCTAGATCGCTCGAGGTATAGACAAGCACGCAGCCGCGGTCGTCTTTCGTACGAGCGCCCAGAACCATGTAGTAGATACCATCGTGTTCAAGGATTTTGGGATCACGCACGTGCGCACCGATATCGTCGGGGTAATCGACCGGCCCAACAGCTATGCGCTTCTCGCCCAATTCGTCGGGGTTCTCGGCAACCACATGAATCTGGTTTTGCTCACGGCCCGTCAACACGTAGTCGTAATCATCGCGGTCAAAATGCTTGACGTTGCCGGTATAGAAGTAGTGAATCTTGCCGTCGTGTACAAAGGCAGAACCAGAATACGCTCCGCTCGAATCCAAATCGGAATCGGGGAACAGCACAGGGCCGCGATTCTCGTACGTCACAAAATCCTTTGTTGTCAGATGATTCCAAAGCACTGGACCGCCATGCGCAGCATCGAATGGATCGTATTGGTGATAGATGTGATACGTATCACCGATCTGCACCAAACCGTTGGGGTCGTTGAGCCAGCCAAGCTCAGGCTCCACATGGAACAGGAGCCTATCGGGGTCGGACGCGATGCGACCCGCCGTCTCATCCTGTCCGGCACGCCACTGCTCATAGTCCGCGCGTGTCACCTTATTTTTTTGATTAAACATCGCCGTTGACTTTCTCGTCTATGGGGAAGGACGCTCGACTCACACGAGTCGAACGCCCTTCCCCAAATGGACTTATCCTCAGATTACGCTGAACGGCTCAACTAGAAGCTGACATCGAAGCCAGCACCAGCGCCCTCTTCATCAGTGGTCGGCACGCCCTTTGCCTTGTTGTAGGCAAAGATCAAGACGATCGGCACGATAAAGGCGATGAGATTGCCAGCCACATACCACACGAGCGTCTCGGGCGTGACGATGAGCAGGCCAAGCACGCCGGTCAGACCCTGACCGATGGCGCGCACCTCAAAGAGCTTCACGAAGGCACCGCCGCAGCCTGCACCGATGCAAGCGCAGATGAACGGGATGATCGAGTAGCGCATGTTTGCAGCAAAGATTGCGGGCTCGGAGATACCGACCAGCGTCGGGATAAAGGACGACATGCAGATGTTGCGCTCTTTGGAATGCTTCTTGTGAATGAGGTACATGCCGATGGCGCCGCCGCCCTGGGCGATGATGGAAACCGACCAGATGGCCTGGATGTAGTTGAAGCCGGTCGTGGCAACGAGGTTGGCCTCAATACCCTGGATGAACTGATGCGTACCGGTAACGACGAGCGGCTGCAGGAACGCGGCGAAGACAAAGGCGCCAAAGACGCCCATCCTGTTGTACAGGACATCGATTACGCCAGCGAGGACGTCGCCGATCAGGTTGCCGAGCGGGCCGAACACGGTGAACAGGGCAACGTTAGCAAGAATCAGGGTAACGGTCGGGACAAAGACAAACGAGACGACCTCGGGGATGTACTTCTGGGCAATCTTTTCGACCTTGGCCATAAACCAGGCAGTCAGGATTGCAGGGAACACGCCGCCCTGGAAAGCAACCATGGGGATGGAGAGCGGACCAAAGTTCCAGTACTCAGCACCCGACGGATCCATAACGAACGCGTTACGGTTCATAAGGCTCGGGTGAACCATGACGATACCGACGAGGATACCCAGGATCGGGTTGCCGCCAAAACGTTTGACCGCGCTGTACATAACCAGGACAGGCAGGTAGTCGAAGGTGGTGGCAATAATGGCAAAGAAGCTTGCGAGGTTCTTGAGGAACTCGCTGTGGTCGGCGAGGCTGCCCTCCATGCCAAAGAGGCCGTTGGCAACGATCAGCGACTTAAGGCCGATGATGATAGCGGCACCGACGAAGGCGGGAATGATGGGGATAAAGATGTCCGAGAACACCTTGAGGACAGAGAAGAACTTGCCTTTCTTGTCCGCCTCGGCGCCCTTGACCTCGGAAGCGCTGATCTCCTTAACGCCCGTCAGAGCCATAAACTCATCGTAGACCTTGTTGACGGTACCGGTACCAAAGATGATCATGAGCTGGCCGCTGTTGTACAGCACGCCCTTGACGCCATCGATGTTTTCGAGCTCGGCCTTGTTGTACTTGCTCGTATCCTTGAGCACCAGACGCAGACGCGTAACGCAATGCGTGGCACCCTCGATGTTCTCCAGACCGCCGACGTTATCGACGACTTGCTGAGACACTACTTTGTAGTCCATGTTCCTCTCCATTCCCTTACGAAATCATAAAACGTTTTGATGCCATTACAGAGACGCGATCGTTGCATTTGCGCACTTGAGCGTACCGTCGGTGACCGTCAGTGCCACACCCTGGCCCTGCTTATTGCAGAAGCGCGCGTTAAGCGCAACATCATCGACAAAGATGGTCGCGATATCGTCGTCAACGACCAGGCGCACATGATGAGTGCCCTCGCCCTTAAAGAACAACGGACGCTCGAGGCCCATGTTGTTGACCTGGAACCACGGATACTGGGGGGCCGCCGTAAACTCGAGCTTGCCCTCACGCAGGTTGGCGCGGAACTCATAGGCAAGACCGGACTCGGCGTCCTCGGCAAGCTTCACCGAGAAGCCGGCAGCGTCACCGGCGAGCTCGATGTCGGCATCGAGCATATAGGTGGAACCGGCATCCGCGGCGAGCACCTGCTCGACCTTGCCCGACTCGCAGGAAAGCTCAAAGGCCTCGACTGCCTTAGCCTCGCCAAAGGCGCCAAGCATGCTGTCGGGGAGCTTGGTGCCGAGCGTTCCGTCAGCACGCTGAACGATCTCGAGAGGCATAAAGGTGCCACCCCACAGGTAAGAGCTGGGGTCACCGCCCTCGTCACGCGTAGGAACCCAACCAAAGAGAACGCGGCGCTCGCCATCAAATGCGGTACGCGCGGCATAGTACGCGCGGCCATCGAAGGAATCGTCCGCAGGAGTGATCCAAGGACCGTTGATAGAGCGAGACATGCGGTAACGGGTCTTGTTGCCATCACTGTACTCGGAGAACACCAGATACCACCAGTCGCCCATCTTAAAGAGATCAGGCATCTCGAACATGGTGTACAGGCCCGGATTCCACCAGTCGCCCTGGAACTCCCAGGTATCCAGGTCCTTGGAGGTGAACTTGACCAGACGACCGGTCATCAGACGCTTGTCCTCGCCCACACGCGTGCCGAGGATGAGCATGTACTCTTCGTTCTCCTCATCCCAAAGCACAAAGGGATCGCGCCAGTTGCGGTCATCGTAACCCTCCTGGGGCGGAAGCAGCGTCTCGGCGATGTTCTTCTCCCACTTGATGGCGTCGTCACTCGTTGCGTGAAGAAGAACCTGCTTCATCAAGCGTGCCTTGACCTTATCGCGATTGCAACCAGTGTAGAGCGCATGGTACTTGTCGCCCACCTTAAACACCGTGCCGGCATAAACATACTGGTCGACTTCCTCGTCGCCGCCACGCTCAAGGCTCTCGCCAAAGTCTTTGTAATTGACGAAGTCCTTGGTTGTCGCGAGTGCCCAGCCAAACGGCTCTCCGAAAGGTCCGGGGTTTCGCGTGTCACGCTGATGATAGAGATAGAACGTGCCGTCCTCGCCGTACGGCATGATGTCGCCCACCCAAATTCCCTCAGGCTGGTAATACACCTTGTGCATCCGAGACTTCCTTCCCACGTGATACTAACTCGGTACAACTGCAAGATATGTCAATCGTTTTCATATGTCAAACGTTTTCACACCAATACGTCTTTTCGCAGTTCCAGTCGTCGGCAAACGGTTGACATATGCCGGCGAACGGTCATCAGAGGCGTTTGAGGAATTCTTTTGGCACGGGATGAACTACGCGGTTTTGCCCTCAATGAGTTCAACGGGGAGCTTGGTATTCGATTCGGGCTTTTCACCGTTAACAAGAGCGATGATGGATTGCGCCGCGAGCTCTCCGATGCGATCGATATCTTGACGAACGGTTGTTAAGTCAGGCATAAACGTCATAGTGCGGCGGGCGCCATCCGCGCCCACGACCTTAATATCGTCCGGAGCGCTCAAGCCGCGCTGCTTCATCACGTTAAGACAGATAGCCGCCATCGTGTCGTCTCCCGCAAAGATGCCGTCAATATCGGGGTTCTCATCGAGGATCTTCGCAACGACCGCACTCTTTTCGTCATCGGACTTAACGAACTCGACCTCACGGACAAGCGCGGGCAAACCGGCCTGCTCCACAACATCGTGGTAGGCATCGGTACGCTTATTGGCAGGCATGCGCATGCGGCTATTGTTGCGCAGGCACAAGATGCGCGAACACCCGTCATCAATCAGGCGACGCGTGGCAAGTTCGCCGATGCCATAGCTGTCGCTCGCAATCTGAACAGAGGCCTCGCCAAGGTCGCAGTCGATACCAACCAGACTCAAGCCCATCTCGGCATACGCCTCGGCACCGATATTAAGCGAGTTGACGATGACGCCATCAACCATATTGCGTCGAAGCATGTCGATATAAGAGCGCTCAAGCTCGGGTCGATTGGCGCTATTGCACAGCAGCATCTTAAAACCGTTTTCGGCCAGGGTATGCTCAATGACTTGAACCACTTGGGCATGAAACGGACTGCTGACATAGGGGACGATCATACCGATAAGATTCAGGCGACCGTTGAGCATGGCACGAGCGATATCGTTGGGCGTATAGTTGATGCGCTTCATCGCGGCATGGACCTTATCGCGGGTCTCTTGGCTAATATAGCCACGATTATTAAGCACACGAGATACCGTAGTAGGCGAAACCCCCGCCACCGCCGCAACTTCCTTGATGCCAGGCTTAGCCGTATCCTTAGAACGAGCACTCTCGCGAGCCATAGCACCCTCCCCCATCAACATGTCATACGTTTACATACGAACAAAGCATACCCCAACAACAGCGGGAAGACGGTAACAGCACAAGTAAGTAAACGACTCATCCAAATAATTAGGAGAGTTCCGCCTAAAGGGTGACTCCAAAGGACCCCACATGGCCGGTTTTGGGTTATTTTCCAAAACATCCCGCAGGACGCAAAGAGGCTCCGCCGCGCAACGCGCGCAGCGGAGCCTCTTTGCATGTCCGAGGACGTTTTGGGAAATAACCCAAAACCGGCCCCAGTAATCCTACAGGAGTTGAACCCTTTAGAACTTGTCGTGGAAGGTACGCGCAATGACCTCGTCCTGCTGCTCCTTGGTGAGCGTGTGGAAGTTCACGGCGTAGCCGGAAACGCGGATGGTCAGCTGCGGATACTTCTCGGGGTGAGCCTGAGCGTCGAGCAGCGTCTCACGGTTGAAGACGTTGATGTTCAGGTGGTGGCCACCCTTCTCGGCGTAAGCGTCGAGCATGTGGACCAGGTTATCGGCCTGAGTCTCGGAAACTTCAGAAACCTTCATAATGTGTCTCCTTCGATCGATAGGCGCCGGCCGAAACCGGCGCACTAATCAGTAATCGTTATTGTTAGTATAGCACTAACAATAGTTACTCGCCCAGCTGATCAAGGTCGATATCGCCAAAGAACACCTGATCCTCCTTGCCGAGCGCACTCGGGATGATGGAGAAGGTGTTGGAGATGCCGTCCTGAGCATCGCGGAACGGGAGCTTGGAAACCGAAGACAGCGAAGCGATGGCGCCGTGGCTATCGCGCTTGTGCATGGGGTTAGCACCCGGGGCGAACGGCTGGCCAGCCTTGCGGCCGTCGGGCGTGGAGCCGGTCTTCTTACCGTACACGACGTTGGAGGTAATGGTCAGAACCGAGGTCGTGGGCACGGAGTTGCGGTAGGTGTCGTTCATGCGGATGTACTCCATGAACTGGTGCACAACGTCGTGAGCGATCTGGTCGACGCGGTCGTCGTCGTTACCGTACTTGGGGAACTCGCCCTCGGTCTCGAAGTCGACGATGATGCCGTTCTCATCACGGACGGGGTGGACCTTGGCGTACTTGATGGCGGACAGGGAGTCAGCCACGACGGAAAGGCCAGCGATGCCCGTAGCGAACCAGCGGTGCACGTGCTTGTCGTGCAGAGCCATCTGGATGCGCTCGTAGCAATACTTGTCGTGCATGTAGTGAATGATGTTCAGCGAGTTGACGTACACGCCAGCGAGCCACTTCATCATGTCGTTGTACTTGGCCACAACGTCGTCGTAATCGAGCGTATCGCCCTCGACGGCGCGATACTTGGGGCCGACCTGCTTCTTGGAGACCTCGTCAACACCGCCGTTGAGTGCGTAGAGCAGGCACTTGGCCAGGTTGGCGCGGGCGCCGAAGAACTGCATCTCCTTGCCGATGCGCATGGAGGACACGCAGCAGGCGATGCCGTAGTCGTCGCCGTGGTAAACGCGCATGAGGTCATCGTTCTCGTACTGGATCGAGGAGCTGGCGACAGAAGTCTTGGCGCAGAACTTCTTGAAGTTCTCGGGCAGACGGGTCGACCACAGAACGGTCATGTTGGGCTCGGGGCTGGTGCCCATGTTCTCGAGCGTGTGCAGGTAGCGGTAGCTCATCTTGGTAACGAGCGTACGGCCGTCAACACCCATGCCGCCGATGGACTCGGTGACCCACTGCGGATCGCCGGTGAACAGGGCCTGGTACTCGGGGGTACGGGCAAACTTGACCATGCGAAGCTTCATGATGAAGTGATCCACGAACTCCTGGATCTGCTCCTCGGTGAAGGTACCGTTGGCAAGGTCGCGCTCAGCGTAGATGTCGATGAACGTAGAGGTACGGCCGATGGACATAGCGGCGCCGTTCTGCTCCTTGACGGCAGCGAGGTAGGCGAAGTACATCCACTGGATGGCCTCCTGCGTGTTGGTAGCAGGGTTGGAAATATCGAAACCATAGGTCTCGGCCATCATCTTGAGCTCGCCGAGGGCGCGGATCTGCTCCTGCAGCTCCTCGCGATCGCGGATGTTGTCGGCGGTCATGACCGTCGGGGTAGAAGCCTTCTGGGCCTCCTTGTCCTTGATCAGGTAGTCGACGCCGTACAGGGCAACACGACGGTAGTCGCCGATGATGCGGCCGCGGCCATAGCCATCGGGCAGACCGGTGATGATGTGAGCCGAGCGGCAAGCGCGCATCTCGGGGGTGTAGACATCGAAGACGCCAGCGTTGTGGGTCTTGCGCTCGAAGGTGTAGCGCTCGACAACATTCTCATCGACCTTATAGCCGTGCTGGCTGGCAGCCTGGCAAGCGATGCGGATACCGCCGTTGACGTGCAGCGCGCGCTTGAGCGGCTTGTCGGTCTGGAGACCGACGATGGTCTCCTTGTCGCGATGGGCGTTATCGATGTAGCCAGCGGGGTGGCTCACGATACCCGTGACGGTCTTGGTGTCCATATCGAGGACACCGCCCTGCTCGCGCTCCTTGAGCAGCAGGTCGAGAACCTCGCCCCACAGCTCCTTGGTACGCTCGGTCGGGCCGGCGAGGAACGACTCGTCGCCCTCGTAGGGGGTGTAGTTCTTCTGGATGAAGTCTCGGACGTCAACCTCTCCCGTCCAAATGCCTTCCTTGAAGCCTTCCCATGCCTCCTGCATTGTGTAACCACGCTCCTAGTTACGTGTAATGCGGCGCTCTCTCACACCGCTGCTTATTGAATTCTTGAATGTTCGGCTTGCACTACCGGCTTCTTCCGTTCTTCACCACACATTGGTGCAGGGAAAACGTTTGTCCACCTTGGAACTACAACCCAAAACCCAAGATTTCACCCGTTTGAGAAGGATAACATAGCGACCCTCTCCATCTGGGCTGTTATATGTTTCTTTTTTTATATCATAAGGACGTTTTTTACAAACCCGCAGGAAATGCGAGTGCAAACAACTACCGTTCACCGATTTGTATGGTATTTTTCCTTGCCTTTGTACGACGTTCGCTCTAGCTGTTATGCCAGCTTTAGCAGGGTAAAGTGTCCCAGAGACCCTACAGAAACTGCAGGGCGGCCACGGAATCCCCCGTGGCCGCCCTGTGGCATGGCTAGTTTTTAGCTTTGATTGCCGCTTGGCATTAGGCGGCTGCGGCGGCCTTGTCGGCCGTTGCCTTGCTATCGCCGTTGCCCTGGCCCTCAAAATGCTTGTAGCACCAGCTGGTGACCAGCGGGGTCAAAATAGCCGTAACGATTGCGCAGGCAGCAACCTGTGCCGTAGCCGTCGCGAGCACCGCACCGCCGTACATGGCCCCGTTGACGCTTGCCATGGCAGCAGGCGTGGCCACATTGGCTCCGGCGCAGCTCGAAATGGCCGCACCTGCGACACCCGTACCACCCGTGAGCTTATCGACCGCGATGACGGGAATTGCAAAGATCACCGAGCAGATCACGCCGAGCAGGATGCCGGGAAGACCGCCGTTGATAAGCTGGCCAAAAGTCATGGTCGAGCCCATGGCAAAGAAGACGAGCACGATGATGGCGGAAAGTGCCGGTGCCATCATCTTCTTAAAACTCGGGAAGAGGTTGCCCAGGATAATGCCGACGACAATCGGAAGGATTGCGCCCACGAGCGACCAGCCAATCGGAGCCTGACCGGCGGCGCCAAGGACAATCATCGTGACCGGAGGGCCGACAACGAGCGTAGTGATGGCGACGGCGCCACGCTCGGCCTCGTTGCCCATGGTGCCCATCAGTCCAGCGTACATAGCGTTGTTGGCACCCGTGCAAGCGGCCAACATCACCATGGCCGAGATGCCAAACAGGTTGTCGTTGAACACATAAAGGATGAGCAGCGACACGGCAACGACCACGATCTGCTTGACGGCGATGATAATGGCGCCGCGGGCAGCGGCGGCAGGAGCGCTCTTAAACGAAATCGTCGTGCCGACGATGAGCAAAAATGCGCCCACGAGCGGACCTGCACCCTGCTGGGTCATGCCAAGCGTAAAGCTGCCGAGCGTTTTGAACAGGTCGGGGAATAGCGTGTTGAGCAGGCAGCCCAGCAAAAGCGGCACCAAAATATTGGCACCCGGGATGGAGGACATCTTAAAGAACGGCTCCTTTGCCGCCGGCGCCTCCACCGCAGTCGATTCACTCATATATATCTCCTTTGGATGCATGCGAATCGTAGCCGCACGCGCCTATGTCAGAAAGAAGGCGACGGTCCCGAGTCGCAGGAGCCGTCGCCGAATAATCATCGCGGGGTATTACCCGTCCAGGACGATGCCGCCATCGCAGTCACCGATCTCGCCGTTCACGAAGCTGGCGAGGTCGGAAGCGAAGAACAGCACCATCTGCGCAGGCTCGCTGGCCTGGGCGGCGCGGCCCAGAGGAATACCGTTGATGATGCGCTGAGAGTTCTCGTCAGAGAGAATCGAGGTCATATCAGTAAGGGTGAGCGACGGGCACACGGCGTTGCAGCGAACGCCAAACTTGCCGCCTTCCTTGGCGACTGCCTTGGTTAGACCGTTAACACCGGCCTTGGAGCTCGCGTAGGCCGCGGTGCCGAGCAGGCCACCGCCGATCTTGCCAGCAACGGAACTCACGTTGACGATAGTGCCGGCATGGGCCGCCTTAAAGTGCGGGTACACGGCGTTCATCATGGTAAAGGTGCCGTTGAGGTTGATGTCGATGGTGCGACGCCACTCGGTGTCATCGATCTCATCGAACTTCTTGGTGCTGATGACGCCAGCGCAGTTGATCAGGATGTTGGTTTGCGGCAGGTCCGTAAAAATCTGCTCGACAGTCTCGCGCGCCTTGGGTGCATCGGCGACATCGAGCTGATAGAACTTGTTGCCCTCGCCAAGCTCGGCCACCGCGGCCTCGCCCTTAGCAGCGTTCCTTGCGATGAGCGCGACATGTCCGCCGCCCGCGACGATGCCCTTGGCGATCTCGAGGCCAATGCCCTGAGTGCCGCCCGTGACAATCGCGGTCTTGCCCGTGAAGTCAAATGCCATGACTCCATCCCCCTTTATATAAGGTGTCTCCTCGCGGGAAGTTGGAGCATCGCACGTGGCGATTATATGAGTCCCAGTCGTCATGGTGGTGACAACCCCTCGCCTAACCGCGTGCATGATAATTCTTTGAAACGCTACAATTATTGAATTATTTTGATTCTTTATACGCCCTTTATATTGCCTAGCGGCCAAGTAGATTTTTGGAACATGCCTAGAAATCTACCGAATGGAATGCTTGGGCGGGGGTATCATCTTTCACCGAAAATAGTTTCTAGTGTTAGGGGTTTTCGGTGGAAGATACCGATTTCCATGAGCTTGGACGTCAGCTCTTAACTGAGTTTGGCAGC
This sequence comes from Collinsella sp., assembly GCA_014871645.1. Taxonomy (GTDB): domain Bacteria; phylum Actinomycetota; class Coriobacteriia; order Coriobacteriales; family Coriobacteriaceae; genus Collinsella. Next base: position 88,521 of record WGSN01000004.1, read on the forward strand.
ATGCATCAGCACGTTTCGCGCTTTGTGGACAAAGCTCTCAGCGGCGAGATGGCTGTCATGCGCGCCCTTATGCTCGCTGGCGGTTCGCTCACGCCGAGCGAACTCGCCGATCGCGCCTGGGTCTCGAACGCCCGCATCGCCAATATCCTACGCGCTCTCGAAGCCAAGGGTTGGGTTGAGCGTGAGCACTCAAAGACCGACCGTCGTCGCGTACACGTCATAGTGACCGACAAGGGATTCCAGGATCTCGAAATCAAACGCCGGGAATTCGAGGACCGCACCGCGGCTTTCCTCGAGCAGCTCGGCGAAACAGATACCCAAGAGATGGTGCGCCTTCTTAGACGTGCCAACGAAATTATCGACCGCAATCAAGAAAGGAGAGATGCCGAGTGAGGATTCTCAAGCTCTTTAAAAAGCATATCCTGGCACTGTTCACAGCTATCGTACTCATCGTAATCAGCTGCAACGCCGACCTGGCACTGCCTACCTATATGAGCGATATCGTCGACGTGGGCGTGCAGCAAGGCGGTATCGCCTCGCCCGTACCCGACACCATCCGCGCCGAATCGCTCGACGACCTCGAACTCTTTATGAGCGCCAAGGACGCCAAGGCTGTGGAGGCCGTGTTTAGCAAGGCTGACAAAAACGGCATTCGAACGTACAAGGGCACCGAGGAGGAGCGCGCCGACGGCGGCAAGATTGCCGACATCATGAGCCTGCCTGAGACCGTCGTCCTTTCGTTCAACCAGGGCATCGATGCCGACTCCATGGGCGACATGATGGGCACGTCCGGTGAGAAAGACAACAGCGGCGCTCAGGCCATGCCCACCCCCGAGCAGATGGCGGCAATGACGCCCGAGCAGCTCGCCGAGATGCAGCAGAAGGCCGCAGCGGCGCAGAGCATGCAAAAGCAGATCGACGCCGACGGCGGCAAGATCACCATGAAGAGCCTGCGCCTAGGCGTTGAAGGCGGTCTTATCGATCAGGGCAAGCTCGTCGAGGGCGCCAACGATATGGCGGACAAAATGGGTTCCATGTCGGGCTCCATCGTGACCCAACGCGCCGTGAGCTATGTACAGGACGAGTACAAGGCACAGGGCATCGACCCCGCCGATGTGCAGAACGCCTACCTGAGCCGCATGGCGACCACTATGTTTGGGCTGTGCCTGGTGTCGCTCGTCGCCACCATCCTGACCGGTGCCGTGGCTTCGCGCACCGCCTGCTCCATCGCCCGCGACCTGCGTCGCGAGACCTTCAACAAGGTTATGCACTTCTCGCCGGCCGAAGTGGGCAAGTTTAGCCAGGCCTCGCTCATTACCCGCTGCACCAACGACATTCAGCAGATCCAGATGGCCGCAACCCTGTTTATCCGCATGTGCCTGATGGCCCCCGTCATGGGCATCGTCGCCGTCATGCGCGTCCTGGCCAACCACACCGGCCTGGAGTGGACCATCGCCGTGGCCATCATCGCCGTCTCGGCCGTCGTCGGCGTGCTTATGGGCCTCACCATGCCCAAGTTCAAAAAGATGCAGAGCTTTGTGGACCGCGTGAACCTTACCGCCCGCGAGCTGCTCGACGGCCTTATGCCCATCCGCTCATTCAACCGCGAGGAGCATGAGCTCGAGCGTTTTGACAAGGCTTCGCTCGACCTGATGACCACGCAGCTCTACACCAACCGCGCTATGAGCTTTATGATGCCACTCATGATGCTCGTCATGAACTGCATCACCGTGCTCATCGTGTGGTTTGGCGCGCAGGGCGTGTCCGACGGCGTGATGCAGGTCGGCAACATGATGGCGTTTATCTCCTACACCATGCAGATCGTCATGGCGTTTATGATCCTCACCATGGTTTCGGTCATCCTGCCCCGTGCCGAGGTCGCAGCCGAGCGCGTGGAAGAGGTCATCACCTGCCCCACGAGCATCAACGACCCTGCCTCGCCCAAACTGCCCGCAGCCAGCGCGCCGCGCGGTGAGCTCACCTTCCGCGACGTGAGCTTCCAGTACCCCGATGCCCGCGCCGATGTCATCAGCGGCGTGAACTTCACCACACATGCCGGTCAGATGCTCGGCATCATCGGCTCCACGGGCTCGGGCAAGTCCACGCTCGTGCAGCTGATTCCGCGCCTGTACGACGTCACAGGCGGCAGCATTTCGCTTGACGGCGTCGACGTGCGTGACATGACTCTCTCCGAGCTGCGTCGCCGCATTGGTTACATCCCGCAGCAGGGGCGCCTGTTCTCGGGCACTGTCGAGAGCAACCTCAAGTTTGCCGGCGACATGGTGAGCGATGATGACATGCACCAAGCAGCGCGCATCGCACAAGCCGAGGACTTTATCGCCGAGCGCGAGGGCGGCTACGACTCCCCCATCAGCCAGGGAGGCTCCAATGTCTCGGGCGGTCAGCGCCAGCGCTTGGCCATCGCCCGCGCATTGGCCAAAAAGCCCGAGGTCGTGGTGTTCGATGACTCGTTTAGCGCCCTCGACTACAAGACCGACGCGCGCCTGCGCGAGGAGCTGGCCAAAAACGTTACCGACGCCGCACTCGTGGTCGTGGCCCAGCGCATCGCGACCATCATGCACGCCGACCAGATCATCGTGCTCGATGACGGCCACGTAGTGGGCACCGGCACGCACGAGGAGCTGCTGCGCAGCTGCCCGGCGTACCTGGAGATCGCACAGTCGCAGCTTTCCGCCGAGGAGCTGGGGCTTACCCAAAAAGAAATTGCAGCCGTCATGGAAGGAGGCGAGCGCTAATGGCAGACGAGACCAAGACTCAGATTCCCAAGCCCACCCGCCAGCGTGGTCCCATGGGCCGCATGGGCGGCATGCGTCGTGGCGAAAAGGCCAAGGACTTTAAGGGCACCATGAGGCAGCTGCTCGGCTATATCGGCCAGCACAAGATTGCCGTGTTTGCCGCCGTCGCCTTTGCCGTGTGCTCGGTCATCTTTAACATTGTGGGGCCCAAGGTGCTCGGTCAGGTTACCACCAAACTGTTCGAGGGCTTAGTTGCCAAGGTCAACGGCACCGGCGATGTCGACTTTGCCTGGATTGCCAAGACGCTCGGCTTTTTGCTCTGCCTGTATCTGGCGAGCTCTGTCTGCAGCCTCATCCAGGGCTGGCTCATGACCGGCGTCACGCAAAAGATCTGCTATCGCATGCGCAAGGAGATCGCCGCCAAGATCGCCGTCGTTCCGATGAGCTACTTTAACGGACACAGCAAGGGCGACGTGCTCAGTCGCATCACCAACGACGTCGATACGCTCGGCCAGTCGCTCAACCAGAGCGTGACGCAGCTCATCACGTCGGTGACGCAGATTATCGGCGTGCTCGTCATGATGCTGTCGATCAGCCTGCCGCTCACCGGCGTCACCGTGCTCACGCTGCCGGCCGCCGCGATTATCCTGACCGTGATGATTCACTTCTCGCAACCGTACTTCCGCGAGCAACAGCAAGTCCTGGGCGCCGTCAACGGCATTATCGAGGAGGACTTTGCCGGCCAGAACGTCATCCAGGTGTTCGACCGCGCCGAGGCCTCAATCGAGGAGTTCGACCGTCAAAACGACCGCCTCTTTATTAGTGGCTGGCGTTCGCAGTTCCTGTCGGGCCTGATGATGCCGCTTATGAGTCTGGTGGGCAACATGGGCTACGTGGGCGTCGTCGTGGTAGGCGCGCAGCTCGCGCTGACCGGCAATGCCACGCCCGGCGACATCCAGAGCTTTATCCAGTACGTTCGCAACTTTACGCAGCCCGTGCAGCAACTGGGCAACGTGAGCAACACGATGCAGTCGATGGCAGCCGCCACCGAGCGCGTCTTTGAGTTCCTGGCCGCGCCCGAGGAGGAGCAGAAAGCCGACGCGCAGATTCCCGAAAAGCGCCCCGGCCATGTGGAGTTTGATCACGTCAAGTTTGGCTATACGCCCGACAAGACCATCATCCACGACTTTAGCTGCGAGGCGCAGCCCGGCCAGACCATCGCCATCGTCGGTCCTACCGGCGCCGGCAAGACCACGCTCATTAAGCTGCTGCAGCGCTTCTACGATGTGGACGGCGGTTCGCTGCGCGTCGAGGGTGTCGACGTGCGCGACTGGGACCGCGCGGCGCTGCGCGGCGAGTTTGCCATGGTGCTGCAGGATACCTGGCTGTTTAACGGCACCATCCGCGAGAACATCCGCTACGGACGCCCCGATGCAAGCGACGCCGAGGTCGAAGCCGCTGCACGCGCCGCACGCTGCGATCACTTTATCCATACGCTCGCCGGCGGCTACGACTTTATGATCAACGAGGAAGGCACCAACCTGTCGCAGGGCCAGCGCCAGCTCGTGACCATTGCCCGTGCCATTTTGGCCGACCGCCCGGCGCTAATTCTGGACGAGGCGACATCCAACGTCGACACCCGCACCGAGGAGCTCATCCAGCGCGCCATGGATGCGCTGATGCAGGGCCGCACCAGCTTTGTCATCGCGCACCGCCTGTCCACGATCCGCAACGCCGACGTGATCTTGGTGATTCGCGACGGCGACATCGTCGAGAAGGGTACACACGACGAGTTGCTCGCCCAGGGCGGCTTCTACGCCGACCTGTACAACTCGCAGTTCGACGAGGCGGCGTAAATTCTGTCGCAAGGAACGAATAACGCCCGAGAACGGGGACGCAGGACAATCTGCGTCCCCGTTTTTTGCTCTGCGGCCCTCGAATTAGCTCTCTTGGGGCCCGATTGACAGCCCCTTCCGGACCCTGTGGCCAAAAAAGGTCAAATATGAGTACTGTTACATTTTTAGTAGCAGCCAAAACCGCCTCAAATGACCTCTTTGCGGCTTCTATACGCCTTCAAATTAATCAAAACGCCCGTCAGTATGCTTCTGTGTACCAACGTTAATGAACATATTTACTGTAGTGTCTATTATCTTGTAAGCTCGATATGATACTACGCCAGTACCAGTACTCATATTTGCCATTTTTTGCCCACGGGGTATGCCGCAGAAGATCCAACTTGCTCCAGCGTGCCGTACGCCGACCCCCTTCCGGCGAGTGCCGACATTTTCCCAGATAAAACCGACCAAAATAAACCTGTCCCTTTTTGGTAGGTTTCGGGGTGACAAGGGGTTGCACTTTAGCGTGCGACAGCGGATAATGCCGAACACTCGACAATACGCTTATTGCTCTTTCCATAGATTGAGGAGGCCCCTATGGCCATGGAATTCAAACGCAGGCTGCCGATCCCCATGGAGATCCGCGAGGAAATGCCGCTTTCCGCCGAGCTTACCGCCAAAAAACAGGCATTTGACGCCGAGGTCGCCAAGGTCTTTACCGGCGAGGACGCACGCAAGGTGCTCATCATCGGCCCGTGCTCTGCCGACCGCGAGGACTCGGTGCTTGAATACATGAACCGACTGGCCAAGACCGCCGAAGAGGTCAAGGACAAGCTCATCATCATTCCGCGCGTCTACACCAATAAGCCGCGCACCAAGGGCACCGGCTACAAGGGCCTTCTGCACAACCCCAACCCCGAGGCTCCCGACGACCTGCTCGAGGGCGTCAAGGCCATCCGCCACATGCACCTGCGCGTCATCGAGGAGACCGGCTTCTTTACCGCCGATGAGATGCTCTACCCGTCCAACTACCAATACCTCGTTGACCTGCTGAGCTATGTTGCCGTGGGCGCACGCTCGGTCGAGAACCAGGAGCATCGCCTGGTGTCGAGCGGCATTTCGGTACCCGTCGGCATGAAGAATCCCACTGCCGGCTCTACCACCGTTATGCTCAACTCCATTTACGCCGCGCAGGCGCACCAGAGCTTCATCTTCCGCAACTGGGAGGTCGAGTGCGACGGCAACCCGCTCGCACACGCCGTTATGCGTGGCTACATCGGTCTCGATGGGCGCACCTACCCCAACTACCACTACGAACACCTGGAACGCCTGGCCGAGCGCTATACCGAGCATGCCGGCTACGCCAATCCGGCGGCGGTCATCGACTGCAACCACGACAACTCGGGCAAGCGCCCGCTGGAGCAGTACCGCATTTGCAAGGAGGTGCTCGACAGCTGCCGCCGTAACGAGTCCATCTCCAAGCTGGTCAAGGGCTTTATGATCGAGTCCTACCTGGAGGACGGCAACCAGCCTGTCGACGGCGGCGTCTTTGGCAAGTCCATCACCGACCCGTGCCTGGGCTGGGAAAAGACCGACTACCTCATCCACGAGATCGCGGAGCGGGTGTAGGTTACGGCGTTTTACCAAACGCCGTAACCAGCCGACGCTACAAACCCGCCAGAGCGGCAATCTGCCTTTCAGCTTCGACGGCATGACAAAAGGTCAATGCCGCCTCGCTTCAAGGCACCTTGCTCGCTCTGGCGGGTTTTCGCTGACGTTTTTCTACCAGCGTCGTTGCCAAAGCTGGCACTTGGGGACGCTCCTTTTGGGGTAGTCGTTGGGGACATTCTTAAACGACTACCCAGAATGAGAGTGGATAATCTCCCGTTTTTGTGGCCTGCTTTTCGAGCGAAAGTGGGAGATTATCCACTCTCATTGAGCAAGTGTCCGAAAATCCACCCTCATTCCTTCTTAGGGCCCTCCGTCCCCGAGGGATCGAGGGTCGTCTGCCGAATGGTCGATACGGCAATCCTGCGTCCATGTCACACTCAGAGATGGCCTGACCCAACCTGGAAGGAGCCTCCATGAGCCTTGACAACGTAACTCTGCGCGCCGCCACGCTCGATGACTTGACCGGCATCGCCGCCATTTACAACCAGCTGTGGTGCAACACACTACGCAACCGCGGCGACGTCGAAGCCGCCGATTTCTGCGCGCGCTTTAACATCGCTATGCAGCTGCAACGCTCCCCCATCGCACTCGTCGCCGAGGCCGAGGGCCGCACTATCGCCGCCTGCTGTATCGGCATCTTCGAGGACGGCAAGCCGCGCACCAATCCCACGTGGGAGCCCTGCTACGACGAGATGCTCGCCCAGGCAACCGAGATGGCAAAGACCGCCGATGCCAAGCTCGAGGGCTCGCTCTTTGGCGACAGTCGTGAAAAGGCCACGGCCGACCGCTTTGCCGCCACGGGCAACGAGTATGCCCAGGGCCAGCTCAACCTGATCATCATCGTGCCCGAGTGGCAGGGCAAGGGACTCGGCCGCACACTCATCGACCTTTCGCGCGCCGAGCTCGCCAAGGCAGGCTGCACCAAGTTCTTCCTGATGAGCGACTGCAACTCCGATTGGCAGTTCTACGAGCACCTCAACATGAAGCGCATCCTGGAGGATCACAGCCAAGACACCGGCGACGGCTTTATCGTCTACATGTACGGAGGCGACACGCAGGATTAGCCTGTGTGCCGCCTCACGGGCTTTCTCCAAGACAGTCAGCAATCAGCCAAGAGAGCTAACAGGGTGCGCTCTCCTCGACAGTAGGGACATTCATCCTGCGAAGCGTGATATAGATGACCGCGCGGACACTCAACCGTCTCAGACAGATACAGGGCGAGCAGGCGCGCCCATGTGCGCGCATCAAGGCGCTCATGCGCTTTGCCAAAGAGCGACCGGCGGAAAGCCTCGCCCATAAGGTTGCCAAAGTCATTGATCGCAAGAGCGTAACTAGGGACAACATATCCGATCAGCGTCCCCACAAAGGAGCTGCGCCCATTGCACACGCAGCTATTGAGCGGAAGAGCCGGAATATCGTCGTCTAGGTCAAAAATTCTAGGTCCAGCTCGCCAGAACTGTACGGATGAATTCCGCGATTGAGCATCTTGAAGATATGGACCGCGAGTCCAAAGTCGTCCGTCTGAGGTGTAAACACCGGGGCATTCGTGGCGGCTGCCAGGCTCTCGAAATCGCTGATGCCGGCTATCTCCATGAGCTAAAGCACTCGGAGGCAATATAGCCGGGAGCGGCGCATGCAGTCCTATGTGTCACATCCGAAAGCGTAAAGCTATACGAGCGCCTTGATCGTATCCATGCCCGCACGCGCCGAAACCTCGCAGCCCTTCTGCCCGTTGAGCACGCACTCGAGTAGCGCATCGTATGCGCGCTGGGCTTCGGGGGCCAGGTGCGCTCTGTTAAACATGCCCTCGGGTCGCACGTTTCCCTTCGAGTCGATCATACAAGCCCCCAATCTGTTTGGTTTCCCCAGATTGTGAGCCCGCACACCCAAGCCGCACGGCCCGCCGTTCAGCTGAAACCACCTGCCAAAAAGGGACAGGTTTATTTTGGTAGGTTTTATCTGGGCAAACGCCCAAGCCGCCACACAAAAAGCCCGCCGGCCATTGAAGCCGGCGGACTTTCATTTACGGATAATCAAACCCTGTTTACCAAGGAGCTACTACTTGTGGCGCGCCTTGGGCTGCTGCTGGGTGATGCAGTGGATGTTGCCGCCGCCGTAGATAACCTCGCGAGTCATGATACCGATGACTTCACGGTCCGGATAAGCAGCCTGGATATCCTTGAGCGCCTGGGCGTCGTTGGGGTCACCGAACTGCGGCACAAGCACCGCTCCGTTGATGGGCAGGAAATTGAGATAGCTCGGCTCGAAGGCGTCCTCGGGGGTACGCGGCAGCACGCCCTCGGCGGGATCAATCGTGCTGGCCTCCTCTTCGGTCATATATACCGAAGTCGCAGGCATGATCACCTTGTGGATCTTGAGCTTGCGACCCTTGGCATCCGTGGACTCGGAGAGCGTCTTGTACGCCTCCTGGCACTCCTTGTAGAACTTATGGTTGGGATCATCGGTCCACATGCAGCAGACCTCGCCGGGCGCACTAAAGCATGCGACGTCGTCCACATGACCGTTCGTTTCGTACGGATCGATACCGTCCTTGATCCAGATAACCTTTTCGATACCGAGATACTCAGAGAGCTTCTCCTCAATCTGCTCCTTGGTGTACTGCGGGTTGCGGTCCTCGTTGAGCAGACACATCTCGGTGGTCACGACGGTGCCTTGACCATCACAGTTGAACGAGCCACCCTCGAGGATGTAGTCCTCGGGACGATAACGGTTAACCTGCTCAAGCTGTGCCACCTGCAGGCCAATGGAAGCATCCTTGTCCCACGGGAAGTACAGACCGTCAATGAAACCGCCGTAAGCATTAAAGTGGAAGTGCGAAAGGGCCACCTCCCCATTGTCATTAACGAGGAACGCCGGGCCGGGGTCGCGAATCCAGCTGTCGTTGTACTCCATGTGGATAACGCGCACGTTCTCAACACCGTCGAAGATCTCGCACACCGCGGGGAAGTCTTCGGTGTTGACGCCTACCGTGATGGGCTGAAAGCGTGCAACGGTCTTAATGATCTCGGTGAAGACCTTCTGCGCCGGCTTGGCGCCGCAGCGCCACACGTCGGAGCGGTGCGGCCACAGAATCCAGGTGCGCTCCTGCTCCTCATACTCGCCGGGCATATAGAACCCGTCCTTCTTAGGCGTGGATTCACTCTCGTAGATGGTCTTCATTTCAAGCTCCTAAATCTCGGTGCTTTTGCTTGACGAGACCATGATGCGGCCGCACCGAGATGTTCTCAATAGTCCCTCGAGCCCCTTTCAGCGACCAACGGTATACCATTCGCTGACCTAAAGTTCTATTCAGGCCGAGAACATGACATACTGGGTTCCACAATGGAAAGGACGCCCTATGCCCCCATGCAATAAACAGCAGACTATTGAGTTGGACAGTACGACCTGGACTGCTCTCAACGAGCTCGCGCTTGCAATCCACGCATCACACGGTGTCGATAAGCTGCAAAAGGAGACCCTCGAGGGAACGACAGGGCTCGTGCCCCATCGGATCGCCATGTTCGACCTGATCGAGGCGGCAGGCAGTGACGCCCCACGCTACGTCCACCCCGCAAGCAGCGGAATGGACGACCGCGCGCTGAGCGACTACTACAACCGCTACGCCGCGATGGACTATACAACATGGAGCTTTGACCTACATAAGGTCGGCGTCTACCGCGACCTCGACCTCGTGGACGTCGAGCGACGCGATGCCACGCCCATCTATCGCAAATGGATGGAACCGCAGGGCGTCTACTTTGGCTGTACGGCCACGCTCGCGCACAACGACAGCCCGCTAGGAAGCATCACCCTGTTTCGCGAACGCACGGCCGGAGACTTCACCGACACCGAGCTCGCAATCCTGCTCGAAATCGCTCGGCACGCGAGCCTCGCGCTCGCCAACCTCTATCCTCGGGGCATTAATCTCACCCAGACCGAAGACACAGACCAGCTGAATGCTTTCATTACAGAACATAATATCCAACCGCGCGAAGCCGAAATCATGCAGCTCATGCTCGGCGGCAAAACGAACAAACAGATGGCAAACGAGCTATTCATAAGCGAGTCAACCGTCAAGAAGCACGTCAACGCCATCTATCGCAAGCTCGGCGTCAGCAACCGTCTGGGCCTTATGACTGCCACGCAAAACATCCCACGATAAAAAAGGGCGCCCTCCATACGGAGAACGCCCTTTGATTTCGCCATTTGAATTAGTGTCGGCTCTGGCTCAAAGAGTAGACAGGTTTATTTTGGCAGGGTTTATCTGGGCAAATGTCAGCCGCCACGAGGGAGCTGCCTTCCCTCACGGCGGTCTTCCAGCAGAAAAACCAAGTGAGTAGGCTTTTTGCAGGAGGCCAAGCACGCCCCAAAACGCCACAGCTCTGACCTGCGGTTTTATTGAGCATTTGCCGCGGTGTGCTCGGCATATCCAAATAAGTCTACTCACTTGCATCTAAGACGCACCAGATAGGCAAAAACCGCCGCAAAAAGGGGCCGGTTCCCCTCGCGGCTGTTGTTAATACGCCGAGCTTGTTATCGTAAAAGCCAATCACGCGCCGAAACCACACTACAGTCTTTCGACTCATACGTTGAGTCCACGCGGGCTACAACATAGCGCGCATCTTTTGCAATGTCGATCTCATCGCATACAGTCTGTAGATGGCGGGCGTACTTATCGTGATACGTTCTGGATGATTTTATTTCGATAGCCTTGGGACTCCCTGAGTTTGTACAGTCGAGCAAATCGATTTCACGCTTGCTGTCGTCCCTATAGAAATACAGCTCGGGATTCTCGCCCACGTTGAGATGGCTCTTCGCCGTTTCGGAAACGATGAGGTTTTCGAAAACGGCCCCCAGATAAGGGCTCTCCAATAGTTGCTCCAGTGATCCAATTTTGAGCAAGTAGCAGAGCAGCCCCGTGTCGTAAAAATAGAGCTTGGGCGTTTTAGTTAGACGCTTCTTGGCATTTGCATAATAGGGCTGCAGCGAAAACGTCAGGTAGCTCTGCTCCAGGATGGACAACCAGCTTTTAATGGTCGATACGCTCACGCCCGTATCTCGAGAAAGCGAGGATATATTGATGAGGGCACCGACGCTCTGAGCAATTATGGACAGAAACTTATGAAACTCCGCCTTATTGCGCACATCAAGCAAGCCCACAACATCGCGCTCAACATAGGTATCGATATAGCTGGGAAAATAAACCGAGGACGGCATTCCGGCGGAACGCAGGCGAGGGTATCCCCCTTCGAGCGCGAACAAATCCACTTCCAGCTGCCCCTGCTGGCCCCTCTCCGCTTCTCGAAACGATAATGGCAGCAATTTCAAGATCCCGACTCGCCCGGCAAGAGACTGCCCGATGCTTTTCATCATCAAAAAGTTTTGCGAGCCTGTAAGGATGTATTGACCGGCGTCTCCCCGCTCATCCGAAACAACCTGGATCATTGAAAACAAATCCGGGGCGTATTGCGCCTCATCGATGATGAGTCCGCCCTTTCGGTTGCGGATAAAACTCACCGGATCCTCCAAGGCCGCGCGCCTCGTTTGAGGGTCCTCAAGCGTGACGTAGGAATAGTCGGGAAAGGTATGCCGAACCAGCGTAGACTTACCGCTCTGCCTAGGCCCTGTCAACGACACAACAGGAAACCAGCCTGCCATGCGAATGAGCAACTCATGCAAATCCCTGTTAATGAACTCAGCCATATCAACGCCCCTTATTGCGCTGTTACCATAATCGGATAGTTTCATTCGCCATAATCTTATATTAGCGTTTACCACAATCTTATAGTAGCATAGTTCAAAAGCATTATTTATAGAGCCGAAATCTCAGACCCTAAATAACAAAAGCCACCACAATGGGGGCTGTCCCCATTGTGGTGGCTTGCAGGCGAGTTAACTTGTTCGACTATCGTACGCCAGCCATGTCCGAGCCTAGAGCGTGGCAAGGCGCTTGGACTCGTGCGCGGCGAGCGCAATGGAGATGATGCCGGTAATGGCATCGGCCACCACCAGGGCGATCCACACGCCCTCGACACCCATCATGTTGCCGAGGAGGTACATAAGCGGCACCGAGCAGATCACATAGCGAAGCAGGCCCGTAAACGTGGCGACACCCACCTTCTCGACCGCCTGGAAATACATCGACATGGTCATGGCAAGATAGCCCAGGGCGACAGCCAGGATGACGGTACGCGTGGCGTTGGCGGCAACCTCAACGAGCGCAGGATCGCTGCCGGCAAAGAAGGCGCACACCGGGGTGGCGGCAAGCCAGAGCGCGACGGTGACCAGCGCCAGCGTCACAACCTGGTACTTAAGCGTGCAGGAGAGCGTCTCCTTAAGGCGCGCCCAAGCCTTTGCGCCGGCGTTGAAGGCAGCGATGGGCTGCAGACCGTAGGAGAAGCACTGGGCAACCATCATGGTAATGTAGAGGATGTAGCCGTTGATCACGCCAAAGGCTGCGATGTAGAGCGAGCCCATGTCGCCGCCGAGCGAACCCAAAAGCGAGTTGGCAACGGTATTAAAGATAAAGGTCGCGCCCTGGACCAGGAAGAACGGGAAGCCGATCTTGAAGATCTGGCCGCAGATGGCGAGGTCGAGCTTAAGGTCGGCCAGGCTAATCTGGAGCTGGGACTTTTTGCCCCCGATGAACCAGAAGATACCGATGGCCCAGATACCGATGGAAAGCCCGTAGTACACGCCGGCGCCCATAACGCCAAACTTGAGCACAAACGTGGAAAGCGCGAGCCAACAGATAGCGACGATGGCCGAAACGGTCATAAGGTTGGCCTGGATCTGAACCTTCTCGTCCACACGCATCACAGCGGTGATCATCTGGCCAATGACCGTGAGCGGCAGCAGCACGGCGAAGGTGCGCACGCCGGCAACGGTATCGGCCATGATGTCGGGCGTGGCGCCAAAGAATGCGCAGATGGGCTCGGTAAACACTGCCATCACCACAGCAAGCAGCACACTCACGATCGTGGTGAGCCAAAAGCCCTGGCTAAAAGCCTTGCTTGCGCCCTTGATGTCGCCGGCACCCAAAAGGTTGCCCACCACGGCGGGCACGCCGGTGCCAAACAGGTTGCCAAAGGCCAGGTTGATGTACTCGACCGACATGATGATCGAGACACAGGCCAGGCCGTGGGCGCCCAGGCCCCAACCCATCACGAGGCCCTCGAGGACCACCATGATGATCTGGGCGAGCATGCCCTGGCCGGTGACGATGGTGTACTTACGCACCAGACCGGGAATCGGTTGGGAGGCGAGCTCGCGCTCCTCCTCCACGGCAGCGGTTACTTCTTCTGCCATTGTTCTCCCCTTTCCTTGAGAGAGTAGTGCTGAATGGATGTCAGGCGGCTGACAACTGGCACCAAGCCGCCCAATCAAACGATGGTGCTATGCCTCAAAGACCACCTTGCCGGCGATCATCGTGAGGGCTGCGGTAGCCTCGAGCACCTCGGCCGGCTCGCAATCAAAGAGGTTGCGATCGAGCACGCAGATATCTGCCTGTTTGCCGCACGCGAGCGTGCCGATGCGGTCCTCGGCATGCATGGCGTAGGCGCTGCCATAGGTGTAGGCGCGCAGAGCCTCGGCCATGGTGATGCGCTCCTGGGGGAACCAGCCCTCGGGGTTGGAGCCGTCCTCGAGCATGCGGAAGACCGCGCCGTACACCTCCTCCATGGGCTCCAAGCCCACAACGGGGAAGTCACTGCCCAGGTGCACCACGGCACCGCTGGCAAGCAGGCTATGCAGGGGCCATGAAAGCGCTGCACGCTCGGGGCCCACGGCTTCGTCCTTGGCAAGGTCAGCCATATCGAGCAGCATGTGCCACGGCTGCATGCCAGGGCATATACCCAGCTCGGCATAGCGCGGCAGATCCTCGGGCTGAACCGTCTCGTTGTGCTCCATGGAGTGGCGACAATCCCGCTTGCCATGCAAGCGCTCGCCCTCCTCAAAACAATCGAGCACAAAACGCACCGAGCGATCACCAATCGTATGGATGCGCGTGTCAACGCCCCATTCCTGCGCTCTGAGGATGGCAGCGCGGATGCGCTCCGGCTCCTCCGCGGGCTCACCACAGGTATCGGGCGCGTTGCTATAGGGCTCAAGCATCCAGGCGGTATGGTCGGAGCACACGCCATCAAGGAACTGCTTAAAGCCGTGCCACTCCACCTGCGTACCCGGGAAGGCGTATTTCTCCTTGATCTGCTCGAGCGTCAAGGACTCGTTTTCGAACAGGTCGGTGTACAGGAACACACGCAACGGCAAGTCGCCCTTGGCATTAAGACCTGCCAACACCGCATACGGGTTTTCCATGCTCACAAACGTAGGATTGACCATGCCGACCGTAGTGATTCCCAGGGCATTGGCGCGCCGGGCGGTTTTTGCAAACGACGCGTCAACAACCTCGGGCGCTGGATCGTAGACCTCGTCCATAAAGAAGGCGCCGGCGTTGTTGGAAAACACGCCCGTCAGATTGCCCTCGGCATCCTTAATGATCTTGCCGCCTGCGGGATCGGGCGTCTGCGAAGTTACTCCCACCTTGTTGATGGCGCAGGTATTGGCACTAAAGGTATGCAGGTCAACCTGCTGCAGAAAGACCGGGCGGTCAGAGATGTACTCATCGATCATCGCGGCTGTGGGCATCTCGGGGACATCCCACTGGAACTGGATAATCTGGCAGCCCAGAATCCACTCGTTATCGGGATGGTCGGCCGCAAACGCCACGACACGTTCCATTGCCATCTCGAAACTGGTGCAGTCGATGAGGTTGACGGCAAAATCGGGGTCGGTCATGAACGCGCCCTGGGCAAAATGCGTGTGCGAGTCGATCAGGCCGGGCATGACGAGCTGGTCGCCAAAGTCGCGCACCTCGGTATCGGGGCCGATAAACGGTGCCAGGTGGGTATCGTCACCGCAGGCAACGATTTTATCGCCCCGCACGGCAACGCCGCCCTTAAACGGCTCGAGCCCATCGCCGGTAAAGACGGCGTTGCTCTTGATAACTACATCAGCCTTGTCCATGTGAGCCTCCTCAGGCATCTTTGGTTGCAATGCGGACGCACCGCCCGCGTGGGCACTCGGTTGGGAGCGTGGCGCTCCCGCATCGGCGCGTGCCTACAAGCCGTGCTCGGACGTCTGTCCCACGTCCGCGGCTTCGCGCTACACCCATTGATACACAGGGGCAAATCCGTGCCAAGGCCAGGGACCGCAAACGGTCAGTTTAAGCAGGTTTACACGCTTTACCTGCAGGTTTATTGTCTGAGATTATTACCGCGTCATTACGCCCAACGGCGTGCCCGCCCACACGGCAAGACCCGCATGCAAGGAAGAATAGGACTAGGAACGCCAAAAGGCATCTATGAGGTCATCTCGGTTGGAGACACCGCTTTTAACGTAGATGCGATGCAAGTGCGCCTTGACAGTGCCAGGGCTGATGACCAACTCGCTGGCGATGTTTTGGGCGTCGTTGCCCTTCAGCACCAGCGTGAGCACCTCCTGCTCGCGCCGCGACAGCTTATGGGCATCGGCATAGATCACAACGCGTGATGCTAGATCGTCCCCAGAGCGTGCGCTCTCGGCCGCCACGTCCTCATCGGCACGCGGATGACGGGCATACACGCGCAGGATATGGCTAAACTGGCAAAAGAGTTGGACCGCGCATACCACGAGCAGCACGTTTTCGGAGATATTGCGCTCGGACAGATACCACAAAAAGAGGCTGATGACGGGGTTTTGAGAGTCGGGGCGGCAGAGCAAAATCATGTAGGTGTCCTCGGCGATTACGCAAAACGCAAGAACGAGTGCCACCTTCCAAAAGAGCTTTGAGCGGTCGAGGTCGAGTTTCTCAACACGCGTGGCCCTGTGCCGGTAATGCCAGGCGGCATAGGCAAGACATCCTACATTGCCCAGGTCACGCGTGAGCCAAAAGAGATACTGCTGCATCTCTCCGGCAGCACCGCTGCGAGGCACCAGCAGCAATTGCAAGATTGAAAACGGCACGATAGCAAGTCCGAGCATGCGCGACGTCGGCCTTTTGCGCAAGCGCGCAAACATCCATAGCACCACGCAGGCATAGATGGCAATACCAAGCACGCAGCGCAGCAAGGGGTGCTGCAGCGGCTCGCTAAAGGTAACGGCGTAGTCGTATTTGAGTCGATTGTACTCGTCAAAAAAGATGACCGACATATCGAGCATATAGAGCAAAAAACCCGCCGCGGCCACGAGGCTGTCGCGACGGCGCGTCATGAGCCAAACCACCAATGCCACGGCACTGGTCACCAGAGCCACACCCATGATAATCGTGGTGTAGATATAGAATGCGAAACTCATGCCCGCCTCCCCTGTCTAGATGCTGTGAGGATGTTGACAGATTCTTTGCCGCAAGATTAGACTCACCGATTAAACGTACTGTATCGTTTAGATAAACAAGCTGTGTCTCACCGACGAAAGGAGATGCCATGACACCGATCGCTCCGCTTAAGATGCTCGTCGCGCCCGCCGCCAAGGCCATCACCCGACTCGGTTCTTCCATGACCTACGACGATGTCCCCTGCGCCGTTGAGGCGCGTTCGGACAGTTGCCCCTACCTGGGCCACGTCCCCTACTTTGCGCCTAAGCTCGCTTCTGATCCCGAGCACCGCGAACAGTAATCCAAGATGCATCAAGCGCCGCGCAACTCGCGGCGCTACTATTTTGATGCAAAGTAACCTGACTCCCTTGCACCGACGCCGGGATTGTCGACACTGCGGCCGCGGCGCGATATGAGGCGCGAAACCTCGCCCAGCAACACGCCGATCACCACTCCCATGAGGATCGGCATCTTTGCCATCTCGGCGGGTGAGCTGTTGAGCGGCACAATCGTGGCAACAATCGAAAGCACGAGCTCTACCACCGGCACCGCAAGCGCTACCGCAAGCACCTTGCCCTCGAAGGGCGCGCGGAACACACGTGGGCGGTCGTCGTATTTACGCAGGCGCCAAAACGCCGGGAACATCGGGATATAGCTCATGAGCAGAAAGACGACGTTCATCGAGAAGAAGACCCAAAAGACGTCGGAACCTTCGCCCAGCGGAATCTGAAGTAGCAGCACCAAGCTGGCAAAACAACCGTTAATGAGTGCCGACCCATTAGGCATGCCGGTCTTCTTGGACACCAGCGCAAAGGGGCGCGGCATGTTACCATGGCGCGCGGCATAGCTCGCCACGTTGTTGACGCCAAAACTCCAGCAGATCATGTTGGCGAACAGCGTCACCAAAAAGGCCATGCCCACGACCATCGTCAGCGGGTGAGCGCGCCCCACCATGGCGGCAACCGCGTCCACAATGCCCGAATCGAGTGACAGCTGCTCGGTGGGAACCGCGGCTCCAATACCGATGCCACAGATAATGTAGATCGCCGCGATGGCAACGCCACCGGCGATAACCGCCTTGGGGATATCGCGCGATGGGTTCTTCATCGTGCTGGCAAAGGTCGCGACCACCTCAAAGCCCATAAAATTGAAGAGGATGATCGAAAGATACGTCAGTGAGTTAGTGTCTCCCAGATCGGGGACAAAGGTCTTAAACGACATATCGTTGGCAAAGCCGTTGTTGCAGGCAAACCAGATGCCGACGATTCCCACCACGGCGGTAATGAGCACCTTGATGACGGCGCCGCCATCCATGACCCAATCGGCCTCGGCCACCGGCTGCATTGCCATGACCGTGACGCCCCACACAAAGACAAGCTCGATGGCAATTCGGACCCCAAGCGAAAATTCGATGCCCCATACCGCATTGATGACACTGGGAAACATGCAGGCGATACTTGCCACCCACAGTGGAAAGTTGACCCAATAGCACCAGGAGCAGCGGGCGCCCCAACGGTCGCCCAAGCCCAGGCGAACCCAATCGTATAGGCCGCCCTCGGAATCGAACGCCGTACCGAGCTCGGCCACCACCAGGCCATAGGGAAGCAAAAACGTAATGATGAGGAAGATCCACCAGAAGAACTGCACGTTACCCATGGCAGATGCCGGAGCGGCCGCCTCGATGGTAAAGACAACGCAGATAACCGAGAGGATGACCTCGAACAGGGAGAACTTTTTACCTGCCACGACACGCTCCCCCTACAGCAAAAAGGATGGCATCTGTACCGAAGGCGCAGCCCAAGGTAGGGTTGCAGGCCGCGTCACCGGTGCAGGTGCCATCCCAAAGAGAAGAGAGGATGCAATTGTTGGACCAACGCTCGCGGAACAGGCGCGTGTAGATAACGATACGCTGGTACATAGATACTCCGATCAAAACGGTCGCGCTCGCAACCGGAAACTTTCGGCAATTGAAGACGCGTCTGACCTGGGATATTCAAGCGAACAATTGGCCTAACCCGCAATAAATCCCAGATCAGACGCGTACTCAATCAAAGAGGCGAGCACTCCGAAGTGGAGGCAACGGAGTGCCCAAAGAAAAACCCAACCGACCAAGACATCAAGTGACCAGACCATCAATGCCCCGAGATGGTCACGGTGCGATTCACCGACTGTCCGATTGATCGGCTGGGTTTCTGAGGTGCGGCAGATTCCCGTGAAAGAGGAGCGCCGCGTACTTTGGTACGCAAGCGACGAATGAACGGGAAGGTGCCGTGCCTCAGGAAGCCAGACAATTACGCGGACGGCTCCTGCTGCGTAATGCAGTGGATGTTGCCGCCGCCGAAGACGACCTGCTCGGACTGAACGCCGACGCACTTGTAGACGCCCTCGCCCCAGACCTCGTCGTAGATCTTCTGGAGCGTGTCGACGGCCAGCTGGTCGTTCTCGTCGCCGTACTGCGGGACGATAACACCGTGGTTGGTCACGAGGTAGTTCATGTAGGAGGCGATCAGCGGCTCGTCGGGGACGCGCGGCTCGGCGTTCTCGTCGGCGTCGATGGTGTCGCAGGAAGCCTGGTCCATGAACAGCGGGTTCACGGGCATGCAGAGCTTGTAGACCTTCATCTTGCGGCCCTTGGCGTCAACGGCGTTGGAGAGGGTCTCGTAGGCAGCGTGGCACTGCTCGTAGAACGGATACTCGGGATCGTCGGTCCAGATGCAGGCCATGACGCCCGGGGCGATGAACGTGGCGACGTCGTCGATGTGGCCGTTGGTCTCCTCGGGGTCGATGCCCTCCTTGACCCAGATGACCTTCTCGACACCCAGGTAATCCTTGAGGTGCTCGTCCATGTAGGCGCGGAGTTCCTCGCTCCAGGGCTCAAACTTCTTGTGGTACTTGGGCCAGATGGACTCGGGATCCTCTTCCTCCTCGAGCACCGCAGAGCAGGTGCGGCCCGGGGAAAGCAGGCACTGGTCGGTCACGACAAGGGTGCCCTCGCCGTCGACGGTGATGGAGCCGCCCTCGAGGATCATGTCATCGGGACGATAGCGGCGGCAGCCGGAGAGCTCAGCCATCTTGAGGGCGATCTGCTCGTCCTTGTCCCACGGGAAGTACAGGCCGTCGACGAGGCCGCCGTAGGCGTTGAAGTGCCAGTGGTTGGCGCGCTTCTCGCCCTTGCCGTTGATGACGTAGGTGGCGGCAGTGTCGCGGAACCAGGCGTCGTCGGTGGTCATCTCGATGACGGTGACGTTCTCGTCGTTCTCGAAGACGGCCTTGCAGTTGGCGTAGTCGACCTGGTTGGCGCACATATAGACCGGGGTGAACTCGGAGATGGCGCGGGCGATGGCGGCATACTGCTTCTGGGCCGGCTTGGCGCCGTGGGCCCAGGTGTCGGTGCGGTGGGGCCAGCCCATCCACACGCGATCCTGCGGGGCGAACTCGGCGGGCATGAAGAAGCCGTCGGCCTTGGGGGTGGACTCGGACTCGGTGATCGTACGCATAAGATTTCCTCCAAATCGAACGATCGCTTGCTGCGGGCGGGTTACCCGCAGCCTAAAACCAAGAGATGGTAGGCGCCCGTTCCCCGGCAAAGGTCGGGGCGCCCGGTGCCGGTTTTCACGGAATCGCACCGGCAAGCGACGACGTAACCAAGTGCGCGGAGACAAAACGCACGAAGGATACGGAAGAGAGATTGGGGTGGGCGGTGGTTACCGGAGCTATCGCTCACACCCACCCCGGGGGAATGGTTAGCAAACCTGTCGCTTGGGCACGCCTCCGAAGAGGCTAGAGTGCCCGGAGTCGGGAACGACAAGCCCGACGAAGCGCGCGTTGGTACGCGAGGAGGGTTGGAGCCCCAGAACCGGGTGCTCTAGTTCTCCTCGGCCTCGGCGGCCTCCTCAGCGAGACGCTGGGCTGCGAGCTCAGGGGTCAGACCCTTGTACTCTTCCTTGCGGCCCTTGGCGCTGACGACGCGGACGACCTCGCCGATGAGCACGAGCACGATGAAGATGACGATCATCGGGAGCTTGTCGCCAATCTCGGCGGCGGAGAACGGAACCAGGGTTGCGACGATGGCTAGGACCAGCTCGATGCAGGGGATGGCCAGCATGACCTTCATCATGGCGCCCTTAAACGGGAACGTGAAGATGCGCTCGCGGTCGGGGTCGTTCTTGCGAAGGTTGAGGAACGCCGGGAACATCGGAATGTAGGTCAGCAGCAGGAAGACGACGGAGGTGCCGAAGAGCATCCAGAAGACACCGTTGGAGATGGCGTCGATGGGAACGAGCTGCAGGCACAGCACCAGGGAGGCAACGACGGCGTTGACCAGGTTGGCGCCGTTGGGCATGTCGTCATCCGAGATCATCGAGGCGAAGACCTTGGGCATGTTGCCGTGCTCGGCAGCGTAGCGAGCGACGGAGTTAACGCCGAAGGACCAAGCGGCCATGTTGGCGAACAGGGTGATCAGGAAGGCGATGCAGATGACCTTAAAGATCATGGAGTCGCCCACCATGGTCTGGACTGCGACGATCATGCCGTAGTCGGGATCGATGGAGTCGGCCGGCACCGCAGCGCCGATGCCAAAGCCAGCGAACAGGTAGATCACGGCGATGGACAGGCCGCCAACGATGATAGCCTTGGGAATATCGCGAGCGGGATCGGCCATATCGTCGGTCATGGTGCAGATGACCTCGAAGCCCATGAAGTTAAAGATAATGATGGACAGGTAGCCGAGAGCGTTAGTGTTGGTGAGCTCGGGCAGGAAGGTGGCAGCGGACATGTCGTTCGCAAAACCGTTCTCCATGGCATACCAAATGCCCAGAGCGCCGACGATAACGGCAACGGCGACCTTGATGATGGCGCCACCGTTAAGGACCCACTCGGAGTCAGCCGCCTTGGAGCGGCCCATGAGGTAGACGATCCACACAAAAGCAAGATCGATACCCATCTTGGCGATCAGATTGAACTCGACGCCAAAGACCATGCCCAGAATATCGGGGAACATGGTAGCCAGCGAGGCGATCCACAGCGGGTAGTTAACCCAGTAGTAGTACGAAATGCGGGCGCCCCACTTGTCGCCCAGGCCATCGCGCACCCAGTCGTAAATGCCGCCCTCGCCGTCATAGGTGGTGCCGAGCTCGGCGACAACCATGCCGTAAGGGAGCAGGAAGGTCAGGATCAGGAAGATCCACCAGAAGAACTGCTGGTTGCCAATGGCGGCAGCAGGTGCGGCGGCCTCGCAAACGAAGACGACGCAGATGATGGTCGAAATGACCGTCAAGAAGGAAAGCTTTTTCTTTCCGTCGCTCATGATGAGCTCCTTCGCTCAGTCTTGGACAGATCCGAGGCCCTAAGGTATTAAGGCAATTGCTTGGGCCTCGGTGAGCGGGCGACAGGAGACGAGCATCCGCCGCCCGCAAACGTGCTTTTAGCAGCCTTGAGGCTTAGAGCTGCTCGAGAGCCTCGAGAGCAGCGTGAAGCTCGGCCTTGGCGGAGTACTCGACACCCTCGTCGTTGAGCGGGGTGCGCTTGCCCAGGGCGGCAAGGAGAGCACGGATGGAGTGCTTGCGGTTCTCGGCCTCGACCCAGCACAGGGAGCGCTCGGGATCGTCCATGACCTCGTCGACGACCTCCTCGTTGCGGGTGGCCGGCAGGCAGTGCATGAACTTGGAGTTGGGGCCGGCGAAGTTCATCATGTCCATGGTGACCTGATACTTGGGATAGAACACGTCCATGTAGTTCTCGCCCGAGACCTCCTCGTCGTACAGGCCATACCACACGTCGGTGTAGATGAAGTCGGCGCCCTTGATGCACTCGATGTCGTCGGAGATGACGACCGAGCCGCCGGAGACCTTGCAGTTCTCCTCGGCAATGGCCATCATCTGCTTGCCGAACTCGGCGCGCTCCTCGACGGTGCCGACGTGCAGGCCGCCGTCGGGGATCTGGTGGCCCTTAGGTCCAAACTGGACAAACTTCATGCCGACCTTGGAGGCGATGAACATGAGGGAGACGCAGACCTGGGTGGCGTCGCCGATGAAGGCCAGGGTGCAGTCCTCGATCTTCTTGCCCTCGGGGAGGTTCTCGAGCATGGTCATGAGGTCGCCCATCTCCTGCGTGGGATGGTTGAATTCGGACATGCCGTTGATGACGGGCACAGCGGAGCCCTCGGCGAGGCCGACGACGTCCTTGTGACGGTCAACACGGGCCATCATGATGTCGAGCAGGGAGCCCATGACGCGAGCGGTGTCGCCCAGGGACTCGTGACCGCCGAGCTGGATGGTGCCAGGGCCATAGAACTGAGCATGGCCGCCGAGGTCGGTCATAGCGGTCTCGAAGGAAAGACGGGTGCGGGTGGAGACCTGCTGGAAGATCATGCCAAGGCTCTTGTTGCGGAGCAGGTGCGGATAATAACCGTCAACCTTGATGGCCTTCTTCATTGCCAGGCCAAGATCCTCGATAGCCAGGATCTGCTCTTTGGTGAAGTCGTTGGTGTCGATGAAATCCTTAGGCAGTGCCATGTCGATTTCCTTTCCGCCGGTCTTGCCGACTATTACTATGAGGCGCTCGAACATCACGCCTCGTGTTGACAAGACCATCATTCACCCGTATGCAATTTTTACCTAGTTTATTCGGGATTAAAGACCGTTCACGGAGTTACACCCCCTCTAAACCAATATAAACCCGCAGGTAGCTGGCTTGCAGGGGGTTTACTATCTAGAACCGTGAACGGTATGCGGCTATCCTATATATCGGCGCCTAATCCGCGGTGAAACGACCGACTGGGGCATATATACCCCGGGGATTATATGGGGCCCAAACACAGATCAAATGAGACGGGACGGTGACAGATGAACACGCTCATGTTCTTCTATACCTTGGCAATACTGGTTATCTGTATTGTGACGGCGGTGCTTTCGCTTGCCGCCTACGCCTCGTCCCGTCGACGCTTCTTTATCTATGGCAGCGGCGTTTTTATTTGCTATGCCATCGAGATGACCGAGATCTTCTTTTTTGAATACACATTGCAAAACCAGAGTTTTCCGGCCAGCGACTATTACTCAATTACCATGCCTGTAATGCGGACCCTTGTGGCGACCGCTTCACAGGCTTTTATTTGGCTCATTGCCATGGACTTGCTCGACAAACATTCAAAAAAGCAGTTCGCTATCCCCGTCTTAACGTTTTTGCTGTGCGAGTCGCTGATTATCGTCGCTGTCCCCTCCGGCCCCATGCATCAGTGGCTCTACTACACGATGCGTCAGGTATTCCTTGTCTTTGTGGGACTGTATATCTTTTGGACGGCGCATAAAAGCACGAAAGTTGAGTTGAAGGCACGCGTTAACAACAAACGAAAGCACCTGATTATCGGCGCTATTCTGGTCGGGTGCATCGTTGCCGAGGACTTCTACAACATACTGGTGGTCCCCATGAGCCTGGCGCCCTCTTGGCTGCAGCTATATCTGTCCGAGCGCAACTTTAGCGAAAACGTCTTTGCGTGCTACTTTGCAATTCTGCTGATCATCTACTCCTACCACGTGCTTTCGATCCGCATGCAGGAAGCGCCCGAGGAAAAGAACGTCAGCGATCTTGACCGGCATATCGAAGAGCAGATGCCTTTCTATCGCAACGCCTACAAGCTCTCCAACCGCGAGACCGAAGTCATGCGCTTGGTTGTGCTGGGCAAGTCGAACCAAGAGATCGCTGACGAGCTATTCCTTGCCGTGGGCACCGTCAAGACCCACATCCACAACATCCTGGTCAAAACCGAGCAGCAAAACCGCACCACGCTCATCCTGCATTTTTGGAAACGATGAAGTTACGCGGTTTTGCCAAACCGCGTAACGGCTCGACGCTGCAAACGCCCCTAAGCGGCAATCTGACGTTCAATCGTCGGTCGCGTACCCAAAGTACGCTTCCCTCCTCTTTCACGTCACCTTGCTCGCCTAGGGGCGCTTTCGCTGACTTATGCTCGACCTGCGATTGTTTTGCTTTAGGTCGCCTATTCGCTGTAGCGGGTGGCGATGGCGGCTCGCACCATGCCGGCACTCATGAGGTAGGTCACCAGGAAGTAGCCACCGTATGCTGCCAGGAAGATTGCACAGGTGAGGCCCACGGTGCCGCCGATGCTCATATTTCCGAATATGCTCATCATCTCGATGATCACCTTAAGCGCCACAAAGGAGTGCGCCAAGCCCACTGCCAACGGGAACAGGGAGAATACCGCTTGCTGCGCCATCACCGAATGGCGAATCTGGCGGTCGTCGCAGCCGATCTGTGCCAGCACACGATAGCTGCGGCTGCCGTCGGCCACGTTGGAGAGTTGCTGGATCGACAGAATCGCCGCGCATGCAACGACCAATACAAAGCCGATGTAGATGGCTAGGTAGCTAATAAGACCGTTCATTTGCGCTGCTTGCGTGTACATCTCGGAGCGTGTGATAAAGATTCCCCACGACCCCGGCTCCTTGCCGTCAACGAGCAGATTGTCGAGCACCGTGTGTTTAATGCTCTCGTCTGCCTCGGTCGTATCCATCCCCTGTTTGTAGTTAACGAGCAGGCTACTGGAATACGGCTGCAGATTAAGCTGGGACAACAGCTCGTCGGCAACGACGACGGTACCCGGATTGCTGCCCATCGCCGAGTTGGCGATGGCCGCCGTATCTTCGTCCGACTTATCGGTTGCGGGCTTGAGCGTATGCCCGCCCAAGGTAAGGGCATGGCCGCCAGCCATATACTTGGTGTACAGGTCGACCAGCTCGCCGCCCATATCACATGTGAGCAGATACTGGTCGTGACCGATGTGCACCGGCTCCTCGCCCATCATCTGACGCAGTTTGTTGTACTGGCTCGCCGGCGTCACAAACAGACCCATCGTATCGGCATTGCTACCCCCGAAGGCCTTGGGAAGCTTTTCGCCCATGATCTTGCACATCTCACTTGGGGTCACCGAAGGATCCGAACCGCCAAACGGGTAACTCAGATACGAATCGATCTGCACATGCTCACCGGCAACATCGGCGATATTGACCTTCTTGCCGGTCCCGTCGTTGTTGCCCGCCGACTTGCCCTTGCCGTGCCATGCAGGGTACAAATCGACCGTTGTATCGGACAGCACCATGCGATCGGCCTCAGACGGATTGACATACCCTTTGTAGAAGTCGAGCGTATCGGGCGTGTAATAGACATACGTCTGCGACATGTCGGCCGGATTATAGCGCTCCAGGTTTTCGTTCATCACGTTGGCAATCGACATACCGCACGTCACCGAGGTGATGGCCAAAAACAGGAGCATCGCGATGACGCCCATCGAAAAGCACACCGTGTTGACCTTGGCCGCAAGCTGGCGCACGGTAAACATGTTGAGGCCGCGCCAATACACGCCGCGCAGGCTCTGCAGCAGCTTGATGAGCATGCCCGAGAGTCCCCAGAACAGGGCAAAGGTGCCCACGGTAACCATAGCGGTCGTAATACCAAACTGGTTCATGGCCTCTTGCAGCTTGCTGTCCGTCGCGGTTAGCGGGAACCCATCGCGTAGCAGACGGTAATAGGCCACGCCCACAAGCACCACTCCCACGGCAAAGATGGCAATCGCGATCCAGGGGTTGCGTGTCTTGATGCTCTCGTTGCGACGCTCGGCACCCATAAGCTCGATGAGTTTGGTACGACGCACGGCGCGAAGGTTCAGCAGTAGCGTGAGCACAAACATTACGAGCATGCAGGCAAGGGTCAGATTGAACGCATGCACTGAGAAAAAGAAGTGGAAATTGGCGATCTGTGTCTTAAAGAGCGAGGCCGTAAAGAACGTCATGAGCTGGGAGAGTCCCACACCCAGCACAATGCCGGCGACAAAGGCCACGACCGAGACGATCACGGTCTCGAGCGCTATGATCGTGACGACGCGCCCGCGCCCCATGCCGAGCACCTGGTACAGGCCAAACTCCTTCTTGCGGCGTTTCATGATGAAGTTATTGGCGTACACCATCAAAAAGGCCATGACACCGGCCAAAAAGTACGTCAGGTCGCCGAGCATGCTGCCCATAACCTGCGCCAAGCCCTCTTCATCGATTCCGGCGATGTCGACCTGCATCGAGATGGTGTTAAAGGCATAGAAGACCGTGACGCCCAAGGTGAGCGTCAAAAGGTAGACGAGGTAGTCGCGGCCGGCGCGGCGGACGTTGCCCCAAGCGAGTTTACAGAGCATCGGAGCCCTCACCGCCCATCATGGCAACGACCTCCATAATGCGGTCGAAGAACTCTCGGCGGTCGATGTCGCCACGGCGCAGCTCGGTGAAGATCTTGCCGTCGCGGATAAACAACACGCGGCTCGTGTAGCTGGCAGCAAAGCTGTCATGCGTGACCATGAGCACGGTGGCGCGCAGGCGGCGATTGAGGGCCTCCAGGCTCTCGAGCAGCAGGCGGGCGCTCTTGGAATCGAGGGCGCCGGTGGGCTCGTCGGCCATGATCATGGTGGGATCGGTTACGAGCGCGCGAGCCGCGGCAACGCGCTGCTGCTGACCGCCGGACATCTGGTAGGGATACTTGTCGAGCACCTGACTGATGGAGAGGCGCGCTGCCACATCCTGCACGCGGGTTGAGATCTCTGCCGAGTTTGTGCGGGCGATGGTGAGCGGCAGGGCGATGTTCTCGCGTGCCGTGAGCGTATCGAGCAGGTTGGAGTCCTGGAAGATAAAGCCGAGCTCCTCGCGGCGGAACTGCGAAAGCTTAGCCTGCTTCATGCGCGTCACGTCCTGCCCGTTGATGCGGATCGTGCCGCTCGTGGCGCTATCGATGGTCGAAACGCAGTTGAGCAACGTCGACTTGCCCGAGCCCGAAGCGCCCATGATGCCCACGAATTCGCCGCGGTTGACCGTAAAGTTGACATCGTTGAGCGCGCGGGTCACGTTGCCTAGCGCTCCGTATACCTTTTCGAGATGCGCGACCTCCAGTACCGGGGTCGCCATGTGCGTGGTTTGCATACCGAGTCCTTTCTTGCAATTAGTCTACGGCATCTATAGTCGCAAGAAGACGAGTCGGCTACCATCGATATGGCTTACGCTTGCCTTACCGTTGTGTAAGGTACGGGTAGCTACCCTGCCGCGTGTTGATGTTGAGAGAGGACTCCTGTTGAAGACTGTTCATGTTGCCGCTGGGATCATTCGCAAGGAAGGATCTGACGAGCTGCTTGCCGTGCAGCGCGGCTACGGCGACATGCAGGGACTTTGGGAGTTCCCCGGCGGCAAGCTCATGCGCGGCGAGTCGCCCGAGGACGCCGTACGCCGCGAGCTTATGGAAGAGTTGCAGGTCAAAGTCACCAATCTGCGCGATTTCTATACCGTTGAGTACGACTACCCCGATTTTCATCTCTCCATGGAGTGCTACTACTGCTCGCTGGCTAAAGAGTCTGGCGAGCCCCAGAAGCACGACCGCCAGCTCGATATCCGCTGGATTCCGCGCACCTCGCTTGCCACCGTTGAGTGGATGCCCGCCGACAAGGGACTCATTGATGCCCTAATTGAGTTGAAGGAAGACCGGCTTGAGGCCAACGGCGTTGCCAACGACGCCGAGGCCACCGCGACCGACGAGCCCGCCACCAAGCCCAAGCGCGCACCTAAGCGCCGTAGCAAAAAGCGCCCCAAACCAGGTCTGCTCGACGGCATCGACACCTCGGACCTTTCCGCTGACGAGCGCGAACTGGTCCGCCGTCGCGCCGCCATCAAAAAGTCCATGAAGGGCAACAAGCGCGCCAACACCAAGCCCGAGCTGCTCGTACGACAGCGCCTGCGCGCCGCGGGCCTTACGGGTTATCGCTTGGAATGGAAGGTTCCCGGCAAACCCGATATCGCCTTCCCCGGGCGCAAAATCGCCATCTTCGTCAACGGTTGCTTTTGGCACCGCTGCCCCAAGTGCAACCCTAGCCAGCCCAAGCGCAACGTTGAGTTTTGGGAGGCAAAGTTCCGTCGCAACGTCGAGCGCGACCGCGCTGCCATCGACGCGCTTACCCAAATGGGCTGGACGCCCATAACCATCTGGGAATGCGAACTCAAAAAGGACCGCATCGACGCCACCATGGAAAAGGTCATCGAGCAGGTGCGCACTGCAGAGCCGCAGCGCTAGGAACGAGCCGTCCACACGCTCCGCACGTCCGCGCCACATCCGCGTCACAAACCTTAGAAAGCCCTTAAGTCCAAAACCTTTCAAGAGTGTTACTCGATAGCTTTAACCTGCGGTTTCATCGTAATTGCAAACCTCATTAAGCCTTTCTTTAGCGCTTCTTTGCGACGTCCGCGGCATAATACTGCCAACGCACGGGACCTAGCAGCACACCCCGTGCGCTATCTTTTGGTGGACATCGAGGAGGCCGCATAAGCATGCATTCTTCCAATGACGCAGCACAGCAGCCATCCCTAAATCATGCAAACCTTTTCTCCTTCCCCCCGACACAGAGAAACGGCCTCCTCGACTCCCCAACCACAAAAGCCAAACGCTCAACCGACCAGAGCCACAACTTACGAGCATCGTTCGAAAAGCTCCAAGCATCTCTAGACAAAACCTTCCCCAACCAAGCCCGGGCATACTAACCCCTCATCAACAAAGCGCCCCTCGCGCCCCATCCTTTCCGCCCTAACGCCACAAGGGCGATCGAGCAGGACGGCTTGGGCGGGTCCCCGTACTTAGTTTCCAAAATCATTCCGCAGCGCGAAGGCCCCCGTTGCCAACGCTTCGTAGAAGCGAGGCAACGGGGGCCTTCATGCGCGAGGACGTTTTGGAAACTAAGTACGGGGACCCGCCCAAGCCGTCCGGTGGGATCAGAGTACCCTTGCTGTTACTCTGCTTTGCCCACAGAGTTGAGGTTGGTCATGCGGATCTTAACCAGCTCGGTGATCTCACGCATGCCCTCCTTGGCCGGCTTCTTGGGATCGAAGCAGGCAGGGTTCTCGGCCATGTAGGCCATGAAGCCCTTGGTGTAGGCCTGACGCAGCTCGGTGGCGTAGTTAACCTTGCAGATGCCGTTCTTCACAGCCTCGGCAACCTGCTCATCGGGCACACCGGAGGTGCCGTGCAGAACCAGCGGCACGTCGACGGCGTCGCGGATGGCCTTGACCACGGACTGCTCGATGTGCGGATCGCTCGTGTACACGCCGTGGCTGGTGCCAACGCCAATAGCGAGGGAGGTGCAGCCGGTACGCTCGACGAACTCCTTGGCCTCGGCAGGATCGGTGTAGGGGCTCTCGCCCTCAACCGCGGGACCGTCGTCCTCCTTGCCACCAACCTTACCGAGCTCGGCCTCGACGGGCACGCCCATGGCGCGGCCAGCGGCGGCGACGGACTTGGTCAGGGCGATGTTGTCCTCGAAGGACTCGTGCGAACCGTCAATCATGACAGAGGTGTAGCCCGTGCGGAAAGCCTGCATGCAGCGGTCATAGCCATCGCCGTGATCGAGGTGCAGAGCGACGGGCACGGAAGCGCGCTCGGCGGCAGCCTTGACCATGCCGTAGAAGTAGTCCAGACCAGCGGTCTTGATGGTGCCCGGGGTGGTCTGCATGATGACGGGGGACTTGGTCTCCTCGGCAGCGGCCAGAACGGCCATAACAAACTCGAGGTTCTCGACGTTGAAAGCACCAACAGCGTAGTGGCCGGCCTGAGCGTCCTTGAGCATCTTTTCGGTGGTAACAAGTGCCATGAGCGTTTGCTCCTCTCCCTCGCCCGCATCTGGACATCGGGCGTAGTTGTTCACAAGGCGTTTTACCTTGCGTTTTACTGCGTTCATTGTATGAAATTCAGCGGCTTTGCACGTGCGAGATATTGAGCCCATGCAGGTCAATACCGTCGTTTTTGAAAAGTAAACGGAAGGAATTTGAGCCGAGTGGACATGTTCGATATTGAATTTTGAGCGTTCAGCGTCTTTCTTTTATAGAAAAGATAAGTAATCGAAAGGTGTTTTCTTACTCAAAAAGAAAATGAACGAAAATAGAGTCAACACAATTCCTGCAAATTTAGCCGAGAATGGAGCAAGCATGGCCCAAGCCACCAACCGTGCTTTTGCCGACGAACGCCGTACCGCCATTATGGAAATGCTCGATCATAACGCCTCGGTGCAGGTAGCAGAAATCGCCCAGACCTTTGGCGTGTCCTCCGTCACCGCCCGCGCCGACCTGGACGCGCTCGCCGAAGCAGGCAAGCTGCGCCGCACGCATGGCGGTGCCGTATCGCTCCACAAACGCCTGACCGTCTCCACGCAGGATCGCCGCATCAACGTCAACGTCGCCGCCAAGCAGGCCATCGCGCAAAGCGCCATCGAGCTCGTCAATGACGGCGACACGTTGCTCGTCGACTCGGGCACCACGGCGCTCGAGTTCGTCCGGCTCCTCGATCAACGCGACGGTATCACCGTCATCACAGCAGACATTACCATTGCCGATTACATCGACGAGAGCATGCCCTCAGTCGATGTCGTCATGCTGGGCGGGGCGTTGCGCAAAGGCCATCGTTATTTGTACGGACCGCTCACTATGCAAGCGCTCCAAATGGTCCATGCCGATCTGGCCGTCATGTGCCCCGGCGCCTTTGTCTCCAGCTGCGGCTTTACGACCGACTTTCCCCAGATGGCCGAGACCAAAACGGCTATGATCGCCGCGGCCCATCAAAGCGTCGCCCTCATGGACGCCAGCAAGGTTAACGGACGCGGCATGTACCGCTTTGCCGAGCTGACCGATGTCGACACCATCGTGATGGACCGTGACCCCGATCATGCCGTCGCCACCTCAATCGCCGAGATCGTCGACAACGCCCGCCCAAATCTCCTCATCGCCGGCGCTTAAACAAAAACCACCACAAAGGTCTCCTTTGTGGTGGTTGAGCATCAGAAGTGAATGTGTCGCTACTTGGACAGCTCGTCGGCAAGGGCCTCGATCTGAGCGCGCGAGGCGTCGTTGAGCGAGCCCAGCACGGTCACCTTGTTCTGCGTCAGGGTGATGTCCTTCATGCCCTCGAGCTCCTTGGTCATAACCTTGGCAGCTGCAGGCGCCCAAGAGCCGGCCTCGACGAGCGCCACCGTACGGTTCTGGTAGGCGTGCTCGGCGAGCGTATGGATAAAGGTGCTCATGAACGGGAAGATCTCGCCCTGATAGGTGATGGAGGCGAGCACCAGACGGTCGTAGCGGAACGCATCCTCAACGGCCTCGGCCATGTCGTCGCGAGCCAAGTCAAAGACGGAGACCTTCTGGCCGCGAGCCTCAAGCGCTGCGGCGAGCTCCTCGACGGCAGCCTTCAGATGGCCGTACACGCTCGCATAGGCAATCGTGATGCCCTTGTCCTCGGGCTGGTAGCTCGACCAGGTGTTATAGGTGTCGAGGTAATAGCCCAGGTTCTCGGTCAGTACGGGGCCGTGGAGCGGACAGATGATCTGGATATCCAGATCGGCGGCCTTCTTGAGGACGGCCTGCACGAACTTGCCGAACTTACCGACGATGCCAAAGTAGTAGCGGCGAGCCTCACAAGCCCACCCTTCCGGATCCTCGATGTCGTTGGCGCCAAACTTGCCAAAGCCGTCGGCACTAAAGAGCACCTTGTCGGTGGACTCGTAGGAGAAGATCACCTCGGGCCAGTGAACGTTGGGGGCGCCGATAAAGGTCAGGCTGTGGCCGCCCAGATCGAGCACATCGCCCTCTTTGACGACCATTTTGCGCTCGGGGAAGTCGGTGCCAAAGTAGTTGACCATCATGCGGAAAGCACCCATGCTGGCCACGATCTGTGCCTGGGGATAGCGCTCCATAAAGGCAGCGATACCGGCGGAGTGATCGGGCTCCATGTGATGGACGACCAGGTAGTCGGGCGTACGGCCATCGAGCACGGCCTCGAGGTTGCCGAGCCACTCGTCAACAAAACCGCCGTCGACTGAATCGGCGACAGCGATCTTTTCGCCCAAGATAACGTAGCTGTTGTATGCCATGCCGTTCTCGGACACGTCGTACTGGCCCTCGAACAGGTCAATGTCGTGATCGTCGACACCGATGTAGCGGATATCCTTGGTGATCTCCATCAGGCAAAGCCTCCTAGATAGACAAAAGAACCCGTCTATCATAACACTCGGCTGCATAGCCACGGCTATCCGCCAGCATCCTTATCGATTGTTATTGAGGCGGAATATACCGCCGTTTACCTGCAAAAACTATGCGCGCGGTATCGCCGTGCTATGTCGAATGATGAGTTGGCCGGGAATACGAATGGCAACGGTTTTGCCCGCCGTACCCGCCTCGGGAACCGCATGCTCAAACACCTCGCGTCCGCGCTGATGTAGATCGAATCGCACGGTCGTGAGCTCGTTGTGTGCGACAAAATCATCGAGCGAATCGTCGACGCCCACCACGCTTACGTCCTCGGGCACGCGCAGACCGCTATCGCGCAGCGCCGCAATTGCGCCGTTTGCCATCTGGTCGTTTGCCGCGTAAATCGCCGTCATGGTGTGATCGTGCTCGGCCAGGCGCCTGCCGGCCTCGTAGCCGCTGTTTGCAGACCAGTCGCCCTCGAGCGGCTCTGCCGGCTCGATGTGTTTACGCTCGAGTGCATCCTGCCAACCGGCGCGACGAAATTGTTCGTCGACCGAGAACGACGGGCCGCCAATATAGCGAATCTGCTCGTGCCCCAGCTCAAACAGGTGATCCATAAGCAAGAGCGAGCAGCCGTAATGATCGGAATCGACCGTGGTCACCCGCGGGTGCGCATACATGGTAACGATGACCGTGCCAATGCCCGGCAGTGGATCAAACGTCTCAAAATCGGGCGCCATGCGGCTCATGCCGATGATGATGCCGTCCACTGGCAATGCGGCCATACGACGCGTGGCCTCGGCAAGCGAAAACTCCTCGGTCTTGGACATCTCGACCAGCGTGATGGCACAATTATGCTCGCGAGCAGCGCTGGCGATGCCGTCGATCATTGAGAGGTTGCCAAACTTGGTGACATCGTTGACGCATAGGCCAACCGAATGGTATCGACCGTCGCGCAGCGAGCGACCGGCATAACTCGGACGAAAGCCGAGCTCTTGCATAGCGGACTGCACGCGCTGGCGCGTCTGCTCGTTAACGTTGGGCAAGCCGTTGGCGACGCGCGAAACCGTCTGCTGCGAAACGCCAGCAGCGCGGGCGACGTCGGCCATGGAGACCGGACGCGTACCTGTATCGTTGGACGGGCGCCTTGCCACAGGATCACCTTCACCCTTGCGAGATCTGAATAGCGTGAATGCCGGCCCGGGCAGGAGTTTAGCCCGCGCCGAGGCCCGCTATCGTCGGACGCATGTTAACGTACTCTACTTTTTCAATCCGCATCTCTTCTGCTTTATAAGTCCATACGGCAATACCGTTCACGGCTGAATTTCTACCGATTACCAGATTCTCAAAAAGTGACAAGAGTTGTGTTATGAGTACGTTAACATAGCCCGTAACGTGCGGCATCGTGAACACTTGGTTCATGCCGCTTCAAGTTGTTAACGTACTCATAACGACGCAAAACCCACCCGTGCGCGCCAAGGAAAGGACTCCCATGACCACCCCCGACGAAAAGACATTCGCCACGCTCACCAAGCTGTTCGAGGAGGAGTTTGGCCCCATCGGCGACCGCCAGGTGCTCTACGTGCACGCGCCCGGCCGTTCCGAGATCAGCGGCAACCACACCGACCACGAGGGTGGCCACGTTATCGCCGGTTCGCTCGATGTCGCTGTCGACGGCATCGCCGTGGCAACCGACTCCAACAAGGTTCGCGTCGCCGACGAGGGCTATCCTACGTTTGAAATCGCGCTCGACACGCTAGACGTTCAGGAGTCCGAGAAGGGCACGTCCGCAAGCCTCGTCCGCGGCATGGCCCACGAGATTGCAGCCCTTGGCGTTGAGCCCCACGGCTTCGACTTTGCCTTTACCTGCTCCGTCCCCTCGGGCGGCGGTCTTTCCAGCTCTGCCGCCGTCGAGGCCGCGTACGGTCGCGCCATGGAAACCCTCTGGGGCGCACCCGCCATCGAGCCCGTCGCGCTCGCGCAGATGAGCCAGCGCACCGAGAACAACTATTACGGCAAGCCCTGCGGTCTGATGGACCAGGCCGCCGTGTGCCTGGGCGGCCTTGCCTACATGGACTTTGAGGACCAGGCTCAGCCTAAAACCCAGAAGCTCGAGCTCAACTTTGAGGATCACGGCTATGCGCTCGTGCTCGTTAAGGTCGGTGCCGACCACGTGGCCGCCACCGACGACTACGCCGCCGTTCCGCGCGAGATGCAGGACGTTGCCGCCGAGTTTGGCAAGGCACGCCTGTGCGAGGTCGACGTTGCCGATTTTGACGCCAAGCTCCCCGAGCTGCGCGCCAAGCTGGGCGACCGCGCCTGCCTGCGCGCCGTTCACTACTGGTACGAGAACGGCCTGGTCGACAAGCGCTGGGCTGCTCTGAACGCCGGCGACATCGATCAGTTCCTGGTCCTGACGCGCGAGTCCGGCGCCAGCTCTGCCATGTACCTACAGAATGTCGTTGCCAAGCTGGGCTCCGAGCAGCCCTCGATGTATGCCCTGGCACTGGCCGAGCACGTGCTCGACGGCCGTGGCGCCGTCCGTATCCACGGTGGCGGCTTTGGTGGCACCATCCAGGCCTTCGTGCCGCTCGATCTGGTCGACACCTTCATTGCCAAGATGAACGGCTGGCTGGGCGAGGGCTCTGCCCGCCACTACGCAATTTCTGACAAGGGGGCTTACGCGGCATGGCTGTAATGACTGACGTGCGCGAGGCCGCGCAGAACCTGATCGAGTACGCTATCCACCGATCGATGATCGGCCAGGACGATCGCATCTGGGCGTATAACACCATTCTCGAGTGCATCGGTGCTACGGGCCCGGCGCTCGACATGGCCTGGGCGCTCAAGACCGAGAAGATTTCGCTCTTGCACCCCGATACACTCCCCAACTTTGACCTTGAAGGCACGCTTGCCGCGCTTTCCGAGGCCGCCGTTGCCAACGGTGCTGCCGAGGATACGGCATCGGGCCGCGATCGCATCGCCATGCGCATCATGGGTGTGCTGATGCCGAGGCCTTCGGTTGTAAACGAGGAATTCAACGGCCGTATGGGCGTCAACGAGCCCCGCGCCGCGACCGACTGGTTCTACGGTCTGTGCTGCGACGCCGGCTACGTGCGTCGTGCCGCCATCGCGCGCAATATCAAATGGAGCACCCCCACCAACTGGGGCGACCTGGAGATCACAATCAACCTGTCAAAGCCCGAAAAGGATCCGCGCGACATTGCCGCGGCCGGCGCCGCAAAGAACACGGGCGAGAAGTATCCCGCCTGTCAGCTCTGCATTGAAAACGAGGGCTACCCCGGACGCTCCGCCGCAGCCGACGGTGGCGCCCATCCCGCCCGCCAGAATCTGCGCGTTATCCCCATTAAGCTCGACGGCGAGCGCTGGGGCTTCCAATACAGCCCGTACGCGTACTTTAACGAGCACTGCATTGCTATGAGCTCCGAGCATCGTCCGATGCACGTCGACCGCAAGGGGCTGACCTGCCTGCTCGACTTTGTCGACCTGTTCCCGCACTACTTTATTGGCTCCAACGCCGACCTGCCCATCGTGGGCGGCTCGATTCTGTCGCACGACCACTTCCAGGGCGGCGCGCACGAGTTCCCCATGATGCACGCCGCCGAGGTCTCGCAGTTTAGCATGCCCGGCTTTGACCAGGTCAGCGGTACCGTGTTGCAGTGGCCGCTTTCGGTGCTGCGACTGCGCTCGCACGACCGCGCCCAGCTGCTCGACGCCGCCGAGAAGATTATCCTTGCCTGGCGCGAGTGGACCGATGAGTCGGTTGGCGTCGTCGCGCACACAGCCGATGGCGTGGCGCACAACACCGTGACGCCCGTCATCCGCCGCGTCGACTCCCGCGGCAATGCCGGCGGCGAAATCTACGAGGCCTACCTGGCGCTTCGCTGCAACATCACGACTGACGAGCATCCGCTGGGCGTATTCCACCCGCATGCCGAGTACCACCACATTAAGAAGGAGAACATCGGCCTGATCGAGGTCATGGGCCTGGCCATTTTGCCGCCACGCCTGGTTCCCGAGCTCGGCGCCGTCCGCGAGCACCTGCTGGCCGCCAAGGTCGACGCAAGCTACGACCTTGGCGCCGCACTCGAGGGCGACGACCTTTGCCGCAGCCACGCCGCATGGGCCGAGGATGTCTTTGCACGCCGCGCCGATGAACTTACGACCGACAACGCCATCGATATCCTGCACGAGGAGGTGGGCGTGGTGTTTGGCCACGTGCTCGACAACGCCGGCGTCTTTAAATGGGACGAGGCAGGACGCGCCGCCCAGCAGCGCTTTATCGACTCGCTGTAGCACGCGAGCTCGAACGCACGCACTTAACAAATAGCGCCTACACGACCACGGCGCCCGCCGGCAACATCGCCGACGGGCGCCGTTTTCTGATGCAAGGGTAGCTAATTTGTACCAAAACAAGGAGTGTTCCAAACTGCCGGCAGAGAAGGAACGTCCCCAGGTGCCGACCTAAACTCCCACATTATTCGATGGAAAAACGTGGTTGCCTCACACATTATTCGATGGAAAAACGTGGTTGCCTCACACATTATTCGATGGAAAGACCAAGACGGTCTTATACTAACCATGATCGTTAGGGGGCAGTATGCAGCGACAGCTAATGGACGAACTCATCGCTTGGAAATCTAGGGCAAACCGCAAGCCCCTCCTGCTTAAGGGGGCCCGCCAGACGGGAAAAACCTGGCTTCTCAACGAATTTGCAGGCCAGCAGTATCAAAACGTCATCCGTTTTGACTTTATGCTCGAACCGGGCGCACGTTCGCTGTTCGACGGAAGCCTTGACCCCAAACGCATCATCTCCCAGATAGAGCTCCTGCGCGGCCAGACCATAACGCCGACAGACACGCTCATCATCTTCGACGAAATCCAAGAGGCACCGCGTGGCATCACCTCGCTCAAATACTTCAACGAGCTGGCGCCGGAATACCATATCATGGCAGCCGGCTCCTATATGGGGCTCGCACTCCGACGCGAAAACGAGTCGTTCCCCGTCGGCAAGATCGACCAGCTCACCATGCGCCCCATGGGGTTTGTCGAGTTCGTTCGTGCCGTCGATGGCGATCCGCTCGCAGATGCCATCCTTGCCGCAGACATGGACCTGCTGACAAACGTTTCCGAAAAGCTCGAGCGCCTGCTCAAGGAATACCTCGTTGTCGGTGGCATGCCAGAAGTTGTCTCCGCTTTCGCCGCCTCCCACGATTTCATCGAGGCCCGCAGGCTTCAGCAGCAAATCATCGAAGCTTATGAATCCGATTTTGGCAAGCATGCGCCAGCCCGCATCGTCGAGCGCATGAGGCTGGTTTGGAAATCCCTTCCCGGCCAGCTCGCAAAGGAAAACAAGAAGTTCGTCTACGGCGCGCTTCGTCCCGGGGCGCGCGCACGCGATTTTGAGGAAAGCCTCCAGTGGCTCATGGACTATGGAATCGTTCATAAGGTACCGCGTGTTTCCGCCCTAAGAGCACCGCTCACAAGCTACGAGGATCTCTCGGGCTTCAAGCTGTTCTGCATCGACACCGGCATCCTCGGAGCACTCTCCGGCCTCACGCCAGCCATTGTTCTGAACGGGCCCGCTGTTTTTACGGAGTTCAAAGGCTCGCTGACCGAGCAATACGTCGCACAGGAGCTTTTGCTCCAAGGCAATACTCCCGCGTATTGGTCATCCTCCTCCGGCAATGCAGAGACTGACTTTGCCGTCGACCATGCGGGGACCGTGCTTCCGCTCGAGGTCAAGGCGGCAGAGAATCTCAAAGCAAAGAGCCTGAGGATTGCCTGCGAGAAGTTCAAGCTCGAGCGCTGCGTGAGAACATCGTTAGCGGCATATAGAGACGAAGGCACGCTCGTCAATATTCCGCTCTGGGAGATTGGGCAAATCGACAAGCTGGCATAGGCGCTGTGGAGGGGGTGCCCCGTAAGGAGTGTCCCAAACTGCCGGCAAAAAAGGAACGTCTCTATCTGCCGCATTCCCGAAGCAAGGCAACGCCGATGTTTTGGCAACGGCAGACACTATGACCCAATCCGAGGGCACGGAAACGACAGGAGCCCCCGCTCGTGACCGCGGGTCGGGGCTGCGACAATGTTGTTGAAGTGCCAGAGGCGCAGCCGCGCCGCAACGAGGTTGGGAGGCTCCCGTGCCTAGATATTCTACCGCCTTCGGAATGGACGTACACCTCAGGTCCACCACCGTCTGCGCGCTCGACGCGGAGACGGGCGAGGCCGTGGCGAGGAGGTTCCGCGGCAACCCGTGGGGCGAGGTCGCGGAGTGGATGTCGGGCTTCCCGGGCCCGTCGCTCGCCGCCTACGAGAGCGGCTACCTCGGCTTCGCGCCGCAGAGGGAGCTGTCGGCCCTCGGCGTCGACTGCGTCGTCGCGGCCGTCTCCAAGGTCCCGAGGTCGGCGGCAGACCTCTCGTCCAAGAACGACCGCAACGACGCGGCCAGGATGGCCAAGGCGATACTGTCGCACGACGTCACCCCGGTATGGGTGCCGTCCCCCGAGATCGAGGGGCTCAGGGACCTCGCCGCCGCCCACGACGCCGCGACCGCCAGGCTCGCGGCGGCGAAGCAGCGGCTCCTGGCGTTCCTGGCCCGCCGCGGCTACGTCTACGGAGGCACGACGCCGGCCGGCAACCCCCGGAAGTACTGGACGTACGGCTTCCTCAGGTGGCTCGACGGCATACGCCCCGCCGACGACGGCGGCATCCGGGCGCTCGCGGCGCTGAGGAACGAGGTCGAGGCGGCCGACGAGACGAGGGAGGCCGTCCTCGCCGAATACAGGGCCGCCGTCGCGGCGGGCCCCCTCTCGGCCGAGGTCGAGGCGCTCCAGTCCATCAAGGGGTGCGGGTTCGTGCTCGCCGCCGCCTTCGCGTCCGAGGTCGGCGACTTCTCGAGGTTCCGCTCCGGCAGGCAGGTGACGGCCTACTTCGGCCTCGCCCCGAAGCAGAGGTCGAGCGCCGACTCCGTGCGACTCGGCGGAATCAGCGGGGCCGGCAACGCGCTCGTCAGGAGGCTGGCGGTCGAGGGGTCCTGGCGCTACGCCCAGGCCGGGCACCAGCCCAAGCTGATGCCCAAGGGCTCCGGAGTCCCGCTCGAGATAAGGATGCACGGGAGGAAGGGGTCCGAGCGCCTGCCCCGGCGACGCGAGGAGATGCTCGAGAGGGGCATGCCCCAGGCGAAGGCGAACGCCGCCACCGCCGCCGAGCTCGTGAGGTGGCTGTGGGCCCTCGGCATGATGTGCCGGGAGGCCGGCGAATAGACATAGCCCCCGTCCCGGCGAGCCGGGCAGCCTTCGGGGATACCCCCGTTCTCGCTGTGCGCGCGGCGGTCGCCGCATTCGCGTCGACAGACTTGGGGAACCCCCGCCGAAGGAGAGGATTGCGGGCCGCCAGAGCGGTATCCGCGGATATGAGACTGAGCCGAAGGCGTCGACGACATGCCGGGGGCGGACCGGGACGGGTTCAACGGCAGGCCCCGCCGACCGATTGCAAGCGGTCGGCGGGGCCATTGTGGCTCTTGACAGCGGATTGGGTCATATGAGCGAGCGGGCCGCATTTGAGACAAGGTGACGTGAAATCAGAACCACCCTTAAAA